>CANRBJ010000075.1 GCA_947628815.1 uncultured Clostridia bacterium | reverse complement strand
TTGGCTTTACGCCCCCCCCCCCCTGTTAAAAATTGGGAGTTAATCGTACACATAAATATCACTCCTTTGTTAAAGTATTTACATTATAACAAATTTCGACAGGGGTGTCAAGTATTTTTCAAAATATTTTTGAAAAATAGAAGCAAGAAGCCAGAAGCAAGACCGCCGAGCCGGCGGAGGCTCTGCTGCCTATTATAAATTTGACAAATGTTAAAGTTGGTGAAACGGCAGGCTTATCAATTGATAATTAACAATGTATAATGGATAATTGTCAGAAACTAAAAGCAAGAAGACCAGATGCAAGAAGCAAGACAAAACCGCCCGACAGTTTTAATACTGCCGAGCGGTTTTGATTATATAGAATATTTATGAAAGGCATTTATTTAGTCTTTTTCTTAACAACCTTCGACCACTTTCCAAAATACTTCCTGCCGTTTGCAAGCTTGTACGCCCTTACCTTTACAAAGTATTTCTTCTTTGGTTTAAGCTTTTTAAGAGTTACCTTGTTCTTTTTAACTGTAACTGTCTTTTTATTCTTTGTAAATTTATTATTCGTCGCTGACATTACCTCATACCCTGTTGCTCCGCTAACCTTTTTCCAGCTTACATTTAATTTCTTTTTCTTTGCCTTTAGCTTAACCGACTTTACCTTTGCTGGTTTAGCTACAGTTGTTGTAACAGTAGGCGGTGTTGTAGGTTTAGGCGTTGCCGTTGTAGGTGCAGATGTAGATGGTGTAGCCGGAGTGTTTGGTGATTGTGACTGATTGTTATTGTCTGATGAATTTGATGGATCTGACGAATCTGACGGGTCTGATGATGATGGCTCGTCTGGCTTTTCAGCTAGTGCATTTTTAGCATCTTCTATTGCCTTTACTGCACTATCAACCTCGTCTTGGGTTGCGTTTAAATTCTCTAAAACAGCCTTTGCGTTTTCTATAGCCTTTGTTAATGCAGATACACTTTCATCTGTGTATTTATCTGTCTCTATTGCCTCTGCCTCTGATATAGCAGTTTCTAGGGCGGTTGTATCTGCTAGGTATACCGTGTTATCAGCGGTCAGATATCCTGCATCTTTTAGCGTTTGCTCGGTTGTGCTATCCTTAACAACATGGAAGGTTATATTATTGTTTTTTTCGAATGTGGGTGCAGTAGAAGTAACAGCTCCTATTGACTGTAAGTCAGCAGTGTAAAAATATGCAGCTTTAAGGGCTGTACATCCGCCAAACATACCTTCAACTGATAGTTCGGTTACACCATTTTCAAATATTACCTTTTCAAGTCCTGTGCAATAACAAAATGTATGATGAAAACCACCTAATCCTTGTCCACCTGCTCTTCCATATGAACAATTTGGTGGAATTGTTACTTCCTTAAGTGATTCACAAGACACAAATGCACCGCCGCCAATGAACATTCCCTCGTGAAGATTTATGGATTTAAGCTTTGTATTTGAAAATGCGTCCTGACCCATAAATTTTATATTTTCAGAAAATGAAATTTCTTTTAGTTCTGTATAACTAAAAGCATTTCGTCCTATTTTTTCAACAGTTTGGGGAAATTCAATTTTAGTTAAATTGGATTTCCCAAATACACCGTCACCGATTATCCTCAAAGTGTCAGGTAACTCAACATCTTTTAATGCTGTAAAATTGCAGAATGCACCATTATAATTATAAGTATCCGTTTGTATAAATCCATACAGACCTATACTTGTAATTCCTGATTTAATTGCTATATGCTCCGTTTTTTCAGAATATTTTTTATAACCAGTAAAATTTTCAGTTTCATCTCCATATCCATAAATATAACCGGCTCCGCTAAAAGTAAGAGTTTTACTTGATTCATTCCATTCCCACTTTGATGTAATTCCTGCTGGTCCTGATGTATTTGTTAACGGTTCAACTTGTGCCGGAGTTTTATTTGTTATCGCTGGCATTTTTTCATTGGCGGGTATATATTCTATATCTTCATCATTAAGACCTAAATCATTTCTTAATGATTTATCTGTTTCACTGTCCTTATATACATGCCACGTCATTCCTTCAGGATAAATACCATCACCCTTTACACTAGCTGCGTCTGTAATATTCTTAGAATAAATATAAATATCCTTTAAATGACGGCCCCTAAAAACACCTATTCTATCAAGGCAACCTTGTAGTTTTGTAAGGCTTGGAGGTAATGTAATCTTTGAAACAGATTTACAACTAGTTCCACTAATAAGCTCCCTACTATATGTCGTGTTAGTCACAGATGTAATACCATCTTCGACAACTACCTCAGCAATATGGTAATTAAAATTACTGCTCCAGCTCCAACCTCCAGAACCATTAATGTCACCTTGACCGCTTATAACTAAAACGTCATCAGTATTTACAACCCAGCTGGCATTTTCTCCAATTTTACCTGATGTAACATAATCATCAGCCGCACTAACGACTGATACCGTCATAGCCCCCGTAACCGCTGTTACCATCATTGCTAATGACGCTAGCAATGATATAATTCTTTTAGTTTTCATTTTAGAAAACCATCCTTTCTTCTTAATACTCCTTCGCAGACTGAG
>CANRBJ010000074.1 GCA_947628815.1 uncultured Clostridia bacterium | reverse complement strand
TCCAATTTGATATTTTTATTATATACCATCTTGGAGGTTTAAACAACTTACTTTACACAAAATCTGGGATTGTCTCATAAGATAACCATATCCATTGCGGATATGGTTTCTTTTAAAGATTATAGTTCTTCTGGAATTGGGAATCGCCAGTGTGATATAAAGCCAATAACATACTCCATATTAGGTTTGTGGGCAACATCCGTTTCAATTACGCTTTTTCTTATTGGTTTACTCGTTAGTTCACTATATAAAGTTATATATTTATTGTAATAGTAATTATGCTGTATATCATCATATCCTTTGTAGAAAAACGAAATATTCCAATAAGTGAAACAAATATTTAATCTGTTAGTTTCTGAATCGAGCAAATCCAGTAAATACTCTACTACTTGGAGTCCCTCTGCTATTTGAGCATTCTTTTTATATAATATTAATAAATTATGGTTTATTATTATTTTATCAAAAATCACTTGTGCAGTGCACATCGCAAGTTTTAATTCATCTTCTAATGATCTGTTATAATTTCCGCGGCACATTTCCAATGCCACCTCATCATTTAAAATGATATGTCTTTCAAGTGAATTATTTTTAAGAACAGTTTTTGTAATTTTTAACTGATTTTTTGCTTCGTCAAACAGACCGACACGAGCGCAATTCATTAGTAGAGAAATCCTTGCATGGGCTTCATATATTTTCTCATTCTGATTTTGAAAGAATTGAATGCTTTCCTTTAAATATGGAATTGCTTCCTTCAATGATAAAACTATTTCACTATTTCTTAGAAAAAACCCATATTCAAAGTATTTTGAATATATATCTTTATTATTATATATATACTCAAAAATCTTTATACATTCATCATATTTATTGATCGAAGCAGTAGCAATCATTTTTATTAGATATAATGATAACTCATACCTGTGATTTGATGTTTTTGCCAATTCTGAATCAACAATTTTAATCGCCTCATTTTCTTGTTGAAGTCTATCCAAGAGCATAGCGTTATATAAATTATAAGTCTTATTTGAACGAAAAGCAATATTTTTGAATACGCCATATGCTTTGTCGAATATCCCGAGTTCATAATATATATTTAACAAAAACTTCTCCAATGTATAGAGTTGTTCAGGGTCATTTAATTTTTTAAATGTATCATAAAATCCTATCAAAAAAGAAATTGCCTCATCAGGATTAATGCTATTTATAGCTATCATTCTAATATGAGGTAAAATAGATAATATTTTACAAGCGGCAGGTTCATAGTAACAATAAAAATAACAAAGTTTCTTTACAATTTCTTTAATATTTATCCAATCATTTTTGCCTGCTTCTTTTAATGCTTTTTCGTAAAAATCAATCCACCAACTAAATGAAAGAGCAATTTTAACTTCATACTGTGGAATCTTTTTCATTTCCATTCTTATTGAGTCATGTTTTAATTTTATTGTATTTGAAACAGTGTCGAATTCTAGTAATCCGCTATTTCCCATTAACTCTGATAATATGTTCTCATAGTTTAAAAATAAAACATATTCTTTATCACTTAATAATAATTTAATAATTTCATTCGGGACTTGCGACATATGTGCATAAACTAAACACAGAAGCTGTATTTGGTGTGCGTTATTCATTCCCTTCAATCTTTGCAATGTGAAATTTTCTTGTGTATTAATTGATGTGTCCTCGTCACTTATTTCAAACATATTTTCAATATCGGATAACTGGCGTATATTCCCATCTATAGTGAAATAAATTTCACGTAATGTATCTTCATTCATAAAAAAATTATTATCGGGGCACATATGATTGATAATTTCACAGGTGTATTTATAGTCTAATTTTTTCAAGCGTCGTGTTATCACTTTAGTATAGTTAATATGAAAGTTCGTTTCAAATCGTTTAGCTTCGTCTAGACTATTGTTACTGGAAGTATATTCTAACAATAAAAAAATATTATTAGCTTTCTTTAATAACTCTTTTATTTGTGTTAATGATAACATATCAATTTGTTGAATATTTTCTATGTTGATAACAACTTTAGAATGCAAATTACAACAATACATGATATATTCGTTTAAAATTATATATATATATCTTGAATCACTGATGTTTAATAATGTTTCTTCAGAAAAATCGCCTGTATTATCAAAATATGAAACTATTGAATTTATTGGTTTAACTAATCCGTTTAATCCTTCTGAATCTTCAACTAGTTTATGTACCTTTATTTTTTTAATTACAGAATTATCAGTGTTGTGTATAAATTCATTTAAATTTTTATAATTATATTTATCGGCTTGCTCAGAAATTGCACGAGCAATTTCTCGTAAATAAAAGCCTTCATCTAATGATATGTTTTCTCCGATAGGAATAGATATTTTAAATGATAGATATTTATCACAAACACTTTTTATAATCTGATTACAAAATTCACTCTTTCCAAGCCCAGATCTACTACTTAAAATAAAAACAGTATTTTGTAGCTGTACATCATTTAAAAGTTCAAATAAATCCTGTTTTAACTCAATTCTGTCAACAAAAAAATCCGACATCATATTTCACCTTAACTTAATATTTCATGATAATTTATAGTTATC
>CANRBJ010000073.1 GCA_947628815.1 uncultured Clostridia bacterium | reverse complement strand
TTAGCATGTAAATTTTTTCAGTAAATATTTTTTAGATTTTTTTGTACCTAACTATTGACTTTTAATAGTTAGCCTCCGATATATAAAAATATATCAAATTAATTAACGAATGTAAAGGAATTTATCAAAAATAACACTAAGTGTTATTTTTGAATATTATGGTGTAAAAAAAGTTGAAATTTTATGTAAAATATGGTAAAATATAAACGTTACTATTGTTTAGAAACTAATAAGTTAAGTAACTTGGAGGTTTCTAACCTCCAAGAAAATTCAAGGAGGTAATAATATGATTAGAAAAAAACTTTTACTCGTACTTTGTCCGCTATTAAATGAAATGGCGGTGCCAGATGATGTGTATGGTCGCATAGTGAGAGAATATTCTCCTGCTTGTAAGTGTTCGGCAAAAATCAAAACCATTAACTTTGCCGAACTTTGCGAATTGGGGAATAATAGTTACAATATGAGTATAATTCAAAATGGAGAAATATTTTATACTGATAGGAATAATTGCTTTTGTGGAGCTTATGAACATATCTGGGCTTGTTATAAGATTAATCCATTTAGTAAAGCTGTAGTTATTGTACGGGATATAAGTAAATACAATTCCTTTAAAGTTTTTTGCTATGAGCCTTATGGGTTTGCAAAAATAATTAATGTGCCACAGATTAGTTGCTTCAAATATCTTTTTAGGTATTTTAATATATACAAATCAAATGGTACTTTTGTTAACAATTTGGATGAGTTGAAAGGAGAAACAGAAGTAATTGCAATTTCCAAACAAACTTTGGAATATAAATATGCTGAAAATAGTTACGGAATTCATCTCATTTTGAGATGGTGTAAAGGATATTTCTAATCGATAAAAAGTTGACATTAAAGATATTACTTTAATGTCAGCTTTTTATTAGTTTTAGCCATTACAAACATTATAAGATGATATTTAGCAAAATTGATTAAGGTAGTTCTATATAAAAGTTTTAACAAATTTGTCGTTGGAGCTTTTAAGGAAGTTATTTACGAAAATTTTTCCTCCCATATTTGCTCAAAAAATAATTCGATTAATCAACTGATGTAATCAATATATCATAAAACGAAAAAACTGGCAACTAATTATTTCTAACTAGTTGCCTTTCATAGCAATTTAACTGGAACTTTCGTTCCTTTCATAGCAATCTTTTTGATTACTTTCTAATACTATGATACTATATTTTACTCTAAATGTCAACGATTTATTCATCAAATTTTTATATGGATTTGCTTATATTATTACCAAATTCTAAATATATTTTATCAGATATATTATTCATATCTTTACCTTCTAATGTTCCTATTGTTCCCGAAAAGTTCACTCTTAACATGCTAATTTTCTTCATTCTTGTAATCCTTACCCATCTTAACATCTTTCTAAAACCATTTATTTTTTTTAGCTCTATTATTTCTGTAATTTTATTTATTTGTTTTTTATATTCTTCTATATTTATTTTACCATCTTCTAACTCTTTTTCTATTCTTACATATTCTACTGGTTTTTTCGATGATATTGGTACAACAAACAAATCTTTATCAAAATTTTTTAATATAACAGCAGGGTGCATTCCACCAAACTCATTTCCAATATTAAATCCAAAATCTATCCATATCACATTTCCTCTCTTGAATAAAACATATTTCATAAGTATTTTTACATCTTCTATTGATATATTTGTATTATTAAATGTATATTTATTGTCTTTAAAAGTATAATTTGATTTAATTATAGATTTTACATTTTTATTAGCTTTATTAAATATATATTGTGTAATAACATAATTAGGCAGTGTATACTTAATTACTTTTGTATAAATGTAGTTTTCGTCTTTTTCTTTTGCTATTGTTTCAGTTTTATCCTTGATCCAAGTAAAATATAATCTCCCTCTTTTTATATCTTTATCTGTTATTAAACTCTTTCTAAATTCTCGTAATTTTCTCAAACAATTTATATAAGTTTTTTTCATAAATCTCACTCCTAATAAATCTTTCTGTTTTTACTCCATCTTCATTTAATACATCAATATACTCTGTCATTTTTTATTCCTCCTTTAGTTATTATTGCGTATAAATGATATCGTATATGCACGTTCAAAATAGCATATTTACTTTAATATTATACAGTATTTTACATAAAATTGCAAATTAATAAATTTATTATAAAACTAATGAAACAATTAATTAATTATTTTATAAATATTAAATATCGTTTGATGTATAAAATTTTTTTAAAACTTCACTCATTTTTTCTTTTAAAATAAAAGGCATCAAAAAAATCAACCTTTTACAGTTGATTTATTAATATTTTCGTCTGGTTTGACGATTTTACTTAATGGAGCGGACGTCGTAGTTATCTACAACTTTTTCTCTCACTTAACGATTGACACAATAATCAATCAAGTTATATATAGCTTAACAGATTATTAAGACAATTTCAAGATATTTACTTTAAAAACTTTTTACAAATATTTGTTTGTTTTCTATTGCTTTATTTTAATATATATGTTATACTCCCATTTTTAACAGTTCAAGAAAATTAAAAGCTCACATTCCATTGAAATATATGGAATATGGGCTTTTTT
>CANRBJ010000072.1 GCA_947628815.1 uncultured Clostridia bacterium | reverse complement strand
ACTTTACTTTTATCTTTAGTAATACAAGTTACTTCATATTGTTTTTCTAATAAGCCTACATTATATTTAGTAAAAAATAATTCCTTATATTCTTCAAAGTTATCTCCTACACAATATCCATCTGCAATTATATTACCTTCTTTATCACTAACCGTAATTTTTAAACTACCATCTATGAGTGCATTTTTTCCTAATATTTTAGGTGGTTCTTTATAGGTAATATTAAATGATACACTCATATTTTTAGATGGTTCTTCTATTGAACCTTTAACATTTGAATATTTTAATAACTTTTTTACTTCTGAAATGTCATCATCTACTAGCCTAGTTTTTATCTTATCATAACTGTATTTTTGCTTATAATCTATTAATGCTTTTTGCTTTAATTTTGTATATAATTCAAATTCTGCTTTTTCTAAAATTTCCCCAGCTCTAGTATGCAATTCTCTTAATTTGTTTATATCTTCGGTATTACACATTTTCTTTAATATATTGATTTTTTTCACATTTTCTAAATCTGTTTCATTGTATAAATCTACTCCACTATCATATACTTTCATTGCTAATTCATCATTTAGTTCATTTTCTTTCTTTTTATTTTCTACTGAAGTTTCATAAACATCTCTAATAAATTTCCATACTTTTCCAATAAGACCTACAAATAAACCGAATACATAAATAACTAGAACTACGCCCCAGACAAATATTGCTATTAAAGATCCCATTTTAAAATCCCCCTTTCATAATGTACTTTTTTAGCCTTTAGTTCTATTAATTATCGTTATAACCATATTTTCCCTTAGACATCATAACATTTTTCCAATAGCTTTCTCTTGAAATAATATACTCTGTATCGGTGCCAATAGTGTACCATTCTAATAAAGTAAATGTAAAATTTTCTCTAATATAATTATTATTTAATTGTAATAATTCTTTATTTCCACCATTCTGAGAATATATATAACTGCTCCATCTCTGCCATATACCTTCTTGACCATAAGCACTTCCAATATATCTTTTTCCTGTATTTCTATCTGACAACATATATATACCTGTTATATTTTCTAATTTTCTTTTCCACTCATCTACGCTATTTTTTATAATTACTTCCAATTCTTGAAATGTTAAGTTTATATTATTATATCCAGTAAATTCAATACCTTTATATGGTTTCTTTAAAATTTCTACCACTTTAATATCATCTAATACATTTTCTGCATTTCTTTTTAATTGCTGAGTAGTATTTTTATACTCTAATATCAATCTTCCTATTAAATTTTCATATTCAGGAACAGGAATTAAGTCATATGCTACATTATTTTTAATATCATCATAATTTGTTTTTTTATTTACATCATATACGCCTGCAAATACCCATTGTTCAGGGCTTACAGTATAATATCTAACCAAACCAATTACCCTAGGTCTTGATAGATTATCCTTATCACCTTTCCAACCAACCCAATCTAAAAATTGGTTAAAATTTGTCGTCATAGTCAATAAAGGTTCTGTATAACCATTAGATACCATAAACCTTATTTTATAATCTTGTACTTTACTATGAGGTATTTTTAATATATCATTTAACATTATTTCATTCATTTTTATTATCTCCTTTTACTATATTAAAAAATTGTGTTAAATCTAATTTGTCATCTATTTTCTTATATATAACTTTATATTCTTTATTTTCAATAGATTTCTTCATAGCGTCTATATCTTTTTTAAATATTCCATAAAACTTATAACCACTATCTGGGTATTTTAAAAACAAGTATGTTACTTCCATTTCGTGATTAATAATTCCATTAACTGCTTCTTCTTTTTTGCTATCACTTTCTTCATTAATTATATAATAAAAACAATTACCATCTGGTGAAAGAATATTACTATAGATGTTTCTATCAGACAATCTATCTATTTGAAAGCAACTTGCAACTCTCTGCCAATTATTATCTATCTTTATCCAACTTCTTTGAAAACCTACGTAATGCTTATTAAATAAATCTGAAACATCTCTTATAGTTCTAAATTCTACATCTTCATCAACACTTATATACCCCTGTTCAATACATTTTTTTGCTTCCTTACATAAAATACTTTGAACATCAATTTTATTTTCATTAATTAATTCATCAAGTACTTTTTTTATGTTATCAATTTCTTTAATAGTATTATCTTTTTGGTGTTTTAAACTTACAATGTTATCAATATTTTCTTGTTGTATCTTATCAGTTACTATAAATCTATCAATAAATACATCTGGAATTTTAAATTTTTTTATAACATTATTTTTAAATTCTACTTGAATAATATTATTTTCAAGTTGATTTACTTTTCCTTTACCAAATGTTTTGTGTTCAACAATGTTTCCTAAAACATTATTTCCAATATTATTTACACATTTTTCTATTTTTTCTGAAAGTTCATCTAAAAATGCTGTTAGTTTATTTATTTCTTCTTCTAAAACTTCTTTATCTTCCATAATACATATTCCTTTCAGTACTATTTTTTTATTATTACATCTAATTAAATTATATCATTTTTTAATAATGCTATCAAATGCCTATGGTATTTTAAAATCAATTCTCGTGCTTATATATTTTTATTTATTTCAGCTTTCAGTTCTCGCTTATATTTATAATAACTATTTCTTGATATTTC
>CANRBJ010000071.1 GCA_947628815.1 uncultured Clostridia bacterium | reverse complement strand
ATTGCAGAAAGCCAAATGATGAAAGAAACAGAAAATATTTTACATATGAATTTAGAATTTTTACCATTAAAAAGTTACACAAATATTGTAGAAGGTAATGCTTTGAGGATTGATTGGAATGATATTATTGATAAGAATGAATGTAATTATATAATGGGAAATCCACCTTTTATTGGGGCTAGATTAATGAATGAAAGTCAGAAAAAAGATATTAGTGATATATTTAAAGGAATAAAAGGAGCAGGCAATTTAGATTATGTTAGTTGCTGGTATAAAAAAGCTACTGATTATATTAAGAACACAAATATAGAAGTTGCTTTTGTTTCAACAAATTCTATTACACAGGGTGAACAAGTTGCAATACTTTGGAAAGATATAATAGAACAGGGTTTAAATATAAATTTTGCATATAGAACTTTTAGATGGGATAGCGAAGCAAGTTTAAAGGCACATGTACATTGTGTAATAATTGGATTTTCATTTTTTAATAGAAAAGAAAAATATATATACGAAAAAAATAAAAAAACACAGGTAAATAATATTAATTGCTATTTAATTGATGCACCAATTATTTTTATAGAAAATAGAAATAGCACATTATGTGATGTTCCTGCTATTAGTTATGGAAGTTTTGCATTAGATGATGGAAATTATACTATTAATGAAGATGAATATAACAAATTAGTTAGTAAAGATAAGGAAATAAGCAGATTTTTACACCCATTTATTGGCGCTAGGGAATTATTACATAATGAGAAGAGATACTGTGTGTGGTTAAAAGATATAAATATTTCTGAAATATTGGAACATAAATTAATCAAAGAAAAAGTAGAAAAAGTAAAAGAATGGAGAAGTAATAGCTTAAGAAAAAATACAGTAATGTTAGCAGATACACCTACTTTGTTTGCTGAAATAAGACAACCATCAACGAATTATTTAGCGATTCCAACGGTTAGTTCAGAACGAAGGAGATATATTCCTTTGATGTTTTTGCCCCCTAATATTATTGCATCAAATCAAATATATGTAGTAGGAAATGCTGAATTAGTACATTTTTCTGTATTAATGTCTAATGTTCATAATGCATGGATGAGAGTAGTTGCTGGAAGATTAAAAAGCGATTATAGATATTCTTCCAAAATTGTATATAATAATTTTGTATGGCCTGATATGACGGATAAACAAAAGGAAAAGTTGAAAAAAACGGCAAAAGCTATTTTAGATGCAAGAGCATTATATGCTAATAGTTCGTTAGCAGATTTATATGATGAAACATTTATGCCACCAGAATTACGAAAAGCACATCAAGAAAATGACAAGGCAGTAATGGAAGCATACGGATTTGATTGGCATAAAATGACAGAATCAGATTGTGTCGCTGAATTAATGAAGATGTATCAAGAATTAGTAAATAAAAAATAATAGATATTAATAATTCATAAACTTAAAGAGGAGAGAAGTATGAATATTCGTTATAATAAAGAAAACAGTATTGCTTATTTTGATAATAATTATAATTTGGTAATGACAAATTTCGACTGTCAGGAATCTCAATTTATTCTGGATGACAAAAATAATACCTGTAGATTTTGTGGAAAAACTAAGAATGAAGTTACTTTTAGTAATAAATGTCATGCTATACCAGAATTGTTAGGAAATAAAAAGATAATAACAAATAATGAATGTGATATTTGTAACCATTATTATGGAGATACAATTGAGTCAGATTTGGGAAAATTTACATCTCCGCTTAGAACTTTAGATCATATTAAGGGTAAAAATAAAATTCCTAAATATAGAGATGTAAAAAATCCAAGAAATACAGCTGAATTTTTAAATGGAACATTATATGTTCAAAACCGTAATATGTTGACAGTTGACCAAGAAAATAAAAGACTTTGCTTTAATTTAAAAACAGAGAAATGCATACCCATTAATGTTTATAAATCATTGGTGCGAATAGCATTAAATTGTATGCCAAAGGAATATTTCGATAAATTTGATAATATAAAATGGTTAAAATCAGATGAAACAATTGAATTAAATAAAATGTACACAAATATATTTTTTAAAATTATTCCTAATATTCCACAGATGTTTAATATTTTTTTGTTTATACGAAAAAATGAAGTTCAAAATATTCCTTATTGTCAGATGGTATTAATATCAAATAATTTATTTTTTCAAGTTATTATACCATTTTTGAACGAGGATAAGATTCTTAGTGATGTAGTAGAAATAGCAGAATGCAATTTTGGACTAAAAGATGAAAAAGAACATTATACTAATATTATTAATTTATCTTCTAAAAAAAATACATATATTTCATTAGCAATTAATACTAATTATAAAAAAATTGAAAATTTTAAATAATTATATTCTAGAATATCAAATATTATTTTTTATCTAACTTTATCTTTTTTCTTATTTTTCTTTTGGATATTCTTTTCTTCATCCAACAACCTATGCACTTCCATTCTCTTGATATTGTCCATTCTTCTTTGTATTACCGCACAAAGCCTTATTTCTTCAGCAAGTGGAGTAATTTTTTTAGAAATAGCAATAATTTTATCTTCAATTTGTTTTTTATCATTATCAGTTTTAGCTTTTTTTAGTTTTCTCCATAAATTTTCTCTTTCATTTTTTAAAGGATTAATTTTTTTATAAATAGCTTTTTCAAAATTAAGTAATTGCTCATCAGTATTAATTTTATTTTTTACTAAAAATATAGCTTGTCTAGAATATTCATCCATTTTCTTTATTTCTCTAAT
>CANRBJ010000070.1 GCA_947628815.1 uncultured Clostridia bacterium | reverse complement strand
AATATATTATACAAAATTTTTAAAAGAAAGGAGAGTATAATTAGAATATTTTGTATATTTTAATTATACGAGGATAATAATGATTAATAGAGTAATTGTAATGGTACTAGATGGATTTGGAGTAGGAGAAGCTCCAGATGCAAGTGATTATGGAGATGAAGGAAGTAATACATTAAAAGGTATTTATAAAAATACAGAATTAAGAATTCCAAACATGAAAAAATTAGGTCTTTATAATATAAATGATATTGGAATAGATGAAAAAGAAGAAAATGTGATAGGAGCTTATGGAAAAGCTCGTGAACAATGTGTAGGAAAAAATAGTCCAGTAGGTCATTGGGAAATGTCTGGATTTATTTTAAGAAAAGGATTTTCTACTTATCCTAATGCATTTCCAGAAAAACTAATACAAGAATTTAAAGAAAAAGCAGGAATAGAAGGCATACTATGCAACGAAGTAGGTTCTGGAACAGACATTCTAAAACGTTTTGGGGAAGAACATATTAAAACTGGATATCCAATTATATACACATCAGCAGACAGTGTATTTCAAATAGCAGCACATGAAGATATAATATCAGTAGAACAATTATATCGTATATGCAAAATTGCAAGAGAAATTTTGAATAAACCAGAGTATAATGTAGGAACAGTAATTGCAAGACCATTCATAGGAACGAATAAAGATAATTTTGAAAGAACATATAATAGAAAAGACTTTGAAGCTGAAAACTTTGGAACTACAATGTTAGATGTTATTAAAGAAAATAAAAAAGAAGTAATTTCTATAGGAAAAATAGAGGACTTATTTACAGGAAGAGGCATTACAAAAGCAATTCATACACAAGGAAACGCAGATGGAATTGAAAAAACAATAGAAGAAATAAAGAAAGACACAGAAGGATTAATTTACACAAACTTAGTTGATTTTGATATGTTATATGGACATAGAAATAATATAGATGGATATGCAAGAGCACTAGAATATTTTGATACAAAGCTACCAGAAATAATGAACGCTATGAAAGAAACAGATATGCTAATTATAACAGCAGATCATGGAAACGATCCATCTACCCCAAGCACTGACCATTCAAGAGAATATGTACCAATTTTAGTATATGGCAAACAAATAAAACAAAACATAAACTTAGGCATTCGCAAAACCTATGCCGACATATCTGCAACAATACTAGATATTTTAAATATGCAAAAGCTAGAAGGGGAGTCATTTAAAGAAGAAATTTTGAAATAAAAGTAACAAATAAGGAGCTAGCCTATTGACGGGCTCCTTATAATATGGTAATATAACTAGGAAATTAAACAAGCCCGAGTGGCGGAATTGGTAGACGCACACGACTCAAAATCTAAATGGATTTTTTAATTAGTAAATCATAGATGTATTGAAAATAATAGCTTTTAGATATTTGCTAGAGTCTAAAATTACTTAAACATCTAACAAATATCTAACATAATTGTAAATTTGCCAAATTTATTAAATATGCAGGTGTGGTGGAATTGGTAGACGCGATAGACTCAAAATCTATTATAGGAAACTATGTGTGGGTTCGAGTCCCACCACCTGCACCATAACTAATTATTTTTTAAAGATGAAGATGCGTTTTCTTCATTTTCTTTTTTATTAATATTAGTAATTGTAAAAATACTTTCTAAAGCATTTGCAGAACTCTTTTTAGAACTACAATCTAAATGAGCATATAAATTTGCAGTAGTTGAAAAGTCAGAATGACCTAGCCATTCTTGAATTGATTTCATAGGAATACCTTTAGCGAGTAATAAACTTGCACATGAATGTCTTAAATCGTGAAATCTAATATGTTTCATATTATTTTTCTTTAAAATAGTACTAAAATGTTCTGTAACATAGTTAGGTCTTATAATATTTCCATCATGTTTTACAAAAACATAATTTAAATACTTTTTATTATAACTATTTCCAAAAGCTCTTTTGAAATTTTCTTGAATTTCTTTAGATTTCAAAAGTATACGGGCAATATCATCAAATAGGGGTAAAGTTCTATAACTAGATTTATTCTTTGTTCTATTTTTTCCTTCAAGTTTTCTATGCTTACCATCGGTATTTGTAATTATGATAGTGTGTTTTATAGTAATAGTTTTATTTTCAAAATCAAAAGAATCCCATTGCAAACCAAGTACTTCACTTCTTCTTAAACCATAGAAAGCAGTAATTAAAACAATTAGTTCTAATGGATCGCCTTTGGAGATTTCAAAGAGTTTATTTAATTCTGTTTCAGTATAATAATCATTGATAAATTGTCCGTTTTTTAGGTCGTTGAATTTTATCTGCTGGATTATTAACAATAATATTCATTTTAAAAGCATAATCTAAACACTTTCTTATAATAGCATGATGATGAATAACTGTATTTGCACTAAGACTATATTTGTCCATTAGCTCATTATAAAAATTCTGAATATGAATAGGTTCTAAATCTTTTAATTTTATAGGGTGGTCTGTAAAATATTTTCTTATATAGTTATTAGATATTTGTCTATAAGAAGTAAAAGTAGAGCTTTCTACTGTGTGCTCAATAATTTTTAGCCAATAAAAAAGATACTCTATAAAAAGAATATCAGATTTATGATTTGTATTAGTGCTAGTATTATCTAATGCTTTTAATTGTAATTCCTTTTCGAGTTCTACTCTTAATTGTTCTGCAACTACTAAAGCTTGTTTCTTATTACCTCGTTCTGTTAATCCGGTTGAACGCCAAGGCTGATGCCTTTTTCCAGTTTCATCATAGTACTGGAGTACAGCTTGATAAATTCCATTTCGTATTTGCAGACAACTTACTGACACTTTGTTTACTTGTAAATTTTCTGTTACCATTATAACTCCTTGTATAATATATTTAGGTTTTTTAATAAAGGATTTACCTATAAACCTATTGCCACTATAAGAATAATTTT
>CANRBJ010000069.1 GCA_947628815.1 uncultured Clostridia bacterium | reverse complement strand
CTATGACACTTTCAAAACTTTGTTTTGCAAAGATGTCAGTGGGCTCCTTGCGGAGGGCTCATAAATTATCTAATCTTACGATAGATAATTTATGTTTGGCTTCGCCAAAGCAAAAGAATATATTTAATACCGTTCATATATTCTTTTGCTCATCTTAACAATTTATTTACATACCAAAAATAAATTGTTAAGCTCTTTTTGTTTTAGCATAAATAGAGAGAAAAATTATGCACAACAAAAAGCCATAGGTGACATACCAACACTCTATTTACCCACGGCGAATACAATTTTAATAAGCTCAAAACATAATTTGAGTTTTATATGTATTCATTTTTTAATGTGTATGTAAATAGAATATTGACTCATTGCACTTATGGCTACTTTTTATTTCAATACTGGACATTTTACTTATTTATACAAAACCAGCTATGTGAATCCCTTTTTAGGCTCACTCTTCGTCTGGCACCCTGAGGAATTTTGTTCCCAAGAGATTGTCAATATTCATATATTCCTGACTGGAATATACATAATATATATCACGAAAAGTGTAGAAAGTCAAGAAATTTTGTATGTTAGTATTGTAAAAAAATTACTTTTGAATTATAATATAAATTAAATATATGTGCATAAAATCTTTATGATATACAAGTAGGAAATTATTTAGGTGATGAGAAATGATAATAAAAGTTGAACAAACAAAAACAAATTTGAAATTAAAGTGAATAATGAATTAAAATACCTAGCAGGAACACCTTGGATGAATATTGATGTACCATTAAGTATTGATAAAATTAGGCAATGTATAATTACTAAAGAAGATGAAAGTATTTGTTATGTAACCTCGTATAACATTATGGAAAATATTTCTAATACAGCCATTCCAATGAAATGGGTGTTTACTGGAGAACAAAAAAGCTTAATTTTTAATATATTTGATACTGAAAATAATATTTGCGGAAAATTTTATAAATTAACAAATGGCTTTTTTGATACAAAGTATGTAATTGAATATGGTAATTATACATTGAAGAGTTATGATATATCTGTTGGTAAAACTCGAAATATATCAATATATAAAGATGATTTTCAAATTGCTGAAATTTTAAAACCGTTGAGTGTATCTGATAATTTAGATTGTTACTACTTATTTTTGCTTGATAAATATAGTGATTTAGAAATAATACTTTCATTTTTTACTGTGTTTTTTGACTATCAAAATTACTCTAATAATGGACAAGTAGTATATAATAAAAAAGAAGTAAGCATAAGCTATACATATGATAAAAATAATAAATTTTATGATAAAAATTGGATAGAAAATAACTTTAATAAAGAAGAGGTGGATTTAGTTAATAATCAAATACTAGAAAATAGAAAAAATACTACCAATAGTATAAAAAAAAGAGCTAAGTTTATATTTTCGTTTATTGCTTTAGGTTGGTTGCTATTATTTATAGTTTTTGGTATATTGTATTATATTTATTATAGATAGGGGGGTGATTTTGTGAATAAAACTTTGAAGATAGTATTAATTATAATAGCTTGTATATTTGTATTAGGGCTTCTAGGAGGAATTATTGCTTTTGTTGTTACTGGAAATACTGCTAATGCTGATGAATATAAATTAGGAAATGATACAGTTAAATCAATAAAAGCAGTAGTAGAAAAAAGGCAAGTAGCTTCTATATCTACAGAAACGAGCAACGGAGTTACAACCAAAAAAATAGAATATAAGTCTGATAATGTCCAAGGAGACTTATTGAAATATATTGAATATTTAAGGAACGATGGTGGTTTTGCTCTAACTAAAGATATGGACTTATCAGTAACTCCATCATCAGTAGAATTAGGTAAAATGTCTAATGATGAAGGAAATTTGATTATGATGACAATAGATTATAATTCATATGGATATACAATTACTATTCAAAAAGGTAAAGGAACTTTGTCTATGTATTAGAAATTGGAAAATAAAAGAAAATTTATAAAATTTAAAGGAAGTAAGCTAGTTTAAGCATACTTCCTAAATTTATAATTAGTAGTAGTTATAATTATATTCTATGTTTACTCTAATTTTAATTGTTCATCCATTTTTTCTAATCTACGTACACTACTATTATTTTTTAATAACTGCAACTGTTTTTTGGCTGTATTATTCAGTTTTACGATTCTTTCACTTTGAGACATTCCACTTGTTATCATTTCAGCATTTAAATTTTCAAGATTTGCTAAAACAACCAAATGTAAAATGTCTGTATAATCTCTAATATTACCATCTAAATTAGGATTTTTATCTCTCCATTCTTTTGCTGTCATTCCAAATAGAGCAACATTTAAAACATCAGCTTCATTTGCATATACATATTGCTTTTGCTTTTCAGTTAAAGTTGGAACAATAAATTCTTTTATACTATCTGTGTGAATAATATAATTAGTTTTTGATAGTTCTCTTTTCACAGACCATTCAACTTTATTTTGATATGCTTCATTAACTTTTAATCTTTCAAATTCAGTTATTAAATATAACTTAAATTCTGGACTTAACCAACTAGCAAACTCAAAAGCAATATCTGGATGTGCAAATGTTCCAATGCTATATCTGCCACCTTTTGCAATAATTCCAATACTATTTGTTCTTTTTATCCATTGTGTAGGCGACATAGAAAAAGAGTTTTTTCCGTATTCAGTTTTAATTTGGTCAAATTCGACCAAATTAAAATTAGAATTGTGAAGTTGTTCCCATAAACCCACATAATCAATTGTACTAACTCTCCTTAACCAGTTCTTTACAGTAAAAGATGGATCACTTGAATTTTGATATTTAGCTAAATCAGTTAAGGATATAAAGTCTGTTTTATCAATCCTAATAACACTTATAGGAGTATCTTTTACTATTATTTCTGTTTTTATAAGTTCATTTTTCATAAATGAATATCACTTCCAATCTATATGAATTTTGAATACATTATAAAACAATTGTTTGTAATAGTCAAGCAAATTTTTAAATATATATA
Organism: uncultured Clostridia bacterium; assembly: GCA_947628815.1. Lineage (GTDB taxonomy): Bacteria > Bacillota > Clostridia > TANB77 > CAG-508 > RGIG8482. The sequence continues at coordinate 213 of CANRBJ010000069.1, read as the reverse complement.
AATTCTTTAAATATGATTTCTTCAACAGAGTTTTTATAATTATTCATAAGGCCAACCCATTTCAAAATGTCAGTATTTTTCAAATTTTCATCAATATGATTTCTTTCTAGCATTTGTTTCATAAGTATTTCAAATTTTTCTTTAGCTTGTTTATCAGTTTCTACAATATGTTTTCTTAAAGACTTTTCTATAAGCATTATAGTATATTCAGCT
>CANRBJ010000068.1 GCA_947628815.1 uncultured Clostridia bacterium | reverse complement strand
TCTTCTGTTTTCTTAGCTGCTTCTTTTGCCATTTCTAATATTCCGCCTTCACCTAGTACAAAGTTTATGGTTACTCCTGCCAATATTAAAAGCACTACTATTGTTACTACTAAGGCTATTAGTGTAATTCCGCTTGTTTAATTTTTCTTTTTCATTCATTTTTATATTTCCTCCTCATATGTATTTTATTTTTTCTCTCTCTTATTTTGTATTATGTTCTCCTTTTTTATTTCTTATACATAACTTTTTTTGCACATTTTTGCTTTTTTCCATTAACAAGTTTTTAAGAATTTTAATTATTTATTTTTCAATATGCTGTAAGTTATGTTTTTTAGCTATATTAACTAAATATAAAAAATAATAAAGTGTTAACACTTATAAGTTTAGCATAAAAAAATATTAAAATCAATACATATAAATAAAAAATTATGGGGTGATAAATATGTCATTGATTGCAAAATATGATGGTAATATGAATGTAACTGGAAGATTACTAAAAAATTACAGAATGAAAAAGTCTTTATCATATGAAAAATTATCTGCCAAGTTAGAACTCATGGGAATTAGTATTCACAAGCAAAGTTTATACGATATAGAAAATAATAAAAGAACTGTAAAGGACTATGAATTATTTGCTATTGCATATATTTTAGGAATAGATGTTAATGATTTATTAGCAGATATAAGAAAAAGTATAAATAAAAACTACTACCAACATATTAGTTAGTAGTAGTTTTAACATTATAAATCTATCATATATGCTTACCGTTTTTTAGTTTTTTATTTATATACTTGTGCCGAAGTTTGTGCCCCGTCAGCATCACCAGAACTAACATTCCAATCATAATATTTAAATCCAGCATCAACAACTGTTTTAGTTAGCCTTGTCATAATTCCCTTGCTATAATTCTTGCTAACAGTATTCGAACTTCCACCCGGAAACCTTATAATTGTTGGCTCATACCCTATAGATTCTGCAATTTTCTATTGTAGTTTAGTTACATTATTCATAAATACCTCATCAGACTTATAAATATCGCTATACACGTGTGAATACCCATGAATTCCTATAGAATGACCCTCGTTATATTCCATTTTTATAAGATATTCTAATGAAGAACTATAATTTAGTACAAAAAATGTTGCTTTAACATTTTTCTACTTTAATATATCTAAAATTTTTGGCGTTATACTACTTGAAGGCCCATCATCAAACGTCAAATAAATTACACCACTGCCACCACCAGAAGAACTAACACTTTTTTTATATACTGTAACCTTTCTAGTCTTTTCAGCCTTATTTCCAGATTTATCACTAACCGTTTTCAAATGGTAAGTAGTATGAGGTACCGTAATTTTAGAATATTGATTTATTTGTAAACTTATCTCTTGGCTAATAATATCTATGTGAGGCTTTTTTAGTAAATTAAGCGCTTAGACATAATTTTTTTAAAACTAATAAGAAAAAAATTTGAATAAGATATTTACAAATATTTTATTTATAGATATAATGATTTAAATTAAATAAGTTGCATAAGAAATAAAAAAATTAGAAATAATAAACATAAGAAAAAGGAGATAAAATATATGAAAACAGAAAACCGTTGCGACAGTAGAGAGAGAGAGAGAGAGAGAGAGCTACACTTTAAACCAAAAAAGTACAGCTTCATTAAGCAATGTAACATATACAAGTAATTTTATAAAAACAAAAGAGGGCAACAAAGCCTTTATTTGTAGTATAACAGACAGACTATTTAAAAAATAAAAAATAGCCTGTCTTTTTGTGTGCTTAAAAACAAGATTTTAATATTTTATTCTTAAATATAAAAAGAATAAAAAATAAATAAAAAAAGCTCAAGGTTTATAGGTATAACCTAAAGAAAAACAAGACATAAAAACCTAAACAAAAATTAAATATAAATGAAGAAATTAAAAAATAATTATTTCATTTATGGAAAGGAACAATAGGAAGATGAAAGAGAAAAAAATAAAAACAAAAAAGCAAGCACAAAAAAACTTAAATAAGAGGGAAAGCGGAATAACCTTAATCGCATTAGTTGTCACTATAGTAGTTTTGCTAATTTTAGCAGGAATAACAATAACATTTGTTTTAGGTGAAGGTGGAATACTAGATATGGCAAAAGAAGCAGCAAAAAGAACAAATGAGGCAAAAGAACAAGAACTAAAAGATTTTGCAGATTTTCAAAATCAAGTAGAAAATTGGATAAATGGAGAAACAAGTAACGGTGGAACTGGCGAAAGTGGAACAGAACCAACACCAGAAGGCACAACTCCAACACCAGAACAAAGTACAACAAAAACATTAGCAGAAGCAAAAGCGGAAAGCGAGCCATTTAAAGAAACAACAGAAGTAAAAGTTGGAGAAAATGACACAATGACAGTACCAGGTGGATTTAGAGTAAAAGAAGGAGACAGCATAGATGAAGGAATAGTAATAACGGATTCAGCAGGCGAAACAGGAAATGAATTTGTATGGGTGCCAGTAGGAAATATAAATAGTATGGTATGGTGCAAAGACCATGTAGGCTCTGAAATTACTTATGAAGACGGAGAACTTTTTTGTGATGGAGATGGTCAAAAACATACGCCAAGCACGACACAATTAGCAGGAAAGCTATATGCAACTAGTACTGGTGAAAGTTTTACTGCAGGAATTCCAAATACAACATTCTCAAGCAGTGGATTAAGAGAGCCAGACATATTAACAAGTAGCACTTATGGCGATACTGATGCTAATTTATCTAAATATTTACAGCCAGACTTAACACAAACTGCATTTAAAGAACAATTACAAAACGAATTTTATGAAATGGCAAAAAGTGTAGGAAAGTATGGAGGGTTTTATGTAGGAAGATATGAGACAAGCTTACCAGAAGGTTCAAGCAAATCAGAAAGTAAAGCAGGAGTAAAATCATTATATAATGATAGTGACCATAATTGGTATGTACAATATAAATGTAATAAAGCATATGCAGAGGAAAATAAAAATTTAGCAGTAGTATCAAGTACAATATGGGGATGTCAGTATGATGCAATGATGAACTGGATGTTAAATAATGGAATCACTGTAACAAGTACAACACCAACTGCAAATGTAGAAAGAAATGAAGATAGTGCAGGTAGAATAACAGGAGCTACTGGTTCAAAAGATAAATTATGTAATATATATGATTTATTAGGAAACAGTTTTGAATGGACCATGGAGGCCTACTACCCCGACTGTTGTAAATGTCAATAATTTATGTCGTTTTTTGGCAAAAAAATTTGTAGGTTTTTGGCAAAGATTTATTGGGGGAAATT
>CANRBJ010000067.1 GCA_947628815.1 uncultured Clostridia bacterium | reverse complement strand
AGCAAGTCAATTTCTGCCTCGGTAAAACAGATTATATTACCGTTTTGGAGTTTACACAAAATTCGGGATAGTGCCCAATTTCTGCCTCGGCAAAACAGATTATATTACCGTTTTGGAGTTTACACAAAATTTGGGATAGTGCCGCAAAAAGACCTATCTGTGGAAAAAATATTTCGATTATCATCACCCGACACAAATTTAACCGGCGCAGGCATAACATCATGTCGGGCTGATAAATTGGTATTATTGTTGCACATATAATTTCGAACCCTTTTAAGTTGACAGTAATATATCTTAATATTAAACCCCGTTATTGGCACATTACGCCTTCGCCATCAATCCGATCGACCGGCACTCACGAGCCATTTGCGCATATTCTTTTATAAACAAGGGGTGCGGCACTTGTCGCTATTCCTCAATTTGTGGTTATTGTATAAATATACCGCCTAGTTTTTTAATTTTCATTTCATAATCTTGTTAACTTCTTGGCATAAAATTACCTCCTAAGGTTTATATTTCATTATGCCATATGAGGTCTCTCTTTTCTATTATACGTTTTTACTGATTCTGTTCAAAATAGTCTTCAGTAATTTTTCTCATTATTCTAAAAGAGATATTTTGATCAAATTACCATTTTAAAGCATTTTGAGACAGCTCATTATATTATTGTAAAATTATTGGATAAAATCGTAAAATTGTTCTACAAATCTTGATTTTTGAAACATTATTTTTTAAACGTTCAAGCAGTTTGAATTCTCTCATGTATTTGTGTTCTATATCATATTTTTCTTCTAAATCTAAAATGCTATCCAAAACATCATTTGAAGATTTTTCTTGTATCAATGATAGTAATAGTAATAAAAATTCAGTTCTTAGACATCCATATGTATTACCATAATTATTATAATTATACAAGGCTTTATTTAATTCACTTGATGCTTGCTGGAATAAGCTATCAGCTTTATCAAATCTGCCGTTTAACATTTCATTATCTGCATACAATATAAAGGCTTTCCCAAGCAATGTTTCGGCATATCCTTCAAACACAAGTACATTATTTGCTTTGGCATACCGTAAGAAATTCTGGAATTCATCTATAATGTTTACATAATTACAATTTGAATAACACAGTTTTAAATCCTCGCGTCGAACTTTTGCCGTATGAAGTTTTTTGTCTCCAAGTTCCTGATACTTATTAATTGCAATATTATATGCTTTAATGGCTACTTTTATGCATTCATCAAGAGGATTTGGCATTTCAATTAGTGATTTAATATACATATTTTCGTCGGAAGAGTCAGTACGCCATCCCCAGATTCCCAATTCATGTATTATCTCATAATGCAAATAATGTGCCCTTGTTATCAAATAATATTCTGCTTCTTTTTTCTTGCTTTGATTTTTTTCTTTAGCAATCATTTCAAAAATATACTTTATTTCACTATATTTTGATATTCCGCTGAGAAAATATACCCTTGCATAGTCGGAAAGAATCCTATAATTTATAACATCATCTTTATATCCGGATTTTTCTAATTTTTGCCACCTTAAATTGAGAGAGTTCCATGGCTTCAAAGAAAAATTGCCTTGTTCCATTTTTATATGGGTGGTCCAATAATCAGCCTTAAAAATAATATATTTATCACTAATATTATTTTTTATTAATTCTAAAGTTCTTAAATTCTCTGTGTCGTCAATTCCATGATCTGCTTCTATTACTTGTAAATATAATTCACATTCATCAATATTAGTCGCTGGTTTCTTAATATATGGTAATAATTGCTCCCTTGCTTTCTTCCATTCTCCGTTTCTGATATATAATATTCCTATTTCTCTTGCAAAATCAACAGATTTATCTGGATTAATCTGTAATTCCTTTTCTAATATATCTAATATATAATTTACATTTAATATTGATAAACATTCATTAAATAATCTTTCTAACCTTTGTTTATTCAAACTTTTATAAAAAACTGCATCTGTTGAAATCAAATACAGCCACCTCATTGGATTCGAATCTTGACCGTTAAACAGTGCCACTGCATTGGCTTGATACAAAGTTAAAAACTTAGGTATATGAATAAAAAATTTTTTATATTCATATGATAAAGATTCATTTAATAAAAAAGCGTTTTTAGTAAACGGGAACTCTATAAGAAATTGACATTTTTCTAATTCTTTTATTATGTATACTGCCTTTGTTTTATTTTTTGAATATGTTTTCCAAAGTGCATACAATGAATCTTTTGTAACATATCCGTAATAAGAACTAATTAGAATAACTTCAGAAATCATTTGTAATATATCAATCTCTTTCTTATTGGATAGGTTAATATCTTTTTTATCAAAAATCCAACACAACAAAAGATTACATAAAGCAGTCTTAGTTTTAATAATATTGGAAAGATGTTTTTTTAATATATCATTATCTAAACTTTTTATCTTTTGTATATAATCCTTTCTATAATCTGACAGCTTATTATATTGTGATGGCGAATCAAGAAAGTTTTCTTGCAAGATAATATATTCGTTGGAATTTCTATTAATGTTGAAACTTTCTATATATTCTGAGATTTTTCTTGTATACTTATGATTTTGATACATGAATATTATTAAAAAGCATTGATCAGTTTCTTCAAAATAGGAAATGTTATTATTAATTGTTGCTAATAATTCATCTAATTTGGATAAGGATAGTTTATGTAGATTATCGACCACAATAACAGAATTTTTTAAGTTTATTTGTTTATTAAAGAAATTAAATAAGTCAACACTGTCCTTGGTAACATCAAAATAAAAAAAACGCTTATTTACACGAACAAAAGTATCCAATAAATCTATATCATTACCAATCACATCCATAAGCATCAAAGCCGTTGTAGTTTTTCCTTTACCCGGAGTGCTTTCAATGGAAATGATTCCCTGTCCGTTTGAATTTAATATATTAAGGGCCTTATTAATAGCAATTCCTTGTCCTTGGGTTTGTGAATATGAATGTATATTAAATTGTGTAACAGTTTTAGATAACAGATATATTCTATTAGTGCTTAAAAAAGAGTATATTTTATGCTTTGCAGTGTTTATCAAATGCAATATCTTGTTTCGAATTTTGGGAAACAAACCAATTATAAAAATTAGTACTGTTACTGTTGATGAAATAATATCTCCTAAAACATCTTGTAAATTAGGCACAAGTTTCATAAAATATTTCAGTGTTATACAAATAATAAAAAAAAGACATATGGCAATTAAAGCAAACATTGCATCAATAAATATATCGAAGTGGTGTTTATAAAAAGTAATTATGTGTTTATTCTTTTTATTCAAGTGAATCCCTCTTTATTAAATATAATTTATAGTTATCCTTTATTT
>CANRBJ010000066.1 GCA_947628815.1 uncultured Clostridia bacterium | reverse complement strand
GTTAATAAGGCTTTTGGTAATTTAGCTTATGATTATAAATTAAGTAATTATAAGCAGAAATATCAATTGTATTCATTAAAAGAAAGTATTATAAAAACAGAAAATGATTAAAAAGTATTTATGCTATAAGTCAATTTTCTTAATATAAAAATTTAATGAATATATTTTGAAAGGAAACATGATATGAAAGCGATAGTAATTGCTTCAACTGCATCAATGATTGACCAATTTAATATTCCAAATATAGAAATCCTTCAAAAGTTGGGATATGTTGTAGAAGTGGCTTGTAATTTTCATGAGGGTAATACTTGCGATGAAAAAGAAATAATTAAATTAAAAGAAAAACTTGTTTCAATGAATGTCAATTTTTATGATATAAATTTTTTCAGGGATGTAACAAAAATATCAGAAAATGTAGTAGCTTACAGACAATTGAAAAATATATTCAGAAATAATTACTATAAAATAGTCCACTGTCAAGCACCGATCAGTGGTGTGCTTACACGCATTGTTGCAAATAAATATAGAAATAGAGGTGCAAAAGTTTTATATACAGCACATGGATTTCATTTCTACAAAGGTGCACCATTGAAAAATTGGTTATTATATTTTCCAATTGAATGGGTATTGTCCTTTTTTACAGATGTCCTGATTACCATTAACAAAGAAGATTACACTCGTGCAAAAAAAAATATGAAAGCGAAAAAAGTTGAATATGTTCCGGGGGTTGGAATCGATTTATCCAAATTTACTGGTTCTCTTTCAAATGTGCAAAAGCACAAAAAGAAAATGGAAATAGGTATACCAAGTGATGCAAAAATTCTTTTATCTGTTGGTGAATTGAACGAAAATAAAAATCATGAAATTGTAATCAGGGCATTGGCAAAGTTAAAAAATAATAAACTTCATTATGTTATAGCAGGCATGGGAAATCTAAAAAATTATCTTCTAAAATTATCAAAAGAATTGGGCGTTGAAAATAATGTCCATTTGATAGGATTTCGTAATGATATTGCAGAAATATATAAAATCTCTGATATATTTGTTCATCCGAGTTTCAGAGAAGGATTGCCAGTGGCTCTCATGGAGGCTATGGCAAGTGGATTACCTTGTATTGTATCGAGAATCAGAGGAAATGTTGATTTAATTTTTGAAAACAAAAATGGATGTTTTTTTAATCCAACATCTGAAGATGACGTCATAATAGCTTTAAAAAGAATTATGGAAATAGACAAAAACACTGTAGAAAATTATACTATAATGGTGATTAGAAATTACAGCAGGGAAAACGTAAATAAAAAAGCACTTCATATTTATAGGGGAATAAAACCAGATTTTTAAATAAAGAGAAAGGAGAACTCCTGATGAAAAAGGAAAATTGTATTTTTTGCAGATTATATACTTTCTTTATGATTGTATATCCAATATTATCAATTTACGGATTTGGAAGTACTCCTTTGAATGTAGCTGATATTATAGGAATCATTTTTATAATATTAATCATAATGGTAGGAATAAATAGCGTGGAAATAAAAGATGAATACTGTGAAGTTGGTCAAATAAATCCATTTTTGCTTCCATTTTTAATATATATTATATTTCACCTAATCATAAGTTTGTTTATAAGGTATGAAATAAATAGTGATGATTTTATTGGAAGTACTGGTAGATATATTGTATATTTAATATTAATTATTTTCGGAGGGAATAAATACTTTGATTATAAATCTGGAATGAATATCTATAGAAATGTAGTTATCTTTTCGACAGTATTTTTGATTTTACAGGTGCTTATTGCAAATGTTTTTCACTATTACTTAAAAGGTCAACTAAATATAGCTTTATTTCCAGTTTTAAGAACAGAACTTAGTAAATACGGAAATAATTATGATGGAAGTTTTTACATACGACCTCGTTCGATATTTGCTGAACCAGCTCACTATGCTGAGTTTGTAAGTGGATACTTAACTTTACATTTGTTTTCAAACAAGAATATATTGGTATCAATTTTAATTACAGTTGGAATTTTATTGTCAGCATCATCTACAGGGGTTCTTGTTTGTTCTTTTATTTGGATTACCTATTTTATTTACAAAAACAAAAATAGAATATCACCATTAAAGATATTATCTGTAATACTTTTTTTGCTTATTTTATATACATTTATTGCAAATACAGAAGTCTATGATTTAATATCTCGACGGTTCGAGGATGGTTATTCAGCAAAAGCAAGATTTGATGGATATAATAAAATTAATTTTGCTAATATAGCATATCAGATTTTTGGATATGGCAATGGTGGCACAGATTTAGGCAATATTTATTATGCAGGTTTCCCAAGCTTGTATTTATATTACGGTATGTTTGGAGTCGCATTATTTATAACATTAACTATCATTATTTTTTTTAGAATCAATACAAAGGGAAAAATTTTATTAATAATATTTTTATTTTTGAATGTAGGAACGGAATTGCTTTTTCAACCTATGGTTATCTTGTTCTATCTTTTTATACAGTCTAATAGCAAAAATTTATATATTGATGAAAAATGTAGGTGTTAATAATGATAGAAAAGATTCAAAAAATCATTCATTATTGTTGGTTTGGCAAAAGTGCAAAACCTGAATCAGTAAAAAAATGCATTGCAAGCTGGAGGAAATTTTGCCCAGATTATAAAATCATTGAATGGAATGAAGATAATTTTGATTTGAATTGCATTCCTTTTGTCCAGCAGGCATATCAAAAAAAGAAATGGGCATTTGTTACTGATTATGCAAGATTAAAAATCATTTATGAAAATGGTGGCATTTACTTTGATACTGACGTAGAACTTCTGCGTAATATTGATAAATTACTATTATTAAAGGGATTTATGGGTACAGAAGATGGGGGCTTTATCAATACCGGATTAGGATTCGGTGCTGTAAAAAATCATCCGATGCTTAAAATATTGATGGAGGATTATTTATCGCTTTCTTTTCCTGAAGATGAGCAAGAAATTGTAAAAATAACTTGTCCAATTTTGACAACCGCAAAATTTGAAAAATATGGATATATCAGAAATAACCAAATTCAAACAATTAAGGGAATAACAATTTTTCCAGAAGAATATTTTTGCCCTATGAAATGTCAGACGTATGAAATAAACATTACAAAGAAAACGTATTCCATTCATCATTATGATTCAAGCTGGAAACCAGCAAACCACAAAAAAACAAGAAAAATTATTCAGATAATAAGCAAACTTTTGGGTAGAGAAAGAACGTTATTGATAAAGAAAAAAATTCTTTCATTTATAAAGAAAATGAACGGAGGAAATATATGAACTATACGCATAAAGAAAAAATTAGGGTTTATTTATCAAAATATAATCTACTTAATTTT
>CANRBJ010000065.1 GCA_947628815.1 uncultured Clostridia bacterium | reverse complement strand
TATTGAAGCCTATAATGCAGTATTTAACTGTATCATAGGCTTTTTATACTTTCAAAAGTGTCAAACTTGAGATTATACTATGTTTTTAATATATTTTCAATACTTTATTATTCTTTTATTATATATCCTTGACCTCGTTTGGTTTGTATTATGTCTTTTAAATCTAACCCCTCTAACTTGTTTCTTAATCTAGCTATGTTTACCGATAAAGTATTATCATCTATAAAACTTTCACTTTCCCATAAATAATCCATAATTTCTTCCCTTGAAACAATTTTACTTTGGTGCTCCACTAAATATCTTAATATTTTAAATTCATTTTTCGTTAATTCAATTTCGTTATTGTCTTTTTCTATACTACTCTTAGATATATTTAAAATAAAGTATTTGGTTTCAATTTTTTCTACATTATTATTCATATTAGTTCTTCTTAGTACTGAATTTATTTTAGCAAGTAAAATTTGAATGTTAAAAGGTTTTGTAACATAATAATCTGCTCCATAATTTATAGAAAGCAATTCATCAACTTCATTATCCCTACTAGTAACCACAATAATTGGAACATTAGATTTTTTTCTAATTTCTTTACAAACATATTCTCCATCTACTCCAGGTAAATTAATATCTAATAATATTAAATCTGGATTCCTGTTTATAATATCGAAAATTGTATTATCAAACTTTTTTAAAGATTCTGTTTGATATCCATTATTATTTAAAAATATTTCCAATTCATTCCTTAACTTTTCATCATCTTCCACTACTAAGATTTTTTGCATGTTAAACCTCCAAAATCATTATAGTACAATATTTATAAATATATTTGGAAAAATAAAAGATTATTGAGAATTTTTTATAAGACCTTATTGAGTTAGCATTATTACCCATATGTGAACTATTTAAGTTCGTATAATGTTCATTTGGCTGGGGTACTGTGATTCGAACACAGGAATGTCGGAGTCAGAGTCCGATGCCTTACCGCTTGGCGATACCCCAATATTAATAACATTTTATGAATTTTAAATTTGGTGACCCGTACGGGAATTGAACCCATGATTCAGCCTTGAGAGGGCTGCGTCTTAACCTCTTGACCAACGGGCCATAAAATATACTATTTATTTATAACATATTTTTAGTTGTTTCGTCAATGTTTTTTTTCATTTTTATACCAAAGTAAAGAGAGCAAAATTGCTCTCCTCTCCTTAAATTCACCTAACATAACTTATTCTTCCTCTTTGATGATTTTTTTTCCACCAAATAAGGTTTCTACTTCATATCTATATGACTACTATGTGGAAATATAAGTTTTACTTCCGTTCCCTCATTTTGAACAGAATTTAACTCTATTGCCATTCCTAATTTATTACACAATTTTTTACATAAATACAATCCTATTCCAGTAGATTTTTTATTTAACATTCTTCCATTTGTCCCCGTAAATCCTTTTTCAAACACTCTTGTTATTTCTTCTTTTTTAATTCCCATTCCATTATCTTTTATGCATAGAATTACATTTTCTTTTCCTTTTACTGCATAAATTTCAATTTCAGCTTTTCCTTCTATTTTCCTATATTTTATACTATTTTGTATAATTTGATTTAAAATAAATACAATCCATTTACTATCTGTATTAACTTGAAGTTCTAAATTGTGTGTATTAATAGATATTTTCTGCCCTATTAATACTGTTTTATTTTTGCGAATACCCTCATTTACAATTTCTTTTAAATCGCACTTCTTAATGTAGTAATCTTTCTCTACAGTATTACTTCTAGCATAATATAGAGCTTGTTCTATGTAGTTCTCTATCTTTTCTAATTCTTCATCTATGCTTTTGGTTATTTCTGTTTTGTTATTTTCTATAATTATCTTGCTAGTTGCTATCGGTATTTTTATTTCATGAATCCACATTTCTATATATTCCTTATAATCTTCAGTCATATATTTGTATTTATTTACATTTTCTAACATTGATTTATCTATTTGTGTTATAACATCTTTTAAAATTTTACCATCTAAGAAATCAGGATTAGATATTACTTCTGCAATCAAATATTTTTCTTGTAAACTACTAAGCATTCCATAAACACTTTTATAATACTTTCTTTTATGTAAGTATTCTACTAAAATAGAAATGAAATACAAGCTTAAAATAGTTATAGGAATATATATCTTTATGAAAATTCCAAATGGATAAGCAATCAAAAATATTTCTATAGTTGCCAGTGCAAATAACATTAAACTTATTTGTAATAATTTTTCTTTAATAAAATTTTTAATATTCACATTCTTCCTCCTTCTATAGAATAACCATAGGTAGCTGAAATTTTCCAACTACCTACTCTTGTTACTCGCGCAACCATTCCCCAATTATACTAGCAATATTATACTCTTTTTTGGTTGATTTTTCAATACTCTTTTAGTTGCAATTGTGATTATTGTATGATAAGATTACTCTATGAAATTATAATATTATTTATCAAAATAAATAGTAATTAAAGGAGATATACATGCAAGAAAAAATTATTAAAATTATAACTATCATAATCAATTTTATAGTGGCTATTGGATTATTCACAAACTTCTTAAATAGTGCTATTCATCCTGATGGAATGGGTATCAATTTTATTTGTTCCTTACCAATATTGCCAATATCAATAGCTCTAATCATTTATGCAATAAGATCTATAATTGATGTGATTCAAAATAAGGTAAAGATAACCTTTATAGATAAAATAATAATCGGGTTATCCATTCTTACATTTATTCATGCTCTTGTATTTATGATTATATATAAAATATCTTAATTTAATATGAGTGATTAGGATTGATTATCTTACCATATATAGAAAGTTTGATTATATCGTATTTTATTACAAGAAAATTTTACAAAATGAATAATCAAAATGCAGTTAATAATTAATCTATAAGCTATAAATTGATAATTGAATAATTTTTAGAGGAGGTAAAAATTGAAAAACAATGGAATAGTAAAAAAATTAATCTTTTTTATCATTTTCTATTTGACATTTTACACTCTTTATATCTTGTAATTCAAATCTATACTGCTGCTCTACCTTTGGGTATTTTTCATGGTCTACTTCACTCAAAAACATATCTATTGGTCTAATCCAAAGGCTACCATCTCCATATAGTCGTCTATATACAACATATTTTTCTTCAGTTTCAGAATGATTAGCTATATCAACAACTAAGTAATAATCTCCTTTAAAATGTTTGTAAATACCATTTACTTTTAACTCTCTCATATTTATCCTCCTCGTATAATATATTTACAATCATTTTTATATTTTTAAAATTACATTAAATTAATGATTGTAAAAGAAAATTTAATGTAAAGTAGTAAAGGATTTGTATTTACATAATATGAT
>CANRBJ010000064.1 GCA_947628815.1 uncultured Clostridia bacterium | reverse complement strand
TCTTTTTCGAATAATATGGAATATGAAGAATCTGATGAAGCGGAAGATGTAAGAGCTGGTTCATTTTATACTACGCCTAATGGAAATAATACAAGTTTTTCTTTTTTCAGAGAGGACGATGAATTATATCATATAAATTATAAATACCAAGAAATAACTGAAGAAGAAATAAAAGACATAATAAAAGACTTAGGATATGATAAAAAAGTAGTTGATACAGATGAATTTAAAGAAAATATGAAAACTACAACTCCTTGCAACAAATTTGTTACATCAGTCTTTGATAAAGAAAGGTTTTTATATTTTTTATATTATGGAATATTATATATAAATGAAAAAATACCTCAAAAACATATTATGAGATATCCTCAATTTTTTGCAACAAGAAAAATTATTGAAAGATTAGAAAATGGAGGAAAAGGAGGAATAATTTGGCACACTCAAGGAAGTGGTAAGACAGCCTTAGCAGCATATAGTAACAGAGTTATAAAAGATTATTATGCTAAGAAAAATATAGTTGCTAGATTTTTCTTTGTAGTGGATAGAATAGATTTATTAAGACAAGCTAGTACTGAATTTGAAAATAGAGGATTTAGTGTTATTAATTGTAATAATAAATCTGAATTTTCTGATGAATTGAATAAATCACTTTCAACTAAAAATTTAAATGATTCTATAGGAGAATATTGTGTAGTTAACATTCAAAAGTTTGAAGGGGAAATGCCTAATGCAAAAAATGACTATAATGCTAATATTCAAAGAATTTTCTTTGTAGACGAGGCACATAGAAGTTATTCAACAAATGGAGAATTTTTCAAAAATTTAATGGTATGTGATAATGAAGGAGTATATATTGCTTTAACAGGAACACCTTTACTATCAAAGAAAGAACGCTCTAATTTGAAATTTGGAGATTATATTCATAAATATTTCTATGATAAGTCTATTGCTGATGGATATACATTAAGAATAAAAAAAGAAGACATTGATACTGTTGCTAAAAAAGAGATAAAGCAAAATCTTGATATAGAAGATAATAAGCTGGAAAATAAAGATGTATATGAATCAGATGCTTATGTTTTAGCACTAGGTAAGTTTATAGAAAGAGATTTTAAAAACTTTAGATTTCAAAATACAGATAATACAATAGGTGGAATGATAGTTTGTAGAACCAATACTCAAGCTAGAAAAGTACATAAATGGTTTGAAGAAAATTCAGAATTAAAAACAGGATTGGTTATTACAGATACTACTGAACCTGCACAGAATAAGATTAATAAAGAAAATCAATTGAACTTTAGAAATGACAATTTTCCAGATTTATTAGTTGTTAATTTAATGTTAACAACTGGTTATGATGTAAAAAGATTAAAGAAAATGTATTTATTAAGAGGACCTCATGCTCAAAGTCTTTTGCAAACAATTTCAAGAGTAAATAGACCTTATAAATCTCCAAATGGCAAAATTTATAGATATGGTTATATAGTTGACTTTGTTGATATAGAACAAGAATATAATAATACAATTGAAGCTTATATAAGAGAACTCGAAGCAGATATGAACGACAATGGAGAAAATGAGGGTTCATTATCTGGTCTTGTTGTGGGAATAGATGATATTAATAAGAAGTATCAAAAATATTTAGAAGAGTTAAAAGATATTATAGATATAGATAACCTTGAAAGATTTTCTAAACATTTAATAAATTTGAATAGAGATGCTTTATTAAAAATTAGAAGACTTTTAAATGGAATTAGAGATTGTGAAACAGAATTTATTATTTCAAGGGTAAAAGATGAATATATAACTGCAGAAGAATCAGAAAAGTATAAAGCACTAAAAAAAGCTGTTCAGGAGAGAATTGACTTTATAAATTTATCTTCTGACACAGTAGGAATGATGGATGTTATTTCAAATGAGGAAGTAGTCGAAATATTATACGATTTTATAAAAACAAGAATTACTATACTAGACTTATCAAAATTAGATATTGAAAATGATCCAAGAATAAGAGAATTTGTGGATACAGCAACAAAAATTCAAGATGTTATAAAAAATAACAAAAATAAAGAAGATATACAAGTTAGAAAACTTAATGAATTATTGGAAGAAGTATTTGAAAAATTAAATATATCTGATTTAGATAATATGGATGAACTTACAGAACAATTAAAAGAGGCTCTTGAAAAAGCAAAAGAAATTAACGAAAAGAATGATGAACTTTCAAATACTTATGGCGGAAACTTTGCTTTTGTTAAGACATATCAAGACTTAACAGAGAACGAAGATATAGACCAATCAGTAATTCAAAGAGTACTAAGAATTGTTTATGAGGAAATAGCTGTATTTTATAATAGAGATATATTCTTAGTTCAAGGAAAGAAAAATTTTGTTGATTCTGTTAAACAAAAAATAACAATAAAATTGCTGCAAGAAGGCTTATTTGAAAAAGTAAGTGGTATATATGATAGAATGTTAAATGATTTATATAAAAATATTCAATTATATAAATAGGGGGAAGATATGGAACAAATAGTTACACAACTAGAAAATAAAATTAAAGAAATGATAGATGAATTAAAAGGTTTATGTCAAACAAATGGATTATCAAATCAAGCAAGTGAGGAAGTTGTTATAACATCTGTATTTCTTTACAAGTTTCTTAATGATAAATTTATGGCAAACTTAAATGATTTTTCAGAAAAGACAGGTATGTTATTAGAAACAATATTAAAAAACGAACATCAAGAGTTAATGGCATTTTATAATACATATCCTCAAGATGTAGCTTTTAAATATGAGGATACTATTGAATATTTAATTAATAAAAGTACTAATAATAAATTTTATGAATTATTTGATGATGCATTAGAAAGAATTTCAAATTATCCAGAAAATGATGAGTTTAGCATTGATACTGCTGATGGAGGAAGAAAGCCATTATTTACAAGAATAACGGAAAATGTTGAATCTGCTAAAAGGAATAACTTTGCTAAGAATATTTTTGGAATAATAAGTCAAGATAAATTTTCTTTTGGAGAAGCATTTAAGAATAATTTTGATTTTTATAGTGCAATATTTGAATATTTAATAAAAGATTATAATGTAGCAAGTGGTGTTTATGCTGAATATTTTACACCTCAAGTTATTTCAAGTACAATTGCTAAAATATTAGTAAATATGTCACCAGTAGAAGATAAAATATACGAAGTATACGATCCTGCTGCAGGTTCTGGTTCACTTGTTTTGCATTTGGCTAATGAACTTGGAAAAGGAAACTTCGGAGACAAAGCACAAGTATATACACAAGATATTTCAAATAAATCATCAAGATTTTTAAGAATAAATATGATATTAAATGGATTAACAAATAGCTTAGATAATATAATAGAAGGAGATACTCTTTTAAGTCCTACACATTTTAGAATACCTTTAGATCCAGATAGTGGACTAAAACAATTTGATTATATTACTGCAAATCCACCATTTAAGACAGATTTTTCATCAACTAGAGATAGTATAGAAAGAAGATGGAATGATACAGATAGATTTTTTGCAGGTATACCTAAAATTCCGAATAAAGATAAATCAAAAATGGCTATATA
>CANRBJ010000063.1 GCA_947628815.1 uncultured Clostridia bacterium | reverse complement strand
TCCGCTATTACCCTTGGTGCGAGAAAATTAGCAAAGGTTATAAGATTCCAAGAAAGGTGTAATAATTATGGGAGCAAGAATGACTTGTCCTTATTGTAATAGTAAGGATACAACAAGTGTTATTTATCTTTATAGATATAATGATAATAATACTTTTATTAAAAAGAATAATGATGAAGTAAAATATTCAGAAAGAAAAAGAAAACCTAAAAGATTAAACTATGATGGAACTCTTATAACTGATCATAATCATAATAAGTATTGTAATAAATGTCATAAATCATTTAATTCAATAGAAAACTTATATGCAGTAGATATTAGTAAAATAACATTAGTATTTATGTTAAGTAAAGCAAGATATAAGTATGAATTTATATTTGATGATAAACCGACATTTTTATTTAAAAAGAACTATCAATTAATTAATCAAGAAATAATTACTAATAAAGATAAAATTAAAATACTAGATAGTATAACTAATTCTAAAATAAACTTTTGGAATAAAGAATATATCAATAAAGATTATGATAATTATAAATGGATATTAAAGTTAGAATATTATAATGGACTTTCAGAATGTTTTAATGGACATGATATGATTCCAAATAATTGGAATATATTTATAAATGGATTTAAAAATTTTATAAATAGATATGATGAAGATAATTTATTAAGAAAAATAAAAAATAACTAGAAATATGAAGATATATGTTCAAAAATATAGTATAATTTATTTAGTAGTTTATTAAAAAAAAATAGTCAGGAGGAAGATTAAATGGAAGAACATGGAAATATAATTATTTATAAAGATAAAAATGGTAATGATAATATTGAAGTAAAAATGCAAGATAACACTGTTTGGTTAAATCAAGAGCAATTAGTTAAATTATATAATTCAAGTAAATCTAATATATCTGAACATATTAAACACATATTAGAAGATGGAGAACTAGAAGAAGCTTCAACTGTTCGGAATTTCCGAACAGTTGCCTCTAATGGTAAAACTTACAACATGATGTATTATAATCTTGACATGATTGTTGCAATTGGATTTCGTGTTCGATCAAATATAGGGACAAATTTTAGAAGATGGGCAAACGAAAGATTAACTGAATATATGATTAAAGGATTCACAATGAATGATGATTTACTTAAACGTGCTGGTGGTGGATTATATTTTGATGAATTACTATCTAGAATTCGTGATATTAGATCATCAGAAAAAGTATTTTGGAGAAAGATACTTGATATTTATGCAACTTCTATTGATTATGATCCTAGAGCAGAAATTACACAAGAGTTTTTTAAGACCGTTCAAAACAAAATGCACTGGGCTGCACATGGACACACTGCTGCTGAAGTTATAGTAGAAAGAGCTAATGGCGATAAGGATTTTATGGGATTAACTTCTTTTAGTGGAGATAGACCTACTTTGCTAGATGCTCAAATTGCTAAAAACTATTTAAATGATAAAGAATTAGACATCTTAAACAGAATTGTTTCTATGTATTTAGATTATGCAGAATTACAAGCTATTGAACAAAGAACTATGACAATGAGTGATTGGGTTAAAGAATTAAATTACTTTTTAACTATGAATAGAAAAGATATTTTAAAAGATTCTGGTAAAATCAGTCATGAAGAAGCAATGAATCATGCTAGAAAAGAATATGACAAATATAAAGATAGAATTGCATTAAAACCTAGTGAGGTTGAACTTCATTATTTAGAAAGTATTAGAGATTTAGAAAAATTAGAAAATAAAGATTAATATTTCAGTATGTAAGGATTTCTTACATACTGATTTTAACTATTAAAGGTATGTTTAACAACATATCTTTTTTATTGTGTAAAAAGAAAGGAGAAATGATATATGGAATTAAATTATGCAATTTTAAGAGTTGAACCTATTAAGACTATACCCGATTTAGCACAAATAGGATCACATAATAAACGAGAAAAGAAAGCATATCAATCAAACCCTAATATTAAATTAGAATTAACTAAAAACAATATAGAACTTGTTCCTTTAAATGTTAAATATGTTAAAGGTTTTGATATTTTAACATATGAATATAAAAAAGAACATGATGAGAGAATGAAAACTGAACGAGCTGATAGAAAGAAAAGATACCATGAGATGTTAAATAGTTCTAAAAATGTTGTTGCTGATGAATTAGTTATGACTGCTTCACATAATTTCTTTAAAGATATGTCTAGAGAACAAATAAAAGATTGGGCTGATACTTGTATGGAATTTGTTTATAATGATTTAGGTTATAAAAAAGAACAAATACTTCATGCAACTGTCCATTTAGATGAAGAAACACCACATATTCATTGTGTAGTTGTTCCGCTTGTTAAGAAATTAGATAAAAGAACTAATACAGAAAGATATACTATTTCTAAAAAGCAATATATTAAAGATAAAATTCAATTATCACATTTACAAGACTTATATCATAAAAGACTAACTGAAAAAGGTTATGATTTAGAACGAGGTATTAAAGGTAGTGATAACAAACACATTAAAATAAAAGAATATAAACAACTTACTAAAAAACTAAATCATGAATTAAATGTTAAAAATGATAGATTTGATAAAGCAATGAATGATTTTGAAGAAAAAATGAAAACAACTAAACAAACGCTTATTATTGATAAAGATTTTGTTAAAGTAAAAAAAGATACTTTTGAAAGTATGAATAATGTTATTAGGGAATCTAAAAAAGTAATGGAATTACAACCTAAACTACAAACAATATTTAATGAAGTTGATAGTTATGCTAATAGTTATAAATCACTAGAAAAAGAAAATCAAAAATATAAGAAAGAAGTTAGTAAACTTGAAACTGAAAATAAAGAACTAAAAGATGAAAATAGAAGTTTGATTTATAGATTAAATGAACTATTTCAATTACTAAAGAAATTCTTAAGAAAACTATTACAACGAGGTAATGATTATACTAAAGATGAAACTGCTTTAGTTGTTAAAGATTGTTATGATAATAGTGAATTTGATATGGGAGATGTTATTAAAATATCTAAAGGAACAACTAAACAAGATGAATTATTTGAATATGTTGAAGCACCGGACTACTACAAAGAACGAGTTAGAGATTATGGTGAATATGATTACGATAAAGACGATTTTGATTTAAGTAGATAAAATTAAAAAATACTCTTGATTTTTTTTAATTGTTAGAGTGATAAATAGTAAAACAGAAATTTGAGATTATACCCCATTTAAATGCTTATAGTTAAGTTTTAAGTTAAGGTTTAATCTCTTATCTGTTCTTTAAATAAAGTGCCTAAAATGGCAAATTTGAAAGGAGAATGTTTATGTTATTAGATAATAATACCGAGAAAGTTACTGATTTACTTAATATTTATGATGATTTAAATGATGTTGATAAAGTTAGATTAGCAATACATCTACTTGAAGATTTAGGATTTAAACCCACCTATGATATTAATAACTTTATTAAACTTCTAAAAAATGTATTATTAATACTAGATCCTGAATCTAAAAATGTAATAACTAACTTTGCTAAATATAAAAACTTATTATTTATTTCAGCAAAGTATATGGAATTATCACTTGAAGAAAAGAAAAAATTTTCAGTAGAAATGTTATTTAATATCTTTCAATATGATTTTAAAAATGAGGAAATAAATACTAAAATCAATGAACAATTAAATGTATATGATTATTGTTATTCATTAAATGTATTATAAAAGCGAGAATATGTTTTAATTAGCATACTCTCGCTTTTTTTATTAATTAAAATACTTCTTAATTTTAAATTCATTATTTATATTATATAATATTCCCATTTTAATAGTATAAATGTTATCTGATATATTAAATTTTGAAAT
>CANRBJ010000062.1 GCA_947628815.1 uncultured Clostridia bacterium | reverse complement strand
GGGATTTTTGTTACTTTGTGCAAAACTATAAGTTTTCCGAGTCCCCCAGCATAGCTGGGGGTTAACTCTAAAATTAAACTAAAAAAAGAAGTGGTTTGCAATTACCACTTCTTTTTTTAGTTAACTTTAAATAAAATATTTTATTTATTATATCCTGTCTTATCTATAATTTTTTGGCTTATTTCTTTTACTTTACTAGATACTTCATAATTTGCTTGACCATATACTTTTTCATGTAATTCTTTCACGTTAGATTCAAGCGTAATTGGTGGTCCATACCATACTCCATTAATTGTTGCACCTTTTGTATTATATGGCCAACCTGTACTATCTGTTATTTTATATGTAGCAAGTTGTGGTATTAATGATAATATTTCATTTGAATTTATATTTGTATATATTTCTGGAAGTAATGTATCTGCAAGTGAATTTAATTGCCCAACATTCATTTTCTTAGCTTTATTTACAACTCCCATTAAAACATCTCTCATTCTTTCTGTACGCTTATAATCTCCTCCTGAAGTGTAACGAATTCTTCCATACGCTAAAGCTTGTACACCATTTAAATTTTGTGACCCAGCTGTTGTTACATTGCTTGCTTTATTTCCTGTTACTCTATTTATTTCACTAATGTAATTATTAATATATTTTAATTCTTCTTTTGTTACATTTATATTTACCCCTCCAACTGCATTTACAATTTTTACTACAGATTGGAAATTAACTGTAACAAATTCTTTTATGTTTAAGTCTAAATTTGTGTTTAAAGTACTCATTGCAAGTGCTGCTCCACCATACGCATATGCATGTGTTACTTTATCTAAACTTCTTCCTGCTAACTCTAAATAAGTATCACGATATACTGAAGTTAGTTTTACTTCTTTTGTTTTTTCATTAATTGTAGCAAGTATTATACAATCGCTTCTAGTTCCTTGTACCAATTCATCATTTCTACTATCAACTCCAAAAATGGCAATGGTTCTATAGCCATCCATTTTTTCTTCAATTTCTTCTGTAACCTCTATATCTTCTTCTGCTATATCTACATATTGAACTTTTCCTAATTTATCATGAACATACCAAACTCCCATTCCTGCTACTATTCCTAATAAAATTATTATTACCAGTAATATAATTAACATTATTTTGCCAAATGTTTTCATTTTACTTCTTTTTTTGTCTCTTCTTCCAGATTTTAAATTTTCATTTTCACTCATTTTGCTCCATCTCCTGTTCCAAATTTTATTTATTTTATCTTTTTTTATTTATTTAATCAATACTTGTTTTTAAAATTTCTAAATTTCCTTTTATGCAGTAATTACCTAACTTCGCTGGAATTAAGAAAGTATCTCCCTTTTTTACTTCATATTGATGTTCTATTGTTTCTATTCTTCCTGTTCCTTCTATAACATTTATTGCAAAAAAACTTTCTTTTGAAGATACATCATTATATTTTTCTTCTATTTTTAACTTTTGAACATTAAAAAATTGTGTCTTAATTAGTTGCATATTCTCTTGATCTTTACTATGTTTTATAACTGATTTTGCATTTACATCTATTACATCAATTGCCTTATCTATATGCAAGCTCCTTGGTCTACCATCTTTTCCAACTCTATCCCAATCATATACACGGTAAGTTAAATTGCTGTTTTGTTGTATTTCACAAATTAAAGTATTACCTAATATTGCATGAATAGTACCAGCTGGAATGTATACTACATCTCCTTTTTGTATATTCACATAGTTTAAATTTTCTTTTATTTGGTTGTTTCTTATAATTTCTTCTACATTTTTTTGTTTTATATTTTCTTTTAGACCACATATTATTTGTGCATTAGGATCACAATCTATAATATACCACATTTCTGTTTTTCCTGTATCTTTTTCATATTTTTTTGCATATTCATTATTTGGATGTACTTGTACAGATAAATTATTTTTTGCATCTATAAATTTTATTAATAATGGAAACTTCTCCATATTTTCTGTTTTAGTTCCAAAAATATTTATTCTTTCATCTTTATTTTCAAATAATTCTTTTAAAGTAATATTTCTCATTGCTGGATTTCTTATTTTGCTTATTCCATCTTCATTACTTGATATTTCCCAACTTTCTGCTACAGTAGGTGTTTGTACATTTTTTTTTAAGTAATCTTTTAGCCTCGTTCCACCCCAAATATAGTCTTTATATACAGGTTCAAAAAACAATACTTCCACAAGCTTATCTCCTTTACATTTTTTCAGGCATATTAATTCCTAATAATTGTGCACCATTTTTTAGTGTTAAATTTGTTGCATATGTTAAATATACACGAGCATCTTGAATGCTTTTATCTTCTTGCATTATTTTATTTTCATTATAAAAACCGCTAAATGCCTTAGATAAATCTATTAAGTATCTTGATATTATTGAAGGTTCGTTTTTAGCTGTTGCTTCTTCTATTGTATTTGTAAAAGTATATATTAATTTTAAAATTTCTTGTGATTGTTTATCTGTTAATTTACAAAAATCTATATCTTTTACGTTTGGTATATATCCTGCTTTTTTTAGTACACTGTTTGTGCGTACATAAGTATATTGGATGTATGGACCAGTTTCACCATTAAAGTTTAGCATAATATCCCAATCGAATATTTCATCTTTTATACGATTTCCAGATAAATCATTAAAAATAACTGCTCCAATTCCTACTTTATTTGCTATATCTTGTTTTTCTTCTTCTGTAAATTCTGGATTTTTTGTTTCAATTATTTCTTTTACCCTTGAAATTGATTCTTTTAATAAGTCCTCTACTTTTATTACATTTCCTTCTCTTGTAGACATTTTTCCTTCTTTTAGATGTACCATACCATAGGAAATATGCTCTAGGCCTTTTTGACATTTTTCGCTAATTCCTAAAAGTTTTGCTACTTCAAATACTTGTTTAAAATGTAGATTTTGCTCATATGCAACTACATATAAGCATTTATCAAAATCATATGTACGCGCTCTATATAAAATTGCAGCAAGGTCACGAGTAGCATATATTGTAGAGCCATTAGATTTGCAAATAATACATGGTGGCATTTTTTGTTCTTCTAAGTCTATAATCTTAGCACCTTCAGATTCTACTAGTTTACCTGTTTTTTCTAATATATCTATTACTTCATCTGTTTTATCTGAATAAAATGCTTCTCCATTTAAAGAATCAAAATGTATATCTAATAAATCATAAATTCTATCAAATTCCTTTAAACTTACTTCACGAAATTTTTGCCATAGTTCTACACAATTTTTATCCCCCTGTTCTAGCTTTTTAAAATTATTTCTACACATTTCAAGAACTTCTTCATCTTCTTTGCAAAGTGCATTTATTCTTACATAAATTTTTGTTAATTCTTCTATAGGATTTTCGTAAATATTATATTCTTTTCCCCATCTTTTATATCCTTCAATCATTTTACCAAATTGAGTTCCATAGTCTCCTAAATGGTTTATTCCTATTGTGTTATATCCTAAATACTTATACATATTGTATAAAGCTCTTCCAATTAGAGTTGTTCTTAAATGACCAATATGAAATGGTTTTGCTATGTTTGGAGAAGAATATTCTACAATAATAGTTTTGTTTTCTCCAATGTTAGACTTTCCATAATTTTCTTTTTTATTGTCTATTTCTTCAAGTACTTCTTTTACTATAGAAAGTTTTGAGATAAAGAAATTCAAATATCCTCCTGCGATTTCTACTCTTTCTATATCTGTTCCTTCTATATTTATTTTCTCATTTATTTCTTCTGCAATCATTTGTGGAGATTTTCTTAATTCTTTTGCAAGTTTAAAACAAGGAAAAGCATAATCACCCATTTCACTGTTTTTTGGTATTTCTATATATTTTAATAATTCATCAACATCAATGCTTGTTACTTCACTTATTTTACTTGAAATTTCTTTTTTTAAATCTTTCATGCATTTCACCCTTTAATAATAAATTAGTTTACTTTAGTAAACTATATTTTTCATTATATCAAAAAAGATACAAAAACTAAAGTGTTTTTGTATCTTTTTTGGAATTTACACACGGAAGTTTGACACTTTCATAACACAAAAATCTTTGTAAGCATTAAAAATGCTTAATTTTTTTGTCAAATTTCGTT
>CANRBJ010000061.1 GCA_947628815.1 uncultured Clostridia bacterium | reverse complement strand
AGCATAAAGATGGATGATAATACAAGCTATGAAGTAGATGATTCTCAAGTTAATCTACAAAGCAAAGATGAAAATGACTTAAAACAAGGTTTCAAAGTAAAAGTAGAGCCACAAACAAGTATAAAATTAACATTTGAAGTAACAGTAGATGATTTAACTGATGGAGATAAGATAGAAAATGAGGCAATAATAAAAGACCCGGATGAGCCAGAAGCTGAAGGAGAAAAAACAAGTAAAGTAGAGCACACATATATAGAACCAGAAATAACAAGTAAAAAGACAGCAACAACAGAAAAAGAAAGAGAATATGTAATAGAAGGAGAAAAAATTACATATACAATCACAGTAGAAAATGCGGGAAGTTTAGCAGAAAATGTAACAATTAAAGATGAAATTCCAGAAGGCTTAAGTTTAGTATCAGGAACAGTAAAAGTAAATGGACAACAAAGATATAACTTAAAAGATCAAGAAGTAAACTTAGAAACTGCAACAAAAGAAACGTTATCAAACGGAATAACAGTAAATGTACCAGCAAAATCAAAGATATTAGAAGGCGAAGAAGAAGGAAAAGAAATAAATGGACAAGTAATATTAACATTTGATGTAACAGTTGATAATTTAGAAGCAGAGGTATTTGAAGGAACGTTCACAAACACAGCAGAAGTGGATGAAAAACCAACAGCACCTACACAAACACCAGTAAAGAAAACAGATATTAATATTACAAAAGAAAGCAAACCAGCAGATGGAAGTACAGTACAAAAAGGCGAAGAAATAGAATACAAAATTCATGTAACAAATACCAGAGGAACAATTCCAGCAAGAGTAATAGTAAAAGAAAGTATTCCAGAAGGAACAACATTTGTGCCAGAAAGTATAAAAATAGACAACAAGGATAGTTATGAATTAAACCATGAAGCAATACAACTAGAAGAAAAAGGAGAAACAGACTTAAATAAAGGAATTGAAATAGAAGTACCAGCAAAAGGAGAAAAAGTATTGTCATTTAAAGTAACAGTAAATGACATTGATAATGATGCACAAATAAGAAACAGAGCAAACTTAATAGATATAACAGAAAAAGAAGATGAAGAAGAACCAGATGATCCAGAATATCCAGATATGCCAAAGAAAGAATCAAATGAAGTAGTACATAACTATGCAGAGGCAATAATAACAAAGAATAAAGTAGCAACAACGCAAAACAATAAGGACTATGTAGTAAAAGGAGAAGTTATTACATACACCATTACAGTAGAAAATGCAGGAAGTATAGGAAAAGATGTAGTAATAAAAGATGAAATTCCAGATGGAACAACATTTGTAGATTCTTCAATAAAAATAAATGGAAAAAATGAATTCCAAGTAAATGGAGAAAATACAAATTTAGAAACTTTAACAGCAAATAATTTAGAGCAAGGCCTAACTATAAATGTACCAGCAAAACATTTACCAGAAGATGGCGAAGAGCCAAATATAGAAAATACAGGAGAAGTAAAGGGAAAAATAGAATTAACATTCCAAGTAACAGTAAATAGTGACATAACAATTGGAAGTATAATAGAAAACACAGCAACAGTAGATGATAATAGGACAGAAACAACAAATAATCCAGTAAAAATGCCAGACATAATTGTAGAAAAGGAAGGAACAGTAACAGGAGGAAAAGACTTTGCAGTAAAAGGAGATATAATAACATATACAATAACAGTAAAAAATAGAGGAGACCTAGAAGAAAATGTATTAATAAAAGATACAATTCCAGAAGGAGTAAAATTCGTAGAAGGTTCAATAACAGTAAATGGAGAACAAATAAGTAATGTAATTGGACAAGAAGATGACCTATCAATAAAAACAGAGGAAGATTTGCAAAGAGGAATATTAGTACATGTTGATGCAAGAGAAAGTGAAGAAATACCAGCAGTAACAACTCTAAGCTTTAAAGTAAAAGTAAATGGAGATGAACAGTCAGATACTTTACCAAGTGAGCCACAAGAAGAAACAAAAGGTGATATCAAAAATAAAGCAACGATAAAAGAGTTAGGAGAAAAAACAACAGAGGAAGAGCCAGAAGAGCCACAATTACCAGAAAAGGAAACAAAAGAAGTATTAACTCCAATAGTTACATTTGAGAAAAAGGCACAAATAGTAAGAAAAGCAAGCGTAGAAAAAACACAAGAAGATGATGCAGAAAAACTAGACGAAAATGGAAAACAAAAATTAGGAAAGAATGAAGTAACAGCAGAAGATGAAATAACATATACAATAGTAGTAAAAAATACAGGAACAAAAGAAGCAACAAACATAAAAGTAAAAGACACTGTACCAACAGGAACAAAATTAAAAGAAACACCAAAAGATGCACAAGTACAAGAAGAAAAAGAAATAACTTGGACAATACCAAGCCTAGAAACAGGAGCAAGCAAAGAATTAACATTCACAGTAATAGTAAATTATGCACAAGAAGATTATGAAATAAGAAATGTGGCATATGTAGCAGAAAAAGAAACAAATGAAACAACAACGAAGTACAAGAAACCAGAAATAAAATTAGAAACAACAGTAGAAAAAACAGGATTGAAAGAGGTAACTTTAATAGACACGCCAATTTACTATACAATTAACTATACAGCAACAATAGAAAACTTTGTAGGAAAAGCAGTAATAACAATGGTAGACCAATTACCATATGAAATAGATCAAGCAAATTCAAGTTTAGATAAAGGAGTATATAATCCAGAAAAGAAGACCATAACATGGACAGAAACAGTAGAAGATATAGATACATATAAAGTAGGAGAAGCAACAACAATAAATAGAACAAAATCTATTTCATTAAAATATATTTACACAGATGAAGAAACATTAAGTGGAAATATAGAAAACACAGTAACAGCAACAACAGAATTAAAAGAGCCAAATCCTGAAAAGAAAGAACAACCAGATAATCCAGACATACCAGATGAAATAACAGTAGAAAGAGAAGAAAAGGAAGATAAGCATGAAGTAGAAGTAAAAATACCAGCAAAAGTAACAGTACACCATTATTTCTATGATGAAGAAAAACAAGAAGAAACAGAAATAGAATTAGCACCAAGTGAAGAAAAAGAAGGAATAATAGGAGAACACTATACAACAAGTAAATCAAAAAAAGTACCTGAGAACTATGAATGTAAAGAAGAACATCCAGCAAATCAGGAAGGAGACATGACCAAAACACCAATAGAAGTAAATTACTATTACACAT
Organism: uncultured Clostridia bacterium; assembly: GCA_947628815.1. Classification (GTDB taxonomy): domain Bacteria; phylum Bacillota; class Clostridia; order TANB77; family CAG-508; genus RGIG8482. The sequence continues at coordinate 1,072 of CANRBJ010000061.1, read as the reverse complement.
TAAAAGATGAAACAGTAGGAAGTAAAATGACCAAAACAGCAAAGGCAAGCAAAACAATTGAAAGACAAGAACAAAAAACAGAACAAGAAGATACAGACTCAGAGGCAAAAACAGTAAAAGTAGAAGTTCTAACCGATGAAGATGGAGAAGTAACCTATACTATTAAATACAAAGTAACAATAAGAGATTATATAGGAAGAGCAAAAGTAACAATAGTGGATACATTGCCAGCTCCAATAGATACAACAAAATCACAACTAGCAAAAGGAAACTACAATTCATCAGACAATACCATCACATGGGAAGAAACAATAGAAAATATTAATACATACAAAGAAGGAAACATAACAGAAGATAAACCAGAAGATGGAGTAGTAACAGATGGAACATTTGAAAAAACAATAGAAAAACAAATTAAGTTAGTATATAACGGACAAAATCCAGTAGAAAACTTAGTAAACACAGCAAAAGGAACAATAACAACATATTATCCAGATGAATTAAAACCAGCTAAGCCAGAGCTAGAAAAGAAAACAGACACAAAAGAAGATACAAGCACAGTAGAACAAGAATACAAAGTAGATAAAGTTGTAGAAAAAGTATGGGATGATAGCAATGATTACAAAGGACATAGACCAGAAAAAATAATTGTACAGCTAACAGCAAATGGACAAACAAGCTTAAATGGAATAGTAGACTTAAAAGAAACAGTTGAAGGAAAAGAGCCTATAGAAACAAAAGAATTTGAAAGTGTAGAGTTATCAGAAGCTAATAACTGGAAACATACCTTTACAAACTTGCCAAAATATGATAGTTTCGGAAACGAAATAGTATATAGTGTAATAGAAAGTGAAGTAAGTGTAGGAGACCTACAATACTATGTACAACCACCTGAAGTAACAATCACAGAAAATCAAGATGCTATACAAAGTTCGCAAGATAATTCACAAGCAAATGGTGGACAAGAAACTGCAGACTCAAATACAACAACTGCCAACCAAATCGGAAAAATCATAGTAACCAACTCAAGTAAGTTAAACCACAAACAAATCGAAAGCAATATAACCAAAGA
>CANRBJ010000060.1 GCA_947628815.1 uncultured Clostridia bacterium | reverse complement strand
GCTAACAGTTCGCCACTATCAGGCACTGTATGGGACTTTCACCCACAAGTTGTTGCCCATGCTGGGCACACTAAAAAGAGGAATGTTAAAAAAACATTCCTCCCAACAATTTCCTATTGTTATTTTCCATCAACCTTTACTAACACCATATTGGAATTATATATATTGGTTTTGGTAAATGAAAACTGTGGAAATTGTTCTGCTAAGGAGTTTATATAAGTTTGAGGAATATAAATTTCTGCAGATCGATGAGGAATTCCCTTCGTTCTACGATCAAAACTTCTTATATATTCCCGGATAGTGTCCATATACTCCATAAGTATACCTCCTTCTTTATTGATAATAAATTAATTATACTATTTTATGTAGATTTTGTCAAGTAAAACCAAGGTTAGAATTATGTAATCTGATATAAAATCCGGGCACTTATGTGCCCCTACCTATACCGATTTTTAACTTTTAAATTATATACTGCATACAATATAGTGTATCACCTATGCACACAATACTTCCTTCTTCTAAATTATTGTTTTTTATAAAATTAGTATATTGCATTTCCATCTCTTCGTTTGCTTGAACTGTTTTTAATTTTGTTTCTAAATAGTAATTTAAAACTCCTGCATATCCCCAATAATGTCTTATATTATTATATGTTATCACTGCTTTTCTTTGTATTTGTGAAAACCATCCTTTTTCTATATTGTTTACACATATTAATGGAACAACTTTTGTTACTTTTATATTATTAACTTTTTCATACGACGTTATCATTTCTTGTATTTTTATGCACTCTTCTTTCTCTAATTTATTTACTTTTTGATGCTCTACTACTAATTGCACTGTATTAGCAAAGTTTATTATGCTATATATAGTAATTATTATAATGAAAACTGCATTATTTATTTTTGTTTCCTTTATTTCTGATTCACAATATAAATATAATAGTAAAATTCCTATTAAACTACCTATACAGTAATGTACTCTACCAGTGTAGAAACTTCCTGTTTGTATTAAAAATATCATACAGGAACTAGCAATTGTTATTATTATTAATATTAATAAATTAGTTATTCTATTTCGTTTTTCGTATATTGAAATATATAAACTAAAAAATACTAATATTTCAACAAATACAAGCATTAAATTTTTGGGAAATAATCCACAATTCTCTTTTAATATATCATCTATTCTTTCTAATATCATTGAAACATTTCTAACTATCATATTTATATTGAAACTAAATTGTTTATTTTGCTTTATATTAAAATAATTGGTTATTACTTTTATAAACAATAAATTTAATATTCCTGCTATAAGAAGAATTAGCCCAATTTTTATTATATTACACAGACATTTTTTATTTATTTTTTTGTACTTTATTATTAAAAATGTAGCACTACATACTATAAAAAAACCAATTGTACCTTGATAACAAAATGTTCCCATTAGCAAAAATATAAATGATGAAATATATTTTTCTTTAATAAAATATTTAGATGCTATCAAATAAAACAAAATACTAAGTGCTAAAATACATGCCTCTGTAAAATACATTATTTCTACAAACATAAAATTAAAAATAATATTACTACAAATTATCCATACTATAATTTCTTGGCTCAATTTTAAATCTATTAATTCAGTGATTTGTTTTTTTAATTCAAATACAGATATTATCGCAAAAATGATAGCAGTAAATACAGAAATACTTACTGTAGTTAAAATTGGCATATTAAGTTTTCCAATTATAGAAAAAAATATAAATGAAAATAATCTACCATCTGGTAAGTACATTCCATTTGCCGCACTTTGATAATTATTTGCTATACCATAAGTTTCAGTTGCATAATGTCCTATTAAGTAATTCCAATACATAAAACAGGCTATACTTAATGTAATTAGTATTAATATATAATTAATATTTTTCTTAAAAAAATCTATTTTTTTCATTTATTTTTCCTTTGTTTGCAAAATTTGCGTCAGTTCATATCATTGGTTAACTGTAAAATAAAGAATGTAAAACAATTTACATTCTTTATCTTATATGAATTCATATATTTATTTTACATATACAAATCTTATTTCTTGTTAACTAAGTCTTTTAAAGCTTTTCCTGCTTTGAATACTGGAGCTTTTGATGCTGGTATTTTTATTTCTTCTTTAGTTTGTGGATTTCTTCCTTTTCTAGCTGCTCTTTTTCTTACTTCAAAAGATCCAAATCCAACTAATTGAACTTTGTCTCCTTTTACTAAAGATTCTGTTACAACATCAACAAAAGCATTAACTGTTGCTTCAGCATTTTTCTTTGTGTCTCCTGTTTTAGCAGCTATAGCTGCGATTAAATCTGATTTGTTCATTAAAATTACCTCCTAAAAGTTTTCTTTTATGTAGCTTTTTTCATCTACACTATAATTATTCGCCAAAATTATATAAAATCCCTCTTTTTTTATTATTTTTTTCGTTTAATCCTTTGTTGTTCTAAGAGTATTGTGATTTTGTCTTTTTGTTTTAATGTTCTTTGTTATTGTATATTCCAGTTTTTTCCAATACAGCATATATCTTTTGTCCATAAGGAATCATATATATTTCTTCTTTTGTAAATATTTTTAATGCTATAACTGCAAGTATATAAATAATTATTGCTAATCCTATTGCTAATATTGTTGCAATTTTTTCTGAAATTATACCTATTAATCCTAAATAAACTGCATATGAGCATACGCCCATAATTGCAGATGCAATAATTGGTTTTATTACATATTTTGAAATACCAAATTTTACTTCTATATTTTTATTTAATACTGAAAATCCAATTATGCATGCTATTATATTGCATACTACTGTTCCTATTGCTGCTCCATTTATACCAATACTTGGTATTGGTATTAGTATTATATTTAGTATTAATTTTACTATAACTCCTACACCAAATGCTATGGCTGGTACCATTACTTTTCCAAGCCCTTGCAATGCTCCATTTATTGTTTGGGCAAGAACTGCAAATATGATTACAAGAGAGCTTATTGCAAGTACAACAGCACCATCTGCTTGTGCTGGGAATAAAAGTTGCAGTATTTGTTTTGAAAAAATACACATTCCTACAGTACATGGTAATCCTATTAATATTGTAACTAAAATTGAAAATCCTACTCTTCTATTTGCAGTTTGCATATCTTTTTTCGCTCTTGCGTATGAAATAGCTGGAACTAACGCAGTTGCAAAAGCAACGTTAAATGATAACGGAAGTGATGTCAGTGTATCTACTTTTCCCCCTAATATTCCATATTGAATTTTTGCTTTACTTGCTTCCATAAATGTAGTTAATCCTCTTACTACTGTTACCGAATCTATATTTTTACTAATAGATGTTAAAATTGCACTCAAAGAAATCGGCATTGATACATATAGTATTTTCTTTATTATTTGTATTATGCTTTCTTTTTTTGTTATAACATCTGGTGCATTAATATTTGCAGTCCTGTGCTTTTTATAAAAAAAGAATAAATATGTAAAGCTTCCAAATGTTGCAAAAGTAGTTGCAAAGTTTGCACCTGCTGCCATAAGGCTTGTATTAATTCCCGATATAATTACTACACTTTCTACTAGTAATATAGTAAAAACAGTTTTAAAAACTTGCTCTAATGTTTGTGAATTTGCTGTTACCTTTAAAGTTCCATTTCCATTAAAATATCCTCTAATTACACATATAATTGCTACAAAAAAAATAGATGGTGATAATGCAACCAATGTCATTTCTGCTTCCGGAATTTTTAATATAATATTTGATATGTAATGAGCCCCAAAAAATAATATTGCAGTTCCTATAAACCCTAAGAAACCAAATACAAAAAATGCTATTTTAAAAATTCTATTTGCTCCTTTATTATCACCTATAGCTATTCTTTCAGATACAAGCTTTGAAATTGCATTTGGAATTCCCACGGAAGAAAGCGTTAATAGCAATGAATAAATATAGAAACCTGAACTATAAATTGCATTTCCTTCATCGCCAAATCCCTCTCTATTAGTTAAATATAATTTATAAACTAACCCCAATAATTTAATTAATACTTGAGAAAACATCATTGCAAAAACACCTTGCATGAAGCTTTCTTTTTTGTACGTTCTTTTTTCCTTTTGCATATAACATTCCTTTCAAAATATTTTTTTCTTATTATATTCATAAAATAATAAACATTCAAGTTTTTTTATTAATTTTTATAATTATATTATATTTTACTTTTTTTAGAATTCTTTTAGCAGTTATTTTTTGTCTTTTTTCTTCAAATACTCGGAAGTTTGACACTTTCATCATAAAAAAATCTTTGTAAGCATTAAAAATGCTTCATTTTTTTGTCAATTTTTTC
>CANRBJ010000059.1 GCA_947628815.1 uncultured Clostridia bacterium | reverse complement strand
ATTTATTATGACTATTTTTATATCAAAAAGATTTTTAATTTTTTTCAAATATCTATTGACTTTTTATAGTTGGTCTTCCTTTTGTATATTCATATAAAAAGGAATTGAAGCTATTTCATCATTATAATTTGCTATATTATTGATTAGAGGTACTAAATTTACATTGTAATCTAATTTTATATCATAGGTCATATTAGAAAGTTTCTTTAATACAGAATAAAACTGAGATGGCTTATAGTCAGTCAATACTAGTATATCTATGTCTGATGAATTATTGTAATCTCCGTCTTGCATAAGAACCATATAAAATTATTTTCTTTATATTTCATCATTTAAAACTTGTATCTTTATTACGTTTAATGGAGTAGGTACAATAGTCAAAATAATTTCATCTGTAAAAGTAATTGATATAGTATATCCTTCTTTCAAGTCTGAAACTTTAATTTTTTTTCCTCTCCAAGTCATATCCATATTATCATCTACTTTAAATGTAAACAATCCACCTCTAAAAGCTATATCATTTACTTCTAATCCTGTTACATTAAGATGGAAACTACCATCATTGTATTGTTTTATACTTTCTATACTTGCATAAAATGTCTGACTATATACTTTTTTTTGTCCTACAAACAAACCAACCACAAAACTTACTCCAATAATCACTATTATTCCTATTGTAATAAAAATTTTTCGTTTACTACTCATAAATATTCACCTCTTTCTAATTTATAAATACAGCTTACTCGCACTAACACAAATTTTTCAAGATAATTAATTAATAATTGCAATAATAAATTATTGTATATTTAATAGCTTTTTTATATATTCTATTATATCATACCTATTTATAAATAATATTTTTTGGGGCTATTTTTTTCTTTAGATTTCAATATTTTCTTTTGAATTTCCTACTTTTATATTTCCAATCACATGGGCTTTTATTTGAGTATCTGATCTTATTGTTGTTAATCCAACTAATACAAGTAATTCTCTTGTTTTTATGTCTAATCCTTTTCTTGTATAAAAATCTCCAAAACCAAATTCTGTTAAGTATTTTGGTATTTCTGGTACATCTTTTCATCTCCATATATTGGGTTTTGAATTTCAAATTCTTTTTCATATCTTGTTTCATCTGTTACTGTTCCCATGTTTTCTAATGGTAATTTAATTTCTCTTGATTTAAAAACTTCATTCATGTTACTTACTGCATTTAATGTTCTTGGAAAACCTATAAGTTGAAATGATTATAACAGAAAAAGCAGATATTTAATAATGTCCGCTTTTGTTCTTAAATACTTATTTTAATTTTTCATTAACTAATTTTTGAATTGCATTATAGTCATATCCAGCCTCAGCTAATTTTGTTTTTCTATCTTCTCCATTTCCCCAGTTTCCTTTTATTACTTCATTTGCTATTTCTTCATTTGTTTTTTTATTTTTAGCTGGTACTTCTGGATCTGATGTTTCTGGTACTGGCTCTTGTGGGACAGTTGGTTCTGGTGAAGGTTCCTCAGGTACTACTACTTCCTCACTATTTATTTTATTTGCTTGTTCTATTATATAATCTATTTTACTTAATAAATATTCACCTGGACAGCTTGTTTGAGAATATAGACTGTGCCAAGTTAAATTTTCTCCTTTTACAAGTATTCCTAAATTATTTCTTTTTGCTATATCTGCAACAAGCTTTATTAAAACTTCTAAAACTTCATCAGATACTGGATAATTTCCGCTAGTTTCACTATTTGATGTTTCAATTGTTACTGCTCTGAAATTTGCTTCTAAATCTCCATTTGTATATGCTGTATTTTCTTCATCTACATATTGACCAATTCTTCCATCTTTTCCTACTCCATAATGACTTGATGCTATCCTATTTTCGTCTTGAAAAATCGAACCACATTCTTCAGCTGTAAGTACACCTGACATATGGTGTATAGTTATCATTTCTATTGTTTGACCGTTTCTACCAATGGCATAATTATTTGCATTTGCTGGAACTTCAACACTTACTAAACTTGAATTACTCATTGTTTTCACCCTTTTTATTTATAATTTTTTTAAATAATCTTTTTTCTTTTCAATTTGTTCCAATTAGACTCTTTAATAATATTTATATTCACAAAGTTAATTAAATGTTAATAGTATAGACTATGTAAAATTATAATATTTTTGGAGGCTAAAATGGTTACTATTAGTTTATGTATGATTGTTAAAAATGAAGAAGCAGTTTTAGCAAGATGTCTTGATTGTGTGAAAGATATAGCAGATGAAATTATTATTGTCGATACAGGCTCAACAGATAAAACAAAGGAAATTGCCTATAGGTATACTAAAAAAGTTTATGATTTTAAATGGTGTGATGATTTTTCTAAAGCAAGGAATTATTCTTTTTCAAAAGCAACTAAACAATATCAAATGTGGCTAGATGCTGATGATATTATAACTGATAGTGATAGAAATAAAATATTAAAATTAAAGGAAAATTTAGATACTAGTATTGATATTGTAACTTTTAAATATAATACACATTTTGATAAATATAATAAACCTATTTTAACTTCTACAAGAGAAAGGTTGTTTAAGAGAGAAAAAAATTACTTATGGAATGACCCTATACACGAATATATTGAACTTCGTGGAAATATTTATTATGCAAATGATATTTTTATATCGCATAAAAAAGAGGCTACCTATACAGATAGAAATTTAAAAATTTATGAAAACAGTATAAAATCTGGAAAGAAACTTAGTCCTAGAGGTCTATATTATTTTGCACGTGAATTAAAAGACCACCAAAGATATGTAGAAGCTATATATTATTTTGAGCAGTTTCTTGATAGTAAATTAGGTTGGGTTGAAGATAATATTTCTGCTTGTTATAATTTAGCTATTTGCTATAGGGCTCTTAATAATGATGAAAAAGTTTTGAATATGATTCTCCTAGAGCAGAAATAACTTGTGAAATTGGATATTATTTTAAAGAAAAACAAGATTATAAAAAGGCTTTAAATTGGTTTCTATTATCTTCTCATTTAGAAAAGCCAAATACTTTAGGATTTTTACTTAATGATTATTGGGATTTTATACCAAATATTGAACTTTGTGTATGCTACTATAAATTAGGAAATGTTGATATGGCAATTTTATATAATGATATAGCTTCTAAATATAAACCCAATTCTGATGCTATTTTATATAATAAGAATTTCTTTTCTTCGTTAAAGCAGTAATTATAACAATTAAATTCTTTTTTCATATAATATATTATATGAAATTGTATGCAATTGGCTTAGTTGTGTATAATTTTGTTAATACAAAATAAAAGGAATCAAAGAAATGCTATTTTTTAACAAAAACAAAAGGTATTATCGTTGGTAATATTACTCATGCTCCTGGAACAACTACAATACAACTTGGTAGTGCTGGCGATTATGCTATTTGGTTTTATGCTACTGGAGTTGAACCAAATCAATTTACTTTATTTCAGAATGGTGCACCAGTTAGCGGTAGCGTTTATGGTACTGGTGCTGGAACTCAAGGAAATAATGGAATGGTAATTCTAACAGCTGCATCTGGTGATGTATTAACTGTACGAAATCATTCTAGTGCATCTGCTGTGACATTACAACCTTTGGCTGGAGGTACTCAAATAAATACAGATGCCTCAATATTAATCCAAAGATTAAGTTAATATATAATAAATTTAAGTATAAATTAATTTATTAAAATATAAATAGCTTAGTACTTGATAATAAGTATTAAGCTATTTTATAAAATTCTACACAAAATTTTCATAAGATTTTGGCTGGCGAACACAAACGCAGACTTTAAAATGTTTAGAATATTCAAAACTATAACAGCTACACCCACAGTCAATGCAATGGCTTTAAAAATTGAATTTATTATTTCTTTCATCATTTCTCCTCGATAACTTACTATTTTGTATTATGATTATATTATCATAATGAAGAAGAAGCCTCAAAAAAGAAAAGAGTTCTCAAGACTCGCTTGAAAACTACCATTTAAGCAATGGTGTGCCTGGAGGGATTCGAACCCCCGATCTGCAAGTTCGTAGCCTGCCATTCTATCCAGCTAAACTACAGGCACATCTTTTTAACATTTCTATTATACTTATTTTTTTTGTGAATTTCAAGTAATTTTAAAAAATTTTATAAAATATCTTGCAAATGTTTCTTTTTTGTGCTATATTATATAAGCAGTTTATTTTAATAAATGAATTTCGAGGTGTAGCGCAGTTGGTAGCGCGCGTGGTTTGGGACCATGAGGTCGCAGGTTCGATCCCTGTCACCTCGACCAAAAAAGCTGGGTTTGAAGAAAACTCAGCAATTTTTTTTGAAATTAAATAAGTCTAAAAATAGCGTAGTTTAAAGCATTTTAAGCTATGCTATTTTTTTATACAGTT
>CANRBJ010000058.1 GCA_947628815.1 uncultured Clostridia bacterium | reverse complement strand
TTTGAGATACAAAAAAATATGTAGGAAAAACGACATTTTTTTTTGCCATTTTCCTACATAATATTTTACCATTTACAACTGTCGTGTTAATCGAGGGGGCTATTACTCCGACGGCAGCCGTTCACCTGGCTTTAGGGGCTACTGCTATCCGACCCTTACCAATGGCTACCATTCTGCTCGCCTCTCACTGTACGTCAAGTAAAAATTTTGCGAAGCAAAATTTTCATAAATAATATGAATAATTTTTCAATTTTAGAATAAAATAAATGTAACATTTGTTGACAAATGTATAAAAAGACTGTATAATTAAATTACAGATCACAAAAAAAGAACGGTGTAGCACCCCATTTAGGTGTGTTGGATTGCTTAAGCAATCCCATCGTTCCCTTTTTATTTATATAATTTAATTCCTGCTCCTATAATTTCACCTTTATGTGTTCTTATTGAAGGCTTTAAAATATTAAAAAATGTATCATCTTCTTTTTCATATTTTCGATATATCGCTCCTGCACAAAAATCTGCTATTTGTATTCCAGCACTGTAGTTTGAATCTACAAATATTAGAGTATCACAGAAATTTGGAAATTTAACAAAATATGTTCCCATATTTTTGGCTCTCAAATAAGCATTTTGTAACTCAATGTCTAATTTATTATTACTATTATTTTTTCTACTATCTGCAAATAGCATAGCTGGTGCTATCGTATTTCTTCCCTTTTCATCCGTTATTTGCATACAACACCTTTCCATTAATAAGTGAAGTGCAACAGCATATAAATCATTATGAGTTTGAATAAATTGTTTATTTTTATAGCAACGTTCTTTATCCATAACAATTCCTATAACAGAATTTTTATAATTATTTACTATTTGCATAATTTCTTTTTTCATATTCATAATTTCTTTAAAATTTATGCCAATGTCTTTATATCTCGTGTTCCATTTTACTTCATGATAGGGATTTAAACCATACTTTAATTTTATATTTCTTAATTTTTCTTCTATGTGTAATATTTCATCTGCATCAATAATAAATCCAGATAGTATGAAATAATTGCTAGTATTTTTAACTAATTCATTAATTTCCGTATTAAATCCACTGGGTTGACCACTTTCATCTATAAATATTATATACATTTATATTACTCCTTGTATGTTTAAAATTTATTTTATCATATTTTTTATATTCTCGTTTTTATTTTACTATAAAATAAATAAAAAGTAAAATGAAATTTGAAATATTACATTTTCATTACAATTAAAAAAATACTTTACAAAAGCTAAAAATTATGTTTAAATTTAGTTATACAATAAGTTAAAACAAAAGAGAGAGGAATTAAAAAACAAATGAAAACAGCAAACCGTTGCAGCAGTAGAGAGAGAGAGAGAGAGAGAGCCGTACTTTAAACCAAAAAAGTATAGCTTCGTTAAGCAATGTAACATATACAAGTAATTTTATAAAAGCAAAAGAGGGCAACAAAGCCTTTATTTGTAGTATAACAGACAGACTATTTAAAAATAAAATAAATAGCCTGTCTTTTTGTGCGCTTAAAAAAGATTTTAATATTTATTCTTAAATATAAAAAGAATAAAAAATAAATAAAAAAGCTTAAGGTTTATAGGTATAACCTAAAAAAAATAAACATAAAAACCTAAATATATTAAACAAGGAGCAATAGAAAAATGAAAAAGGAAAAAACAAAGAAACAAAAGCAAGCACCAAAAAGCTTAATTAATGGGGAAAAAGGTATAACCTTAATCGCATTAGTCGTCACCATAGTAGTCTTGCTAATACTAGCAGGCATAACCATAACATTTGTGTTAGGTGAAGGCGGAATACTAGATATGGCAAAAGAAGCAGCAAAAAGAACAAACGAAGCAAAAGAACAAGAACTAAAAGATTTTGCAGACTTTCAAAATCAAGTAGAAAATTGGATAAATGGCGGAACAAGTAGCAGTGGAGACAGTACTTCTGGAGATGTAACACCACCAGCAGACCCAAGCCCAACACCAGAAACATTAAAAGAAGCAATAGAACAAAATTATAAATTTGCACAAAATACACCATTAAAGGATGAATTTGGAAATCCAGTAACAATACCAGCAGGATTTCATATAGTAATGAAAAAAGATGATCCAACAGTAGACTATAATTATTCAAAAACAAATCCAGGAACACCAACAGTACAAGATGGAATAGTAGTAGCAGATAAAGCTGGTAATCAGTTTGTGTGGATACCAATAGAAACAGATGATAATCTAATAAAAAATAGAGAAGATGATAATCATGCAGACGATACAAAAATAAAATTAGGAAGATATTCATTCGATGTAATATATAATAGTGGTTCAGATCCAACAGGAAGCGGAGAAGCAACTCTAGTGCAATCAGCAGACCAATATGATAAAGATGCAAGTCAAGACGGCTATAAAGACTATAGAATTTATAAGAACAATGATAATGTGAATAATTCTTGGTATTTTTATGAATATATGACAGGAAAAGGAAACACAGTAACGAAAAACTTAAAAGATTTTATAGAAAGTGCAACTGAAAATAGAGGATATTACTTAGCAAGATTTGAGGCAGGACAAGACAGTGGAAAAGTAGTATCAAAATCAGGAACAGTATACAATAATGCAAATCAAAGAACTGCATCAGAAAAATCAATAGCAATGTATGAAAATGATAATTATACAAGTGATTTAACAAATAGTTATGCATGGGATACAGCAATAGTGTTTATACAAAAATATTCAGACAATAAAAAATATTCAATGCTAACATCAAGAAATGACGGAAGTAGTCCATCTAATACAGGAGAAAGAAAACGGAGACACTGATACGACAGATAAAGTATGTAATATCTATGATATGGCGAGCAACTGTATGGAGTGGACAACAGAAACCTCTACGCATTCCATCGATCCTTGTGTCCTTCGTGGGGGTAATTGCTACGACAGCAACAACTTTACAGCTCATCGTTACAACAACCTTACTTCCGATGCTTACAGCTACCGTTCCTTCAGACCCGTACTTTATGTAGCACTGAAAGCTGGTCAATAATTAGGGTAAGGGTGTAAATTAAGAAGTAGTATAGTAGTTTTCAAAACCAAAAAGTTACTTTTTTGTGCAAAAATGTTAATGTGCAATAGGGGGATAAAAATGTTATGCACAAGAAAAGAAATTTCTAAAAAATAAAAGAAAAATATTGATATTTGTGCTTACAATATAATACAATGTAAGCACAAATGTTAAAGTATTTTTAACAAGCAGGGAGTAGCAGGTTCCTCGTCAGGAGCCTAAAAGATTTTCAAAAATCACTCCTTGCACTTTTTTATTAAAAATAACTATCATAATCTTTTTAAATCCGAACCCCATTCATTTAGAAAATGGAATTGAGCTAATTATATTAACTTAAATTTGACTAGATGTAATATTAAAAATTATCATCTAAAAGAAAATCTATTTCACCTTTTTTGTTTTTCCTGTATATACATCATATCCTTTTATTATAAGCTCATTATATACAATATTTTCAAGTGCATATTTTTGAAACTCGAATCTATTTGGTAAGCTTCCCCATTTCACATAACTTTCAAATATTTCTTTAGTAGACTCTTTTTTGCCTAATAATTGCAGTACTTCCTTATACGATAATGGATTAATTTTGAAACTTACATATCTGCCTGAAAGTACAGTTGATTCAAGTTATTTTTATATATAAAAATAACTTTTAATTTAGAAATTTAATTTTTTTATAAGATAATAAATTTTTATTATTCATAATTTGATCACATACTTAATATTCTTACTATTTGTTCTTTTTCTAATACTTCGTAAATAAGCCTATGCCTAATATTTATTCTTCTTTTTATAAGCTCTTCCTTTAGTTTTGGTATAGAAGAAACATACAATGTTTCAATTAAATTATTATAATCTTCTTCAGATAAAACAACTGCGTTTCCATTTTTTGTTGATATATTAATAGGTTCATTGTATTTTATGGCATTTTATAAAAGCTTATAAATATCTTTTCTAAAATTGGTTATATTTGTATTAGTCATTTTTAACACCCCATATATAATTATATTATAGCATACGCTTTTATGTACGTTAATGCTTACAATTGCATAAACTAGTATGTAAAAATGTATTGTAATTAAACATATTTTTTGCTATAATTTATTATATGAAGAGTAATAAATTAAAAAATAATATAAATGAAAATGTAAAATTAGAAAAAATATATAATATTATAGGACAATTAATTATTTGTATATTACTAGGTATTTTATTTGGATATGCAGGCTATGTATTTTGTAAAGATAATAATTATAATCTTACTAAAGGAATTACCTTTGGATTTCCGTACTTTGACAGTAAGATTTTTCCAATTTCAAATATAGGCTTAGAAACAAGCTTAATTTTTTTGTCAATGTTT
>CANRBJ010000057.1 GCA_947628815.1 uncultured Clostridia bacterium | reverse complement strand
AATGAAAATTTGACAAAAAAATTAAGCATTTTTCATGCTTACAAGATTCATTTTATTAATGGACTGTTAAATTTCCGCACACGAAGTAGAAAATTTACATAAATTAATAAAAAGCAAAGGCCAAGATTTTAATCTTACCCAAGAAGAAATTGAACTTGCTAAAAAACTATGATTTCCCTAGTTTTTTTAATATTTTTTCTTGCAATTTTTCAATTTGTAAAGTATAATTACAATAGTGAAAAATAAAGAAAAAAAGAGGGATTTTAATGGATAGACCAGGAGAAAAAATTATTGAAAGAGATATAGAACACGAGATGAAAACATCCTATATCGATTATGCAATGAGTGTTATTGTACAACGTGCTTTACCAGATGTTAGAGACGGACTAAAACCAGTACATAGAAGAATACTATACGCTATGCATGAAGATGGAATTACATCAGACAAGCCATATAGAAAATGCGCTAATACCGTAGGATCTGTTTTAGGAAGATATCATCCACATGGAGATTCGTCTGTATATGATGCAATGGTAAGACTTGCACAAGACTTTTCAATGAGATATATGCTAATTGATGGACATGGAAACTTTGGTTCAATTGACGGAGACGGAGCAGCCGCAATGAGGTATACTGAAGCAAGAATGGCAAAAATATCAAACTATATGTTAGCAGATATTGAAAAAAATACAGTAAACTTTATGCCAAACTATGATGATAGATTACAAGAACCAACTGTATTACCAGCACAAATTCCAGCACTTTTAATAAATGGCTCATCTGGTATAGCAGTAGGAATGGCAACAAATATACCACCACACAACTTAACAGAAGTAATAAATGGAATAATAAAAATAATAGATGAAGATAATGTTACAGATGAACAATTAATGCAAATTATTAAAGGACCAGATTTCCCTACGGAAGGACTAATTTTAGGGCTAGAAGGAATAAAACAAGCCTACACTACAGGTAGAGGAAAAATTACTGTAAGAGCAGAAGCAGAAATTGAAGAAATGAGTGGCAACAAACAAAGAATAATTGTAAAATCTTTACCATATCAAGTAAACAAAGCCAAACTAATAGAAAACATATCTCACTTAGTAAGAGATAAAAGAATAGAAGGAATATCTGAATTAAGAGATGAATCAGATAGAAATGACAGAGTACGAATGGTTATAGAACTAAAAAGAGATGCAAATGCTCAAGTTGTATTAAACCAATTATATAAAAACACACAAATGCAAGATACATTTGGAATTATAATGCTTGCCCTTGTAAATGGGGAACCAAAAATATTAACACTAAGACAATGTATAGATTACTACTTAGACCATAGAAAAGAAGTAGTATTACGTAGAACAAAATTTGAACTAGATAAAGCAGAAGCAAGAGCACATATATTAGAAGGATTAAAAATAGCATTAGATAATATTGATGAAGTTATAAATATTATACGTTCATCATACGACGATCCAAAAGAAAGATTAATGGAAAGATTTGGCCTTACGGATATACAAGCACAGGCAATATTAGACATGAGATTAAAAACATTATCTGGTTTGCAACGAGAAAAAATAGAAGAAGAATATAATGAATTAATGAAATTAATTGCACACTTAAAGGAAATTCTAGGAAGTGAAAAATTAGTTTTTGAAATTATTAAAGAAGAACTACTAGAAATAAAAGACAAATTTGGAGACGAAAGAAAAACAAAAATAGTTGCAGCAGAAGGGGAAATAGACATTGAAGACATTATAAAAGAAGAACAAACAGTAATTGCACTAACTCACTTTGGATATATAAAAAGAATGCCAATTGATACATACAAAAGCCAAAAAAGAGGAGGTAAAGGAATTACTGGAATTGCAACAAGAGAAGAAGATTTTGTTAAACAAATATTTACAGCCTCAACACACGATACAATTCTATTCTTTAGTAACAAAGGAAAACTATACAAACTAAAAGGATACGAAGTTCCAGAAGCAGGAAGAACAGCAAAAGGAACAGCAATAGTTAATCTTTTAAGCCTAGACCCAGGAGAAAAAATATCTGCAGTTATACCAATTCAAAACTTTGCAGAAGGCAAATTCCTATTAATGGCAACAAAGAATGGATTAATTAAAAAGACTGCATTATCTGAATATAACACAAGTAGAAAAACAGGATTACAAGGAATAACATTAAAAGAAGAAGATGAATTAATTGCAGTAAGACTTACAGATGGAGAAGATAATGTTGTACTTGTTACAAAAGAAGGAATGAGCATAACATTTGATGAAAAAGACGTACGCCCAATAGGAAGAGTAGCTCAAGGAGTTATTGGAATTAACTTAGATAAAGATGATTGTGTTATTGGAATGGAATCTATAATTGCAGGAGCAAAAGCAACATTACTTGCAATTACAGAAAATGGATTTGGTAAAAGAACAGAATTAGAAGAATATAGAGTACAAAACAGAGGTGGAAAAGGAGTTATTACATATAAAATAACCCCAAAAACAGGAAAAATAGTTGGAATTAGAATTACAGGTGAAGACGAAGATGTTATGCTAATTACAGATCAAGGAACAATAATAAGATTACCAGTAAAAGAAGTAAGTGTACTCGGAAGATCAACACAAGGAGTAACACTAATGAGAACAAATGATGGAGCAAAAGTTGTAAGCATAGAAACAATCTCACAAGAGGAAAATGAAGTTGAATAATAATTTGAAAATTTAATATTAAATATTGAAATAGAAAAAACATAAAAAAAGAAGAAAGTGTATCTTTCTTCTTTTTTTAATGTTTTTTAAAACGTATATCATCACCAAAAAATCTACAAATATTATAATAACCTACAAATCTAGAAAAGATACGCTCATCATACTTTGTACTTAAATCTTTTAAATTTAAGTTAGTAGATATAATTGTTTTTGTAATATGATTGTTTTGGTTTAATAAACGAGTATTAATAACATTAAACAATTCACTAAATTTCATCGAGTTCATAAATTCTGTTCCAAGATCATCAATAATTAACAAATCCACATCTAAGATATTATCATAAATACTAGAAGAATCAATTTTATTAAAACGATAATCAATAATTGTATCTAACATAACAGGGGCAGTTTGATAAAGAACAGTTTTTCCTTGTTTTAAAAGTTCATTTGCAATACAGTTGGATAAAAAAGTTTTACCAAGACCTGTATTTCCTGTAAATAACAAATTTTTTTCATCATTTTTTTCAAAATTATTAATAAAAGACAAAGCAATATTATAAATATTATGAATATTATCACGTGGAGATAAATTAGATGAAAATTTTTCTTCATCAATTTTATCGGAATATAAATTAAAGTCAAATTTTTTAAAATTGTGATTTTTTAAATCAGCAATATTAGATTTATTATACTCTATATCAAACATTTTTTGTTTAATGCAACTACAAAGATGAGTTTTTGTACCATCATACACATATCCTGTATCTTCACAGTCAATGCATTCAAACTTAGGTTTGAAAAAGGATTCATCAATATTTAAACTATCCAAAATTTTTTTTCTTTCTTTTTTTAATTCATCTAAATTTTTTTGCAAATCATTTATAATAGAATAATTATCTTCATTAGAAGATAGAATTAATTGACCAGTTTTTATTGCTAAACTATCTATACGAGATTGAATGTTAGATAGCTCATTATTTGAATCATATAATTCTTGAACTCTTTTATCTAAACTTGATAACTCAAAATTGCGTTTTTGTTCATATTCTTTTAATAAATATTTTAAAGTAGACTCATTCATATAAAACTAATCCTCCTACAAAATAGTATTTTAAGTTTTTTGAGCATTTGCATAAAGAGAATCAAAGTTATCATATTTTCGTTGCTCATAATTTTGATAACTTTTCTTTTGCAAATTACTTATTTCCTTCTTTTTATTTTTCATATCTGTCAAAAACTTTTCGACATCAGATACAGTTTTTAAATTTCTGTCATTCCAATCACACATAATTTTATCTATATAATCAAAGCTAGGATTAGATTTAGAAGTAGTTCTTTTTAAAGCAAGTTCAATAACTTCAATTGTAAAACCAAAATCTACAACCCATTTTTCAATATAAGCTTCTTCATATTGTGTTAAAGTTCTATTTAAACCAAGCTTTTTAGAAATAGATTTTTTAATAGCATTCATTTTCTCTTGTTTTTGATAATACAAATCCAAATCCGAAAAAGTTTGAATATTATTCTTGTGCCATGCATCTGCAACTGTTTGAATATAGTTTCTATGAAGAGCAGAACGTTCAAAACAATAACGAAATAGTGCAAGCATAACTTGTTCATCAAAACCATATTTTTTAAACCATAATTCAATATCGCTATACCAAGATGGAGACATAACTCCTTGAAAAAAAGATGTATTAATAGCATCAATAGCCTTAGCACGATACTGGTTTTCAGAACTTTTTTCTAAATCTATTTTTGATGAAAGTCTTGGTTTATATAATTTATGAAGTTCAACTTCTTGAAGATTATTTACAATATATCCAGTATTCTTCTTAACAATTACGCTATTATCTTCCCAATATTTTAAAGCTTCTTGAATAGTTTTTAGAGGAAGAGCAAGTTTCTTAGATAAGTCATTCAATCTAACATCTTTACCATATTTTGATAAAAACAAAATATATAAATAAACTTTAATATAATCTCCATTTGCCTGTGACAAATATTCTGTAAAGAAAACATCTGATATTTGTGTTGTAGAAAAAATCATAGACAAATCATTTTGTTCTAACTTCATAAAAAACTCCCCTTGTAATAATTTATTATAATTAAGAATATAACAAATTATATCATTTTAAGACAAGCTTTACAATAAAAAAAATCAAAAATTACTTTCTATAAATATAAATTTTAGGCCTACGCATATATTTCGAAATATACATAAATACGGAAATTTAACAGTCCATTAATAAAATGAATCTTGTAAGCATGAAAAATGCTTAATTTTTTTGTCAAATTTTC
>CANRBJ010000056.1 GCA_947628815.1 uncultured Clostridia bacterium | reverse complement strand
AATATAAAAGTAAAATTAGAGGATTAGAAAAAGAAAATAGCAAACTTTACAGAATTATAGATAAGTTTCACGAAACCATTGGTAAATTTATTAGTTGGATTTGTAAAAAATTCGATATGGGTGCAGAAGATAATTTAATTAGAGATTTTGAAAAAGAAACTCATACCTTATTGGATGCAGAACAACAAATAAAAAGAGAAGATAAAGAAAAAGAATGGGATTTAGAAAGATAATCTGAACTAAAATAATAAGAAATAAATCCAAAAAGATTTATTTCTTATTATACATATCAACTCTAACAGGTAGTTTTTGTGCAAGTTTAGCAGTTTTTTCATTAAATAATAATTCTGGTTTTATATTAAATGATTTTGCAATAAAATCAATATTTTTACAAGTTAAATTGGCATTTCCTGTTTCAATAACACTAATATAAGCCATTTTAAATTTTGTTTTATTAGCATATTGCTCTTGAGTTAAGTTATTTTTATATCTATACCATTTTGTATTAAGACCAACTAATTCCATAGAAGTCATAAATGTCTCCTCCTTTTATATTAAATTAATAATATAAAAATTATTTATATATAAATTATAAAGATAAAGTATAAATAACTTAATACCATTAAAACTTATTAAGATATATCTTAATAAAAACATATAAAATCTATTGATTAAAAAAATTAAATGAGTTATAATAAATTTAGTAAAGAAATAATTGAAGATGGAGAAATTATATGGAAAATAAATTATCAAGTGCTTATGCAGAAGTATGCGAAATCTTATCTTTTATGGAACAAAAATATGTGGATAAGATACCAAAAAAACTGTTAAACTTGTTTTATGAAGAAAGGGATAAAGAGTATAAAATAAATATAAACCCTAATATACCTTTAACAGAACAGAATTTACAAAGAAAAACATTAGCACTTCTTGCTATGCTGAATTTACATTATTGGTGTGAAAGTGAAACTGAAAAGCAGGAATTATTAAAATTATATGCAGATAATGATAAAAAGAAAGAAGAAGAATTAAGAGAAAAATATAATCCAGATAATTTATTTAAGAAAAAAGAAACAAATAAATCAGTAGAAAATGAGAGAAATACAGCACTTATCGAATATAAGGAAGAAAATTTCTTTAAAAAAGTGTTGAATAAAATTATGAGTTTATTTAGAAAAAGATAAGGAGGAGTTCTTGTGGAAGATAAAAAAATAGAACAAATGAGAGAATATTTAAAATTAAAAAAAATTCAAGAAGATGATAAAAGTGATGAAATAATAGAAGAAGTTTACAAGAAAGTTACAACAAAGGAAGATGCAGAAATAGACGAAAGGTAAGGGAGATAATATGACAAAAGAGGAAAAAATTGCAATACAAAGAAAAGAAATGACAGGTTTTATGAATTATTTTAAGAATAATCAACTAGACTTTAATGATACGAAATTGCTACAAAGGATGCAAAACGCAATAACAAGAATATTTCAATTGGAAATAGAAGAGCTAGGTTATAGTTATCAACCAAACAGAGATGATAGTCAAAATACATTTGGATTAAAATTTATTAATGATAGTAATGAAACATTTAGAGGATTACATCAAAGAGGAGATAGCAGACCTAATATAACATATAATATTGCTCAATTATATAGTGATTTACAAAGTTCAGATGTTGATAAAAGGTTACTAGCTTGTAAAACATTATTTAAAACAGTTTTTCACGAAATACAACATCACAGACAACATTTAATGACAGAAACAAATGTGAGTAGTAGAGATGGAATAAGATATGCAAGAGATTTTGTATTGTCTGGGTATCTTGAAAAAGATTGGTATAGTAGAGATAAGAGAACAGGAAATTATGATGCATACTCAATAGAAAATAACGCAAATGAAGTTGGATATAGACAATATTTAGAAACAATGGGACTTTCTGATAAGGAAATAACGGATTTAATGAATATTGAGCAAGGAAAATTTAATATAGCACGATATAAAGCAAATGTAAATTCTTGGGATGGACAATCACATTATGAAAGTGATGGATTACAAGAAAGAGATGATGTTACAATACCTATTTTAGATGACTTGATATGTGTAAGAGGTAGAACTGAAATATTAAAACGATATCCGATATTACAAAAAGAATATAATTTAGATGGAACAAAGAAAAGTGCTATTGATTTAATCAAAAATATGCAAAAAGAGATACAAGATATTTCTCAAAGCCAAAGTTTTTCAAAAGAAGATAAAGATAAATTAATAAGAGATGGACAAGCAATGTACTATGAGTTGATTTATAGGCAGATTGAAAAGAGTACACCAGAACAAATTGCTGAAATTGCAAAACAAATAGGAAAAGATGAGAGCAAAGAACTATTTGGAAAAATTGCTCATTATTTTCAATGTGAAATGGAAGATAGATTAGGAAAATCTGCTAAAATGGCTTCTGCACAAGAAAGAGTGGGGGATTACGGCTTTATAATGCCATTTAATAATGGAACAATAGAAATAGAACAAAATGGGAGAACAGTTCAAGCATCTTTTGAAGATTTTATAAAAACAATAGACCCTCAATTATTACAACAAAAGTTTATAATTCCAGATGGAAAAAGCAAAGGAGAAATGTCAGCTGAACAATTCATAGAAAAATATTTCTTTAGCCATTTATCACAGAACGGACAAGTACAGTTAAAAGACGGAACAGTAATATCAGCAAAGCAATATGTGGAACAGTATGCTTTGCAAATGGGAGAATTAAGAAAAGATTATACTCCAAGGAATTTTATAATGGATACAATGCAATCAGAATCCCCCTGGGCTATTCAAAGGGAAAATTGTGAAAGATTAGAACAATACTATGAGGGAAAAAAACAAGTATTAGCAGATGTAGAACAAAAAGTATCAAATTATGACCCTACAAAAGAAGATGAGCAACAACAGAAGAAGATTTTGGCACATCAAAGGAAAATGCAATGGATAAAAGATTTTATCAAAGACTATGAAACAACTGAAAAGGAAACGGCGTATGCGTTAAGGTCAAATTGTGAAGATGAAAACATTAAAAGAGTTATAGATAGTATAAAAAGTGGAAAGTTCATTGAAGATTTTGATAATAATGCTACTAAATATAAGAGTGATCCAGAATGGTTTATGGAAAAATTAATACCATCTATTGCAAGATTATTAAAAGCAGCTGACAATTTAACCATTGATGGAGGTATGGATTACTTAGAAAAGTTTGTATCAGTTCCAGAAGTAAATAAAATATTACTTCAAATTCGAGATAGTGAACAATCAAAAGAAATGCATAAAGAGGCAGAAAATAATAGAAAGAATGGTAATCTACCTAAATATCATAGAACTAGAGCAGAAATTGACAAACAATATGCACAAGATTATTTAAGAAGTGGGAATTTAAGTCAAGGCTCTGTTGAACAAGAAATAGCTTACAGGAGAGGACTTACTAATAGAAGTTTAATTAAAGTTTCTGATGAAAAACAAAGGAAAGACATACCATTATTAAGAAGACAACAGATTTCACTGACTAGAGTTCTTGCACGACAAGATGGAAAAATTCCAAGTGAGGCTATTTATGATGAAACAAGAAAAGGTTGGTATTGTATAACTGATACTCAAGCAGAACAAAAAAAAGCTAATACAATGCAAAGTCCTAGTACATACGATATTACTCCAGAAACAATAACAAGAGATACAAGTGATTTAACACTTCAAGAGATAAATAGTGTGATACAAGCAACAAAACAGTTACAGACAAGTCAAGAACAACAAGTTTCAAGATAGGAGAAAAGTTTATGGATGAAAAACAAATAATCCAGCAAATTATTGATTTAAAAGATGAAGAAATAGAGGAATTTATTGAACATAGAACGGCAGAACTAGAAAAAACTGCAACAGAAGATAGAGAACAATTATCTCCTTTTTCTATTATGATGTCAAGAAATGCAGGAGTGAGAGCAAATCCAGAAGTTATAGGATACATTCCAGAAAAAGTACATATAGCAAAAAGAGCAACGGATATATCATCATTTATATTAGATGATAAATCGTTTTATAAAACTATTATAACTTATATAAAAGGAGCAAATCCAAATAGCATAAAAGTAGAAGATAGAGTAAACAATAATTATATAATGTTAATGGTACAACGTGTGATAATTGATTATTTCGGTTTAAATGCAACTGAAAGAGCAAGAGAGGCTTTATATGATTCAAAAACAGATATAGAAAATGATAATTGCACAATTTCAATTAGTGATTTTAAAAAAAATAATACAGGTATGTGTGTTGAAAGAAGTGCAGTAGCTCAAAATATTCTATCATTTTTAGGGTATAAGCCTATGATGATTTATGGCTTTGCATCTAATGAAAAAGATGGAACTAATGTAGGACACGCATATAATTGCATTATAAGAAATAATAAAGGAATGCTAATTGATTTTTCAAATCCTATATACAACAATGGAAAATTTTCAAAACCTGCAATGTTTCCTATAACTCAAGAAAATTTGCAACAGTTTATGAGAGGAAAAGGAAAAGTTGAAGTACAGCATAAGGATTTATATCAAGAAAATGGTATAGAAAAAGAAGATATAACGACTTGGGTTTATTCTTCAGAAGAAATAGATCCCAAATATTTTGAAGTAGATAAAAAGGACAACTCAATAACACCCCAAGATGTAACTCAAAGTACAAAAAAGATTGGATTGCAAGACATAAACGGAGTTGTACAAGATACAAAACAAATTCAAAATCAACAAATAACAAAAAATCAACCACTTTATAAATAACTTAGAACATAAATGTTAAAATGCCACAAACTTTTGTAATTAAAATTTGTGGCATTTTAATGATTATTTATTTTTCAAAATCCACTCATAAACTTCATTTTCAGTAAGTTTTCCTTTTTTCATAAGGTTAATTTTTTCTTTAGCTTGTTTCTTCCAATGTTCAAAATCTTGGGCAAGTTTTTTGTTTTCTTTATCTTTTCTAACTTGCATAAATTTTTGCTGATATGTTCTTCTATATTCTCCCATAGCTTTATTTTGTTTTAGTCTTTCGGTGTAAGATTGGAAAGCACCTAAATCTCTACAAGTTTTTCCGTTTTCTTTTAGATAATCACAATAAATTTCATCTACTTTTGATGTTGGTATAAAATACATTCCACAGTTTTGACATTTTTTTATTGGATAATTTGG
>CANRBJ010000055.1 GCA_947628815.1 uncultured Clostridia bacterium | reverse complement strand
GCAAATAAAATGAATATGAAATTAACTGAAAAACAAGAAGACATGTTTGAAACTATTTCTGATTTTAATATGGAAGCAAGATATGGAGATTATAAATATACATTTGAATTAAAATGCACAGATGAATATACTAATACTTGGATAAAAAATATAAAGGAGTTGAGAAAATGGTTGAAAGAATTATTGATAGAGACATAATGGATATTGTAAATAAATATGCCCAAGTAATTTTAGCACATTATGAGGTAAAGGCTATTATTTTATTTGGTTCATATGCCAAAGGAACAAATCATGAAGATAGTGATATAGATATTGCTATTATTACTGATGATTTAAAATGTAATGATGTTTTTGATGAGCAATTAAATTTAAAAAAATTACGAAGAAGTATTGATTATCGTATAGAGCCACATTTAATTGAAGTAGCGGATTTCGACAATGTGGAAACTCCTTTTATACAGGAGGTAATAGATACAGGAATAAAAGTTGCATAGAATAGTAGATAATAATATAGATGGCAAAAATAATGATTTATATAATTAGTAATGAAAATATATGATAATTGTATAACAACTTACTCAAGAATGGTATCAGTAGCACCTCTGGAATAATTACCAAGTAAGTATTTATTAAAATTAAATAATGTTGAAGTGTTAGAAAACTTGGCGAAAGAGTAAAAATTGGAGTTTGAGACAATGATGTTTTAAACTCCAATTTGGTATTAATATTATATTTATCTTTCTAATTCTTCATTTTTCATAATGAAACAATACAAGAATTGATAAAGAGAAGAAAAAATAAAGATTCAAAATTAGAACTCCATAATGTTTATACAAGTAATAAATTAACAAGTATATGCTTTGCTATATTAGATCAAGTTGTAAGACACGAGAATTTACAAATTAAGACTTGTTTAAACTGTAGATACTTTATACCAAATTATAGACAAAAATTTATGATAGCACAAAGAAATAAAGATAGTAAACATATTCAAAAAGACTTTGATAAATGGAAAAAAGAGGCAAAGAAAAGATAAATCAAATCTTACAGAAGATGAAGTTTATGATTGGTTAGTAGAAAATAAGTAAAATATTGATTTTTTAAGATTTTATTGTTACAATTTATTTAGAAAAATAGTAATTATTTAAAGATGAGAATATGAGAGAGCATACAATAGAAGATATTAAGAAAAGATTATCTAGTATTTTAAACAATAGTAGATTTAAATCAAGAATTAACACTACAAATAATAATTGACTAGAAAGTATATTAAATTATTATGAAGGATTAACGATAGTATCTTTATAAATAGTATAAAAGAGAAATTATAAGATAGGAGAGAAGTTCATGGAAACATTAATGGATTTATATAATAGTGTTCAAAGTCCACTTGAAGATTTGGATAAAGTAAAAAAAATAATAGAAGCATATTCAAAATCTGATAAAGATGAAAAAGATTTTTATAACAAATTAGTACACCGTTCAAACAAGAAATATGATGGGAGAACATCTCAAAAAAGTGTGGATAAATTAAATTCTTTATTATTTAATTTATGGAAAGCCAATATTGTAGAAATGAATGAAGATGAGTATAAAACTTTTTATTCAGAAAAAGGAAATTACCAAGATGCTGATTTTCAAAAATTGCGAAAACAATTATCATTAATAAATGATGTATCTACTGAAGAAGAAGTTGAAAATATAATAAATAAATTTAAAGGTAATCCTCAATTTTCAGAGGTTTATAAGAAATATAAATTTACAGTTAATCAAGGCTCTCTGTTTGATAAATGGTTATATGTTGATTCTGGAAAATTGGCGCAACGTCCTACAAACAATGCTCAACATAGATTATACTTGAATGTTGAAAGACCATATATAGAAAATATGGTCTTACTATTAATAACAGAAGCAGATAAAAGAAATATGGAATTTTCTTTAAAGTATAGTGATCAAGGAGCTAGAGATGATACAATAGTTATATATGCTAACGATAGCAATGTTCTTCAATATATAGAAATATTAAGAAATTTTCGTGAAAAATATCAGATATTTACCAGTGAAGTATATTCTCCACCAATTATGACAGGAACAATAGATGGGTGGATTGGATATGGTGCTGAACCAACTATTACTATAAATAAGGAGCAACAATCTTATACTACTTTAAGAGAAAAAATAGTCAAAGAAGCAATCTCAAGAGCATATTCTGATTGGTTGAGTTCGCATAATAATATGAAAGGTTTTTCTGAATTTGAAATTGCAGAAAAAGATAATGGATTTATTCAAGCTGTTAGAGACGAAATTGTAAGAGTAGGAAAAGAATACAAACTTGATGAAAATAATTTTTGTTTTGATACTAAAACAGTTCAACAAATGAAACAGACTGATAGCCAATCAAAACAAACTTCTAAACAACAGATTTCAAATATTCCAACAAAAGAAACTAGATATAAGGAAGCTATTGCATTAGCTGATGAATTATTACAAAAACCTGGTGTAGATTGGGAAGATTTATTAGACAAAAAAGATGATGGACAAGTATCTGCTCCAAAATCTTCAATAGAAACTGATGAAACACAAAATTTAGAAGCCGTACTTGCAGAATTAAATAAAATAAGAGAAAATGATGAAAAAAGAAGGAATCAAAAACAAAATGGATGGAGAAAAAAATTTGATAAACGAGATAAAGACTATTATAAAAGAGCAGAGGCATATCTTCTTGGCGAATTAAAAAGACTAAGCCCAGAAGAAAGAAAAAGAGGTAATCAATATCTATCAGCTTTAGAAAATGAACAAAATCGTGATAAATAAAAGTAAGTATAATAAATATTATTGAAATGAGGGATTTAAATGTCTGAATTAAGTGATGAACAAAAAAACAATTAAAGAAAAACATCCAAATAAAACTAAATTTGAAAAAAAGCGAATAATAGAAAAAGAAAATACAAAACCAAATTCAAATCTAAATTCTAGTTCAAGACCAGTAAGAACTGGACATCAAAGACCAATAGTGGGAAGAAAAAATGATGATACTCATAGACCAACAGGCTTTGAAGAAAAAAAGCAAATAGAAAATAAGGAACATAGGACAGTTAGTAGCATGTTGAGAGATATTAAATATCTAACACATGAAGAAAGAGATAGAGCTAGTGGAATGTTAGAAGAATTGGAACGTGAACAAAATAAAGCACACAATAGAGGAAATAATAGAGGTAGAGGAAGATAATAGTTAAATGTTAAATTATTAAAATTGGGGGGTAATATGGAAAAAGAAATTATAGAAAAAATATATAGTTATTATAATTGGTTGCTATCAAAAAAAGATTGTGAAGATTTAGCAGAAGATATTATGGGAGCGATAAAAGAAGAAAAATATAGTATAATTCTAAATGAATGGTTAAATGATAGCTCAAATTATACTGATGTTGAAGTAAATGGTTTTTCTTTAGTTGAAATCGCTGAAAATCTAGACAAAGAAAATCCTAATATTCCTATTGCAATCTTATTATGCTATTTAGCTGAAAACAATTCTCCACAATATCAATGTATATTGCCAATTGCAAGTGAAATATGTTTAGCAGATTATAAGTTGATAGAACAAGGAAAAGTGTGCCAAACAGCAATTTTTAAAGATGGAGATTGGTATTTATTTTCTGATGAAGCAAGTTCAGATGATTTAAGAGAATACCAAAAATGGCAAGTTTTGGTATTAAATCCATTACTAGCACCACAATTAGTATATGAACATAAAAATAATACAGCTATTTGTTTACAAGAAGATGGAAGCTATTTAATTACTGAAAACAATGATGATATGTAAATCTTAATATTCATCTGTTTTGTAATAAAAAAACTTTTAAACAAAGGAAATGATAAAGTATGGATATAGAAAGTATTAATAAACAAGCGTTAGCACAAACATATTATATTTTAGATAATTTTGATGACACCATTAAAAACAAAGTTCCTAATAGTTTATTTAATACAATAAAAGAAAATATGGATATACAATATAAAAACACAACAGAATTATTGATAGAAACAAAAGAGCTATTATATGCTATTTTAAATAAATATGTTTTAAGCCAATCTCAAAAAGATAAATTGGCAGAATATTATAGATTTTATGATGCAAAAATGGAAGAAGAAAAATCAAAAAAATATCAATATAAAAATTTATTTGAAAATAATAGAAACGAAACACCAAAAACAGAAAAAAATGAAAATGTTGATTTTTTAGAAAAATATCATTAAAATATAATTAATTATAAAAAATATTAAATTTTTTAAGTTATCAATCGGAAGGAAATCCGATTTACACAACTTTTACGATAGGCTTAGAATGGTATTTTTTTAGTTTTATTTTCAGTACACTCAAAAACTCTAATATTGTTTGATTTAGTATGAACTGTTACATAACTTTCTAACAAAAGTATGTAACCCACTATGACACTTTCAAAATTGTATTTTGAAAAGATGTCGTGTTTTTTTAGTATAGGGATTATAATATAAGTGTGCAAAAACAAATTTTATTTTTAACTTTTCATATAACTCATTTATGTTTTTGATTTAACATATATTTTATTAATTTTAAAAAAGTGTACTTAAATGATTCCTACTGGGTTAGGACTTGTGTCAAAGCAAAGTCCTAACTTATAGTAAAATTAGAAATATTTTATTGAAAACCACTTAAATTTATGTTATCATACTAAATAATAAATACAATTTAGTTTGTTAATTGTTAATAAAAATTTACTTATAAGATTAAAAGAGGTGTTCTTGTGAAAAAGAAAGTAGCAATTACAATAATGATAATAGTACTTTTATTAATTTTTTCAATTTTAATTTTTTTGAAATTAAAAAATAGTAATAAAATTCCAGATGGATATATAGCTGTATTTCATGGAGGATATGGTGAACAAACTTACGAAACATATATTTATAAACAAAATAATGGACAAGCAAACTCTGGATTTAATTATATAAATGTAATTTCTAATACAATATCGTATGGAAATAATCAATGGAATAGAAAAATTACAAAACGAGGGTCTGTTACATGGACTGATGATGTATTTAAAGTAGCAAAAGAAAATAATGCTTATTCTTATATTACATTACCTAATAGTGACAAAACATATACAATAGAAGAATATATGGATATGTTTTTAATGAATTAAATAATTATCCCCCAGTATAACTGGGGGATTTTCATATCGGCCTATAAGGCCTTGATACGAGCTGATGCTTAAGCAT
>CANRBJ010000054.1 GCA_947628815.1 uncultured Clostridia bacterium | reverse complement strand
CCAGCGGAACAGAAATTCCAAGAGAAATACAAATAGCAGGAGATATCTCAGGAGAAGGAGGATTTGAAACTACAGATGCATTTAATTTGTATAAATCTAATAACGCAAAAACAGAAAATTTTGTAACTGAAGGAAAAATGCCAGAAGATAATGTTAAGGTTAATACGTATAATGTTAATTTTGTTAATACACAAACTAACATAGGTACACCTGTAACAACAGATGAAAATGGAAAAATTCTTGAAAAAGATATACCAACATTTGAAAATGTTAAAGTAAAAAATGAAAAAGACGACCAAGAAATTACATACAGACTTTGTGGTTGGTCAGACAAAATAAATGCAGAACCAAAAGATGTGATTAACCCAACAGAACTAGAAATTACAAAAGACGGAATTACTTTATATTCTGTATGGACACCAGTAGCTAATGTTACAGCAAAATTCCATTATGATGGAACTGGTGTAACATACGAAGGAAAAGAAGAAAAAGATCCAAACACAATTGAATTAACTCTTCTTGCAGGTGATAAACTAGATTTAAAACAATCAACAATAAAAGAAGCAAAATATACTTCAAATAGTAGTGGCGCTGAATACGTTCAATCTGGTTGGTATATAAAAACAGGCGATAAAAAATTGTTAACAGAAACATATGATATTCCTGCACAAACAGCGAATACAGATACAACTATAGATTTATACCCAGCTTGGGATGTAAAAGCAAAAACCGTTGGCACTATGAATGGTGAAACAATTAACACTGTTTTAACTGAAATAAAAAGTCTTGAAGGAAATTCTAATTTCTGTGGAAATATAAATATAGACTGTGATACTACTATAAATAGTGCTCTTAATATAGATGAAGGTTTGACTGTAACATTTAGCAAAAAAGTTACCATTAAACCAGAAGGAAGTATAACTGGTAAAGCAATAAGAGTTGGAGAAGGAATTGTTGAACAAGAAATCGGAATTGAAGCTAACTCAATTTCAACTCCTCTAAATAACGATAGTGTAGATGTGGTAAAACTAACTGCCGATATCAGCAGTGTTACTAATGATGTCACAATTAATAAAGGATCTACCGCTAAATTAGATTTAAATGGAAAGAATTTCAAATTTGATGCTTCACATACTATAAAAGTAGAAGAAAGCGATGACAGTAAAGAGGCAGGTATATTAACAATAGTAAATAGTGGAGAGGAAAAGAAGGAAATAGAAACTACTGTAGCAATTGAAAACAAAGGAAAACTTATAATAGGAGAAAAAGTTGATACTGAAGCAAAAACAACAGCAGAATTAACTAATAAAATTGAAATAAAATCTGCTACTGCTTCTTCTACATCAGTTATAAACAATGAAGAAAATGCGACATTAACACTTATTTCAGGAGAGATTACAGGAGCAAGTACAAGTACTATTAACGGGGATAACAACGCTGTAGTAAATAACAAAAAAGGTGGAACTGTAATAATTGAAGGCGGAAAAATTGATGTAAAAGGAGGGAGCAGTAGAGTACCAGCTTTATTAAATGAAGGAACGGCAACTATCTCAGGTGGTGAACTAATCAGAAGTACAAACAAAACAACTCCTGGAAGTGGTTTCTATGTAGTTGTAAATCATGGAGACATGACAATAAAAGGAGGAACTTTCACCGAAGCTAGTGCAGTTGCCGAAAACGGTGAAGCAACATTATCTGGTACATCTGCTTTAATCGAAAATGGCTACCAAGGAGCTACAACTGCGGTAAATAAAGAAGCAATACTAAATGTTGATGGGGGAACATTTAACGGAGGACGTTATGTAATCGCAAGCGATTTCGGTGGTGTAACTACAGTAACTGGCGGAACTTTTACAGCAAATCCAAAAACGGCGGATAGCGATGATAACATAACTAGAAGTATCTTTAGAGCAGTTGGTGTATTAGA
Organism: uncultured Clostridia bacterium; assembly: GCA_947628815.1. Classification (GTDB taxonomy): domain Bacteria; phylum Bacillota; class Clostridia; order TANB77; family CAG-508; genus RGIG8482. The sequence goes on along the minus strand of CANRBJ010000054.1, from coordinate 3,400 downwards.
ACTAGATCTTAAAAATAAAACAGCTGAGGATTGTAAAATTAATTTAGGAAATAACTCAAAAACAAGTCTTGTAATAATCGGAGACAATGGTTTAACACAAGAACAAAGTATACTATATAATACTCATAAGGCAGAATTCATTATACATCCATTCGATCCAGCTATAGTTAAGGCTGGCGAAGAAGCTTTAGAAACATTTGATGAAGTAGCTAAGAAAATTGTTGTTGAAAAGCCAGCTAGTGGCGCTAGTAACGACATGACAAAATCAAAACTAGTTGCATATGTAGAAGATAATGATCCATTAAAAGCAGGTGAACAACTTATGGCAGTAATAAAGAACTCTGTAGCAAAACATATGCAAGACACTGAAAAAAGTGTAGAAAGAAACACCGTAGAAATAATTCTAAATTCAAATGTAGAAATAAGAGATGGTTTAGATACAAATCCTAATTATAAACCAACACAAGATGATACAACTTTAGACCTAAAAGGTCATACTTTAACAATTCATCAATTAGCTATATTTAAGAAAAACGTAAAAGTAATAGATAGCTCTAATGATAAGTCAGGAAAAATAATCTTAAATAGTAGTAAAACTAATAATGGAAACATAACAATTTTTGAAAAGGAAAAATATGTAGACGGCGTAAATTTATCAGATTTAGCTAATCAAGAAGTTGATAAGAATTAATTGTTTTGCAGTATTATATTTAAATTATTAGAAAATTTAAAAGTATAACCAAAATTCCAGTGAGTTTTCACTGGAATTTTGGCTTTTTGAGTTATATATTTTATTATCATAACTTAAAATAGGATTATTATTTTTCTGCTACTTCTTGATTAGCTAATTTTGATAAATCGACACCTTTTGCGAAATCCCCATTTTCAAAAATTGTTACTGGGCCATTGGTTGTTTTGTCACTATTTAATACTATTGTACCTTTTTTAGATTCATCTTGTATTGTCACATTTTTCTTAAATACAGCTAGTTTGTGTATAGTTAATTTATGTCCTTGTAAATCTAAAATTGTATTGTCTTGTGTTGGATTATAGTTAGGTGTTGTAGCTAAATCACTTGCTATTTCAACATCAGAACCTAGAACTATTTTTACAGTATTTTTGTCTGCACTTGCTCCTGTCATGTTCTTTGATACAAAATTATTAATTAAAGTCATAAGTTGTTTTCCTGCTTCTACTGGGTTAGAATCTTCTACATATGCGATTATTTCTGATTTCGTTATGTCCGTTTTCTTATCGCTTAATTTGTCTACTTCTACCAATTTTGCTACATCATCAAGTGTCTCTAAAGCTTTATCTGCATTTACTACTAAAGTAGGGTCGAAAGGATGTACAGTTAAAGATGCTTTATGTGTCTTATATAGTGTTGCTTGCTCTTCAGTTAATCCATTATCACCAACAATTACGAGTTTTGTATTTTTATTTGTTTTTCCTAAATTAATACTGCAGTTATTTTTGTTTGCTTTACTAAAATCAAGTTCCATAGTTCCTACAGCTCTAAATATACTTCTAGTTACATTAGTATCGTCAGCAGCAGTCATAGGATTTGCTTCGAATTTTCCTCCAGTTACTGTAGTTTTTCCGTTGAAGTCACTACTTATCACATAACGTCCTCCCTTGAACGTTCCACCAGTTACATTTAAAACTGCTTCATCTGTTACTACTTTTCCATTTCCATAACCATTTTCAATTAGAGCAGATGTACCAGATAGTGCTCTACCATTGCTTGTAGCCATAAAAGTACCATCTTTTATTGTCATGTCACCATGGTTAACAACAACGTAGAATCCATCGCCTTTAGTACTTGAATTCTTGTTTCTTGAAATGTTACCACCATTTATAATTGCATTACCTTCGTTTAAAAGAGCTGGCATTCTAGTATCTGATGTAACATCAATTTTACCAGCATTGATTTCCAACACAGCATTCTTTTGGTTAGTTATAACACCATTACTATTAGCAGGTGCGCTAGTATTTGCTCCTATAATTTCACCAGAATTAATTGTTAATTTTCCACCATCTTCATTTGTTATAACTGATTTAGTTGAAGTTGTTTCAGATGTTATTTTTAATTTGTTTGTAGCTTCTTTGCTTTGTACTGTTTCTCCTATAACAAGTGTTCCTTTATTGTCTATCGTACCTTCAGTTTTTATAGTTTTTTCTGTTTCTCCAGAGTTTATAATAGTTAATTTACCAGCTGCTTTATCACTTGTAGCACCTTCAATAACTAGGTCTGAAGTTGATTTAGTAATAGTAAAATCATTACCATTTAAGTCAAGAATAGCATCACTTCCTGTTTTTACTGTTATTCCACTAGCTATACTAATTGTTCCTGCATCTTTCTTCAACTTAACTACATCGTAAGCATTATTATTTAAAGAGGTTGTAATGTCTGTAGCTTTATTGGTAACTGACTTTGTTATTGTTACACCATCAGCTTTTTTTATTGGATTTTCTGGATCTTTACATGTTATCGAACCATTTTCAGATACTTCTACATCTTCTTCGAAGTTTAAAATTACCCCTTTTGGTACACTTATTGCTTTATCGACAGTAGCTTTCGAAGTTATATATAAATTAGCACATTCATCAGCGTCACCTTGTAAAGTTTTAAGTTCACTTATAATCTGATTTAAAGTTGATGCACTTACATTATCTTGTTCTTTTGTTTTAATTTCCCATGCAGGATATAAGTCTACAGTTTCTTCAGTATTTCCATTAGCTGCTGGGATAGTGAATGTAGAATCGAATACGGTAGTTCTATCGTTAGACATATACCAACCAATTTGTTTATATTCTACTCTTCCTATAGTAGAATCGTATTTTGCTTCTTCAATTCCTAATTCATCTAAATTAATAGTTGATCCAGCTAAATAAGTATCAAATGACTTCTCTTTTGGAACGTCTTCTCCTTTTTCATTTTTCATTTTCTCACCATCATAGTGGAATACTACTTTGGCTTTAGCTTCTGGTGTCCAAATTGTATAAAGGTTTGTATTTCCTTTAACTTCTAATTTACTTAAATCTACTTTATCATTTACTGTTGCATCTGTTTTAGTAGACCAACCACAAACTCTATATTTTACACCATTTTCATCAGTGTAAGTATATTTACTTAAATCTGGTAAATCTTTTTCATTAATTTTACCATTTTCATCTGTTGATACATTTACAGAATTAATATTTGATTTTGTATCTGTGAAACTAACAGTATATGTATTAGCTACAACATTGTCAGTTGGCATTTTTCCTTCAGTTACAAAATTTTCTGCTTTTGCGTTATTAAATGAATATAGTTTTTGAGCATCAGTAGTTTGTAATCCTCCTTCTCCTGATATATCTCCTGCTATTTGTACTTCTCTTGGTATTTCATCTTTACCTA
>CANRBJ010000053.1 GCA_947628815.1 uncultured Clostridia bacterium | reverse complement strand
TGCCACTTTAGCTCAGCTGGTAGAGCAACTGACTTGTAATCAGTAGGTCATCTGTTCGAATCAGATAAGTGGCTCCAATACTTAGAACTAGACTTGTTATAGAACTTGTCTAGTTCTTTGTTTATTATTAACATTTTGTATAATTTTGATTTTGTTTAAGTTGTATAAATAAAATTTATAGTAATAATCACTAAAAAGCATATATAAAGGAGTAAATTATGGAAGCAAAGAAGATAATACCTAAAACTGTTATTGTAACAGGAGCGTCAAAAGGAATAGGAGCAGAAATAGTAAAACAATTATCACAAGATAATTATCAAATAGTTTTAAACTATAATAAATCTGAAACTTTAGCAAAGGAAGTACAAAAACAATTAATTCAAAATGGAAAAAAAGTAGAAATATTTAAGGCAGATGTATCAAAAAGAGAAGAAGTAAAAAAACTAATAGAGTATACTTTAAAAAAATTCAAAACAATAGATGTATTAATTAATAATGCAGGAATTTCTCAAGTAAAATTGTTTACAGAAATAACAGATGAAGAATGGAATACTATGATACAAAATAATTTGAATTCTGTATTTTATTGTACACAGGAAGCTTTGCCAGTTATGATTAATGAAAAAAGAGGTTGTATTATAAATATTTCATCAATATGGGGAATTACAGGTGGATCCTGTGAGGTAGCATATTCAACTGCAAAAGCAGGAATAAATGGTTTAACAAAGGCATTAGCAAAAGAATTAGGATCATCAAATATCAGAGTAAATGCAATTGCACCAGGATTTATACAAACTCAGATGAATGAACATTTAACAGAGAATGAAAAAAAAGAAATACAAGAAGAAATACCATTAAATAAACTAGGAACAACATTAGATGTAGCAAAGTGTGTAAAATGGTTAATAGAAGATGATTATACTACTGGACAAATTATTTCAATTAATGGAGGTTGGTATATATAATAAGAGTGGCCTGAGCATATATATTAAAACATTAACTACAAAATAGTTTTAAGATTATGTAAAAAAAATACCCCAAGCAAAAACTCGGGGTATAATAATTTTATTGTTCAGAAATTTTTCTTTTATAATTTCCTGAAATTAATTTTGGAATATATGTAATTATTTTATAAACAGCTAAACGTAATTTTTTGCTCCATATATAAGATTTTCTCAATTTTCTAGGAGTAGCAACAGGAGTTTCTTCTGTTACTACTAAAGAAAGTTCTTCTTTCTCGATAGGAAAGATATAATTTTGACCATCATTATTATCCCATTGGTCAGTATCACTTCTAAAACAGAAATTAAATGTTTCACCGGCAGTTAAAGTTACTTCAGCTTGAAAACCAAGTTCTGTTTTTTCCATTGCGATTTCATTTACATCGTCCCAATTAAGACCAAAACCATAGTGAAGATAAACTTCTTCAGTATCATCTTGAAAAAACTTTCCAGTGTATGATATTTTTACAGTAGAATTCTCTACTAATTTATCAGTGTTAAAGAATATATTTTTTACTAATTCCATTTGAAAATCTCCTTATATTTATCTCTTGTTTCTTATTTTGATATTATAATATTAAAAATTTTATAATTCAAGTGTTTTTGACAAAAATATTATTTATCATCTAAATTTGTTCCAACAATTTTTCCAACAATGTAAAATTCTTCCTTTGGATTTAAACAAATATCAGCTATATCTTTATCCTCTGCTCTTAGAACCACACCATCTTTACGAATAATAAATCTACGAATTAATAATTGATTTTGGTAAGAAAACAAACCTAAATCTCTATTATCAAGTGGTGTATTAAATTGTATATAAACATAAGAATCTTTTTTTAATTTTGGTTCCATTGTTGTATCGTTTACTTTTACAGCAATAGAGGCATCTGGAATAGTTGGAGGACAATTAATTAAAGTTCCTAGTGAATCAAATGTAGGAATTTTATTATAAGGAATATGAGCTTCTACTTTGTAAGAATGATGTTCTTCTGTAAGCTCCTTATCATAAGTATACATTAAAGGACGATAAGGAATACCCATTGTTTTACACATATTTCTTAAAACTTTATGACTAGGATTTCTTTCTCCTTTTTCAATATGAGTTAAGTGACCGGTATTAATGTTGGTACCTTTAGCAATTCCAGCTTTTGTAAGCTTGTGCTCTTTGCGAATATACGCAATCATTTCACCTATCATAATGTCACTCCTTTTTTTCCAAAATTTTCTACTCACATTATATTAGAAAAACAAAAACTTGTCTAGTATAAAACGATAAAAAAATATAATTTATGACAAAATGCGCTTTTGAATTATTGTAAAATGCAATTAACTATGGTAATATTAATTCATACAAAAGTATATATTGTATAAAAGGGGAAAGGTATGGAAGAAGAAATATCTAAAACCAAAGAAGAAAATCAAGAAAGTAAAAAAAGCAGAAAAAAATTAATAATAATAATTGTATTAATTGTTATGCTAATTACAATTATGATTATTTCAATAATATTTTCACTATTAAATATAAACAACGACAAAATATTAAATGGCATATCTATTTTAGGAATTGATGTAAGTGGATTAACTGCTGAAGAAGCAAAAATGCAAATCAATGATGCAATTGAAAATAGATTTAATGATGAAAATAATAACTTGATTTTAAAAAGAAATCAGAACGAAACAAGTGTAACAGCAAATACTTTTAATGCAAAATTTGATGTAGATCAAGCAGTAGCTGAAGCTCACAATATTGGAAGAGATGGAAATATTATTACCAATAATTATGCAATTTTATTTACTAATTTATTCAAAAAAGAAATTAAAGCAAATTTATATTTAGATGAACAACTACTTGACAATACAATTACAGACATTAACTCAAAAATGAAAGATGCAGTAATGGAAAGTAGTTATTATATAGAAGATGAAAAATTAACTATTGTTAATGGAAAAGCAGGATATATAATAGATAAGGAAGAATTAAAAAAGGATATTTATGAGCAATTAGGAAATATACATACAAATTATCAAAGTATTGAAATTCCTACAATCTATAAAGAACCTGATCCAATAGATATAGAAAAAATTCATAATGAAATATACAAAGAACCACAGGATGCTTATGTAGAAAAAAATCCAACAACAGTACATCCAGAAGTGAATGGGGTAGATTTTTCAATAGAAGATGCAAAAAAAATTTTGGAAGAAGAAAAAGAAGAGTATACAATACCTTTAAAGATAACTATACCTAAAAAGAAAATTAGTGACCTAGGAGAAGAGGCATTTCCAGATTTATTATCAAATTTTTCAACTATTTATGATGCAAGCAACAGGAATAGAAGTACAAATATTGAACTTGCAACTAAAAAAATAAATGGAACAGTTGTTATGCCAGGAGAAGAGTTTTCATATAATACCGTAGTAGGAAAAAGAACATTGGAAGCAGGATATAAAGAAGGAACTGCATATATTGGAGGAAAAGTAGTACCAGACGTAGGCGGAGGTGTTTGCCAACTTTCCTCAACATTATATAATGCAGCTTTACTTGCTAATATGGAAATAAAGCAAAGAAAAAATCACGTATTTTTGACAGGTTATGTAGCAGCAAGTAGAGATGCAACTGTATATTATGGAAGTATTGATTTTGTATTTAAAAATACTAGAAATTATCCAGTAAAAATAGTTGCAAATTCAAAAAATGGAGTATGCAAAGTAAGTATACAAGGAATTAAGGAAAAGAAAGAATATGAAGTAATTATTCAATCAAAGGTAACATCATATATCAATTATTCAACTACATATAAAGATGATCCTACATTAGAAGAAGGAAAAGAAGTTGTAGAACAAGTTGGAGCCAATGGATGTAGAAGTGAAGGATATAAGATTTTAAAATTAAATGGAAAAGTAGTATCACAAACCTTATTATCAAAAGATACATACAAAGCAATGGAAAGAATAGTTAGAAGAGGAACAAAAAAAGTAGCTAAAAAAGAAAATACAACTACTCCAACAGAAAATAAACCACAAGAGGATATTTCAAATAAAGAAATTGAAAATAGTCAATCATCTACAAATCAACAAGTTCAGCAAAATGCACAAACATAAAAAAGAAAGAGGCAATTATAAATGAATCTAGAAGAAGAAACCAAATTTTTAATGAAAAAATATCGAATTAGTGCAAATAAAAATTTAGGGCAAAACTTTTTAATTAATGAACAAGTTATAGAAAATATCATGAAAACAGCAGAAATATCAAAGGATGATGTAGTAATAGAAATAGGTCCAGGTCTTGGAACATTAACACATGAACTAGTGGAAAAAGCTAAAAAAGTAATTGCAATAGAGTTAGATGAAAAAATGATACAAATTTTAACTGAACGCTTTTCACTTTATAATAATTTTGTATTATTAAAACAAGATATTTTAAAAGTAGATATTCAAGAATTAATAAAAAATCAAGATCTAGAAGGAAATACTATAAAAATAGTGGCTAACTTACCATATTATATTACTACACCAATTATTATGAAATTATTAGAAGATAAAGTTCCAGTGAAAAGTATTACAGTAATGGTGCAAAAAGAAGTTGCTGATAGATTAACCGCAATTCCAGGGCAAAAAAATACAGGAGCTATTACTTATTGTGTTTATTACTATTGTGAACCGAAGCAAACAATGTTAGTACCAAATAATTCATTTATTCCAGAACCACAGGTGGATTCAGAAGTCATAAAGCTAAATATAAGAAATATACCACCAGTAAACTTAAAAGATGAAAAATTATTTTTTAAGATAATTAAAGCAAGCTTTATGCAAAGAAGGAAAACTTTGATAAATGGATTAACTAATGCAAAAATAGCTACTAAGGACCAAATAAAGGAAATTTTAAACACACTTAAACTTCCTGAAAATGTAAGAGGAGAAAGCTTAAGTATAGAGCAATTTGCACAAATTGCCAATCAAATGAAATAAAAAATATTGACAAAATAGGGCCAATCGGATTATAATAGATGATGTACAATTTATGGGTCATTAGCTCAGTTGGTAGAGCAGCAGACTCTTAAACAATTAGTGTACTAAATTTATTAGTAGCTTAGAAGTATTGATATATAAGCAACAAATAACAATATAATATATAATACTAAAAATAGTATTTACACAATTTTACACAATTTTTATGTGTAAAAATTTTAATAACACGCGCCATTAGCTCAGTTGGTAGAGCAGTTGACTCTTAATCGAGCCGTACCTTACCATTACATAATTGATACAATTCAGTATTTACAACATATTTTAAAGTTTTAATAAAGTTAGTAATTAGTGGGTGTCCCCACTAGTCCCCAGTTATCCCCTAATAAAAAAGAGGATAACTGGAAAATAAGTTTTTAATAAATGGGCCATTAGCTCAGTTGGTAGAGCAGCAGACTCTTAATCTGACGGTCGGAGGTTCAAATCCTCTATGGCTCACCATTTCAGAGGTTTTAGATACAAATCTGGATTCCCCAGTTTAAGTATTTAGAATCTCTTTTTTTGTTGATATTTAGGAATTTATTATTCCCCAGTTTTAATTTTGAAATTTTAATATTTTATTTTC
>CANRBJ010000052.1 GCA_947628815.1 uncultured Clostridia bacterium | reverse complement strand
ATTATTCATAGCAATAACCATTTCTCCATTTTTGTTTACTGCTGTTTTTAAATCTTGTATATTTGTTACTTGTATCATATCAATACACCTCTCTTTACTATACTATAAATAGTATAGCATAAATTTTACTATTTTTGAATACTTTTCGTTAATTTTCTAAAATTATTATTTGTAAATAATTTCATTATATACAATTTCTTCAGCTTGATTTTTAAAGTTATTCATCATTCCTACCCAATAAAGTTGATTTGTGTTTTTCATTTCTTCTGTTAAATCGCTTTGCTCTTTTAATGATTTAATAATTTCTTCTACTTTTTTTGTAGCAGTTTCTTGTATTTCTTCTAAATGCTCCATTAGTTTATTTTCTATAAATAAAATTGTATATTCTGCTTTCTTATGATTTTTCAAGTATTCTAATCTTAAATGACCATACTTATTTAAGTTTATTTTCTTTTGTGGCTCTATAACTAAATTAGGAGGAAACCTTTGTTATTACTACATTTTAATTTTTCGTCATAAGAGAATATTGTTGTAACTACTAAGGCAATTAACGTTATTCCGCTTTTCTTTTGAGTTCAAGTCTTGCTTTTGGCATAAATTTTCTTTCTTCATTTTTTGCAATAAATTGCTTGTACTTGTTTTTTCATTCCTATTTTTCTCCTTTTCTTATGTTTATTATTTCTTTTTTTACATATTACTTTGTTCTTTGTTTCATCATATTTTACATTACTGCTTGTATGTTCTTGACAAAATACCATTTATTTATATCTACTGGCACCCATACAAATTCATTTCCTGTACTTTTTCCATTTTCATCTACTTCATCTGTTATTACTATTCCTTCGTCTATTTGTGGATTATTTGTATCTTCATAACTCATATTTTCATTTCCTTCTTTTGTTGGATCTACTAATATATATCCTGTTAGAATTGTTATTGACTTATCTCCTTCTGTTATTATTTTATTACTTCCTGTTTGCTTTTTTCCATATTCTTCTGCTGTTGCATTTTTGTTGTATGTTGGGAACACACCACTACCAGTAGTATTTCAAGACAATATTTAGTAACTTTTAGAGCTCTTCTATACTTGAATTAGAATATACTGTATTTGGTTGACACCTATTTTCTTTGATGTAAGTAGCATTTGTTAACTTTTGATTGCGCAAAAGTTACAAAAAGCTACTATGGAGAAAATCTAGCAAGTGCTTTGCTAGATTTTTTAAGTACATTGAAAATGAATAGTACCTGGCAATATAATTCTATATATTACCAGGCACCAAAAAAATATTTAACAAATTTATACAGTCAACTTGACACACTAGTTTTCCCTTTCTAACGATCAAAAAACGCTATTTCAGTACAAAAATTTCATCTCTTTTATTTATCCACCCGGAAAGCTCCTCTTAGCACAATTCTAATTTTTTTTGCTTCCCACAGGATTCACTCCGTTATAACCAAAAGTGGGCGAAAAGAGTAACTCTTGAAAGGTCCTGCACTAACTGTCCATCCAGTTCGCAACTGAGGGGTAATTCCCCTAGTAATAGCCGGAGCCCCCTGGTATGAGGACGTTTCCGTAGTATACTCGTTACAGTTACTTGCCAAATCCCATATATTACAGATTTTATCTTGTTTTCCCGGGTCTAATTCTTTCGTTCCTTTCGTGTCTGGACTACTATCTTTATTTAAACTAGTTTGATATGAATATGGTGTTCCTTTTTCTCCTCTATCATCAAATGTTTGCAAATACACTAACGCTGTATCCCATGCATAACTATTCATTAAATCACTTTTAAAACTTTTTCCTGTATACATTCCTTTAGCCGTACTTGATGCTAAAGGTTGTGTTATGTTGTTATATATTTCATCACTACCATTTTCTGTTATTTGTGTTTCTTTTCTTCTTGCCTCATATCTTCCTATATAATATCCTCCTGTTGTTTCTACTTTCGTTTTTGTTCCACCATCTTCTGTTTTACTTACAAATGCTTCATATACATCTGCATCTGCTACTTCATTAAAACCATTATACGAAGTTCCATTGCTTATTAGAGTTTCAGTAGCAGTTATTGGTACCATATAACTAGCCGGTATATCTGCACTCCCTTTTTCTATTGGCGTTCCCTTTGGCAACACTGTACTTCCATCTTTCCCTTTATCATTTTCTCCATCTGCAAATATATATCTACTTAATTTAATGTTCTCTGTTCCACTTGCAGTTTTTACATCTCCCACAGGAATCCACACAAACTGGCTTCCTTTTGTGGGTTCGTCACTTGCATCTTCTATTACTACTCCTCCTGTTACATCTGTTGCTGAATCTTCTGCTATTTTGAATCCTTCTGGTACTACTACTTTATTTCCATACTTATCTTCTAATGTTTCTTTTTTCTCAAATATTGTTACATCATCTTTTGCTTGCTCTAATGTACTTTTTCCTGTTTGAGGTGTGGTTGTACCTTCTGATGTTATCTTTCCATTTTTTTCTATTGTATAAGTCTTTCTTTCTCCTTTAAATGTCCAAGGTCCAGTTCCTGTGAAAGTAGTATCTGTTACTTTATTTTCTCCAAATTCACTTATTAAACCTTGTCTTACATTATCTGTTGTAAGTGTTCCTGTTCCATAAATTAAAGCATCTGCTACCGCAAGTTTTAATTGTTCATCTTCTGACACATCTTTTGTAGTTTCACTTGCTTGGCCTGCGCTTCCTATAATTCCATTTTTTCCAATTAACATATTAATCGATATTCCTGCTAATATTAAAAGCACTACTATTGTTACTACTAATGCAATTAGCGTAATTCCGCTTGTTTAATTTTTTCTTTTCTTTCATTACTCTTTTTCCTCCATTCTTTTAAAAAGTTTCAAAACTTTTTATTTTTATATTTTAAATAAAATATTAAAATCTTGTTTATTTATTAGTTTTAAATACTAATTTTTAGTTTTTTTAATCAACAAAAAGACAGGCTATTTTTATACTATAAAATAGTCTGCCTAATATATCACAAATAAAGGCTTTTACACCATTTTTTATTTCTATAAAGTTACCGTGTGTGTGTGTGTGTGTGTGTGTGTACAGCCTCAACGTTTTGCTGTTTTATCATTAAAATAATCTCCTTTTTCTTTTGTTTTTTGCTCTTTTTCTTCTACATTCTATACATCATATATTTAAACACATTGTTCTTATTTTGCATAGTGTTTTACAAAATTTTATTGTTTTGTAATATTTTTGTAACAAAAACGTAATAATTCTAGTTACTATTTACAATTTTTTACCCACTTAATATTTTAGTTTATTTTGAAAATTAAAATTCTTTAAATATATTTTTATATATTAAATATATCTAAATATAAAGCATTTTGATTATTTAATATTTCTTTCTCATTTTCATTTAATTTTAAATCTTCTATCATTTTTTCTGTAAATTCAATATCCTTCTTTGAAAAGTAACACTTTCTTAAACTTGGTTCACATTTTGCATTTGTTCCAAAATAGCCACCTAACATTAAGCCGTCTGTACCATTACAAATATTTATTTTAAGAACAGAAATATCTACTCTTGTGCTTGTCGGCTTATAATTTTCCATTACTGCAAATACTATTTCTTCATTTTCTATTAAATAGCCTGTACCCTTTTGGTACAAGCTACTTACAATGATTATTTTGGTTGGGCTGGGCTGACTACATTCAGTATTTACAATAGTTTAAGCTACATTGGTTGAGTTCATTGTTTGAGTATAAAAAATTAAGAAAAATTATCAATAGTGAGTATTAGTGGAATTAGCAATAAAATTTAATTTCACTAACATCAAAACGTTCTTTCCATTTTGCTGTAATTAAGAAAAAATTGTATTGTATAGCTTTATATATTTTTCTTAAATCTTTCTGTGGAATTTGACTGCTATTATTAGCTAAAATACAATCTCCGATTTTTAGTAATCCATATTTTTGTTGCATTTGCTCTTGGATTTCCTTTGCAAACATGAACATGTATCGGTTCATTATTTTCATTTGACCAAAAAAATATTACATATCCTGAATAACTAAATAAATCAGGCACTTTCTATTTCGCCTCCTCTTGCTATATCAAAAAAGTATGCTGCTCCACGTTCAACTACTGTTTTAAATAAAGCAACTTCTTCGTCAGAAAAATGTCCTTCTCTTTCAATAATAGCATAGCTAGGAAGTTCAAATACTACTGTATCAAAGCCATATTCCATTGGTCTTTCAAATGAAATAATAATATATTCTTCTCCATTTTCTTTTTTACGAATATCTGAGGAAACTACTAAAGTTCCATCTGCATATGTTACAAATTCATGCATCATAATTAATCACTCTCCTCTACTAATTAGTATTATAGCATGATTTAAAATATTTTACTACTAATTATAAATAAAAAATAAAATAAATCACTAAAAATTAGTAGAAATTAAAACTAACAAAGCACTTGCTATATTTTATACATAGTAGCATTTGTAACTTTTGCAATAGCAAAAGTTAACAAATGCTACATACAGCAAGAAAACATAAAAACATATACTAAACTTACTCACACGTAAGCCACAAATTGATGAGGGTGTCCTAAAATAGGAACCCGAAAGCAAAAATTCCAGTGAGAAATCGCTGGAATTTTTGTATATAAAATTTTAATTATATTTTTTGATGAAGAAATAGTTTTTGCTATTGTTTCTAGCAATTCACTTAAGTCTTTATTTAGAATATGACTTTTGTTATTTGCTAAAATACAACCTCCACTTTTAGTAAGCCATACTTTTGTTGAGTTTTGAACTGGTTTTCCTTTTGAAATATGTACATGGATAGGTTCTTTTAATTCGCTTGACCAAAAATATATTTTATAACCGCATCAATTCTAATACATTAGGCAATTTGAATTCCTCCTTCTCTAGCCCATCTATAAAATGAAGGTAAGCCTCTTTCTACAACAGTACGAAACAACTCTATCTCTTCATCAGTATAATTACCATCTTTATATAATACTTTACAACTTGGAAGTTCAAACCTTACACTATCAAAACCATTTTCAGTAGGTCTTTCAAAGTGTACATGCATAATTTCTTCTCCATTTTCATTTTTCATTATATGTGAAAAAACAACTTCTGTACCATCTGAATACTTTACATATGGATACATCATTTAAAATCACACTCCTTACATTGTTTATTATACAACAATGTAGCTTATTTGTCTATTGATATATTTATATTATTTATTATAGGCAAGTTTAAGGTATGCCTCTTTTGCATATATTTATTTTTTTCAATAATAGCTAATGTGTTTAATCGTCAAAAAATACTTTTATGCTTGTCAAAGTTTTTTCTGGACTTTGTGCACTATGTAAAACTGAAATAATATATATTTTATTATTGTCAATAGAATATATTATTCTATGTTGTTTATAAATTAACTGATATATTGTTATATCATTATACTTTGTTAAAACTTTACCTAAAAAACTTTGTTCATCTAAATAGCCAACATATTCTACTAACCTTTTTACATATTTAGTAGAATTTTCTTTAGTTATTAAAGTAGTAGCAATAAAATTTTTTAGGTTTTGTTTTGCAAAATTAGACCATACAACTACCACGTTTCAATCTCCTTTAAAAGTTCTTCAGTAGAAATAGTATTACCTTCTTTAATATCTTTAATACCTTTTTCTATGCTTAGTCTAATTAAAATAGCATCTAATATTTCGCCAATGGTAGCATTATCTGGTAGAGTACTTGTAACTTCCATAACTAAATCTTTCATCATAAAAATCACCCTCCTTACATCGTCTATTATACAACAATGTAGCATATTTGTCTATTGATATATTTATATTATGTATTTAATTTATGATAAAATCACCTTAAAAGTTTGTAAGCAAAAATTTCACCTTTGTGTGTATAAATATAGA
>CANRBJ010000051.1 GCA_947628815.1 uncultured Clostridia bacterium | reverse complement strand
TTCCAAAAAAGCCCATATTCCATATATTTCAATGGAATGTGAGCTTTTAATTTTCTTGAACTGTTAAAAATGGGATTTTAATATTATTATTCTAAATCTACTAATATTTATACTACAAATTTTTTTTAATTGCAATAGTTTTTTCCATTTTTTCTAAATTTTATTTTATTTGTAATATTTTTGTAGTATAATAGTAATATTCTAAAAAAAGGAGTATGTTATGAATAGAATGTTTCTAGAAAAACTGGAATTTGATAAAATATTAGATATTTTATCAAATTATTGTATTACTGAATTTGGTAAAAAACTTGCAATCGATTTATGCCCTTCTTATGATAAATCGACTGTTTATAATTTATTATCCGAAACAAGTGAAGCTTCAAGCCTTGTTTATAAAAAAAATGAACCTCCAATTTTGCCTTTTTATGAATTAAAAAATATATATAACATTTTAGAAATAAATGGCATTTTAAGTGCTAAGTATCTATTAGAAGTAGCAAAATTATTAAGAATTGCAAATCAATTGAAAGAGTATTTTTATAAAGATAATGAGAATGATATACATCTATTCCCTATTTTAGAAAAATATTTTTCTTCTTTATATACTAACATTTCAATAGAGCAAAAAATAGACAAGTCTATTTTAGATGAATTTACAATTTCTGATGATGCATCAGCTGAACTTGCAAATATTCGTAGGAAAGAAAGAAAATTGGAGGAAAACATAAAACAAAAATTAGATAATTTTATACATTCTTCTTATTCAAAATATCTACAAGAAGCTTTAATTACTATTCGAAATGATAGATATGTTGTCCCTGTAAAAGAAGAATATCGTACAATGATAAAAGGTTTTATTCATGACATTTCTTCTAGCGGTTCTACTGTTTTTATAGAACCAATTTCAATTTTTGAAATGAATAATGAAATGGCGAGTTTAAAATCTCTTGAGGCTATCGAAATAGAAAATATACTGCGTAATCTTTCTAATATGGTTTCACCTTATATAAATGAACTAAAAACTAATGAAGAAACAATTGGTAAATTAGATTTTATATTTGCAAAAGCAAAATACGCAATAGAGCTTAATGCTGTTTGCCCTAAGTTAAATGACGAAAAATTTTTGTATTTTTTAGGTGCTAGGCATCCTTTTATAGATAAATCTGTGGTTGTTCCTATAGATATTCACTTAGGTAAAGACTTTTCTACTTTAGTTATTACTGGTCCTAATACTGGTGGAAAAACAGTTACATTGAAAACAGTAGGCTTACTTACACTTATGGCTTGTAGTGGTCTTCATATTCCCGCAAATACAAATAGTAGTATTTATGTTTTTGATAATATTTATTCAGATATTGGCGATGAACAAAGTATTCAAGAATCCTTAAGTACATTTTCAAGTCATATGCGTAATATTATTGAAATTTTAGACAATTGTACCTCTAATAGCCTTGTACTTTTAGATGAACTTGGTTCACGGAACCGACCCTATAGAAGGAAGTAGTCTTGCAATTAGCCTATTAGAAACTTTTTATAAAATTGGTGCACTTACACTTGCTACAACACATTATCAAGAAATAAAAAACTATGCCCTTATAACTGATGGCCTTGAAAATGCAAGTTGCGAATTTGATTTAGAGACCTTATCGCCTACTTACCGCTTGTTAATTGGTATTCCTGGAAAAAGTAATGCATTTGCTATTTGTAGAAAATTAGGTTTACCAAATAATATTATTGAAAGAGCAACATCATTTATGAATTCCGATGAAATTCATATTGAGGAATTATTAAAAAGCATATATGATGATAAATTGCTTATTGAAAAAGAAAAAGAAATCTCCCAAAAAAGCCTTAATGAAATTGAACAATTAAAGAATTCTTACGAGGAAAAAAATAGGCATTTAAAAGAAAAAGAAGCTTCGATTATTGAAAATGCAAAAAAAGATGCTCGAAAAATTTTAATTGAAGCAAAAGAAGAAGTAAGTACAGCTCTTAAAGATATTCATAAAACCTATGATAATCTTGATAAAGATTCTGTCAAAAACTTAAATAATATGAGAAATAAACTAAATGATTCTATTAAAAATACTTCTTCATCTTTTACAAGTACCTCTACTAAGTCTTCTAGTTTAACAAAAGATGATATTCAAATTGGTATGAATGTTCATATTACTAATTTAAACCAATATGGAATCATTACTTCATATGTAAATAAATCGAATCAAGTGCAAGTACAAATTGGAAATGCAAAAATGATGGTTTCTTTATCAAACATTGAAAAATCATCTAAAATTTCCAATACTAATTTAACTAGCACATCATCTTATAAAACCAATAAAACTAAAACTGCTACAACAGAAATTAATGTTATTGGATACAATGTTGAAGAAGCTACTTTTTTGATTGATAAATATTTAGATGACTGTTCTTTAGCGAAACTAAAAACAGTTCGTATTGTACATGGAAAAGGTACAGGTATTTTAAGAAAAGGTATTCATAATTTTCTTAAAACTAACTCACACGTTAAAAATTTTCGTCTTGGCACATTTGGCGAAGGTGAAACTGGAGTTACCGTTATAGAATTAAAATAAAATTCAAAAAAAACCCTTAAACCTGCTTATGCAAGTTGCAAGGGTTCTTTTAAAACTATAACTAAAAATGTCTTCCTCTTTTTTTGGGCTTTTCTTGTTCCTTATCATCATCTTTAAATTCTTTTAATATGTCTTCTTTTTCATCATTTTCATTATTGAAACCAAGGTTTGCAAATGGATTTATTATTTCTTCTTCATCCTTATTTTTCTTAGTAAACTTATATTCAATTAATGCAAAAGTTATTCCTGCAATTGCTGTTACCACAGCAATAATAATAACAATTATCGTATTCATATCTAGTTCTTTTATAGTTTCTACTTCTTGCACTATTTCGTTAGTTGGTTCTGCTATAGTTTCTACTGTTTCTGCTTCTTTTATAACTTTAATTATATATGTTACATCTTCGCCGTTTTTTGACTTTACAAGTATAGTAATTACATTTACACCTTCTACCAATCTATCATTTCCATTAATATCCACTGTAAAATCGTTACTATTTGCAGTATATTTTATATCTAGCCTTGTAATATCCTCTCGTTCTGCTGGAATTGTTAAAATGTATTCATACACCTTAGAAGAAAATTCTGGTGTTAAATTAAACCCTTCTATCTCCAAAGATTTAAGCCCAACTTCTACTTTTACTTCTGGTTGTTCATCTTCAATTTGGTTTGCTTCTACCTCTTCTTCTTTTTGACTATATATTTTTCTTGTTTCTTTATATCCGTTATCCAACGTAATTGTTAAAGTATTTGTGCCTTCAGATATTTGAACATTAGCAGTCGCACCACTTTTTACCTTATACGATTTTTTCGTTTTATTATTATAAATAGTTGCTCCTTCTTTTGTTGACGTATTAATAACAACTGGAACGCTTTCTTTATTTGTAACAGTTACATATTCTTTACATTTAATTCCATTAATATATAAAGATGTTATGGTGCCTTTATTTTGTGTAGTGTTCGTATTGGAATTAGAATTTTCATTGTTATTTGCTGGCTTCGAATTATTTCCTGCATTAGTTGGGTTTACTGTAACAGTTGATTTATTCGTAGTTCCATTTACATCAAATGTTACAGTATATTTTGTTGTTGCACTTACAGTCGGTGCCTTAAATGTATATGTTCCTAATGTTTTTGTAGTTGTAAATGATGCATAAGAAATTTTACCAGTCTCCGAATTAACTGCCGCATTTGATGCTGAACATCCAACATATGTTAAACCCGAATAACTTTTTAAAGTCAAGTCATAATTTTCTAATTCTTCGGTTGATGTTACTGTTATTGATATTGTCCCGCCAGAATTAACTGTTGGATCATTACTTCTATATGTTGCTTTTACTTCTCTTGCAAGTAATATATAAACGAAAGCAAATAATAGTGATATAATTATTAAACTTTTTTTCTTCATACATTTTACCTCTCTTTAATTATATATTAATATCTGCTAATCCAACGCTGTTCTTTAATACAAGCATTGAATCTACTGAATTAATTTTTCCATCTCTATTAACATCCATTGCTGTAGAATATACTCCTGTTTTATTTAAAATATTAACACTTTGTTTTAATATTTCCATTGCATCTTGTGAATTTACATTGCTATCTCCATTTGTATCTCCAATTACAATTAATGTATATTCTTTGTTATTTTTTGTATCTTTTAACTTGTAACCTGTACCAATTTTTCCTGTAGCATCTATTTTATTTCCGTCTTTTGTTACTTCATATGATTCAATTCCTAAGTTTTGCACCATTGTTTGTACACTTATATTTGGTACTGCTTTTACATTATCTGATTCAATCATAGCAGTTTTGCCATCTTCACAAGGTGATAAATATTCACTAGCAATGTATCCTTCAGTTCCAGAGGCAAGTTTTACCTTATCCCAATCATGTCCATTTGCATTTGCACATTTTCTCTGTTTTACTGCAACTATTTCATCTAGTGTATTCATAGTTGTAAGAATTTGAGCTGATGTGCTTGGTTCTTTTCTAACTCTTACACCTGTATTGTTCATATAATATAAATTTCCATCATTATTTGTAAGAGATGTAGGTAACTTATTAGTTTTTGGCATATTATTATATACTGGTATTACAAAATTCAAGTGTTCATCTATAATATGTGCATTAACATATGTATTATATAATTTTGTTGTTTGACTTGTTGGATCTTGTATGTTTGTCATATATTGATGACTAAAGCATTTTGAAGAACTTATTGTTTGAGACTGTCCTGCTTTTAATACAGTATTTCCTACAACATCCCACTTATAGAAATAAGCACTGTTCTGACCTGCATTTGTATATGAACTTGCAAGTAGTTTTGCTCCTCCTACAATTGCTTTGTATTGATCGTTCCAAGGTAATAGTAAATTATTTTTTTCTTGTTCCGTTTGTTTTCCATTTCCATTTTTTGCATATTCTAATGCTTTAGCAATTGGGCTTCCGCCATCACTTGCTGCATAATTAAAAAAATTATAATAGCCTTCATAACCTTCATATGTGCCAGTAACTGAGCCACTTCCTTTAGAACCAACTTCTTGAATAATTTTTGTTGCAATACTGTATGGGCTCATATTACTTTGTTTTGCTGCTTCCAATATAATTTCTTCATAAGACATTTCTTTTGCTTGACCATTAACAGTAACATTTACTTTCTTATTTTCCATAAAAGTACCTTTAATAACACTTTTTATCCCATCTGTTTTATGTATATTTTCATTATAAGAAATTTCCAAAAATTGAAAAACCTTTACATCATTATTTAGAAAATTTCTTGGATCCATATAGTATTTAATAATATCTGCAGAAGCACATGCATAACCTGTTGCTACATTTCCACAACTACATTTCCACAAACCATTTGCAGAATTAATAATCCTATTATGTCCATGATCTGTTTCATTATTTACTAAATCACTCCAATTAATTCCTGTATAATACGCATCAAAAGTCCAATTTGGGTGATCTTGATGTAATTGATTTAGATAAACTTGATAATCTTGTGGAAAAGCACTAATTCCACTTTTAACATACTGTTCATAATTAGTTGCAGCTTCCACTGAACCACATAATCCATTTATAATATATGTTGCAATACAAAAAATAATAATTACTGATACAATTTTTACCCATTGACTTCTATTTTTCAACATAATTCCCTCCGATATCTTCTGTAAAATTATCCTATTTTAGCATAATAAGTATAACATTGTTTAAAAATAGAAGTCAATGAATTTTAACATTGTAATAGAAATGTAATATAATTTATTCTATTTTTCTTTTTTGCTTGTCATATTCGGAAGTTTGACACTTTCATAATAAAAAAATCTTTGTAAGCATTAAAAATGCTTAATTTTTTTGTCAATTTTTTCATTTTTCTCTTGCGTCTTTTCGCGTCTTGTGTTAAGATATATATATCTTAACACTGAGGAGAAAAAATATGAGATTGAGAGTAACTAAATCTAAAAATGTAAATTTGTATTATGTAATAAAAACAGTATATGTAAATGGT
>CANRBJ010000050.1 GCA_947628815.1 uncultured Clostridia bacterium | reverse complement strand
TATCTAAATTCATTGTTTGTACTGATGCTGGTTTAGCTTCTATTGCTAATAGAAAATTTAATGATAAAAATGATAGAGCTTTTATCACTACTCAATCTATTAAAAAATTAAAAAAATATCTCATGGATTGGGTTCTTGATAATGATGGGTGGCGTCTTCTAAATGATAGAAAAATATATAATATTAGTAAACTCGAAGATACTGAAGATTCTAAAATATTTTTCAAAGATAAAATTTTCTACAAAGAACGTTGGATTAATGAAAATGGATTAGAGCAAAAATTAATTGTAACATTCTCTTTAAAATATAAAAATTACCAAAGGCAAATTCGTAATTCTCAAATTGAACGTGCTAAAAAATCTATTGAATCAAATAATATATCTTTAGATAAGTATAAACAAACTGATTTCAAAAGATTAGTTACTAAAACTAATTTAACTAAATATGGAGAAATTGCCGAAAAGAAAATCTTTTCTCTTAATACTTCTCTAATTGCTAAAGAAGAAAAATTTGATGGCTTTTATGGTGTTTGTACAAATCTCGATGATGATGCTTCGGAGATTATAAAAATAAATCAAAGGAGATGGGAAATTGAAGAAAGCTTTAGAATTATGAAAAGCGAATTTAAAGCTAGACCTGTATATTTAAGTAGAGATGATAGAATCACTGCACACTTTACTACTTGTTTCCTTTCTCTTGTTATTCATAGATTTTTAGAGAAAAAATTAGATGAAAAATTTACAAGCTCAGAAATTATTGAAACTCTTAGAGAAATGAATTTTATGGAAAATATTGGTAATGGATATATTCCTACATATACTAGAACTGACTTAACAGATGCTTTACATGAAATGTCGGGTTTTAGAACTGATTATGAAATTTTAAGTAATAATCGTTTTAAAAAAATTTTAAAAAGTTTTAGAATATAAAATATGACACGCATTTTCAAAATGGCAGAAGCCTTATGTATAAAGGTTTCTGCCATTTAACTGTCAAATTTAGGTTTAAAAATAGAAGTCAATGAATTTTAACATTGTAATAGAAATGTAATATAATTTATTCTATTTTTCTTTTTTGCTTGTCATATTCTGCAATTCTTCTGCTTTTTCTTTTTGCTGTGGTAAAGATAACCATGCAAAATAAGAAGAAACAAATTCACCATACTTTGTGGAATCTTCTCCTAGTTCTGTACCAAATCTTTCTTTTGCCATTTTTATATTTTCTTGTTTTTCTTTTGCATTAATTCTTTTTTCTTCCAAATCTTTATTCATAAAAAACACACCTCTTTTTTAATAAGGTGTGCTTTTTTTAATTTTTTATGCATACATTACATACGTTTTCCCATTAGTTTAAAACTTCCTTTATTAGTACTTGCCATTAATTCTAAAGTATTATTATTTACAGTGCACATTGCTGTATATTGAATGTTACCAAGTGGTGTGTTAAAATTACCTTTAAAAGTGCATTCATTTTCTTTTGTTTTCATTCCTTGAAATTGATTTCTCATTCCCATTGTTTCTATTGTTCCCTGCACATTATTTCCATTTGTTGCTAATGTAATTGTTCCATTAATTGCACCCATTGGTGTATTTAATGATGATGTATATTTTCCATCTAACATATTGTACCTCCTAGTATTATTCTATTCAGTTTATTATATGTCCTATGAAATTTTTTGTGATTTAAAAAGCCCAAAGAAAAGTTTTGCTTTTCTTTGGGATAATTTTTTTTACATAGCTTCTTCTGTTTTTTCTTCCATAGAATCTTCTTTTTCATTTATTACTTCTAAGCTACCAATTGAAACTTCATATGCAACTCTTGTTTCTTGAGTTCCGTCTTCAAATTTTTTCTCATAGGTTCTAGATTGAACTCTACCTGTTACTCTTACTTCTGTTCCTACTTCTATGTTTTGGCAAAATCTTGCAGTTCTTCCCCATGCAATTGCTGGAATGTAATCTGATTTATTGTATGCTCTATTAACTGCTAGTAATAAATCTGCAATTTCACGTCCAAATGGTGTTTGCCTATATATTGGCTTTTTACAAATATAACCTGTTAATATTACTTCGTTTGATACTGGTTCTTTATTATCTTCCGTATTCATTTGACTTTCCATTTCATCTTCAAAGAAAATATCTTTTGCAAATACGGTTAGTATTAGTTTATTCTTTTCATTTTCATAACTGTTGTAAGATCTAAATTGTCCTTTTATTAATACTTTCTTTCCTATTTCCAATGTTCCTTCTGGAATTAGTCTTTCAGATACAGTTACTGGAATAATATCCTGTGTACTACTTAAACGTGGTACTTCCATATCAAATATGTAAAAACTTTCTCCATAAATTTCATGACTAAATCTCTTTTCACTCGTTACCTTTCCCATTAAAACTAAATGGTTATTATCAGCATAATTTATATTCATTTTTATCCTCCTCATTTTTTTATTTCTTCTATTGTATCTTATTCATTATGCTCTCGTTTTAGAATATATTTTTAACTGTACATATCCATTATACTATCTTTTTTTGGTTTTGTCTACATAAAAAGTTTATTTTTTCCATTTTTTTAATTTTTTATATTTCTATCGGGTCTATATTGTACAATAATAGTGTAGTTACAAGTCCTAAAATAGTATTTGTTGCCATTTTTGTATTGATTTTTCGTACACTAATTTCTTGTGGTTCAATTTCTTTATTGTTTATATTTAATATTGTCCTTTGTATACAAAGTAATAAACTTTCTTCGTTTACACTAGAAGTTGTTACTGTACTTTTACTATTAAAGCCATATGTTATAACATTAACATTCATGTTTTCTAATAATCCTAAGTTTATTATTTCATCTGCATTAATAACTAAATAATTCGACCTTCCAATAATTGCTTTTACTGCTTTTGTGTTTGATAAAATTTTTTCATTATTACAAAGAATTAAAACAGTTTCAAACTTTATGTTTTTTAAGTTTTCAATATTTTCTTTATTGAATACAATGATATTTTCATTTTGCAACTGCTTTGTTAAAATTTGTTTAATTAGATTCTCATTTCTATTATCACAAATAACACCAATAAAAGACATTGTTTTACTCCTTTTATGCTATGTATATATTAGTATATCCTTTTCATTTTTTCTTATTCTAATTTTTTACCATTTTTTGCATACCATTATTATCAATTGTATAATTTTCTTTATAAATCAAATCAGATACCGTTACTATATTCAAACCTTTTTGCGTTATATTATAAATTAATTTATCTAACGCATCAGCTGTATGAGCTGTTCCATTATGCATTAAAACAATGCTTCCTTCTGCTATTTTATCTTTTAACCTATTCCACATTTCGTCCCCTGTTAAACCAGTATAATCTAAAGTATCCAAAGACCATTGAATTGTTTTATGATTTTCCATTTCTGCTGCTTTTATTACAGTATTATTATATTCCCCATATGGTCCTCTATATAAAGTAGGTCTTTTTCCTGTTATTTTTTCTATTTTATCCGCACAAGTTTTTATTTGTTCACAATTTTTTTCTATGGATAAGTTATTTACATGTGGATGAGTATTTGAATGATTTCCAATTTCATGTCCGATTATCTGCAATCTTTTTTAAAGCATCTGAATATTTATCTACCCAATCTCCTACTACAAAAAAAGTAACATGAACTTTATATTTGCTTAATGTGTCTAATATTCTATCTATATCATCTGCATTCCATGCACAATTACATTTGGGATAGAAATTTTTTATTCGGAAAACTTATAATATATCTTTATAGTCTCCGAATCTATTATTTCAATTCTATTAATTAAACTAACCATTGTTTCTTTGTTAATATTATCAAAATCAGTTATGTTTTTGATAATTCTTGTTAATTCATCTTCTTTTGTTTCTTTATATGTACTTAAATTTCTTTCTAATTCATTCACTTTTACTTTTAATTCTTGCTTTTCCTTTTTATATTCATCTGTTATTTTTATAAATTCTTCTACTGTCAAAATTCCATTTACTTTATCTTCATAACTTGCTTTTATTATCCTATCTATTTGGGCTATTCTTCTTTCAAAATCAAATTTAGATTTATTTAGCTTTGCCTTGTCCTTTCTAATGTTATTAACTTCTTCTAGGCTTATAAGTTTTTGGCTATTTACTTTTTCTTTTGCCATAGCTTTTAAATCATCCTTTACTGCTTTATCTAAAATGCTTTCTTTTATTGCTACTCTTGTGCAATATTCTTTTCCATATCTATTATACATACTGCATATTGCAACCATATCTTCTTTTAGTCCTGGTTGTTTTTGATATCTATATTTATTACCACATCTTGGACAATACAAAAGCCCTGATAACAAATGTTCTTTAGTTTGTTTGCTATGACTTCTATGATTTTTTAGTTTTAACATATCTTGTGCTAAATTAAATTCTTCTTCACTTATTATAGGTTCATGAGCATTCTTTTTTATTGTATGTTCACTTTCTGGTAAACTAATATATTTTTTTACTTTATAACTTACCATTTCGCCTTTTCTTTGGATTAATTCTCCTATGTATACTCTATTTGTGAGTATACTTTTTATTGTTTCATGTCCCCATAAGCCTGTAAGTGTTTTACAATGAAATTTGCAAGTTCTTTGTTTGTAAATTGATGGGCACTCTATCTTTCTTTCATTTAATCTTCTTGCAATAAAGCTAAGTCCATTTCCTTTGTTGTATTCACTAAATATGTATCTTACTACATCTGCAACTTCATCATCTATAACCAATTTTGTAATATCATTTTGATCTTTTTTATAGCCATAAGGTGCAAATGCTCCAATAAACTCTCCTTTTTCCGCCTTTGTTTTTTTTGCAGTTCTTACCTTTTTTGAAATGTCCTTTGCATACATATCATTAACTACTGATTTAAAAGCTCCCATATCATTGTTGCCATTGTTTTTTTCGTAAGTATCAATTCCATCATTTACAGCAATATATCTAACTCTTTTCTGTGGAAAGTATTTCTCTAAATAATAGCCTGTTTCAATATAATCTCTACCAAGTCTAGATAAATCCTTTGTTATTATTAAATTGATTTTTCCTGCTTCTATATCTTTTTTCATTCTTATAAAGTCTGGCCTATTAAAGTTAGTGCCTGTATATCCATCGTCAATGTAAATATCTACTAATTCCCATTTTGTTTGAGATTTTACATATTTTGTTAAGAATTCTCTTTGATTTATAATGCTTTCAGAATCTCCAACAGTTTCATCATCTCTTGAAAGTCTTAAATATATTGCCACTTTGTAATTTGAATCTTCACCCAATGTTTGATAATTATTAAATTCTAATAGTGCTCCTCTATTTACACCAACCATATTCTTCACTCCTTCTACATTTGTGTAAATTAGAGCCTATATTCCTTGTTTATCTGATTCTATACCTATTGTGCTAAAATTACAATATTGAAGCATTATATATCTTTTAACTATCTCTTTTAATAACTCCTGCATAGTTTTTTCATTAGTTTCAAATTCCCTATAAATTGTCATATTAAACCTCCGTTTAAATCTATGCTTGTTTTACTATATCTATTCTTAAAATTTGGCAAAAAAATAGACCTATGTAAATAAGTCATAAATTTTTAATATTAAATTTAAAGGGCATCTTTTAGGCACACTATATTATTTTTAGTTAATTTTTTGTCGACAACTTTTATATGTGACAAAACTATATAAAGACAATATTTCCTTATATTTATTATGCACAATATTTAAAACATATTGCCTTTTTATATATTATTTATACTATAATTATATCGAAAATGCAATAGTTTTTGTGTAAAATTTAGTAGAACATTTTTTTGTTTTTTTATCAATGTTCTATTGATTTTACTATATAAATGTTATAAGATAATACTAACCTGGATGCAACAGAAAGGCTAGCCCTTTCTAAAGGGCGGAAAGGAGGTCTACAAATGACTGTCGGTGATGCAATTCTTAATTTGGTTGACAAATTGCTAATTGAAAGAGAAAAAGTCGTAAGACTTGAACTTTCACAACAGCAACAACTAAATCAAGATGAGCACTTAAACAAAGACTAATTGTAGACAATACATAGTCGATAGAGTAGATTTCGCAGTCTGCTCTATTTTTTTAATAAAAAAGTATGTGCATTCGCAGGTACACATACAATCTACAAGTTTGACTGTCGGTTCAATCAAACACATTTATTTTGTAATTAAATAATAGCATATATATTTTACTTTGTCAAATATTTTAAGAAATTTTTAAGAAATTTTTAATCTTATGTAGAATGTAAAAGAGAAGTAAAATACACGGAAGTTTGACACTTTCATAACACAAAAATCTTTGTAAGCATTAAAAATGCTTAATTTCGGAAGTTTGACACTTTCATAACACAAAAATCTTTGTAAGCATTAAAAATGCTTAATTTTTTTGTCAAATTTCGT
>CANRBJ010000049.1 GCA_947628815.1 uncultured Clostridia bacterium | reverse complement strand
CTCCAGCGAAATTGTCAACTATTAACTCGTAAAGCGTATCATGTTGCTTCATTTTTATCCTCCTTTACTCAAAAATTACATTATAACAACTCCTCAATAATCACTTCAAGTGTTCCATTCCCATACTGTTTACTTACCGATAGCTCCACTATTTGTGACGCTTTTATAAATGCTGTTTTGGTAAGTGCTTCTATTACACTTTGAATAATATTTAATGTATTTATTTCATTATTAGGTTTGATAGAATCATAAAAAGGTACTGGTTGATTATTATGCAAAGGAGTTTTACATAGTATGTTTATATCTATTTTTATAGAGCCTACTGCTTTGTACTTTTTATACTTGTCCGTATAAGCTTTTCTTATATGCGTTTTGATGGATTGATTTTTAAAATTCTCATCAAGTTTTATGTAAATAACTTTACATCTCAAAGCAATTGAATTTCTCATACTATTCAAATCCCTCGATAGTTGATACTATTTTTAAAAGTAAAGTCTTTGCATCTTCTCCTGATAAAGTGTTGAGCTTTGCCGAAGGAGCTATAAGCTTTGCGATTTCGTTGTGAATTTTTATCTCATTTTTAAATAACGCTTCCCACATGGATAATTCCTTGTAACGCTTTAGTATTGCCATTTTTTCTTTCTTAGCTTCTGCCTGGGTAATTCCTTTGTTTTTATAAATAAAATATAGAGCGCGCATTTCTTGAAAAAATGCGGTTTCAGCGTGACTTAATCCTGTGGGCATTTCGCTTCCTTTTGAAGCCAGCTTTTCTATTTCTTCCAAAAGCATTTATATCACTCCTATCAGTTTTAACGCTTCGTCAACAGAACGCACAATCCCTGCTTTATGACCTAATTCTTTCATACAGTCAATAAATCTCAGCTGTTCGGCAGACGGATTTCCTGTATCGGTTTTAACTTCGATCCAAGCGACGAATCCTTGACCGATAAACAATATATCGCTCATTCCGGGTATGCCGCATCGTACCTTTTCACCATACGATGTATAAAAGAGTCCTGAGTTCATTCTGATCGGAATCCCATATTTTGAAAGTGCAATTCTTATTTTGTTTTGAATAATTGTTTCTCGCTTTCCCATTTTTAACATCCTATATGCTTGATTTTACATTGAACAAAAACCCAGCGCATATCATATCCCCGTTTTTTAGCAATAGCTATAAGTTCGCTTCGACTTTTTGCTCTGCCTACCTCCATACGCTGTTGCTTTTTAATTTCATTAAGCTTTTTTGTTTCTTCTTCCGTAATCTTTCTAAGGTTTACCTCTTTTATCTGCTTAAGCTCCTTTGATGTCGCTTTGTATGGTTCATTACAAAACGGACAAATATCTGCTGATTTAAATGTCCTGAAACACTTTTGGCAGACTCTTACTGCAAAGCTGCCGTCACTGTTTGAATTGGAGTGTTTTTTTACCGGAGAAGTAAGACTCCATTCATGAGGAGTATCCGGCAGAGAATGTCGGGTGTAGTTAGCAACACAGTCTATGATTTTTGCTGTTTTATCAGGCAGATACCTCATGCATCTCATTGACTGTTGTATGTAGAGCGCAAGGCTTTCAGTCGGTCTGAGCAGAATAACACAACTACAATCATCAACAGATACACCTTCGCTGATGATAGCGCAGTTACAGAGAATTTTAATTCTGCCACTTCTGAATCCTTCCATAACTTCGCAACGCTCTTTTTCAGGCATTTTAGCGTCGATAAATGCAGCGGTATATCCGGCTGCCTTAAACTCCTCACAAACCTCTCTGCTGTGATTCACGGAAACGCAATAAACTATTGTCTTTTCAACATTGGCTATCTTTTTATAGCTTTTGATAACATCACCGTATATTGCTTTTTTCATCATCAGTTTTTCTAATCCGTTTATATTATAATCTCCCATAGAATGATCTACTGTATCAGCGTCGATGCTAACAGGTGCATAATATTCAAACGGTGCTAAGTATTTGTTTTCAATAAGCCACCTTACCGACACACTCTCTATAAGGCAGTCATATATATCTCCAAGAGGCTTACCATCAAGACGAATCGGCGTTGCAGTAAATCCCACACAAACGCAATTAAAATATCTGATTACTTTCTCCCAGGTTCTGGCTTTTGAAAGATGCGCTTCATCGGTGATTATTGCAAGTGGATTTTCATAATCTGAAAGCCTGTTTGCTACGGTGAAAACGCTTTCTACAATTATGTTTTCAAGGCTTATGCCATTTTCTTTTAAAAGTCTTATGTGCTGAGTTTTAAGCTCTTTTCTATGCACTAAAATAAGTACCTTTCCGTATGCTGAAAGCCGTTCGCACATTTTAAGAAATAAAAAGCTTTTACCGCTTCCACATCCTGCCACTACTAATGGCCTTTTGTGTCCGTTTGCCAATTCAGATTTGATCTTTTTATATATTTCCTCTTGATAATCTCTAAGTGTTATCATTACACATTACAGAAGCCCAGAAATATCATCTACAGATCCACCTAAATCAGGATCTTCAAATGGATTGTCAGATTCGTTTTTCATTCCACTATTTTTAGACGGTTCCTGCCATGCAGGTAAATCGGACTGCTTGTCACGCTTTATAAAATAGTGTAATCTTGCCTGATTTTCATCCTCATATAATTCATGTTTAACTCTGCAGGCACCGACTTTTCCGACCCAAGACTTAAAGTTCATATCGCCTTGCTTAATGCCAAAGCTATCCCATAACTCTCCAAGTTTCTGGTTAGTCATTTTTGCGTTGTCAGGCATAAACACCAGATAATACCAAAGCGTTGAGTTGTATCCTGAAACATCAAGAGTGATTTTGATCATGTCATTTCCTGATTTGGATTTTGTTTCTTCAACTTCCGCTATTCTGCACCTGTGATTTCCTATAGGAATCAAGGTAAAGCTGTTTTCCTCGTAATCGCTTGCATTAAATTGCCAGTTAATTGCCATTTTTAATTACCTCCGTTAATATCTTTTTCATCTATGTATGTTGCATATTGATCTGCTACTGATAGCAAAAGTGCCAGTGTATTTTGTGAAAAACAACCGGACAGGCTTTGGTCTGTTGTTGATCTGTCATATGCACCCATATGACAGTTGATTGCTGATGCTTCAATGGGACTGAGTGATATAAAATTCATAATTAGGAACACCGATTTACTACCGTGTCCGCCGAATTTAAGTTTTTCATCAAAAGTATAGCAAGGAACCTGTTTCCATTCTCCGTTTATCTTCTGGTTTCTCACATCTGCTTTGTAGCAGTTTATCTTACAGACATCGTGTAGCAATGCCACGATTGCTATAGTCTCTGAAGAATAGTTTAGCTTTAGTGCCTGCACCTGTTCTGTTAAACGATCATATACGTTTACGGAATGAACTACCAAACCACCGTTATACGCTCCGTGATATCTTGTGCTGGACGGTGCAGTGAAGAAATCTGTTTTTTCAAGATAGTCTAAAAGCTTATTGCTTCCGCTTCTTGTTATGTTGTCCTTATAGATCTGTAAAAATCTTTTTTCTGCTTCAAGAGGCGTCATTTGTTTTTCTCCTCCATTTCAAAGATATTTTGTGGTTTGCATACTTTACGGTTATAAATCTGATCTTTCGCATATAGCTTCTCGTTGCCCTCAAGCATATAGTACCAGATTTTATTTCCGCTCTTATCCGTGCCGGTGTTTATGTACGCAATGATATTACAAAGTCCGCAGACATTATCAAGTATTTTTTGTGGGATTTTAGGCGCATACCTTGTAACGGTTTCACCTGTGGGAAGTGTGATTTCGGTTACATCAAGCCACGCTGTAAACAACACATTGCATTTTGCTAATGCTGCTTTCCTTACAAGCCGTTTCAGGTTTTGATAAACGAGC
This sequence comes from uncultured Clostridia bacterium, assembly GCA_947628815.1. Taxonomy (GTDB): domain Bacteria; phylum Bacillota; class Clostridia; order TANB77; family CAG-508; genus RGIG8482. The sequence continues at coordinate 2,720 of CANRBJ010000049.1, read as the reverse complement.
TGATAGTCCTGTCGTTTATCCTTTGAGTTCCCGACCTCGTCAAGCTCCAGAATCCACATATCAAATAAATCGGATATGTTGTCGATAATAATATTATCGTACTTGCCGCAGTTGCAAATGTCGTCAAATCGCTTTAAAAAGTACTCCGAATCATTTACATCTGTTCTTGATTTAACGCAGTGGGTTATTTTTTCTATATCAAGTTTTTCACGCTTGAAATTGTTAAGCACTACGCTTGAATTATCGCTGCACATAAGAATATTTCTCTTATGTGTCTGAACCAATGTTGAATTAACGGTTTTTCCGCCACCTGATTTACAGTAAACAAGACCAACCATAATTTTAAACCTCCTCATTTTTAAAGCCTACATCTTCAAAATCAATAGGCTCGGTTAACTTTTTCGTCTGTCTGCAATACTCACAGACGCTGCATCTGCAAGCAGGATAATTTTTATTTTTAACTGCCAGAATATGCGGCATCTGTTTTCTTGTTTCTTCTAAGCATTCATCTAAACGCCATTGCGGGATCCTGATAATTTCAAGATTTGGAACTGCTTCCTTAGTACATGCGGCAATAAAAGTTTCAAATCGTTTCCCCGTTGCCAAATAATATATTTCCTGATAAATAGCAAGCTGAATATCATATTTCCAATGTCTTATAAATGAAACTCCCATTACCGGCTCAAGGCTTCTCATACATTTTAAATCAACGATTTTATCAGGCAGCAAACTGTCTATTTTAATTTTCCAAGACGCCCCAAAAAGCTCAGCTGTAAAGATTTTTTGTTTTTCTCCGGACATATACTTAATAAAAAGCTTGTCCGCCTCGACTCTTTTAATAATTTCATCAGCGTGTTCATAATCGCTTCTTAATGCACCGTCACGTTTGAAAATTTCGGGGTGCTGTGCTTTGAAAACATCGAGCGTTCCCTCAAAATGTGCGTCTACATACGAGCCTACAAGTAGGGCAGTAGTCATCGGCTGTTCATAGTCTCCGTTTATTTTTGCCATTGCCTGTGCCTCACAGTTTAAAAAATCCTTAAATTGTGATACGCTCATATATGCTTGATTTGCTTCGGGAGAATAATAGTTCTTAGCGGTAAGTTTATATGTAATATGCTTTGCCATTCTTACCACCCTTCCTCGTTATCACGAGCTGTTTTCATTACTCCTCCAACAGCTTCCAATCGATCGGAAAAATCAAAATTTTCAAATTCTTCGACTATAACCTCGTTTATACAGTCTTTACAGACGGGGTAGTACCTGCCAGGAATTTCGTAACATATCTCTCCCTCGTATATTTCTCCCTCGCAATGGTCACATTCAGAAACAACTATAGGCTCGTCAGGTTGATAAAAATCGTGCGCTATATTTCTTTTTGGCATAATACTTTTTCTCCTTTTCTCATAGCTTTAATCGTTTCAATTGCAAGTTTTATATCTTGTGGGTCAATTCCTTCGTCTTGACATTCTCTTGCAAACGCCTCTTGACAAAACCTGTTTTCCGTAGTATCATTTTCACTCATTCTTTATTCCCTCCTCAAGCAAGTCTTGTGCGTCAAGAACTTTTCTATATACCTCTCCAAGATCCCATGCTTTCTGTTCTTCTCCTGAAAGTTGATCTTGGTAATATTCAATTAGTTCAGTAGCAACCGCATCAATTACCTCTTGACATTTTTTTAATTTGATGCTATCATTACTGATAGAGTTATTCTTTGATGGGCTTGTACCGTTTGCCGACGGTGCAGGCTCTTTTTCTTTTTCTAGCGCCGAAACTGCCATCGCAATGGCTTCAATACTTGCTGGCTGTCCATTAGGCACAATTTGATTTTTTAACTGTCTGATCGCTTCTTCTTGTGTCATTTTTCTTACCTCCTACTAATCTGCTTTAACAAACTTGTTGTTTTTCAACCTGTAAAATGTATCAGGTTTAATAACCTTACCGTCTACTTTGTGCAATTTAACATTTATAATGTGTTCGCCCGTCAAATCCCATTCGGCTAACACTATCCAACAACCTAATGCTCCTGCGGCTTTACTTTGATAACCCGTGGCCATAGCAACACTTTCTTTTCCCTCAACTTTGCTTGCCGAACAGTCGCCTGTGTTAGTACTTGCCGAATGGTTGCCTGTGTTAGTGCTTGCCGAACAGTAGCCTGTGTTGGTACTTGCCGAACGGTCGCCTGTGTTGGTACTTGCCGAACAGTAGCCTGTGTTGGTACTTGCCGAACAGTAGCCTGTGTTGGTACTTGCCGAATAGTAGCCTGTGTTGGTACTTGCCGAACAGTAGCCTGTGTTGGTACTTGCCGAACAGTAGCCTGTGTTGGTACTTGCCGAATAGTAGCCTGTGTTGGTACTTGCCGAACGGTCGCCTGTGTTGGTACTTGCCGAACAGTAGCCTGTGTTGGTACTTGCCGAATAGTAGCCTGTGTTATCTTCACTACTTTTTACTCTATCTAATATAAATTTCACGCCAACCTTTATGAAGTCAGTCAAGTTCAACTCTGCCCCTATATGTAACTTTTTAGTGCAATACTTTTCGTCATCGTCCGTTTTAGTCTCATCAAGAGATTCAACCTCTGCGAATCTATTCAGATTGCCATTCGTGTCACACGGCGGATAATGCTCAAACACACCAAACGGTGATTCACAGAAATGCATACCACATGCACATATTTCTGCATTTTCTTCTTCAAATGTGGTGTTTTCTGAATACTGCTT
>CANRBJ010000048.1 GCA_947628815.1 uncultured Clostridia bacterium | reverse complement strand
AAACGAAATTTGACAAAAAAATTAAGCATTTTTAATGCTTACAAAGATTTTTGTGTTATGAAAGTGTCAAACTTCCGCGCATACGATTTCAATTAATTTTACAACAGCATCTTTTACTGGTTCTTTGTAACAATCTTTAATAACTCCGTAAATAACATTTCTATTGTCGCATGGTAAAGTAATATCAAGATCAAATTGTTTTCCACAAGCAATTGCTCCATCTACTTCAACAACAGGGCAATTTGGTTTTTCAAAATCCATAACTAATCTACCTTTCTTTTTTGTATTTTGGCATAGCCATATTACATACTATGAAAATTCGACAAAAAAAGTGAGAGTTAAAAACAAGTATTGAAAAAAAATAATAAATATGATATAACAATAACATAATACTAATTAGGAGGAATACAAAGATGAGTAATCATAAAAAAGATATGTCACAAATAATAGTTAAAATAATTGCATTAATTTTAGCAGGATTAATGGTGCTTACAGTAGCAGGAACACTTATTTTTTATTTATTTATGATGTAACAAAAGAGGGATAAATATGATAGATAAAGTTGGAATTAATCTTCAAGAATTTTACAAGCAGAATATAGTAAGCTATATTCAAACGCTATATGATAATCCATTAAATTTAATATTGCTAATAATAGATATTTCGATTGTATTATTTTTACTTATAAAGGTTATTAAATTTGCAAAGGACTCAAGAGCGTGGCAATTATTAAAAGGAATTGCTTTACTAATTATTGCTACTGCAGTAAGTGGTTTATTACAATTAAAAATTTTAAATTTTATATTAAATTCAATTATGACATGGGGAGTATTTGCTTTAATTGTTATATTTCAACCGGAATTAAGAAGAGGATTAGAACAATTAGGAACTAATAAATTTACAAGATTTTTTGGAATAGATAAAGATATTGAAGCAAAAACAAAAGAAGATATTTATAAAATTATAATAGCATCACTTGAACTTGCAAAAACAAGAACAGGAGCATTAATTGTACTTGAAAGGGATATTCAAATAAAAGATATAATTTCCACAGGAATAGAAATTAATTCAGAAGTATCTCCACAGTTATTAGTTAATATATTTGTTCCAAATACACCTTTACACGATGGTGCAGTTGTTATTAGTGGTAATAAAATAGCAGCAGCTGCATGTATGCTACCACTTGCAAGTGATGCAGATATTGCAAAGGAACTTGGAACAAGGCATAGAGCAGCTATTGGAATTTCAAAAGAATCAGATGCTATTGCAATTGTTGTTTCAGAAGAAACAGGAAAAATTTCAATTGCAAAAGATGGTACATTAATTGCAGATGTAAAAGAAGAGGCTATGAAAAAAATTTTAATTAAGAATGTAATAACAAAAAGATTTGTTTATGAAAGAATTACAAGATTAGAAAAATTAAAAAATATAAAATTTGGTGCTAAAAATAAAAAAGAAGAAGAAAAATAATAAAATAAAAATTCTCTGTCTTATAAATAGATAGAGAATTTTATTAAAGCTATATAAAAATTTCAAAATTATTTATACTATAAATTTATATACTGCTTCAGCAAAGCCGCTGTTTTCTACTGAATTTTCGGTAGTATAGCTTGCAATTTGTTTAATTTCCTCATACGAATCTGCAAGAGTTACGCTAATTCCAGAATTCTTAAGCATATCAATATCATTAACATTATCGCCAATGGCCATAATATCATTGTTATCTACATGTAAAAAATGTCCTAAAAAATTTAATGCGTTACCTTTACCAATATTTTTAGGTGTGATGTCCAAATATTCATATTCCTTATTAATAATTTTATCTTTATACTGATCTTTCTTTTTAATATGTTGAACAGTTAAATCAAGCTTTTCTAAAATTTCATTTTTAACAACAGTTAAATCTTCATCACTAGAAATAACTAATTTAAAAATTTGAGGATTGTTTTTATTTATATAATCTTTCATATTAGGAATAATTCTAAAATATAAACTATCTGAATTTTGGTTACCATTTATACGATAATTTCTTAAATCCATATACATTAATTTTTCGCTAATAACTTCTGAATCTGTATAAATATGAATATGTAAGTTATGATTTTTTGCGATTTCATAGCAAGTATTGAAATTTTCTATGGAAACGAGGCTTTTGTAAATTTCTTCGCCAGTTTCCAAATTTATTATCTGAGTTCCATTGCCAAAAATACCATAAGAAGCATTACATTTTTTGCAAATATCTTTTGTAATTGAATAAGTTTTACCAGTACAAATAGCAAAGTCTATTTTTTTATTATGAAGAGAACTAATAGCATCTAAATTTCTTTCTGGAATTAAGTTATTATGATCAACTAAAGTGCCATCCAAATCACTTGCTACTAATTTAATAGCCATACATTCACCGCCTTATGAATTTTGATACATTCCAATTATATGAGTATTATAAAAGAAAGTCAACAATAATTGACTTTTTCTAAAAATGTGTATATAATATACAAAAAATTAAAAGAGGTAGATTTATGTTAGATTCAATGGAAACAATAGTAAATTTATGTAAGGCAAGGGGATATGTATATCCAGGTTCTGAAATTTATGGAGGACTTGCTAATTCGTGGGATTATGGTCCACTAGGTGTAGAACTAAAGAATAATATAAAAAAGGCATGGTTTAAGAAATTTGTGCAAGAGAGTAAATATAATGTTGGTTTAGATGCGGCAATTTTAATGAATTCAGAAACATGGGTAGCATCAGGTCATGTAGGGGGATTTAGTGATCCATTAATTGATTGTAAAGAATGTAAAACAAGGCATAGAGTAGATAAATTAATAGAAGAATGGATGCATGAACATAAATGTGATGAAGTAGTAGATGGTTGGTCAGATGAAAAAATGTTAAATTATATGAGCGGGCATCATATTGCTTGTCCAAACTGTGGAAAAGAAAATTTTACAGATATTCGTAAATTTAATTTAATGTTCAAAACTTTCCAAGGAGTAACAGAGGATTCTACTACACAGTTATATTTAAGACCAGAAACAGCACAAGGGATTTTTGTTAATTTTAAAAATGTGTTGAGGACAACGAGAAGAAAATTACCTATGGGAATTGCGCAAATTGGTAAAGCTTTTCGTAATGAAATTACACCAGGAAACTTTACGTTTAGAACAAGAGAATTTGAGCAAATGGAATTAGAATTTTTCTGTAAGCCAGGAACAGACTTAGAATGGCATGCATTTTGGAAAGATTATTGCAAAAAATTCTTGTTAGATTTAGGCATAAAAGAAGAAAATATTCGTTTAAGAGATCACTCAAAAGAAGAGCTTGTATTTTATAGTGCCGCAACAACTGATATAGAATTTGCATTTCCATTTGGATGGGGAGAACTTTGGGGGATTGCAGATAGAACCGATTATGACTTAACACAACATGCAAACCATTCAAAACAAGATTTAAGTTATTTAGATCCAGAAACAAATGAAAAATACATACCATACTGCATAGAACCATCACTTGGATGTGATAGAGTAGCACTTGCATTTTTATGTAATGCTTATGAAGAGGAAAGGGTAGGAGATGGAGATATTCGTACAGTACTACATTTACATCCAGCACTTGCACCATACAAAGTAGCAGTACTTCCATTATCTAAAAAACTAAGCGAAAAAGCAGAAGAAGTATATGCGCATCTTTCAAAAAAATTTATGTGTGATTATGACGAAGCAGGAAGTATAGGAAAACGCTACAGAAGAGAAGACGAAATAGGAACACCATATTGTGTAACAATAGATTTTGATACATTAGAAGATGATACTGTAACAATAAGAGATAGAGACACTATGGAACAAATTAGAATAAAAATAGACGAGTTAGAACAGTATTTGCTAGAAAAGATTGATTTTTAGTATTTACTTATGTAGAAAAAAGTAGTATAATAAAACAGTATATTTTAAGAATTAGGAGGAAATTCGCATGAATGAGTATTATTCGCGGAGACCAAGGATTAAAGGTGGTGTTTGGATAAAAAGTCATATTAAGAAAGGAGACAAAGAATGCTTAGAAAATGAAGCATTTGACCACTTGATTAAAATGATAGAAGATTTTACATATCTAGAAACAGCACTGCAAAAAACTCAAAGGAAATACACCATTCCGATAAGAATGGAAATAAAGCAAAAAGAGTTTTATAAGCCAACCATAGAAGTATGGGTAGGCTAAAGAAAAATAGCCATGCGTTTGTAACGCGTGGCTATTTTTCTTTAGTTATATAAATCATTTTCATATAAATCTTCTATATAGACATCCTTTTCCTCAAAATTATCAATAAAACTAACTTTTGCAATATTATCATGAACCTCTTGTACCCATACAGGTCTTTCATCATAATAAACATCAATTTTTTCTTTATTATTTAGCATTGTATGCAATCTCTCTAAATTCATAGTTTGTACCTCCTTAACTTTTATTAATAAAATTATATCCCTATAATATAAACAATATACCAATAAAATCATCAAAAAGAATGTAATTAATTAAGCGGAATTTTTTCGAATTTGAACAGTCTGCTGTATCCAAAAGTTCATGAATAATAAAACCTTCTTGTGAATACAATTAATCAAGCAGTATTTACAAGGGGGTTTTTCAATTGGGAAAAGTATACATAGAAGAACGAGCAGTTAATTTAGCACATTATATAATAGATAGCGGAGATACTGTAAGAGGAGCAGCTAAAAAGTTTGGAATTAGTAAAAGTACGGTACACACGGAAGTAACTATCAAGAACGGTAAAAGAAAAGGACAGGTTGTTCCTGAAAGTATTGAAATAAAGAAGGTTTTTCTAGCAGAAAAGAATCCAGTTGTAAAGTTGGGATTGGTAATAAAATAGATAGAATAGAGTATTTTGAGTAAATGAACTTAAAATACTTTATTTTATTAGCATTATATGGTATAATGTTTATAATTCTTTTGTAACATGTAAACAATTCAATAACTATTGAAAAGGAGGATTATCCTATGAGGCAGTACAGAATGAACTATAGAAATGATGAGCCATGTGTAGAGTGTCGGAATAATGAAAAGGGTACTTGGTATTTATGTGCAGACTTTGATGAAGAGTCTAGACTGATTTTTTTTGGTGATTTACCAGATGAAATGTGCAAAGAAGTTTATTCTTTCTTGGAATCACAATGTATTCATATTGATGAAAACGCAAGAGCGTGGATTCTTACAAATTAAAATAGGAATTCCAAATAACGAGGTATAGTTAAAATGTTAATAACTTAGCTGTATCTCGTTTTCTAATAAAGCTTTAAATGTAAAATTTTAAGGCTTTATTTTTTTGAACTAAAAATTTATAAAGACAAATTAAAAAAGCCACAGAATCGATTGTGAAGTAAATTAAAGTTAAATGAAAGGAGAATTATATGAACAAACAAAAATTAAAAGGTTTATGGATCCCAGTAGAAATTTTATTAGATGAACAATTATCAGATAAAGAAAAATTAATATTATCAATGATTTTATATTTGAGTGATGAAACAGGAAGTTGCTTTGCAAGTAATAAATATATAGCAAGTATTGTGAATGTAACCTCCGACAGAGTTTCAAAGATAATAAGTTCATTGAAGAAAAAGCAATATATAGAAGTGAAATTAAAATATAAATTAGATAGTAAAGAAGTAGAAAATAGGCAAATAGTTCCTAATAAAGAAAAGATAAATATGTATAGTCAAAAACACCTATACCCTGTAGATGAAAATAACCATAGTACAAGTTTAAATGAACTATATCCTATAGGCAGAAACAACAAAGATGTAGTAAATAATATAAAAAATATATTTTCAAGAGGATAGAACAAGTGATTTACTTGTTCTATTTTAGCATTGTTTCAAAATATAAGTTTAACTTATCTATGTATTTTTTTTAGTTTATCATTTCTAATTGTAAAATCACGCAGGAAAGTGTTAATATAAAACACTTAAAACGCATAAATAGCAAGCTACTTAGAATATTAACTTAAAAAATAAATATTAAAAAATTAATAATATTCCCAGACCGTGGTAATCTATTATTTATATAAAAATCTAAAAAGTAAAAATGAAAATTAATAAAATAAATTATAACAATTTACTATTATTATAAATATAAATTTCAAAAAAATTTCAAAAAATATTCATTGAGGCATAAAAGCTAATATGATAATATATTAATGCGAAAAATTAACAAAAAGCAGTCAGTAAAACTGGCTGCTTTTTGCTAAAGTGGGAAATAAAAAAGTAATATTTTAAGAAATTTGTTAATAGTATTGAAATGGAAGAAGGTGAGAATTTTGAAAAAGAATTTGAATATTACATTCATTAATCCTAATACTGAAGGGCGAATAGTACAAGCTATGGCTGGAGTTCTTGCTTATAATCTAGCTGAGAATGATAAAAAGATAAATTTTGAATACAACAATTCAAATACTTATCAAAATTCTCAACATATAGAAGAGGAATTAGAACTGTAAAAAATGTAAAGAAGCCAAGAATTTTTGAAAACTATTGACTTTTGTTAATAAAATGGTCTATAATCCCATTTTTAACAGTTCAAGAAAATTAAAAGCTCACATTCCATTGAAATATATGGAATATGGGCTTTTTTG
>CANRBJ010000047.1 GCA_947628815.1 uncultured Clostridia bacterium | reverse complement strand
ATATAAAATAAATTTTGTTCAAGTTTTCATAACTATGTGTGCCTTGAACAAAGTGAAAGGAATGTGTGGTTTATATGAAATTTAAAAGAATATTTTTAATGGTTTTAGATTCTCTTGGAGTAGGGGAAACAGTTGACGCTATTAACTTTCAAGATAATGGCGCTAATACATTAAAGCACGTTAATGAAAAATGTGATTTATTTATTCCTAATTTAAAAAAGATAGGCTTTTTAGATACTATTAATATGAATGATGATGAAAATGTTGAAGCATATTATACAATTGCTAAGCCAATTAATGCTGGTAAGGATACTTTAAATGGTCATTATGAGATGGTAGGAATAAAAAACGATATTCCTTTTAAGACTTTTAATAATGGCTTTGTTTTTGAAATATTAAATGGCATTGAACTAGTTACAGGTAGAAAAGTAATAGGTAATAAATGTTGCAATGACAATAGTATTATTGCAGAACTTGGAGAAAGACAAATAAATTATGGTTCACTAATTATCTATACCTCAGCTGATTCTGATTTACAAGTAGCGGCTCACGAAGATAGTATACCTATTAGTACTTTATATCAATATTGTGAGAAGATTAGAGCTCTAACTTTGGAGGAAGATTGGCGTATTGGACGAATAATTGCGAGACCTTTTACAGGAACACCAGGTAAATATAAGTTGATTAATAGTGGTCGAAGAGATTACGCTATTAAACCGCCTAAAAGGACAGTGTTAGATAGTTTGCTTGAAAATAATTATAATGTAATTGGTATAGGTAAAATCAATGATATTTTTGATGGACAGGGGATAAATAAAAATATTAAAGCTACTAATAATATGGAAGCTATAAATAAATTAACTGATATAATGGATAAGAATTTTACGGGTCTTTGTATGGTTAATTTAGCTGATTTTGACTCTTTATATGGCCATACACGTGATGTTTTAGGTTATGGACGCGCTATTGAAGAATTAGATGTAGAAATACCTATTATCTTGAATAAGTTAGAATTAGATGATTTACTTATTATTACAGCTGACCACGGAAATGACCCTACTTTTAAGGGTAATGACCATACGAGAGAGAATGTACCAATAATTATGTATAGTCGTAATTTTAAAGAGCCTAAGCGTTTGAAACCTTTTGAGACACTAGCTAATATTGGCGCAACTATAGCAGATAATTTTGATGTTGAAGCCCCAGAAATTGGTGAAAGCATTTTAGAAGAATTAATATAAAAGAGTAGGGGTAGAGTAGAAAAAGAGGGTATTTCCCCTCTTCTTTCTTTATAGTTCTGAAGTTACTTCATAAACATTGTCAGTAATGGGACTTCCAGTATTTTCAAAGCTTTGACAAACTGTTTCTTTTGAACTAAGGCATTGTTTATTATTACAAGTACAAGATACTTGGATAGTTTTTAAGCAACAAGTCCCCTCTTCCTTATTATTGTAGTTGCAACTTTCTACATTACACATTATTTTATCGTTCATATACTAATTCCTCCTTTATTATTAGTTTGGCTAATTAGAAAGAATTAATGCCAAAAAATTGAAGTTAATTTTAAGCGGTTTTTAATTTAAAAGATGGATAGTTGTTAAGCTAAATCGCTGAAAATGCATTTTTGAATTTTTAATAGAAATAGAGGAGTATAAAATAGTTTAAGCGATTAGTTATATTATTATAAGATTATAAAAGATATAAATTAAGTAAGTGATTTAGATTAAGATATGTAAATTGATTTAAATCTAATCTGATTCACTTTGATTATAAAATAATAGTTAATGAGAGTATTTTAATTTACTTAGCTTAAATAAATATGATATAGTAGTAGAGTAGTAATTTTAATTTGTGAATTATATTATGAAGTTAACATAACATAAATTATAGGAAGTTGATTAAAGAACCAAAAGTGTAAAATTTATGTAAAATTTTTTCCAGTTATGTCAGCCTTATCAAGTAGGCTGACATCTTCGAGAGAACTCTCATTAACTGGAAACAATTTTTCTAAATCCAAAAAATATGCTAAAGATGCATCTTTAGTCGTAGGACAATAATTATCATAACCTCTAAAATTATATAAAATTCTCTGTCGCTTTGTAGTTGCTTTAATGCAATGATTAGTTAACTTATTTATGTATTTAGATAGTCTTGAAAAATCAGCTCTATCCTTTTTACATTGTATAGCTAGACAATGACACGGATAATAACTTTGTATGTATTGATTAACATTAAAGTTTATATCAGTTCCTATTATACAATGATAGTGTTCTCTTTCGGTAGTCTTTCCATAATCGATATTTAAAATATATTTAAAATCGTGAGTATTGATAACTGACTTAATTAAATCTCTCTTAGTCCTGGTACACTTTTCTATATAATGATTATCAAAAGTAAATGTACAGAACCACACATAATCACAACGAGATAGCAAATATACTAATCTCTTTTTAATTCTACCTACTTTTTGATAACGTGCTTGCAATACACGTTCAAAATCTTTATTTTCAGTAAATGGTATATTATTTTTATAAGACAAGTATCTTTCGTGATTATATGTAATAACATTAGCTAAGAATTCAGTATCATACTCTTTTTCAAAATTAGACATATACCTCCTAAATATTTAGCTATTTTTAACAAAATAGTTGGGGCTAAGCCATCGCCCCAAAGCCCTATGTCTCCTTTTCAAAATCATTACAATTTTTGCTTACGCAAAATTATAACAATTTTAAAAAGGTTAATTAGACTTAATTTGCTCAAAAGTATCATACTTATTAGCTACATCAATATTACATTTAGAAATAGATGTTTCTGTTAATGGAGCTACATATTCATTTTCTTCATTAGACCATTTCATTTGTTCAGCGTCTTTAAATGTTTTAATTAAAATACCAATACCAAAAAAATTAATCATACGACATTCAATTTGATATCGAACATATCGACGTAAAGTCATATTTATTTCAAGCCACTCTTGAGCAGTTGTTATAAAAATAATTCTTCTCTTACGCATTTGTGAAAGAAAATCTAAAACATCAGTAGTCATTTTAGTAGACTTAGTTAAAGCTGTAAAAATCTCGTCATAAAAAATAATACAATCGTGTTCTTCACGTAAAGACAACAAGTCGTTGAAGTCGCCAATAGGCGTATACTCAACGCCTTTTATTGTCTTTACGTTTGAATAAATCTTCTTATCTTTATTGTTTAGTAGATATTCAACAGCACTATAAGTTTTGCCCTGTCCTTGTTTACCACAATAACAATACACACCAAACTTACCTCGTTTTGGAGCAAATCCTTTCTTCAAGAAAGTTTTCCATTTTATTTTTATTTTATTGTTATAAAAGACGAAACATATTATCATTATTATCAATATTAATAAAAATTTTGCCATAATTTACCTCCTATGGTTTTAACTTGTCGTACCACTTAATAGCTAATTTAATAGTAGCAACCGTAAGTGGGAAAGTTAATTTAAAAGTATAATATAAAATAATAATTGAGATAGCAGTAGAACTTAAACCCGTCATACTTATTACAAAGCCAATATTCTCTAGGGCAAGTTGAAAATAAGTACCAACAGAAGAAATAGCCGAGGAAAGGTCAGGAAGTGCCGCTTTTATGGCTATATCAATTGGAGATAATAAAACACTTACTAAACCTATTATTAAATTCATAAGACCCGTTAAAATGGCATTTATCATAAATCTAACACCTCCACATTATCGCTATCAGGCTTTTTAAAGCCCTGTACCATTCCAAAGATGTTAATACATACCCAATAAGCTATAAAACCAGTAGTTATTGTTTGATACAAAGTTAAAAAGTCTTTAGCATATTGTTCATAAATAGAAGTCATACAAGGTAAACTAGCAGTTTGATTAACAAAAGGAATTGGAATATTTAAATTATTACATTTATTGTTAGATAAGCCCTTAATAAAAGTAAGAGGCATTGTAATAATATCACTTAGACCAAAATCATCACTTTTGAAATTGCCAAAGAAACCACTAGCCGAACTACTAGCCTCGTCTGTATTACTATCTTTAATAGTATCAGTTTGCTTATTAGTAGCGTCAGTTTGTTCTTTTATAGCTTGTTTGTTTTCGTCTAACTTATCATTTGTTTCGTCCATTTTATTCTTACATATCTTTTTACCATATGCCTCATATTCAATATTATCTTCACTAATCATAAAGTTTTTAAATTGAATACTAGACCTACTTTGTGCATTTTGACTTTGAACAAATATTTTATTAATAGTTAAATTCTCAGTAGGAACAAATTTTCTTACGTAACGCTGATATTCAGAAGTCAAAGGAGGGTTAGAAATAGACTCAAGAGTTAAAGAACCAGTATTCGGTTTAAATAGTAAACCAGAAACAGTTTTAGAATTAGATACTCTAGCTTCTACACTAGCATAATAAGTTTTGTTAGCAGTAAGAGTAAATTCAGGAACATCAATTGTAAAAGCAAAATAATTGGAGAATACATTAGAATAAGTACGGTTATAATTAAGTAAATTCTTACTATCGTGACAACTATTAAATGTTTGATTAAAAAAATCAAGTAACTTATTATTACTCTCTAACAAAGAATTAGTATTTTTATCTAAAGAACTTTCTAATTTACTCTCACTATCTTTTATAGCTTGAGTATTATCATTTACGGCTTGAGTATTATCTTGAATACTATCATAAATATAAGCGTCGTGTTTAAATGTTACACGTGTAATATAAGCACTATCGTGGTCTTGGTCTTTATAGCTTTGTTCAGCCCAGGGAATAACTACGTCAAATTTATCTCCAATATAAGCATTAGGACAAGAAACAGAAACAACACCAACAGAAAATTCATTTTTATAATCATAAGACGGGTTTAAATTACAAGAACTAATTGTATTATTACTTGCAATATAAACAGAAAATGGAGGACTAAGCCAAGAAGAAAAACCAAAGTTAATAGCAAAATCAAGTGTCGTAAATGTATTAGCAACATCTGTAGGAGTATCAAAAATCCAACCTATACCATACGAAGAACGAGGCAAAGAAGAACCATAAAATGTTTCTTTTAAATTATTAATATTAGAACTATATAATGTAAGATTATTGACACCAGAAGAAGAAGTATAATACATACCAGATGGCTGTTTTGTAGTAATAGTACTCTTTGCATTAACTCTTGGCATTAAAATGAATGTAAATGATATAATAATAAATAAAAATATTTTCTTCATTATCGCCACCTCGGAAATAAACGAGTTATTAAACGAAAAGGAAAATAAAAACAAATAAGAACAAGTAAGAAGAAAGTAAGTAAAATAAATGGAAAGTCAGTACGATAATAAATATCGTCAGTAAATGTGTTTTCCCTATCGCAATAAGTATTATAAGAATAATTAGAAGTAGAAGTTCTAATCATATAATCTTGATTAACATAAATATCATATACAGTATTTTGCTGATTATTATTAATAGTATCAAATACTCTAATATAACCATTATTTATCTGATAACAAGGTTTATTTAAATATTCAGTAGGAACATAAATTTTAGACATAAATTACCTCCTACCAAATAGCAACATAGCAATAAAATCAAATAAAATATAAAGAGCAATAAAACTTGGTATCAAGTCAACTAAACGACTTAAAAATTGTAAAACAACATCAAACATTAACATCCCTCCAAATCAATTAAATAAATATCGTCATCCCAAAAATTATCAAGAACTAGAACAATACTATTTTTAAACTTAATGTATTGCAAATATCTTTTTAAACTAACTAACATATAAAATACCTCCTTTCAAATAAAAAAGAGGGAGATTACCTCCCCCACCTTATACGTTAGCTTTACCTTTGCTAGCACCTTTAACAACTTTACGTAGTACTTTATAACCAAAAGCAAAACCTATCATTATTATAATGAAAGGGAAAATTTCGGAAACAGTACCAAATAAACCAGCACTAGTAATACCAGTAGTTAACTGTTCAACTATACCTTTCATACCAACAGCAGCACCATCCATAAAAGGACTCTCCTTTCTTAAGTTATTTTATTTTGTAAAAAAGAGATTAATCTCTTTATTACCTTAGTTTTTAATGCGACTTTAGGAGGAATTAAGTTATATAAATCAAGTTTTAAAATAACCTTATGATTATATTGATTTATATACCCAACATCATAATTCCCCCAAAGCCCAACATTTTTGTAGTAGTATGTATTTTTGTTGAGATTATGATAAATTAAAATATAACGTTTTAAAGAAAAAATTCTTATTTTGCGCATTGTTTCAATAACACTTTCTCAGCTTTATCAAGAAATACAAGTTTTTCATAATCGGGTGATAATTTAATAACAAGTGCTTCATACTCGTTACCATTCTTTGACTTACGTGTTTCTAAAGTGCATTTAAGAGTAAACTCTTTTTCCATAACACAGCCCTCCTTTCTTATCTAGAAAGTAATCTCATCAATTCATTGATAATTACCTCCTAAAATAATTATATTATGAATACAAAATGTAATCATACTATAATTATAATACGATTACATTTTGTTGTAAATATGAATATATACAAAATGACATCAAAATATTATAATAATGACTAGAGGTGAAAGAACTTGAATAATATTGTACCAACAACAATAAGAATACAAGAGGAAACAAAAACGGCTATTGAAGAATTAGCAGAAGAAGAACAAAGGAGTTTTAATAAAGAAATAGAATATATACTTTTAAAGTATATCAAAGAAAAAAAAGAGCAAAAATAAGCTCTTTTTAAGTTAACAAAATAAATCAATTATAGGAAGTTGATTAAAGAACCAAAAGTGTAAAATTTATGTAAAATTTTTTCCAGTTATGTCAGCCTTATCAA
>CANRBJ010000046.1 GCA_947628815.1 uncultured Clostridia bacterium | reverse complement strand
ATGTATACATTTCATCATAAAACTCAAAAAATGAAGTTTGTAATAGGATTTCCAGCAATTTTAATATGCCAAATATTGCTTATATTATTAGCAATTTTTTAATTACTACATAAATTATTTAATAAAATAAAAATTGAAAATAGTATTATAATTTTTCTGCAATAAGTAGAAATAACATAATCAGAATGGCAGAAAGAATAAAAAGAGAGTATCCAAAATTACCAATTATCATATCAGGAGATGCACTTTATGCATGTGAGCCAGTTATTGCGACTTGTGTAAATAACAAATGGCAGTATATATTAAGATTAAAAGAAGATAGAATAAAGTTATTAGGAGAAGAGATAGAGGGATTAGAAAAAGCAGAACCAGAAGAAATAAAAGATAGTATAATAAAATATTGGAATGATGTAAAATATGGAGAAGTAGAATTTGAGAAGCAAGCAAATGTGCTAAAATATTATGAAAATAAAAAAGAGAAAATAATAGAGTTTATGTGGATTACGTCGTTTAAAATAAGCGAAAAAAACAAAAAAGAGCTGGTGCATTATGGAAAGCAAAGATGGAAGATAGAGAATGAAGGATTTAATATTCAGAAGAATTGTACATTTGATATAGAACATGTTTATTCAAAGGATTACAATGCAATGAAGGCACACTACTTCTTTATACAATTTGCACATACGATAAGACAGTTATTAGAAAAAGGAATGAAATATGTAAAAGAACTAAAAATGAGCATAAAAGAAGTAAGTGCTGCTATCACACAGACACTTACCCATACAATAATAAACATAACAAATCATAACAAAATACAGTTAAGATTTGTACTTAAATTAAGTATATAACAAAAATAAAATAAGTCAAGTATAATCCCAAAAATTTTTGGGGTAAGGGGAGATTTTTGCAACTTAAAGAAACTTATTACCAAAATATGGAAACAAAGAAAAAATTACTATGCAAAAGGCTATTATTAGCAAAATTGAAAAATTTAATCTTTATTTCTGTAACATAATACTATTTTTTATGAAAAATAATAAGTTTTCATAAAAAAATAAAGAGTTTTCATAAAAGAATAACAAATAATTTTAAAAAGTTATCCACAGTTTTTGCTCACTATTTATAGTTATTCACAAAGTTATCCACATTATCCACAATATTGTGGATATCTTTTTTTGTAAACTAAATGTAATTTTTATGTAACATAAGTAAACTATTTGTAATATAATTGTAATAATATAGTAATAAAACAATATAGTTATTGCTTGAATAGTACTATGCAAGCTTTAATGTAATTATAACTATTAAATAGTAACTAAAAATAAATTAAAAATACAGGATAAAAAAATGAAATTTTATTTTAATGCTAGTAAAAGCTAGCATTATCAATGGTTTCTGTACTTTTTGAATCTTAAAAACCTCTGTAAACATTGATATATCTACATCTATTTATTTTTCAATTTTATAAAAATAAAAAGTAAAAATATAATGTTTATATATAGCTATTTTCAGGTCATCCATTTTTACAAACTTTGTATTAAAGTCATATATGGTTTTTGCTCTTCCAAAATCGATATAAATATTGAAAATGCTTAATTATAGACTTTGAAAAATTTATTTCATTTTTTGTCCTGTTAAAAATACAATCACTATTGACATTAAAGAAAAATTAGTATAAACTATAACAAGACAACAAAAGAAAATATATTTTAAGTCAAAAAAGACTAAAATGTATTAAAATTACAAAAAAACATAACTTAAAAAGCACATTGAAAACTACATATAAAAATAAATCTTGCTAATTATATAAGAGAGAAAAATGTGCATAAGTTATGTATAAAAAAGAAAAAACTGATAATAATAAATGAAAAAGAAGAATTTTTATTTAAAATTATTAAAAAAGAAAAAATGCCAAAGAGGAGGAAAAATAAAAAATGAAAATAAATTCAAAAGAAATAGAAGAAATAAGTTATAATGTAGCAAGAAAACGTAAAAAAGAAATAGCAAATAATAGAGAAAAAGGTATAACATTAATCGCATTAGTTGTTACTATAGTAGTCCTTTTAATACTAGCAGGAATAACCATAACATTTGTATTAGGTGAAGGCGGAATATTAGATATGGCAAAAGAAGCAGCAAAAAGAACAGAAGATGCAAAACAAAAAGAGCTAGAAGATTTTGCAAACTTTCCAGACCAAGTAGAAAATTGGATAAATGGAGGCAGTACTTCTGGAGGTACAACACCACCAGCAGACCCAAGCCCAACACCAGAACAAAGTACAACAAAAACATTAGAAGAAGCAAAAGCACAAAGTGACCCATTTGAAGATACAACAAAAGTAACAGATGGAAAAGATACAATGACTGTACCAGCAGGATTTAAAATAACAGAAGGAGAAAGCATAGATGAAGGAGTAGTAGTACAAGATAGAGCAAAAAATGAATTTGTATGGGTGCCAGTAGCTATAAATGATATGGTAATGTGTAGAACACATCCAACAGCTAAAATTAATTATAAAGACGGAGAATTTTCTTGTGAGGGACAGGAACATAAACCAGACCAAACAGAATTAGTAGGAAAGCTATATGCCACCACTTATGGAAATAAATTTACAGCAGGAACACCAAATACAACATATACTGAAAATAGTGGCATAAGAGAGCCAGCAATTGTAACAGGTAGTTCTAATGGAGAAGGAACAGATTATGATGCACAACAAACTTATTTAGATAAAGTAGTAGAAGAAAAATATCAAACAGGAGAAAAGAAAACAAAAGAAGATTTTAAAAAGCAGTTACAAGAAGAATTTTATAATATGGCAAAAAGTGTAGCAGAAAATGGCGGGTTTTATATAGGAAGATACGAAACATCAAGCTTAAATACAGATGAACCAAAAGTAATATCTGGAGTTAGTCCAACAGTAAGTTATAATTGGTATACAATGTATAAAAATAGTAAAGAAATAGCAAAAGGAGCATTAAAACCAGAAGAAAAAGAACAAGAAACTAAGTCAAGTGTAACAAGTAGTATGATATGGGGATGCCAGTGGGATGCAGTAATGAATTGGATGAAAAATGTAACAAATTCAAATAAAGATGGAAAATATTATATAACAGATAGTACAGGAATGGGATATTATGACCAATTTGATAAAACTACAACAGGCTCAAAAGAAGCTTATGCAGTAAAAAACATTTATGATATGGCTGGAAATGTCTGGGAATGGACCCTAGAGGCCTTCGACAACGACCGTCGTATTAGTCGAGGGGGCGTTTACTACGATTCCGGTTCTACCTATCCAGCTAGCTACCGCAGCTACGACGACGGTCCTACCGACGGCCTCCTCAACTTCGGCTCCCGAGTTGCACTTTATGTAAATCTGTAAACTGTAGAAGAAACCCGTAAGGGTTTCGAAAAGATCCATTGTGAAAGAAGGAAAAACTTGGGGCTAGTAGGAGAATAATTAAATAAAAGGCTTCTTGGAAAGGCTATAAAAAGTAGCTTGACCTGGGAAGCGCTGATTTCGATGGTGAGTTATCTAAAAGATAACTACACCATTGGAATCAGCCACTTCGTGGTATACCACTTCGTGGTATATCTTTTTTTGTGTTTTTTTGCTTCTAAAATCAATTATAAGGCCATAAAAAAAGACGCATGAAAAGTGGTGTATTCTTTTATGGAGTAGGAAAAGATGCAATTATATTAACAGAAAATTTAGGCTTAAATTATTGTTGCATGAAAAAAGAATTATGCAAATGTGCAATTCCAGTTATAAAAATAGATAAAATAATGAAAATATTACAAGAGAAAAATATATCTTTTGCAATATATGATTATACACCCAAAGGTATAAATGAAATAGGCGTAGGAAAATATAAAGAAATAGGAAGATATATAAGTTCTCCAATATCTGAAATAAGACAACATTTTGATTGTAGTAAATGCCAATACCATAGCTTAATAGATGACAAAATAAGTAAAAATAAAGAAAAAATAAAACGTGTATTAAATAAACTACAAGAAAAGAGTGAAGAAGATGGAAAATAGCAAAAATATTGAAGAAAATAATATAAAAGCAAATAAAGAAAATAGAGAAAATAGAGGAAATGGACAAAATATAGGAAATAAAGAAAATAAAGAAGAATTAAAATTAATTCCTAAGGTTCAAGAATATATAGAATATATGCTACAAGTAATATTAAAACTTCCAAGAATAGAAAAATTTAATATTGGCAATGAATATAAAACATCTATGTATCAAACTTTAGAAAATATTTTAATGATGAACAAAGTAGAAAAAGGAAAAAGAACATATTACTTAAATAAAATAGATGTATACCTAAATTGCCAAAGAATTTACTTAAGAATAATGTATAAAAATAAATGGATAGATCAAAAGAAATTTGAAGTAGCAATAAGTAAAATAGCAGAAATAGGAAGAATAGTAGGAGGTTTAATAAAATATTATGCCAAGAACTATTAGAAATGAATTTGATAAAAAATTAACATTTGAAAATTTAATGAAAGCACATATATTAAGTAGAAAAGGTAAAGGTTATAGAGAAGAAGTAATATTATTTAATTTAAAACAAGAAGAATATATTATGTGGTTATATGAAAAACTAAAAAATGGAACATATAAACATGGAGGCTACAGTATATTTTATGTAACAGAGCCAAAACTAAGAAGAATAGAAAAAAGCAAATATATAGATAGAATAGTACATAGATTTGTAGTAGATAATTTCTTAAAAGAATACTTTGAAAAATGCTTTATATATCATACTTATGCTTGTATAAAAAATAGAGGAATGCATAAGGCTTGTTTAGATGTTCAAAAAGCAATGAAACATTGTAAAAATATATGGAATGAATACTATATATTAAAAATGGACATAAGAAAATATTTTGAGAGTATTGATAAAGAAATATTATTTAAAATATTAAAAAGGAAAATAGCAGATAAAAAATTACTTTGGCTTTTAAAAGAGATAATATACTCAAATTGTACAAAAGAAGAAGCAAAAGAAGTAGAAGAAATAAAAACAGCAAACAAAAGTTTACCGATAGGCAATTATACTTCACAATTATTTGCAAATATATACTTAAATGAACTGGATCAATATATAAAGAATGAATTAAAAGTAAAATATTACTTTAGATATTTAGATGACTGTGCAATATTAGTTAAAACTAAAAATGAAGCAAAAGAAATATTAGAAAAAATAAAAATATTTCTAGAAGAAAATTTACAATTAGAATTAAATGAAAAAACACAAATATTTAAAAGTAAGCAAGGTATAAACTTTTGTGGGTATAAAATAAATGAATATAGGCTAAAAATACGAGATAGAGGCAAGCGAAAATTAAAGAAAAAAGTAAAAGAACTAAAATATAGAATTAAAAAAGGTGAAATAAATAGCAAAGAAGCAAAAAGATATTTAGCAGGACATATGGGCTATATACATTATGCTAACATTTATAACTTAAGTGAAAAAATATTTGAAATTGAGTAATTAAATAAATATATAAAAAATTAATATTATAAATATTATTAAAGTAATATTAGGGATAAATCAAAAGGCCTACAACACCAACAATCGTATTAATCGTGGGGGCAATTACAACAATTCAGGTTCTAACAATCCAGCTAGCAACCGCAACAACAACAATCCTACCAACAGCAGCAACAACAACATCAGCTCCCGTACCACACTCTAATACAAATTCCAGATAATATATTTTAAGGAATATATTCAGTGAAAGTATTAGTATTTAAAGAGATTTATTCCTTCCGATAAAAGTATATATGATACTTTTAAAGGTAAAAATGTATCAATAAAATTTATATTAGTAGATTTTAAGGTTTTAACTTTAAAATAGAAAGTATAAATTTTATGCCTTATTTTATAACTGAAATTATGTTGTTTATACAAGGAGATAGAAAAAATGATAAACTTATGTTTTTTAAAAGGAAAAGTAATAAATAAAAAAGATTTAAAATTTGTATATGATAAAAGTAAAAAAAGCTTAAGCAAAAATCATATTTGTATTATTATACTAGAATTAGAAATAGAAAATAAACAAGTTATATATTTAAAAGCATATAACGAAATAGCAGAATTTGTTTACAAGAATGTAAATAAAGGAGATAATATTTTAGTAGAGGGAGCAATAAAAGATAATATAGTAGAAATAGAAGATATTGAGAAAATTAGTTAAAACATACTGTATTCCGTGATAAAATTTACCACGGAATACAACTTTTACAAACCCCTACGTTTTATAGTATCTTTACTTACTTATTTATGCTTTTTACAAAATTATCAACTAATCTTTTAAGTCTATCAATTGGAAAATCAAAAATAGTTTTTACTACTTCAAATATATATTGTATATAACTTTTTAGTTTGATATTCTCTTTCATTAGATTAATATTTTCTTGTGTTAATTTGTTATTTTCTTGTTTTAAGTTAGTATTTTCATTTTCTAGTGTAGCTACTCTTTGTATTGCTATATATGCTTTTTCTAGCTCATTTTTAGTTATATATAGGCTATCTGTTTTTTCGTTATTTTCTATCTCATATTTTATATTTTCATAGTTTGTTAATCTTTTAAGTGTTTCTATTGGTATATGAATATTTTCTTTTGTATTTCCACGCTATAAAATTAATCATGAGATATCCATGGGAATTTCTTCATTTATTACAATTTTGTAACATTTAAAAAAATACTTAAATATCAACTTATATATACCACTAAAATTATTTTAATTGTTTTATTTGACTAATTTAATATATAATTTATCAATTACGAAAGTATTGAAAAATCAATGTTTAAATTCAAATATTATAATTTTGTAATATTTGATGAAACTACCATGATTAAAAAACAACATTTTTTGACATATTTTTTACATAGTGGTATAATGACAAAAGTTCATGTTTAAATTTTGTGGCAAATTTTGCCATAATAAAAGGAGGAGCTTATAATGAGCACTTTTTCACGGGGAAAAAAG
>CANRBJ010000045.1 GCA_947628815.1 uncultured Clostridia bacterium | reverse complement strand
AAGTAGAAAGATTAAATGGAAGAATAGATAGAGATTATATGTTTAATGATCATTTTATACGAGGCTTAAAGAAAATGGATTTAATGTTACATCTAACGTTTGTAGTAATGTTAACAATGGCAAAAGGTCATATAAAAAATAAGCAAAAAAATATAAGAAGTTTAGTTGCATAAAGAATGATAATGAATGAAAAAAATATGCAAATTTGCAATAGGGATATTTTGGCCTTTTTGTCTGGAAGAAAATGTAAATTATAAAATTTGAAAGAAATTGGCAATTTAAAGTAAAAAAAATTTGTGATATTATTTTGGAAAGTTAAAAAAACGGCACAAACGAAAAAATTTTTCATTTTAATACTTGACATTTGATATATATTTGTAGTACAATTACTTTTGTCAGTTCAAAGTTTTGCATTTAATTTATTTGCAAAATTACATTTATGCAGATGTGGCGGAACTGGCAGACGCACAGGACTTAAAATCCTGCGGACGAATAATCCGTGCCGGTTCGATTCCGGCCATCTGCACCAAAATGGAGTGTTTTTGAAAGCACTCCATTTTTATTTTTATTCAAAATAATTTAAAAGTATTGATACAACTTGGTTTTAAGAAATTTCATTATTCAAACTATTTTCAAAATTTTTTAACATTATTCATTATTTTTGCACTTCTGCACGGAATATGCACGGACGATTTGCACGGATAAATAATCTGTATAAGTTAATAGTAGCAAGTATTGTAGAATTTTTATTTTGTTTTTTCTGCTCGAAAATGGAAAACGGAAGAAAATCTAATTTTTGTTAAAAGTTATAGTTTTTATCATAATTTTTCATTAAAAGATAATAAAACAAATAATTTATATGTGAAAAATCTGCTTATATGCATATTTTACTGCATATAAGCAGATTTTATATTTTTGAACTGTTTGCATAATTCTGTTATACTTGTACTATAATAAATTTAAAACTATATGAATAATTACTTATAAAATTATTTTTGGGGGAATTATGTATGAAAGAAATTAATAATAAAAAAGTTATAATTATCTTTAATATTCTGCTTTCCTTAGGTTTAAATACTAGCCTTAGAGGCACAAAGTATCTTAATAAAGCAATTCAAATAATGATAATAGCTAATAATGATTTTATTATAATAGAAGATATTTATAAAAATATTGCAGACAGTTATAACAATATAACCCCAAAACAAGTAAAGAATGATATTTCGTATGCTTTAAACAGCAGAGTAGAAGAAAAAGCAATAAAAAATTTTGAAAAAGTTTTTGGATTTGAATATGATGAATATTTATTTACTAATAAAACTATTATAGAGGAAGTT
The DNA here is from genome assembly GCA_947628815.1 of uncultured Clostridia bacterium. Lineage (GTDB taxonomy): Bacteria > Bacillota > Clostridia > TANB77 > CAG-508 > RGIG8482. Next base: position 6,862 of record CANRBJ010000045.1, on the reverse strand, counting down.
TCTCGTGTAGTTAGTTAACGTATAATTTATTTAAAAAAATAGAAAAGAAGATTATATTGTTAATCTTCTTTTAAAAAATCTGTAACATATTTTTTATGTATTTAAGTTGCAGACATAGTATGCTGTATGCTATAATGAGAAAGAAGGTAAAAAGTGTGAATTTATAATTTTTTGTTTTTTCTATGTATATCAACTCTTGAAGATAATTGATCTGCTTTTGGATTGGCAATAAAAAGCAAATAAGGTTCAATTTGCAAAGATTTTGCTATACACTCAATAGTAGGAATTGATGGACTATATTTTCCTTGTTCAATGTCAGATATATAATGTGTGCTTAATCCTGACAATTCTCCTAATTTTTCTTGAGAATATTCTTTCATAAATCTATAATATTTAACGTTTTTGCGAAAAATATCAATTAAATACATTATATAAACCACCTTTATACCATTTCTATTTAGTATGGTATAATTTTGTTGTAATATGTACAATGAAGTATATAGTCCAAACCTTTCTAAAAATATAAAATATTAATTGTTTTTTCACTATTTTACTAAATATTTTTTTATTAAGGAGGATTTATATTATGAAACAGAAAGAATTGGAACAATTTATTGAAGATTGTAAAGATTTGATTGCAGAAAGGAGTGACTTAGCATTAAAGAAAGTTGCTCAAAGTAAAAAGTATAAAGAAAAATATGAGGAGTATATTGAGATATATGAATTACTTTCAAATAAAGTAGCTTCAAAAGAAGTAGAGCAACTTACAAATTCTATACAATTATTAAATGATGTAGAAAGTAATTATATTTATATGCAAGGCTTTGCAGACGGAATGTTATTAAGAGAAAATTTAGGATAATACATATCTGTGTTAGTTGACTAGTGAAAAAAAGTATTTGACAAAATTATCAAAAGTGTGTATAATAAATTTAAGAAATGAGAAACCACGAAAGTGGTTGCCCTATTGCAAGATTTAAATAGCCATTCCCTCAGACAAAGCAGAATGGTTATTTTTTATTGCCTATGTAGTAAAAAACAAATGATGATTAACAAGGCAAGGTTTATAAGAGTTGTTCCTATCATTCCATAGAACAATAGGTATGTAATTACTATTAAAGATTCTCCCATTGCTAACCACCCCCATATATCAGTCTCACAAGCTATAAAAGCTGTGGAGTAGTTTGTAACATCAAAGAGTTAAAGGGGCAACACACTCCGCTATTCTCATTTCATTTAACAATATACTACAAGTTTAACTAAAATGCAAGCAAACAAAACATACTTTTTAAATAATTTTCTATCATTTTTTGACAATATTTAAAATTATTTATTGATACCTTATTTGCTCGGAATATGCTCGGAGCATTTGCTCGGAAAAATAATCTATGTAAGTCAATGGTATAAAGTTGTTGTAGCATTTGTGTTAGTTGACTAGTGAAAAAAGTATTTGACAAAATTATTAAAAGGTGTATAATAAATTTAAGAAATGAAAAACCACGAAAGTGGTTGCCCTGTTGTATAAGTTAAATAGCCATTCTCTCGGACAAAGCAGAATGGTTATTTTTTATTGCCTATGTAGTAAAAAGCTTTGAGTTTCTTCGAAGGCTTTACACCGCTTATTCTCATTTTGCAGTATTCAAATTGGCAGAATTTCGAAAAAATAATTTATAAAGCTAAAATTTCTTGTGAAAATAGTGGTATTAGTGTGTTTGAACATTTTATTGACATCAATAAGTTGTCAAAACGTGCTAATAATGCAGAGGTTGAAATCAAAGATTATAAATTAACTCGTTATGCTTGTTATTTAATAGCACAAAATGGAGATACCGAAAAAAACTAGGCACTCACTGTAAAAATTAAGGCATTTTTGATTATGTAGATTTATGTTAATTACTTGAAATTTGTGGAAATTTATACTATAATCTTTTTGCAAAAATTTAAAGATGGAGTGTAAAAAATTATGTCAATAGAAAAACAAGAATTATTTAAATCCATAGAAACTTTACCAGAAGAACTTGCTTTTCAAGTTCTTGATTATATAGAATACTTAAAATTTAATTCTATTATTTATAATGCTCCTAAAAATTTAATAATAAAAGATGAAGAAGATCTAAAAAAGAAATTAGAGAAGGGAATTGAAAGTACAGAAAAAGGAGAAGTATATTCTCTAGAAGAGGTTTTTGAAGAAGTGCAAAAAATATAAATCGGAAACTTTAAAATATGGAAAAATATAAGATAAAATTTTCAAAGGAAGCTAGAAATGATTATTTTGATATGAGGGTGTCCTAGAATAGGAACCCTCTTTTCTATGCTTTTAATTACATAGCCAAGCCTTTGATATTGGCTTTTGTAAAGTTCTATGCATGAAAGCAACAAAAAAATAGATATGTTTTTAATATCTATTTAGTATCATTAGTAGTTTTAAAATTACTTAGCTATAATAAAGGAATAAATAAAATTACTTAATAATTGTATTTATTGCTTATTACTAATGCTCATAGTAATTAAAATTTTCTAATATTCTATATAATTTAATAACTATGTTTAATAATATTTATATTTAGCGTGTATTTAATAAAATGTAACTGCACTATCTGCAAGTCAAAGCATAACTTTCTTACTCTCTCAGCCACTTTGTGTCTTTTTTATCACTATAAATCACTCTTGGTATTCAATAAACTTTCTTTTCCTTTCTGCGTTACTAAAAAATTTTTTTAAAATACTATTTTGTCATATTTTTAATTAGTAAAAATTAAAATTATTCTGCCTTTATATCATTAAATAATTCATCTTTAAAAAAATCATTTAATGATATATTAAAGGCTTCGCATATATGTAGCAATGTAGAAATTCTTGGATCGTGTGTTTCTTCATTCATAAAAGATAGTAATGTAGTATGTGGCAATCCAGATAAAGTAGAAACTTTATTTATTGTTATATTTCTTTCCTTTGCAAGATTATAAATTCTTATTCTAATTGCTTGTTCTAAAGACATCATATCTTCACCTTCTTTTAGAATTAGTTTAGCAAAAGTTTCAGAATAATGACGTCGGTATTTTTACGTTTTATATTGACATATAATTTTTCATATTTTATAATAGCATTGACGTCGGAATAATGACGTATAAAATTATGTTAAAATTTTTAGGAGGAGCAAATGAAAAAATTATTTAAAAATGACAAAAATCATGGAATTACTTTAATTGCATTAGTAATTACTATTGTAGTATTGCTAATACTAGCAGGAGTAACCATAACAATGGTGCTAGGGGAAAATGGAATAATAGCACAAGCAAAACTTGCAGCAGAAAAAACAAAACAATCAGCAGAAGAAGATCAAAGAAAATATCAAGATTTATTAAGTGATATTGACACATTAATGTCAAATTTAGTAGTAAATGGAAGTTACGATGGAAAAGTAAACACACCAAAATTAGGAAGTGGTATGAGAGCAGTATATTGGAATGAAAATGCAAATGATGGAAAAGGAGCATGGGAAACACCAACAACAAATGAACAATGGTATAATTATACAGATACAACAAATGCTCAAAAAACAAGCCGTTGGGCAAATGCAATGACTAGTGATGGAAGTATGTGGGTATGGATACCAAGATACGCATATAGAATAATTAATAATTATCATACAAATGCAATAAGCGGAGGAGAAATAGACATAAAATTCTTACAAGGAACAGAAAATACAGACGGAAATAACACCGATATAGTAGCAAGTTTGGATACAATAGTACAGTCGGGAAATAGTGGACCAAGTACAGTGCAAAATCAATATGTAGTCCATCCAGCATTCAAGTGGGGAGAAATAGAATTATCAGGGATATGGGTAGCAAAATTCGAAGCAAGTCATTATGATGCAACTGCTACAAATGAAGGAACTAACAACAGATTGAGTGTAAAACCGAATGTTACAAGTTGGAAGAACATAGCAATAAATGATGTGTTTGAAGTATGTAAAAAATATAATACTGAATTACAAAGCCATTTGATGAAAAATAGTGAATGGGGAGCAGTAGCATACTTAGCACATAGTAAATATGGAGTAAATGGACAAGATATTGGTGTAAATATGTGTAAAGATTTTATAGCAGGAGCGGGACCAGGAGATGATAGTACCCCTTATTCATATTCAGATTCATCTGACGAAATAAATAACTTTGAAGCAAAATATGGCTATAAAAGTGAAAAAGGAAAGAATGCAAGTACAACAGGAAATATATATGGAGTCTATGATATGAGTGGGGGATTATGGGAAATTGTTGCAGCATACGTAGATAATAATAACGATAATCTAAAAACTTATGGAGAGAGTTTAAAGACAGCAGGAGATAGCAGTAATGGAAATAAAAAATATGTAGACGTATATGAAGAAGTTGATAGCAGAGATGATGTTATTAGTTATTATACAAAAAATCCAAATAAATATGGAGATGCAGTATATGAAACGTCTACATTGCTTGGATCATCGTGGTGTTCAGGCTATGGCGGTATTCCATATAATGATGTTATGTTCTTTGCTCATGGAGGTAGCTGTGGATCTGGTGTTCATGCAGGATTATTCTGTTTTAGCAATGGTAGTGGACAACCAACTGACAATGTTGGATTCCGCCCAGTTCTCGTTGCGCTTTAAGCAGTATATTTAAGAGTTATTATCTACATAATTAAACAACAATTTTCATATTCTAAATAACAAATGGACTTTTTTACAGCCCCTATGATTAAGAACAGAGTTTTTAGTTGACTAGTGAAAAAAGTATTTGACAAAATTATAAAAAGTGTGTATAATAAATTTAAGAAATGAGAAACCACGAAAGTGGTTGCCAAAAAGTGAAATTAAATAGTCATTCTATAGGCAAAGCAGAATGGCTATTTTTATTGCCTATGTAGTAAAAAACAAATGATGATTAACAAGACAAGGTTTATAAGAGATGTTCCTATCATTCCATAGAACAATAGGTATGTAATTACTATTAAAGATTCTCCCATTGCTAACCACCCCCATATATCAGTCTCACAAGCTATAAAAGCTGTGGAGTAGTTTGTAACATCAAAGAGTTAAAGGGGCAACACACTCCGCTTATTACGGCTAGACCATATTTTTTTCTTGTAGTAAAAAGCTTTGAGTTTCTTCGAAGGCTTTACACCGCTTATTCTCATTTCATTTAACAATATACTACAAGTTTAACTAAAATGCAAGCAAACAAAACATACTTTTTTAATAATTTTCTATCATTTTTTGGCAATATTTAAAATTATTTATTGATACCTTATTTGCACGGAATATGCACGGAGAGAAATTGCAAAATGCTTGTAAACAGTGGCTTTTAGCATTTAGACTTTTCTCATCTGCTCCAAAATGGAGTGTTTTTGAAAGCACTCCATTTTTATTTTTATTCAAAATCATTTAAAAGTATTGATACAACTTGGTTTTAAGAAATTTCATTATTCAAACTATTTTCAAAATTTTTTAATATTATTCTTTATTTTTGCATTTCTTCACGAAATATGCTCAGAGCATTTGCTCGTTTCACTTTTTCATTGACATAATGAATAAAAAAATAGTACAATAAATATACTAAAAAAATAAAAAGCAGGATACTAAATAAAAGGAGTGATTTTATGCCAAATTCTGAAACAAATAGAATTGAATACAAACAACAACTAACAGAAGATTTTGAAGAAGAAGTTATTGCCTTTCTTAATTATAAAGAGGGTGGAATTATCTATGTAGGTATTAGAAAAGATGGACAAGTAGTTGGACTTAAAGATATTGATTTAACACAATTACAAATAAAAGATAGAATTAAAAATAATATACAACCTTCAACTTTAGGATTATTTGATGTAATAGTGGAAACAATAGATGATAAAGAGATAATCAAAGTTGTTCTATCTAGTGGAACTGAAAAGCCTTATTATTTAAGAAAAAAAGGTAGAACTCCTGAAGGTTGTTATATAAGAGTTGGCAGTAGTAAAGAAAGAATGACATTTGATATGATTGATGAAATGTATTCTAGGCGTGTTAAAACATCTCTAAAAGAACTAGAATCTCCTAGACAAGACTTAACATTCAGGCAATTGAAAATTTACTATGAAGAAAACGGAATGAAACTTAATGATAATTTTGCTAAAAATTTAAATCTTTTAACTAGTGAAGGTAAATACAATTATAATGCTTATTTGCTTGCTGATGAAAATAATATATCAATAAAGTTAGTTAAATATTTAGGGACAAATAAATTAGAATTGATAGAGAATCATGAATATGGTTACTGTTGTATAATTACTGCTACACATAGAATATTAGATAGATTAGTTGCCGAAAATACAATTTATGCAAAAATAGAATATAACGGCAGAAAAGAAGTTGAAATGATAGATAGTAAAGCTTTAAAAGAAGCTGTTATAAATGCTATTGTTCATAGTGATTATACTTATAATACTTCTCCAATAATTGAATTGTATTCTGATAGAATAGAGATTACTTCTGGTGGTGGACTTCCTCAAGAATTATCACAAGAAGAATTTTTAGAAGGTGTTACTGCTCCAAGAAACAAAGAGCTTATTAGAGTATTTAAAGATGTCGATTTAATTGAAAATATCGGATCTGGAGTTTTAAGAATTTTAGAGGCTTATGATAAAAGTTGCTTTATATTTATGGATCATTTTTTAAGAGTTTCTTTTAAATATAAAGAAAATCCATTTGAGTATGATTCCGAAAATAAAGTGTCAACACATGACACAATAAATGACACATTAAAAGGCACAATAAGATTGACTAAAAATGAACAACAAATTTTAAATTTAATAATTAGCAATAATCAAATAACAAGAGAGGAAA
>CANRBJ010000044.1 GCA_947628815.1 uncultured Clostridia bacterium | reverse complement strand
AAAATTTGACAAAAAAATTAAGCATTTTTCATGCTTACAAGATTCATTTTATTAATGGACTGTTAAATTTCCGAATAAAATTTAGAAAAAATGGAAAAAACTATTGCAATTAAAAAAAATTTGTAGTATAAATATTAGTAGATTTAGAATAATAATATTAAAATATTAAATAAGTGAGGGAATTCATATGACAAATTTAAAAAGAGTTTTTTTAGTAATGCTAGTAGTAGTTTTATTAGGTGCAACAATAGTACTTGCAACAGATGATGAGCCAGTTTTAATAACAGATGAAGATCCAACGGGTGGTAGTACCACAAACACTGCTAATACAATGAATACAACTAATACTACAAATACAATTGGTAATACTGCAAATACAGCAGGTGGTACAACAATTAACACAACTTCAAATACTACATCAAACACAAGCACATATAATAATACATCAAATTTACCACAAACAGGAGCAAATGATTATACTGTAATAGCAGTAATTGCAATATTTGCTGTATCAGCATTATATGCATATAAAAAAGTTAGAGATTATAAAAATATTTAATTGATATAAAACGGATAAGTAAAGAGCTTATCCGTTTATTAGATTTTTTCAGAAGCTTTTATAATTCTACGTTTATCTTTTATATTATTACAAGTAATTAAAGTAATTTCTTTTTTGCCATCTGTATTCTGGTTTGTACAACTTAAATCATTACAATTAGATTCATAAGTTTTATAAACAGAATATTCTATTTTCCTTCCGTGATAAATCGTATATATTAATTATATCTCCAACAACTAATTTTTTTAATTTACTAAAAAATTTATAATTGTTATAATTATGACCAGCAATGCACATATTTCCAACTTCATTAGGAAGAGGTCCAAAAAATCTACAAGGTGCAATTTTTAATAAATCATTGTTGATAGTAGATAAAATAGGATAATTAATTCCAATAACATTAATTTCAATTAGACCAATAACATTAAAACTATTATCTTCAATCTTATAAAAATTTTCTGAATTTGCAGTGTTTATAGCATTATAAGTGCCATTAGCATATAATCTTGTTATATTAAAATTGTTTATTAATTTTTTAGAAATATTTTCTTTTTGGTATTTATTATATAAGTTATAACCATAATAAATAGAAGTACTAAGCACAATTATACTACAAAACAACAGTTGGAATTGGAAAAAAGTTTTTAATAAGTGTTTTTTCTTTGGAACATCGTTTATATATGAATTATCTTGTTTTATATATATAATTTGATTCACGTTTTCCTCCTAAAAATAAGTTTATAATATTTTTTCACAAAAAATAAAAAATATTTATAAACTTAAAATGTTTATGAAAAAGTAAAACTTGCGAAAAAATAAAAAATATGCTAGAATAAATATGTTTAAAGGAGGAATACAAATGAGAAGTTTATCAAGTTACTTATTTTTATTTTTTATGGTAATGTTTTGGGTTTTTCGTCTAATAGTTGCGTTTACTACTTCATTAGGAATAAACTTTGGTTTTGAACCATTAAATATGAATATGGAGATTATTTTATTGTTTGTTACACTACTAAGCATTGTACTTGTAGCAAAAAGAAAATTATTAGGTGGTATCATATATTTAATAACATATGGAATGTATTTTGGAGTAGATTTATATAACACTGTTATAAAAATAATAGAAGGAACACCGCTTACTGTAACAGAGGCATCTAATATAATGGTTTCTTTTGTAGGAATAATTATTCCGGTAGTTGTATTTTTTACATTATTAGTAGATAAAAATAGAACAGCTCATCCAGTAGATAAAAAGACAGACTGGTTTTATAAAAATAAAGAATTTGATAGAAAAATAGATGATAGAGCAGACCAAAACCAATATAGAAACTATTAGGAGTAAGTGTTATGAATAATTATGTAATACAGCTCATAGGAATTGTTGCAGTTTTCCTATGGGTTATTAGTGTTAATTATAAAGAGCAATATAAAATCTTATTCTTGCAAGCTCTTGCTAATTTATTTTACACTATACAATATGCACTTTTAGGAGTATTTTCAGCAGCCTCTATGAATTTTTCATCTTTTTTTAGGTGTTACATATTTTATCGAAAAAGAAAACAAAAAGAAAATATATCTAATTTATGGCTAATAGTATTTGTTTTGTTAGTAATTATATTAGGTTTATTTACATATGACAATTATTTATCATTAATACCAATAATAATAACACTATTCTATACCATTTCATCATGGATGAAAAATTCTACATGGATTAGAATAGTATTTCTAATTGCAGCATTTATTTGGGTATATTATAACTATACAGTTGGTGCATATGTATGTATATTTGGAAACATATTAGAAATAGTATCAGGAATATCTTCAATAATTAGATTTTCTGTAGAAGAAGATGAAAAATAATAAAGCATATAGTTAGGAAGTGAAAAAATGGAAAATAGCACAAATATAAACTGGTATCCGGGCCATATGGCAAAAACGAAGAAACAAATTATTGCGGATTTGAAATTAATAGATGTAGTTATTGAACTATTAGATGCTCGTATACCAATTGCCAGTCAAAATCCAAATTTAAAAGAAATGATTGGCAATAAAAAGAAAATAATTATATTAAATAAATGTGACTTAGCAGATGAACACGAAAATGAGAAATGGATTAAGTATTTCGAAGAACAACAAGAAGTTGCAGTTTTAACTGATGCAAACTCTGGAACAGGAATTCCTGATGTAATTAGGAAAATTGAAAAAGTTATGCAAGAAGATAGGGAAAAAAATTTTGTAAAAGGGAGAATAGGAAAATCTATTAGAGTTATGATAGTTGGAATACCTAATGTTGGAAAATCTTCTTTTATTAATCGCATTTCTAAAAGAACTTCTGCAGGAGTAGGTAATAAACCGGGTGTTACAAAACAAAAGCAATGGGTTCGAGTATCTAATAACATAGAATTACTAGATACACCAGGTGTATTGTGGCCTAAATTTGAAAATGAGCAAGTTGCTTTAAATCTTGCATATATTGGAACAATAAAAGATGATATACTAGAAAGAACAGAAATTGCATTTTATTTATTAAAATTCTTACTAGAAAATTATAAAGATAATCTATATAAAAGATATCAGTTATCTAAAGAACAGGTAGAAGAAATAATGTCAAAGTCGGAAAATCCTAATGAACAAATTATGGAAGTTTTTTATGAAATAGGTAGAAAAAGAGGAGCAATTATTTCAAGAGGTAACATTGACGAAGAAAAAGTAGCACGACTATTACTTGATGATTTTAGAACAGGAAAAATAGGAAGAATATCATTAGAAAAAGCAAAATAGGAGGAACATTTATTGGATAGAATAATGGAACATTTAATTACCAAAAGTAGCAAAGAAGTAAATCTTATGTCACCACTTACATGGGCATATGTAGGAGATGCAGTATACGAATTATATGTAAGAACAGAGCTTGTAAATACTACAAACCAAAAACCACATAAACTACATATTGAATCAATAAAATATGTAAAAGCAGGAGCACAAGCCCAAATACTACAAAACATTATGCAAGAATTATCTTTAGAAGAACGAGATATAGTAAGAAGGGCACGCAATACACGGAAACCATCATCTACCTAAAAATGCAAATGTAGCAGAATATAGTTACGCAACTGCATTAGAAGGTTTAATAGGATATCTATTTTTAACCAAACAAGTGGATAGATTATACGAAATTTTAGAAAAATGTGTTAAATGCAAAAACATAACTATATAGGCAAATAAAAAAATATTTAGAAGATTTATTTATACGACTTGGAAATAATTTAATAAAAAAATGAAAAAATTTCAAAAAAATATTTACAAAATTGTATAGTAGTGATATTATATGGTTATAATTAATAAAGAACATTCCTCTTTAGCTCAGTTGGTAGAGCGCTCGGCTGTTAACCGATAGGTCGTTGGTTCGAGTCCAACAAGAGGAGCCAATAAAATCCTAAAACAATTTTAATATAAATGTTTTAGGATTTTTTAGTTTTTACAGTTCAAGTTACAATATAGAAATGGTATTAATAAAGAATGGATTAGGAATTATTTATGAACAAAAAACAGGAGAAAGTATGGAAGAAAGAATAGATATTTTACTTGTGAAAAGAGGATATTTTGAAACAAGGCAAAAAGCAAAATATGCAATTGAAAATAAATGTATTTATGTTAAAGATAAACTTGTAGAAAAGACAAGTAAAGTTTTTAGTGAGGACTGCAAAATAGAAGTAAAAAAACAAGTACAAGAATTTGTTAGTAGAGGAGGACTTAAGTTAGATAAGGCTATAAAGGTATTTTCTATTTCGCTTACAAATAATATATGTATTGATATTGGCGCATCTACTGGCGGTTTTACAGATTGTATGTTACAAAATGGCGCGAAAAAAGTTTTTGCAATAGATGTTGGACATAACCAATTGGATAACAAATTGAAAAATGATGAAAGAGTAGTTAATTTAGAGGGAACAAATATAAAAAATATAAATTCTAAAGACTTTGAAAAAGTAGATTTTATATCAATAGATGTTTCCTTCATTTCATTAACCAATGTTTTAGATAAAGCATATGAACTTCTAAAACAAAACCGGTGAAATTGTTATTTTAATAAAACCACAATTTGAAGCAGGTAAAGAATTTTTAAATAAAAATGGAGTAGTTAAAGACAAAAAAGTTCATCAAAAAGTAATAGAAAAGGTATTGTTATATTCAAACGGTTTAGGATTTAAAATCTGCGCATTAGACTATTCTCCAATAAAGGGGCCAGCAGGAAACATCGAATATATTGCATATATGAAAAAAGAAAAGCATGATATGGATTTTTTTTCTATAAAGGAACAAATAAAAAAAGTAGTTGAAAAATCGCATATTGAATTATAAGTAATTCAAGTAAAAAAGCTAATAAATAGGGAAGGAGCACATGATATTTTGTATCATGTAAAAGAAATAATGATTTCTAATTTACATATAAAAAATATAGGGATAATTGATGATATTAATATAAACTTTAATACAGGTTTTAATGTTTTATCTGGAGAAACAGGCGCGGGAAAAACCTTAATAGTTGATTCATTAATAGTTATTGCTGGTGGCAGATTTTCAAAAGAGATGATAAGAAAAGGACAAGACTATTCTTTTGTAGAATTATGTTTGTATTTACCAGAAAATGAAAATGCAATAGACGGAAATATAATTGTATCGCGTGAAATATATTCAAATGGTAGGAATTTATGCAAAATAAATGGTAGACTTGTGACAGTTAGTGAATTAAAAGATTTTATGAAAGATATAATTGATATTCATGGACAATTAGATAATCAAACAATATTAGATGAAAGTTCGCATATTGATTATTTAGATAATTTTTCAAAAAAAGAATTAGCAAAGATAAAAAATGAATATAAGGAACAATATAATAAATATTGCGAAATAAAAAGTGAATTAAAAGAAAATTATGGTGATGATAAAGAAAAACAAAGAAAATTAGACTTATTAAAATATCAATTAAGCGAAATTGAAGAAGCAAATTTAAAAATAGGAGAAGATGAAGAATTAGAAATAGCAAGAGGTAAAATTTTAAATTCTGAAAAAATATCTGAAAATCTAAAAGAAATTGATATAGAAATAGGAGAAAATGCTATAGATGCAATTTCAAAAGCTGTAAGAGCATTAGAAAAAATCGAAGCTCTAGACGAAAAATACGAAGAAAAATCAAACAACTTAAAAAGCATATATTATGATTTGCAAGAACTTGCACGCGATATTAATGCTTTTAAAGAAGATACAGAATTTGATGAAGAAGAAAGACAAAATGTTGAAAAAAGATTAGATTTAATATTTTCTCTTAAAAGAAAATATGGAAACGATATAGAAGAAATACTTGCATATAAGGAAGAAATTTCAGAAGAAATAAATAAAATCGAAAATTTAGAAGAATATATTAATACCTTAAAAAAACAAAAAGAATCTTTAGAAGAGAGTATGCAAAAAATATGTATAAAACTGAATGCAATAAGAAATAAAAGTGCTATAATACTATCAAAAGAAATAAATAAGCAATTATCAGATTTAGAAATGAAAAATGCAAGTTTTGAAATAAAGATCGAACACAATAATGAAAAAGAATTTAATGAAAATGGATTAGATAAAGTAGCATTTTGCATAAGAACAAATATAGGAGAAGAAACAAAACCACTTATAAAAATTGCCTCTGGCGGAGAAATGTCTAGAATAATGTTAGCAATAAAAAATGTATTAGCAGATATAGATAAAGTTCCTGTATTAGTATTTGATGAAATTGATACAGGCATTAGTGGAAAAGCAGCAAGTAGTGTAGCAGAAAAAATGAAAAAAATAGCAGGTAAGCATCAAGTATTATGCGTAACACATCTTGCACCAATTGCTGCAAAAGGAGATTATAATTATTTTATTGAAAAGCAAGTTAAAGCAAACGAAACTAAAACACAAGTAAAACAATTAAATGAAAATGAAACTATAGAAGAAATAGCAAGAATAGCAAGTGGAACAATAACAGAAGTTGCATTACAGCACGCAAGAGAACTTAGAAAAATGTAAAAAGTAGGTTTGTGGACTTATTAAAAATAAGAAATTCAAAATATGAGTTTACTTTATGGAAAAACTAAGATATAATAATATATTATAAGTAAAAGGTAGGGAATAAAAAATGGAAAAAAATGAAAACAATACAGAAGAACAAGAAATAGATGTAAACCATTTAATAAAAATTAGAAGAGAAAAATTAGAAGAATTACAAGCAAATGGAAAAAATCCATTTCAAATTACAAAATTTAATAGAACACATACAGCAGGACAGGTAAAAGCAAATTATGAAGAATTAGAACAAAAAGATGTAACTGTAGCAGGAAGAATTATTGCAAAAAGAATTATGGGAAAAGCATCTTTTTGTACTATACAAGATTCAGATGAAAAAATTCAAAGTTATGTAAGTATTAACGACTTAGGAGAAGAAGCATATAAAGAATTTAAAACCTATGATATTGGAGATATTATAGGTATTACTGGTTTTGTATTTAAAACAAGAACACAAGAAATTTCTGTTCATGCAAAAAGCGTAACCTTACTTTCAAAATCTTTACGACCACTTCCAGAAAAATTTCATGGTTTAAAAGATCCAGATTTACGATATAGACAAAGATACACAGATTTAATAGTAAATCCAGAAGTAAAGAAAACATTTGAAATAAGAAGTAAGATAATTACACAGATGAGAAAATTTTTAGATGAAAAAGGATATATGGAAGTAGAAACACCAATACTAAACACAATAGCAGGAGGAGCAACAGCAAAGCCATTTATAACACATCACAATGCTTTAGATATTGATATGTACCTAAGAATTGCACCAGAACTATATTTAAAAAGACTAATTGTTGGTGGATTTGATAAAGTTTATGAAATAGGACGATTATTCAGAAACGAAGGAATGGACTTAAAGCATAATCCAGAATTTACATCTATGGAATTATATTCAGCATATGAAGACTACAACGATATGATGAATATAACAGAAGAAATGATATCAACAATTGCAAAAAACATACTAGGAACAACAAAAATTAATTACCAAGGAACAGAAATTGACTTAACACCATCATGGAAAAGAACAACAATGATAGATGCTATAAAAGAAGTAACAGGGGTAGACTTTAACCAAATAAACACAGATGAAGAAGCAATAAAAATAGCCCAAGAAAAAGGTGTAGAAGTAGAAGAAATTAAAAAGAATAGGGGAAATATAATTAATATATTCTTCGAAGAATTTGTAGAAGAAACCCTAATACAACCAACATTTGTATGTGATTACCCAGTAGAAGTATCACCATTAACCAAAAGAAAACCATCAGATTCACGCCTAACAGAAAGATTTGAAGTATTCATAGGTGGACGTGAATATGGAAACGCATATTCTGAATTAAACGACCCAATAGACCAATATGAACGTTTCAAAAAACAAGTAGAAGCAAGAGAAGCAGGAGACGAAGAAGCAAATATGATGGATGAAGACTTTGTAAATGCACTAGAAATAGGACTACCTCCAACAGGAGGATTAGGAATGGGAATAGATAGACTTATTATGCTATTAACAGATTCCGCTTCTATAAGGGATGTATTACTATTCCCAACAATGAAACCTTTGGCATAGAACATTTGAAAAATTCTAAAAAGTTTTAATAGATTTTAAAAGAGCTTA
>CANRBJ010000043.1 GCA_947628815.1 uncultured Clostridia bacterium | reverse complement strand
TTGAAGGCTTGATCGCTCGGCTATAAAGCGTCATGGCGCGCCGTCAAAAGCGGCTCTTGTTCGGAAAGAACGTATTTGATGAATGGAATATTCAGTTGTCAATCAATTGCGGTATTAGAGCATATATGCGCGCATACTGAATAATATCGCTATTGGTCTTTGATTTTTACCTCCCTACTTTGTGAACGTTTGAAAGTGCAAAATAACAACCATTTTCAGAAAAATTATTTATATTTTTCCGTTGTTAATAGATATCCCCCTTTATTAGCAATGGTTAAAAAAGTTGGTATTTTCCCCCTTCTACTATAGGTAACAAATAAAAATTAAAAAATAATGACTTTTTTAAAAAATTTTTTTAGATTTTTTACCTATATAGAGAAATCAGCTTATTTTTGCAGTGAAGCAAGCACAGCAAGTGTAGCCACACTTACAAAAATTTGCTTATGCCTGCTATTTTAGAGAATAGCAAGCACAGCAAGTGCGTACACGCTTACAAAAATTTGATTTCTTTTGGGAAACCCAAACCCTTTTTGCCCCTTCACTTCATAAACGATAGAAATATGAAAATAACAACCGATTTGTTTAAAGTTTTTTTGAAAAATAAATTTTTTGTGCAAAATCAACAAGGCGGCATTGCTGTAGCTTTGCCGCCTTGTGTAATTATATGAAAGTGACCTGATTTAATTTTATTCAGACAGCGGTTTCATGCCATTCAAGCTGTCCCATACGAATATTTTATAGCTGCTCCATTCCGTATCAAGCTTGAAAACAGTTCTCCACGATTCCTCTTTGGCTAATCCGACTATAGGCATTGTTTTCAGTCCTGTCAGTCTGCTACTCGCGTCATATGTTGCGCATATAGCGTCAAATGACTGCATTTTATCTGAGATATTCATAATATCTGCCGATATAGTCTTGTTAGATTTATCTTCAACTGCATTTTCAACACGCGCTAAATATTCATTCTCTACACTATTGGAGCAAACAACGTCCTCGTTATATGCGGTCATTTTCACGCCTGCATAGCTTTCGGCATCGCTTATTGAAACCGGAACACTTTCCCCTTCGGAAATAGGCTCGTTCAATTTGAAGGTGTATGTTCTCGCGTAAACCGTTCCGTCGGGAGCAGTTTCATCTTTGCTGTAGTCCATTGTATATGTGTGTCCACCTATTTTAACATTGGTAACTGTGTCGGGCTTCATATACTTATCAAATGTAATTGCCAGAGTATTCGAAGTCAAAACAGCGCTCTCTACTTTCGGAACAGCTTTCGACACTAAGCCGATATTCACATTTGTCTGCGGCGGAGGAACGGGCAGCCAATCGCTGTATTGCGTTTCATATCCGTCCTTTTCATACTTGACTTGCCATAAACCTTCGGGAACGTCCCATGAATAAATACCGTTCACATCAGTTATAAGCGGGTTTGCTTGCTCGTACTCTGCAGCGTTCCACTCAGTTGATATGCCGTTTTCATCTTCCTTCCAATATGCGGTTGCCGTTACTCCTTCAAGTCTGTTACTTGTAACAGCTTCATAAACATATCCGCTTGGGTCAATTTTCCACCGGAAAGTTAGGTTTGTTCCGGCACTTTGGCGTGAAGCGAGTCCAGACCAATCTCCGAGCGCATATTCGATATATGCTGTGTTTTGATAGGATAAACCAGCCAGTATTAGACTACACGCCGCTGGAACTCCCACACCTGATAATGTTAGCGCCGTTGATAGTGCCAAAATGGCAAGGTTTGCATTGTTGGATTTTTGAGCAACATCAAGTTTCCACAATCTTTCTTGCTTTTCTTCAGGGCTATACGAAGAATTTAATACTTCTTGTTTTGCGCTGTTTATATCAACTCTGTTGTTATTATATGTGATTACTTTGTCAACATCACCCAGAACTGATGAAAGAGAATTTAGGCTACCGAGAGCCATGTCAGCGCCATATGCCTTATTTTCAATAAAGAACTTAGATGTCTTTCCTTGTACGAAGCTAAGAACCTCGCTCTGTATTTTACTATCTGCTTCCTCTGCGAGTTTAACATACAATTCTTCCCCTGCTTCGTCAACTACTCGTTCATAGCCATATTCAGACGCATTTTCACGAGTTATATATGACGGTATTACCTCTGAAAATATATTAAAGTCGAGGTCACCGCGCAATGTATTTACGAACTTTATTACACCTTGAAGGTTATCGTCTGAAACTGCGGTTAAATGTATCTCTGCTTCGGCTTCACCCTCGTCGTTCGTAAGCGTGATTGTATTGCCCTCCCATGCTTCGGGCATGGTATTTACATATCTCGCAGAGCTAAAGTCAATTTCTTCGCTGAATAAGAACGGTTCACCTTTTTGCAGATATTCAACTGAAATTACACCCGGCACATAACTATGATTGCTGTCGTCAAAATAACCTGTCGCGATATATGTACCACTCGCGGAGTCATATTCTGCTTTCATTTTCTTTATGCTGTTATTGCGGTTGCTGACAATATAGACCTGCTCCAAGTTCTCGACATTATCAAACTTCACCCTAAATGAGAAGGGAATATTTGAAGCGAAAGTGATTGTCGGCTTAATCTCTCTTGCAGCAAACAAGTCATACTTTACTCCATTGTAATACATATCGAAAGAAGTAAGTTCAGGTGCGCCCTCTTGGTATGTTACATCTGTCTTTGCTGTTATTTCTGCGCCGGAGTAGTCGCCTGAAACAGCTTCTATGGTATATGTTTTATAATTTTCAGTTGATGGCAGGGTTATTTCTGCCTGATATTTACCGGAGATCAACGCTGTTGCTTTTCCTAATTTTTCATTTCCGCAATAGAAATCAATGGTTTCTTACGGCACAGCCACACCGCTAACGGTTATTTTATCGGATGCTGTTACGTTATCCGCTTTTACGGTTAGTATTGGAATGTCCTGATTTATAACTCCTATCACGTCTTTCTGTTTATCCCAACTATCGTCTAAATTATATGACATCAGCGCATAGCTCAAAATACGCGTCTGCTCAGTCGGTTCGGCACACAATGACACGGTACCCGACATTTCGGTAACCGGTATTGTAAGAATATTGTTATCATTTTCAAAATCTGTTGATACCACTCCATTAACCTTAACTGTGCTGTTTAATACCTCTACTGCTTCAGGTAAACGAATAATTACAGAGGGATTTTTTATGCGCTCTATAACGTCATCTTTGAATTTATATTGCACTTCAAGATTAACCATACCCGCTGTTGATACATCACTGTAATCAGTTACAAAATGTGTATTGGAGTACACAAGATTTTCGTATGATGATATGTTCTTTGTTATACTGAAATTTATATTATTATCTATTAACTCTGTTATTGCCGGAGTGGATTCAGCGCAGTATACGGTTAAATTCGGGCAATTATTAAACGCTTCCCACCCAATGCTGGTTACTCCTTCGGGGATAGTAATTTGGGGCAAACGTATACAATTCTCAAATGCTTCGTATCCTATTTCGGTAACAGACATAGGGATCTCAACTTTTGTTATATAGCTATTGTTACTATCATTAGCACATATTGTATCTGGAATTTTCTTTATTCCGTTCGCAAAGTATACATTATCAAGCCATATAGCACCATCAAAAGGCCTATATGCTGACGTAACAGTATTGGGTATAGTTATGCTACTGATAGCAGTTCCTCTTATGCATTCAGTTCCTAAGGTTGTAAGTTTTTCGGGCAATATTAACTGTTTTAAATTGGAACAGTTCGTAAACGCATAGCTTCCTATTTGCAATGTAAAATTTTCATCTTCATTATAATTAAATATTATATTAGATAATTTACTACAATTATAGAAAGCATTATATTCTATAGTATTTACAGTTTTGGGTATGTTTACAGATGTCAAGCCAACGCAATCCTGAAATGCACATTGGCCAATCCTTTCAAGTGACGCCGGCATATTAATTTCTTTTAATTCAACACATTTTCTAAATGCGTTATCACCAATTTCGGTTACAGTGTCAGGAATTACTACTGTATCAATATAACTGTTATTAAAATAATCATTACAGCATAGTCCATAGGGAACCCATGTAATTCCTTCTTCTAAAATGACTGTGGATAAGCTGGGACAGTCTGCTAAAACACCATAGTCCCCTTCTTTTATGCTCTTGGGTATGGTTATGCTCTCAATTCCGGTCTGAGCAATAATTTCTCTGCCTAAAGATGTGACACTATCAGGTAAAATTAATTCTTTAAGATTACTGCAACCCCTAAATGCATAACTGTTTATTTTGCAAGTAAACTCACGGGCATTATTGTATTTTAATTCCACTGAAGCTAAACTTGTGCAATCCTCAAATGCGGCTTGCCCAATGTTTTTTACTGATTTCGGTATATTAATTTCCTTCAAATCTACACATTTTTTAAATGCGTAATCACCAATATCCGTAACACTATCAGGTACTACAACCTTATTGATATGGTTATTATCAAAGTAATCACTGCAACACAATCCGTAAGGAATCCACGTCATTCCTTCTTCCAAAATAACTGTGGATAAGCTGGGACAGTCTGCTAAAATACCATAGTCTCCTTCTTTTATGCTCTTGGGTATGGTTATGCTCTCAATTCCGGTCTGAGCAATAATTTCTCTGCCTAAAGAAGTAACACTATCAGGTAAAATTAATTCTTTAAGATTACTGCAGCCTTTAAACGCATAGCTGTTTATTTTACAGGTAAATTCACGAGCATTATTATAGTTTAATGTTACATACGACAGGTTTGTACAATCCTGAAAGGCATATGAATCAATACTTGTTACAGTCTTGGGTATATTAACTCTTGTTAGAGATGTACATTCAGAAAATGCTTGATATCCTATTTGCTTAACTTCACTACCACTAATCTTTTCCGGAATATTTAGTGTGCCAGAAATATCCTTATCTGTATCCGTGATAGTACCGCTCGCTTCATCAAAATAAAATCCATACTCAGGATAATATGTACCGGTCGCCGTAAGTTGAATAGATGTGTCTATCTCCTCAATACTGTCATCATCCGAAGCCGTAACCGACTCCGTAGGAGTTGCTTCCGGTGTTTCTGCTTCAACGCTTGGAAAAGCTGTTTCAATCGGTTCAGATGTTGTCTCTGACACTTCATTCGTTTCATCCGGCGATAACGTTTCAACCGATGCCGTTTTCGTTGCCTCAACACGGTTCTCGTTGTTTTGCACGGAGTTATCAGGCTCAATTTCATCAGCAAGTGTCGTCGGAATAATCGAAACCAACATCGACAGCGACAACAATAAACTTATAAATCGTTTTTTCATAGGATAGTCCCCTTTCTTTTATTCTCCGTCATTCGCGTATAACCCACAACCAAAATCCGCATAATAACTAAGCTAACCGCCCATTGTCCTGAAACAAAAGGTTTCAGGACAAAACAAGCGGAACACCCGAATTTACCGAGTGTTCCGCCAATCCCGACGGATTATTCCGACGGCGAATATAGACTGTTCAGCTTGTTCATCTGCGCTTTCTTGTGTTCGTCAAGCGAATGAACGTATAAATCCATTGTAATCGAAACCGAAGCGTGACCTAAAATCTCGCTCAGTGTTTTATAATCCATACCCACCTCCAACGCACGACTTGAAAACGTATGGCGGAGCGCGTGGAATTTTATGTCAGGCAATCCCGCAAGTTTCAACAACTCCTTAAATCTACGTCGATACGCTCTGACCTCGACCATTCCGCCGTGATTTGACAACACAAACTCGCTGTAGTTTTCGTGCGTTTTCAACTTTTCCATAAGAATATCGGGAATCGGAAACGACCGCTTTGACGCTTTGCTTTTCGGCGGAGTTATTTTCAATTCGCCGTTAATCCGCGACTGCGTGCCGTTTATGTGCATTTGTCCGGCGGCGAAGTCTATATCGCTCCATTTCAGCGCGCACAATTCGCCTATCCGTAAGCCTGTGTACAGACAAATCAAAATCCCGATGTCGTTTTTCTCGGTCAGAACCGCTTCCAATCTGCGCTGCTCCTGCGGCGTGAGTATAGTAACTTCCGATTTTTCGCTTTTCGGCAGCTTCACCTTCGACCAGATATTTTCGATAAATCCCTTATCCTCCGCGCACATCAGCGCCGACTTCAATATTGTAAATATCAGCTTAACCGTTGACGGCGCGAACTTCAGATTGTTTACGAACGATTGCAAAATGTCAACATTTAGCTTCCGCAGTTGATACTTACCGATTTTCGGAGATATATTGTTTCGGATATGCCGCCGATAGAGCGCCCTCGTCGTTTCTTTAATGCCGTTATCTGAGTCGATCCATATTGCGAGCCATTCAGACAGCGGCGTACTCGAACCTGTAGCCTTCGGCACTTTCCCCGATTTACATTTCGCCAGTTTGCTCCTTATATCGGCATAATTTCGCGAATAAACATACCCGTAAACCGCCTTGCCGTTGATGTCGTAGCGCTTTATGTACCTACCCTCGTAACGACCGTCCTTCCTCTTGTAAATGTTTTCGCCTCTGCGAGCCATAAAAACCCTCCTTTTTTGACTAAATCTCTGACGGAGAATTAAATCCGCCGATTTTTGGTGTTGCCATAATTCCGCATAAACACTTGACTTGCCGCTCGTCTTATGCTATACTGACATTATAGTAAATTTTGTCGTTTAGCGGTATAAAACGGCTGAAAATCAAGCAAATATGCGAGTTTTCCAATTTGTCCCGAAACCTTTTGTTTCAGGATATTTTTGTATGTGTCACGTTTTAGAACGCAAAAACGGAAGGTCACCGCCTTCCGTTTTTCAAGTCCTAAAATCCGCATAAAACCTATATCTAAATCGCTCTAAACCGTGACATTTTGCTTTGCCTGCCTATGTTCCGTTTACAATAAATTTTTATGAGCGCATTTATGCACATAACAAATAATGTTTAGGCGCCTTGTACAGACCGGCTGCAATATTTTCTACATTTCTGTCGCTGGGCGCGGCTGATCGTTCGTAGTATAATACTCTTAAAGAAATTTTTACGGAGGACTACACCATGAATTTTATCGAGGAATTATACTACAGCAACATACGCCCGCAAAGTGCTACGCTAAGTGAGCGCCGTAAACACGCGTCGGATATAGTTTCAAAAATATCCGAGCAACTAAAGGTAACTCTTGCCGAACCCGAACGCACTTTGTTTGAGCGCCTACTTGAAGCCGAAGATGAAATTGCCGAAGAAACAGGTCTATCAGATTTCAAGCTCGGATTTAGTTTGGGCATACAGATGATGGTTGACAGTTTCATACTTTGAACGCAAAAACGGAAGGTCGGAATCATTACACCGCCTTCCGTTTTTTAAGCCTTAAAATCCGCATAAATCCTATATCTAAACCACTCTAAACCGTGACATTTCCCGCTGTTTCCTCTTACGCTGCGCCGCCTGTAGCCGAATAATACGTTTTTGGCAATCCGAGCAATATTTCGCTCTGTTAGAGTTGGCGATAAAATATCTGCCGCAAACAGAACACTTTTTGCGATTTTCCGATATACATAGTTCGCCATACAATTCCTTATCATTCGGCAGCACATTATCGCGAAACCATTTACATAGCAGCGAATATGAAATACTTTGCGGGCAAGTACAAGGATAACCGCTGTCAAGTAAAATGCAGTTACCATCAAAATAGTTGCAGCAATATTTCTTTATGACTGCGTTCACACTTCGGTATGTATCGGGTGTCAATCGCTTATACCTGCTCATCATGCCCTCCGTATAAGTCGTGATTCACCTTCGCTGAATAATATCTGTTCATTGTAGTCGGCGCATTAAACAGCGCGGTCAGCGTGTACTGTCTGATATTATGAACTCGCGTAGTATTCCCGCGCAGACATTCCAGTACGTATTCGATATGAGAGCTGTCGAGCTTAAGCAGCCTTGACCGCACAGCATCCGCAGGGTAGTCCTCGCCCGCTACGCGCACTCGTTTTCGTGATGTACAAACCGTTTCAGCAATTAAATCTACAATTTCGTCGATCTCTGATTTAGAGTAACTTTCGCAAAGAATATCATAATCAATATTTTGCTTAATCAGTTTTTTGTAGGTGTCAATCCCATCAATCAAATTTTCACGGATAGGATTCGATTGAGTATTTAATACTTCTTTATTTTGTTTATCTTTATTTGATATTTCTTTATTTATTTCCGTTGGATTTTCCGACGTTGACTTTTGCCGTATCGGTTTCGGCGATACCGGCTCGTCCGACTCGGAAGATGACTCACGCGGAGTTTCATAAATAGTATATTCACTCGCAGACATACGCCCGCGGCTGTCGCGTGTCTGACGGCGGCTGATATATCCGACTCGCTCCAATTCGAGCACCGCAGTTCTGATTGCGTCTACGCTTTCCTTGTTGATTGCGGCAAGACCGCGCAGAGTATAATCCCAATCCTCCGGCAAAGAAAGCATCTGCGAGAGCAGTCCCTTCGCTTTCAGCGACAGATTTTTGTCGCGTAAATGATAATTCGACATTACTGTATAATTTTTATTTTTCTCTATTCTGAATACTGACATTGCAATTTCCTCCTTTTTCGTAATAAAAAAACACCACGATTTTTCTTTTTC
The DNA here is from genome assembly GCA_947628815.1 of uncultured Clostridia bacterium. GTDB lineage: Bacteria > Bacillota > Clostridia > TANB77 > CAG-508 > RGIG8482. The sequence goes on along the minus strand of CANRBJ010000043.1, from coordinate 95 downwards.
GTGATGTTTCGGTAAAAAATATTTAGTTGTCACTGTCCGTTGACTGCCTAAAACCCTTTGTTTAAGCCATATTTTGCAAGGTTCTGTAAGAACAC
>CANRBJ010000042.1 GCA_947628815.1 uncultured Clostridia bacterium | reverse complement strand
TGTATGCGTGAGTACAAATACGTTGCTTGCATATTCAAGAAATATATAAAGTACTCACTTTAAAATTCCTATTTTTTCCTCCATTTTATACATAAATTAATTCTTTAAATATAATTTCTTCAGCACGATTTTTAATATTATTCATTCTGCCAACCCACTCCATTTGATTAGTAGCTTTTAATTCTTCAGTTATATTTTCTTGCTTTGCCAATTGCTTCATTAGTAAATCAAATCTTTCATTTGCTGTTTTATCTATTTCAAGTAAATGACTTCTTAATTTATTATCAAGCCATAAACAAGTATATTCTGATTTCTTATGCTCAATTAGATACTTTAATCTTAACTTTCCATATCTGCCAAGTTCACTTGTTTTTACACTTGCTGTATCAATCAAATTTGGATAGTAATAATCTCCTTTTTTTATATATTCAATACCAGTTTTTTCATCAATAAATCTTTCTTTTAATTCTTCGTTTTCCATGTCTAATTTCTCCTTTTCTTCTAATTTTCATATATTTCATGCAAATTTGCATATAAAAAATCTAAATTATCATAATGCCTTTGCTCATAGTTTTGAAATTGATATTTACCTTTTCCTTTATTGTTATAATTATTATTGTTATAGTTAGGTCGTAAATTTTCCGTGTCATGACTCGTAGATTTTACGACTCTTGACTCGTAATTTTTACGAATCACTTTCATAAGATTTTTATCATGATCTATTTTGCCTACATAAATTAAATTAGGTTTAGTAGAGCCTTGCTTTTTCTCATATATTAACTTGCATTCCTTTAATTGTTTAAATGCCTTTGTGGCAGTTTTATCTGATAAATTTAGTAATTCTTGTACTTCTTTCCTGGTAAATATTAAGAATACATTACCTTCTTCATCAAACCAATTATTCTTTTTAGATAAGGTTAATCTATTTAATAGAAAGCCATAAAGAATTTTACTATCTGAATTTAATTTATCTTTGTAGTTTTTATTAAAAAATAATTCCATAGGTATTTGATAATATAGATGTTCAAAGCATTCATTAGCTTTATATGGTATAAATTCCATAACTCAAGTTCTCCTTTCTTTTTAATTTGAAGAACTTTAAAAACATTGATATTTAGCTAAAATTTGTTTTGTTGAAGTTTGTTGAAACTTTTTTTGAACTTGAAAAATATTGGTTGAAACTTTTTGTTGAAGAAAATAAGCATACTTTATAGAATTTTTCAGAATGTAAAAAAATTATGCTATTCTTCATTTTTATTGAAAAATAGCATAATTCTTAGGATTTGAATTTTTGTAAATTCTCTTAAATTCCCTTGAAAAAGGGCAAAAAATGGTCGAGGCGACAGGGATCGAATGTGATAGTAGCTATATTTTAAATTATTTTAAAATGTCTCAAAGTACTATAAAATATACGCTTTACTAACTTTTCTTATTTTAAAATATCATAAAATATTTTAACTATTTTTAATTTCCGTCACTTTTTCGTCACCAGAATTTATTACAAATTTTTACAATTAGTATTATTTAAAAATTATTTAATAAATTTTATTCTTTGACATATAATAATCGCCACGTCTATTATTATTAAAGGAATTATAATGCAAAATATCCATACATTAGAATTATATGAAAATGCCTCTCTAAAATTTAGTAGTAATAGATTTTTTAATGCTCTTGTCATTCCACATAAAGAACAACCTATACATTTAAAATTACTAAAATATGCCAAATATATAAAGAAAATAAATAATACAATATATGTAATTATTCGTGCGTTTTGAAAATTTTTATTATTAAGCATTGTTTTTTATACTTCCAATTAAAATTAAAATACTACCAATTAAGCATATAACTCCTGTTATAGACAAAAATTGAATACAGAAAAAATAATTATTTGTAATTAGTTTGTATATTAAAAATAGAGATAAAGCTAATAATAGTGTTCCATAAATCATTCTATACTTTCTAGTAATTTTTATTTTTAAGAATAATAATCCTAATATTATAATTATAATGGAAATGATTACTTCTATTATTTCTATTATAGCAGATTCTAAAACAACTAATCCAAGTATTAATAATACACTACTAATTATAGTTAATATTATTCCTGTTCTATATAGACTATTTACTTCTTTGCCAAAATTATATCCACAATCAGGACAAACTTCCACTTTTTTTAATATTTCTTTTCCACAATTTTTACAATACATAATTTTTATCCCTTTATATTAATTTATTATTAATATTGCACAAATAATTTTAAATAAAGCATATCATATACTTTATTTAATGTTTATTATTAATATAATTTATATTATCACATTTATTTTTTTTATTCAACTTTTTAAATTATGTTCATAAACCTGATATTAACTTTAATCACTTATTTATTTCTTGTAAAAATTTTTTAAAATTCTCTCTTAAAGCAATTTCTTTATTTGAATAATTATTTTTATTTTTTAATTGACAATTAATTAAATATACTAAATATTTCGAATAATTTTCATCTTTATTTAAATCAAGTTTTTTTAATAAAATATTTGATTCTTTTTTAAATTTTTCAATATCGATAGAACCAGATTTTTGATTACTATAATCATATAAATTTGCACACATTAGGGTCGCTAATGCATCAACATTTCTATTCTCTTTTTTTAAGATTTTTACTTGAAAACAACGAATTTTATATATTAGTAGCGGATAAGAATATTGCAAATTATTAAGATAATCCCAGGCTTTATCATATTGTTCTGTTTTATAATATAATTCTGCTAGCCTCATTAAATGAGAATCACCAGTAAAATGCATTCCTTCTTTTAATATTATGTCTTCATATACTTCTATAGCCTTTTCATAATCTTCTTTACTTTCTAAATTATAGCATAAGTTATTTATTCTATCTATTTGTTCATCACCTTTTTTATTATATGAATCTAATTGTTTGTCCGACAAATTAGTAAAACTAAGATTTTTAATATCATATGTTCTGGGCAGTCTTGGACTTTCATTGTAATTCTTTAGGGCATCATTATTTATTTTTGAAATATTAGTGGCATTAATTATTTTTGGAGTATTAGGATTTAATTCTGTGATAATACCACTTTTAAAAATATAAATTGCATATAAAATAATAGCAAAAACTGAATATACTAAAGAGGCTTCTTTAGCCTCAACTAATACTATACTTCCTACTGTGCAGAATATACCAAAGCCTAATAAAATGTTTTTTCCGATTGAAGTTTTAAAATGCTTCTTTTTTTTGATATAAGTTATCAATATAATACACAAAATATTTATTACTAATAATATAAAAGACATATCCATTCTCCTTTATTTTTAAATTATGTTTAATTTTCACTTTTTATTATATATCGTATGTAAAAGAAACTAACTACTTCAGTTATCAATAGTATTACATTTAATATTAATATTCGTATTTCTATAGGTAATGAATTAAAATATATTGCTATATCTAAACACATTTCTATTGCCTCTTTCTTATATTATTTAATTTTTCAAGATTTATGTTTTTTACTATAAATTTAAGTCGTAATTCGAAATAAAAATACAACTGACACTTTTAATAATAACAATACTTAGTTACTTTAATTGATAAAACTTTTTCTTACTTAAACAATATTATTATTAGTGTTTATATATTTTTATTTGTTACAATTTCAATAATTCTTTCTTTTTCATATTGAATTCATCTTCATTTATAATTCCTTCATCTAATAATTTTTTATATTTTATAATTTCATCAGTAACAGATATTTTTTCACTATTGTCTTTCATACTGTCAGTATACTTATTAAAGATTTTACTTTCTATAAATTCTTTTATTTTATTTGCATTATTATTATATTTTTTATTAAATACAACCGTATTTTCATCAAATCCTGCATCCATTATTCCACCTCTTGCTTCAATTCCACCTAATACTCCAAATTGTATAAATCCTCTTACAAAAAAACCTCCTTTTTTGAATTGAACAGATTTTATTGAATTCATAGGAATTGTTTTACTTCCTTTTAAAAAAATTCGTGGTCTAATAATTATTATTCTATCATTGTAAACTTCGATTTTCCCATTTGTACCCTTTAAACAATATAAATAATTATTTGCCATAATAACTCCTCCTTTAATTTTTTTAAAATTATAACATACATGACCTTAAAATACAATATCATATTTTAATGGTTTAATAATATGTTAAAAAATGATTATATTATATAAGGGTGATGGAAATGAAATTTGAAAAGTTTAAACCAGAAAATTATAAAAATGTTGATATAAAATTTACATTAAGATTACCAGAAGAAATGCATCAAGAATTAGCAACGTACTCAAGCAAACATAATATATCTATGAATACACTTATATTAAATTGCATAGAATATGCAATGTCTAATAGAGAAGATTAATAAATTATCAATATAATTATGATTTATCTTTCTGCTCATCTATAATAGAATAAGCTAATATTCTTAGGTCTTCAATATCCATATGCTCAAAAAAATCTCTGTTTAAATTTTCTTCATCATAATATTTTTTATGAGGTAGATTAATATTTATGGGGTGTCCTAATATATTTTCATATGTGCAAATCAACTCTCTTATATGTTCTTCAACATTAACAAATTCTACTGGATATAAATCCTCTAACTCTGCTATTCTGCTTTTTATTTTTTTATCTATCATCATTTATCCTCTTTTCTATGCTATTTAATTTTTCTATTATTTCTGTTTGTTCTCTTATCTTTAAACTGTAATCTAATACTACTTTGCTTGCATTTAATCTTACAGAATTTGCACATTTTTCATCTTCTAGTATATTTATAATAGTGTCTGTGGCTTTTACTGAAGCATATTCTAGTTTTTTAAAACTTTCTTCAATATATTTTTTTCGTATTCTGTTTATTTCTTCTAATAATCCACTTTTTAAATATTTAAAAGCAGTTGTTTCTGTTATATTAGCTATTTTAGCAGATTTAGATACATTACCTGTTTCTAACATTGCAAATATAAAATCTACTTGCTTTTTATTGTATTTTGTTAAATCTTCTGTAATTTCCATTAAAACACCCCTAAAATACTATATTTTACTAAACACAAAATATAAAATGCCTACTAATGTTGTAAATGCTAGTATTGCAATAAATATGTTTTGCTTTCTAATAATACTTTTCATATCTGAAATTATATCTTTTAAAATTCTTGTTGTAATATCATTTTTAGATTGTATTTCCTTTGCAAACTCCTCTATTAACATATTTTTTCACCTCCTAATATTATTTAAAGTAAGTCAAAATTAATATATTTTTATATATTTATTTTGTTGTACTTATACTTTTATATTTAATATTATTTTTATATCAAAAACACACTAATTTGACTTACTACGAATTAATAATTATATTTTATTTTAAGTTTCCGTATTAATAATTTCTTTGAAAATAATTTTGATGTTTTCTTATCATCAAAAGATAATATCCAATTTACTCCTGTTATTAAACCTTTAGTATAAAATATTCTTGTAGGACTTCCTAAAATTTTTAATATTCTTTTATAAACCGCTTCCCTAGATGTATAAAAACTAATTTCTTTTCTTGCATAGTCTAATCCCATAACTCCTTCTTGTTCTTCTCTATCTATTTTTTGCCATTTTTCTTTTTTCATTATATTTTTCCTCCATTCACATATTTACACAAATACAATAATATTGTATACATTTGTAATTATTGTGTCATTTGTATAAAAGTGTATATAGATGTAGGTATTGGATGTTCTTGTTTTTGGTATACACTTTTAAAAGTTTTACTGTAGAGTCGTGAAATATAGTTATATCAATACTTGTGTAATATTATTCTACAACTCTACAACTTATACAAGATACTATGTTTTTTTAAAAGTATGTAATCTTTCTCCATTTATCGGATTGTTAGGTGGGATATATTTTATTTTGTCATATTCCCACAAAGCACTTGAAATATTGTCCAATTTTTTTCTAAATTTTTGTGGACTTTTCTCATATTCTTTATCCCACATTTCCTCGTGCTTACTATTCATACTCTTTATACTGCCTGTCCAAGAGCCATTATTTTCGGTAATAAGTTTTTTTATAACCTTAACTAATGTATTGTTATAATAAGAATCCTTTTCTTTTTGTTTTTCATTTTCTTCTACTGTTGAAATCATTTGCCATTTGCATAAATCTTTATCAAAATTTACGATATATTCATTAAGTTCTACATCACGTCCTACAACACTCAGAGTTGTTTCATCTTCAAAACGTTTTTGTTTATTAATTATCCATGTTGTATCTGCCGTACCTGTTATTCCATTTGTTCCTAATACTTTTTCAAATATATCTGTTATAAAACCACCCTTTTTTGTGTGGTGTATAACAACAATACATAGTTCATTTTTGTCAGCAAATTTTTTAATTTCACTTAAATCATTATAATCGTTAGCATATATATTATTACTTTTACTTTCTCCCCTTATTTTTTGCAGGGTGTCAATTACAATCACTTTTATTTGTGGTTTTTTCTTTAATATTAGTTCTAATTGATGTATCAAAGTTCCTTGTAATTTATCGCATTCTATTGAATAAAGCAAATTTAATGGTGCATTTTCTCCGTTTAATAGTTTATTCATTCTTTCCTTTAGCCTATTTTGACTATCTTCTAGAGCTAAATATAGGCAACCTGCTTTTTTCGTATTGTATTTTAAGAATTGACGACCATTGCATATTGAAATACACATATCAAGTGCCATCCAGCTTTTACCTGTTTTTGGTGCACTACATAAAATTGTAAGTCCTTGTGGTAAGATTTTTTCTACATAATATGTAATTGGTTTTAATTCTTTTTCCTGTAATTCCCTTGCTGTTATACATTCCAACTCATTAATAGTATGGTCAGAACTTTCTATAATTGCATTATTACTACCTGTAAGAGCTTCTTCTATTGTCATCTTTCTATAATCAGGTCTTTCTATCCATTTTTTGCGACATAATTTGCTCTGTGTCATAATTGCTTCAATCAAATGAAAATCTTTTGTAAAACGAGCTACAATACCACATAAAGCTAAATCCGCTCTACTGTCATCGTTATTGTACTCTGTAATATCGCCAGTATAAAATAGCCTTTTAAATTTTTCTGCACTTGATGAATTCAGAACTTTGCTAATTATTTCCTGTATATGTCCGTTATCTGTTGTCTTTTCTTTTTGTATATTACTTTTAAGCATATACTTATCTAAAAATATGAGTAATTCCTGCGTTCTTTCATTAATAGGTTTATTATTTATAGATATACCAGTATATGTTAAATATCTATTTGTTAAGTTAGATATATAACATTCTACATCTATTATTGAATTTTTTTGATAATATTTATTATCAAGTTTCTTTGAACCACTTTCATCAATAATTGTTGGTAATTTCGTGACATCTACTGTAAATAATAAATGAAATCCCTTTCCTGATGGACTAAATTCGGTATAGGTATCCATCAAATTTATTATATCTTGTACCATATTGTCATTTATATCTTTATGGTCTATATCAATTCCACATAGACCATTTTTTAATAATACACCAATTCCATTGAAGTTATGTATATTTATAGCTTCATTAGCTGTTTTATAATCGCACCAATTATTTTTATACTTATTAGATGTTCCTATTGGATTACCCCTATAATCATATGGAACTTTTCCTTTATTCTCATTATATTTCCAGTTAATCCATTGTTGTTTTTCCTTTAATTCATTTAAACTTAAATTATACATTTTTTATTCCTCCTTAAATTTCTGTACTTATTGACATTTCAAGGAAATAAATATATAATATAATTGTAATTTAAATTTGAAGTAAGTATAAGAAACATGCTAACCTAATTTTTTTATACTTGCTTCTTTTATTATATATTTATCACTTTCCTCGCTAATTTCATTACATTGTTTATCGATGTACTCATCAATATCCGATTTTCTAAAATTTAGTCTATTGCCAATTCTAAAAAATTTAATACTATTGTTTCGTACGAGCTTCCTTATCATGCTTTCGCTTACTTTTAAATATTGTGTTAATTCTTTTAAATTCATAATATCCATTTTTATCACCTCCTATCTCAATTTTTTACTTTTCAAATTAATTAGAAAGTCTTTTTATAATGTCTAATATTTTTTCTTTTTCTTCTTCAGGTAATTCTTTTCTTAATTTTCTTGAAAAAGTTGATGGGTCAATATTTAATTCTTGTGCAATTATCCATTTAGATATATTACTTTTAAATATTGCTTCTCGTATTTCCTGATTATTTTGCATTTTCTTTCCTCCTTTCATAAATTTGATAGCAACAACTTGACAATGTTGACTTTCTATGTTAAAGTATATTTGTACTCGATTATGAACTTTATCTCAAAAAAAGACACAATCTCGTAACTATTGTTGCATGGCCATTTTAGTATTTTTTATTGCAAATGTCAAGATGTAAATGTAAGATAACACTATAAAGTTTTTTTTACAAAATAAAATAAAAAAATACAGAATCGCGTATATAAAGAAAGAGAGGGAAAATATGAATTTTAATGAAAAATTAAATACACAAATGAGGAAAAAAAATATTACTGTGCAAGAATTAGTAAAGGCAACTGATATAGGCAAAACTACAATTTCTGAATATTTAAAAGAAACATATCCCAAAAGCCTGTATTTTATAAATAAATTAGCAGAAGCTCTTGATGTTTCTGTTATGTATCTAGCTGATGATAAAATTATAAATGAAAATTATATTAAAGCTGATATTGGGGAGAGCTTAAATATATCTGATGGTGCAATTGAAATAATAAATAAAGTCAAAGATTTTACTCATTTCGATAATGATATATATTATAAGCAAAATGAGATAAAAAAAGAAATTAATTTAACTACAAATTTTAATATGGAAGATATAAGTAAGAGAATAAAAGAAACAGAATATACTTATAGTAATAAAACATTTAGTTGTTTTATTGAAAACTTTGAAAAGTTACCTGACTTTTTACGTGTATTTTGTGATTTTATGAAATTAAAAGAAACATATTTGAATATAGATTATTTAAAAACTATATGTAAAGTAAAGACTACTTTAAAAAAATACATGAAAAAAAATGATATACAATATATAGATAGACTTATAAATATATATGACACAGTATTTGAAGCAATGCAATTTACAAGTTATGGCTCTTTATTATCATACCATATTAATAACGATATAAAAGAAACCTACAATAAAATTAAAGATATATTAAAAACATTTGATATAAAAGAAATAGATGATGCTATTGATGAACTGCAAAATGAACTATTTCAAAGTATTTCATACATAAATAAAGAGTTAAGACGCTGTGAATATGAAATGAATTTAATATTAAGTGAATATTATGAAAAATTGATAACGATGGAAAGGCAAAAGTTTTTAGAAAATAATACAAATATTGTAAATAGTTATATTAATAAATTATTAAAAGAAAATGAAAAGTTAGAAAAGAGGGAAAATAAAAATGTCAGTTCAAGAAATAGAAAAAAATAAAAAATACAAAATAGACATTCCTATAGGCTACAATGGAAATAAAAGAATAAGACATATAGAAACTTTTTATGGTGGTAAAAAAGAAGCGGTACTTCGTGAAAACGAATTAAAAATACAATTAAAAAATAATACTTATGTTAGAAAAAATAATATTACCATGCAAGAATTAATTGACGAATG
>CANRBJ010000041.1 GCA_947628815.1 uncultured Clostridia bacterium | reverse complement strand
TTTTCCAAAAAAGCCCATATTCCATATATTTCAATGGAATGTGAGCTTTTAATTTTCTTGAACTGTTAAAAATGGGAATATATCATACAATATTATAAGAAAAATAGCAAGAATTTAATAGAAAGTTTTTTAAATAGTTTAAATTATTTATTTTTTATAAAAATTAAGTAAAATTTAATTTGTTATTTTAGAAATATGTTATATAATGTATAAAGAGGATGTGATGGATTATGAAATTTTTTAAGCGATTATTTTTTACTATTTTAATTATTACCATAATTGTTGTAGGAAGTATCGTTTTTATGGGATATAAGATGTATGAAAATGCAATAAGTAAAACTAGTATTGTTGATAAAATTAAAGAAGTTAAATCTAATGCTGATTATGTTAAAATTAGCGACGTATCTAGTGATTTTGTGAATGCGATTGTTGCTATTGAAGATCACCGTTTTTATGAGCATAATGGAATTGATATTATTACAACTACTAGGTCAATGCTTGAAAATATTCGAAAGAAAGATATTGTCGCTGGTGGAAGTACAATTACACAACAAACAGGTAGACTTTTATATTTTACACAAGAACAACGTTTTTCTAGGAAAGTAGCGGAACTTTTTGTTGCATTCAATTTGGAAAAAAATTATTCAAAAGAGGATATTCTGGAATTGTATATAAATATTATTTATTATGGTGATGGTTATTATGGAATTAGACAGGCAAGTCTTGGATATTTTGGAAAAGAACCAAAAGACTTAAGTTTATCAGAAGCTTCCCTTCTTGCCGGTCTTCCAAATGCTCCTAGCGTTTATTCTCCAAAGAAAAATCCCGAGTTATCAAAAAAACGTCATTCCGCTGTATTAAATGCAATGGTAAAATACAACTATATAACAGAAGAGCAAAAAAATAGTGTGGAAAATCAATGATTATAAGTATAATGATATTACATATTATGAATTAGATTATAAAACATTTTTTACAAATTGTAAAGAAAAGGGCAATAATTAAAAATTACACAAAATTATACAATAGAAATTTATAGAATGAATTAATTGAAATAATAAAATACAAAAATGGAAGACTTTTCATTAATCTTCCATTTTTAAATAATCTTTTTTTCCATAAAACACTTTATAAACAACAACATAAGTATTAGTATCCATATTTTTCTCTCAGCCCCTTAAAAACAGTCCTAGCACTGTGAACTTCACCTTTTTCATATTCTTTTTTGCTTTTTTCTAGTTTATTTAAAAATACTTCTTTTTGATATTTTTCTAAACTAATTACTACTAAGTCTTTTTTATTATCTCTTTTTACAATTATTGGTTCTTCTATATCATCAACTGCACTAACAGTATTTTCAAATTCTCTAACAGTTATTTCTCTTTGCATAATATCACTACCTTCCTACATTTTATATTATACCACATTTATTAAAAAATTTACTAATTTTTAAAAAGTTTTTTCTATATAATGGAAAAAACTTTAATCTGCTTGTATCAAGGGTTTTATTTATTTGTAATAATATTCCTTACATGGTATTCAATATCTTCCATATAAGGAAACAATTCTTTTAATCTCTTAAATGTAATCATTAACATTCTAGGCTGTGGATTTTTTTCGCTTTTTGAAATTAACTGCTGAGTATAACAATTCTCCGTAGTTTTAAAAACTAAATATCTGTTTTTATTAAATGTAAAATAAATTTGAAATCCATTGTCTAATTCTTTATTAAACCTTTCAAAAGTATAGTTTTCGTCCATTTTTTATTTTCCTTTCTAATCTTTTAACATATCTTCAAATTCTTGCTCTGTAATTATGTTTACGCCTAGTTCCTGTGCTTTTATAAGTTTACTTCCTGCTTCTTCACCTGCCAGTACATAAGTTGTTTTTTTAGATACTGATGAAGACACTTTTCCGCAAATGGCTTTCTATAATTTTTGATGCTTCTTCTCTTGAATAATTTTTTAACGTTCCGGTTAATACAAATGTCATTCCTTTAAATCTTTCGTCTACTGAAGATTCTTCTTGTTCTTTGGTATTAACTCCTGCTTGTTTTAGTTTTTCTATTAAATCTATTGTTTGTTCTTGTTTAAAAAAGTCATAAATACTTTTTGCTGTTATTTCTCCAACGTCTTGTATTATACTTAGTTCTTCTACTTCTGTATTCATTAGTTTATCAATACTTTTACAATGTTTTGCAATTGTTTTTGCAGATTTTGTTCCTACATGCCTAATCCCTAGTGCTGTTATTAATTTATATAAATCGTTTTGTTTACTATTTTCAATTGCATCTATTAAATTTTGTGCAAATTTTTTTCCATTTTTTTTAAGAGATGCTATATCTTCTAATTTTAATGTATAAATATCTGCAATGTTCTTAATAAGCCCTTTTTCAATAAGTTGTTCTACAATGCTTCCACCTAATCCATCTATATCCATTCCTTCTTTTGAAACAAAATGAATTATGTTTCTTAAAAGTTTAGCAGGGCATTCTATTCCAGTACATCTTATAACTGCTTCTCCTTCTTCTCTAACCGCTTCGGCACCACAAACAGGACATACCTTTGGCATAGAAAATTCTTTTTCTTTTCCCGTCCTTTTTTCTTTTATTACTTCTACTACTTCTGGTATAACATCCCCTGCTTTTTGTATAATTACAGTATCACCTATTTTTAAATCTTTTTCTTTAATAAAATCTTCGTTGTGTAGAGTTGTTTTTGAAATTGTAGAACCTGCTACTTTTACTGGCTCTAATATAGCCATTGGAGTAATTGCCCCTGTTCTTCCAACTTGGCATATTATATCTTTTAAAATAGTTTCTTTTCTTTCTGGTGGGTATTTATATGCTACTGCCCATCTCGGAGTTTTTGATGTAGCTCCTAAATCTTCTCTTAAACTTAAATTATCAACTTTTATAACTGCTCCATCAATTCCAAAAGATAAAGATTCCCTATCTTCTCCTATTTTTCTTATTGCTGAAATTGCTTCTTCAATTGTTTTACAAGGTATTCGTATTGGATTTACGTTAAATCCAAGTTTTTCTAAATATTCTAGCTCTTCATAATGCGAATTAAAGGTTAGTCCTTCTATTTTTTGAACATTAAAGATGTAAATATCTAGTGGTCTTTTAGCAGTAATGGTACTATCTAACTGCCTTAAAGAACCTGCTGCTGCATTTCTAGCATTAGCAAATAAGTTTCCGTCTTCATAGCCAATTTCTTCATTCATCTTTTCAAATTCTTGTTTTCCAATAAACACTTCTCCACGAACTGTAATGTTTAATGGCTCTTTTAATTTCTTAGGAATTGTTTTTATTGTAGCTAAATTTAAAGTTACATCTTCCCCTATTTGTCCATTTCCGCGTGTGGCACCTTGAACAAATTCTCCATTTACATATTTTAAACTTGCCGAAAGTCCATCAATTTTCGTTTCTACTACATATGTTGTTTCTTTATTAAATTCTTCTGATAGCTTTTTTATTCTTTTATCAAATTCATATACTTCTTCAAAAGAAAAAACATCTTGCAAGCTTAATAAAGGCACTTCATGAACAACTTCCTCAAATCCTTTTTTTACGCTTCCCCCTACTTTTTGCGTATTCGAAGTTTTAGTAATTAATTCTGGAAATTCTTTTTCTAAGTTTTTTAATTCATTATTCAACATATCGTATTCGAAATCACTAATCTCTGGAGCGTCTTCGTCGTAATATTTTTTATTATGATATTCAATAGTATCTCGTAATTCTTTTACTCTCTTTTTTGCTTGTGATAAATTCATTTTCGTCTCCTTATTTTAATAAATCTTTTCCGTTTTTAATATAGTCATACCCAGAAAAAATAGTTGCTATAACTGAAATTGTCATTATTACAGACATTGTTATATTAATTATGTATGCATACCCTGTAAGACCTGCATTTATAAATGCTCCATAGTAGCTTGTATCAAAAAATGCTAGAATAATTGCAATCATTTGTGTTACTGTTTTTAATTTTCCCCAAATAGATGCTGCAATTACTTTACCACCTTTTTCTACTGCAATTAATCTATATCCTGAAACAATAAACTCCCTAAATAACACAATAATCGGTATCCATGCTGGTAATTTATTCATTTCTACTAAAATAAGCATTGCTGCAAGAACTAATATCTTATCTGCAATTGGGTCTAAAAATTTTCCGAAAGTTGTTATTTCGTTTCTTGAACGTGCAATATATCCATCTAATTTATCTGTAATTGATGCTATTATGAATATAAGATTCATAATCCACATGGATATTGGAATACTAAAAAATTCACCTTGTATATTAAAAAATGGAATTATTACTAAAATTGGTACTAATATAATTCTAAATATTGTAAGCTTATTTGCTAAATTCATTTTCTATCTCTTCCTTTCTTTTGACTTTTTAATTATATACAAAAAAAGAAAAAAAGAAAATAGTAATTTAAAAATTATTAATTATATAAATTATCTGCCATTTCCTTTAACAATCTCCACAATATCACTAATATAGTCTCCTATAACTGGTATATTTAATGTTACTATTTTTTGTAAAATTATTATCAATATTGCAGTAAGTATAGAAAAACCAATACCAATTCCTATTCCTTTTGCAATTCCGCGAAATTAAGTTTCTTATTAGTAATTCTTTTCTATTTCCTAAAATTTCTGCTAACTCTATTAAATTGTTTTTAGTTAAAATAAAATTCAATTCATCTATATTTTTTAGTAATTTATCAAGTTTAGATTCTTTAATAAACATATAACCACCCTATTTTATTCTCTTATATAGGGTGGTTATTTTCTTAAATTCTATTCATTAATTATATTCTGAATTTCTTGATGTATTGTATTATTACGGTTTAATTTATTTAATTCCTCTTCTTCTTTTTTATTTTCCTGTTGTAATACTTCTAGTTTATTAATTAGTTCTTGCAATTTTTTCAAATCTTTTCCTATCATTTCCCAGTCATTGTTATTTGCTGAATTTTCCAAATTATCATTTGCTTTTATAATTGCATCTACTAAATCATCAATTGTATCAGTATTTTCAACTTCGATTTCTAATGCTGATTGTGATAATAAATTTTTAATAGCTTCATTTAAAGTATTTCCAATCGCCAATCTATTTTCAGAAGCTACAACAACCTTTTTTAGCACTGGAGCACTTTTAGTTTCATTTAAAGATTCCTGATAAATTGCTTCTACATATAAAATTGTATTATTTACTGGAACAGCTACCATATTCTTAATCGTTTTTGTTCCTGCTACATTTAATGAATCTAATTCTTTTGATATAGTCTCATCTTGATTTAGCAGTGTGTCTAATTGCATAGGTCCAAGAATATTGCCATCTTGTGAAAATTTATATAGCTTCAACATTGCATTTCCTTTTTCATCATAACTACCTACCAAATACGCTCTTAAATTTTGCTTATCTAGCTGTGTATATGGTATTACAAGACCTAATATATTTTCATCATTATCAACAGTTTTTAGCATTGTATAATATGCTTCTTGTCTTGTTCCTTTTGAAGAAAATGAAGTAGTCGCTTTTGATGTTTTTGCAATTTCCCATACATCATCACTTCTATACAATACATCTGTACTTACATTATGATATCTCTCTAACATAGTCGCCTGTATATTATACAAAAATTTTGGATATATAAAGTGTTTAGCAATGTCTTCTGGTATACTTTCATCTATATTCATAAATAAGCTTGGATATATATTTCTATACGCCATTATTATTTGATCAGATTTATCTGTAATATAGAATTTCATAGTTCCATCATAAGCATCAATAAGTACCTTTACAGAATTTCTAATATAATTTATTTGTTCTCTTATTCCATCATGTTCTATTATTGTATGTTGTGAATATGGATATTTATCTGTTACTGTATATGCATCTAATACCCATACTAATCTTCCTTCATCACTTACTACAAGATATGGTTCTTCATCATATATTAAATATGGCATAATTGCCTTTGCTCTTGAAATTATGTTTCTATTAATTAATATTTTGCTATTTCTTGTCATATTACTTGAAAAAGCCAAGTTTATATCTTTTTCTTTTAATGCAATTATCATTTTATCTATAAAATTTAATTTTAGTCCTGCTTTTCCGTCATAAGTAAATTCCGCATTTTGTGAGGTTGTCGTAGGATAATCAAATTCAGATTTATTTTCTGTATTTGTTACTATAGTATTATTTGTTTCAAGACCAAAATAAATACGCGGTTGTGTTATTTTTATTGCTTGATCGTCATTTATAAAATCTTTTTGTAAATATTTTATATTTCCAGCTTCGTCTGTTGATGTAGCAGATGTAACAATTGCACCAAATCCATGTGTATATTCATATGTTTTGTTATTATATGTTCTATCTCCGCTACTTATAATTTCTCTTGGCGAAAGATATACTAATTCTTCATTTCCATTTATATTATATTTTCCTATTGCTGAATTTCTATATGTATAATATCCTGTACTTGTTTGAGTTGCTCCTACTGCTTTTAAAGTTATATCCTGATTAACCATACTAATACCATCTAACAATTCTGTCTTTTCTTCAATTCCTTTTAAATTAGATTCATCTTCATTGTCAGCAATATCTATTTCATCTATTTTTATTCCATATGCTTCTTTTGTATTTTTAATATTGTACGCTATATATTCTTTTTCCTTGTCTAATTCATTTGTATTAATATAGACAAGTTTAAATCCTACCATCAATATAAAAAGAACAACTAAATATCCTGGTATCATTAATACAGATGAAATTACCTTTTTATTCTCTTTAGCTTTAAATGCTTTTATTGCTCTATATACCGCTACAATAATTAGTATAGCAAAAATTCTATATCCCCATAGTTTAATTGTAACATCCGTAACACCTGCGCCATAAATCCCTGTTGAATTATCATCATTTAAAATTAAAAATTTATCATTTAACATACCTTGTGTTGCAATTAAAATATATGCTGCAATTCCAATTGAAAGTAGTAAAAGACTTGTAGCTAGTTGTTTGAAAAATTTACTTTTCTTTAAAGTTTGTACATTAATTCCATCAAAATAAATGTTAAAAACAGCAATATAATAAATAGCAGTATAAATTGACATTCCTATTACCAAACCTATAAAATATACTGTTAACATTTGAATAAATGGTTGAACAAAAATATAGAAGCCAACATCTAGTCCAAAAATTGGCTCATTTATTCCAAACCATGTTTTATTTATAAATAAAGCAATTGTTTCCTTCATCATATTTGATATTATTATACTAGCAATTATTGCAACTATAAATGCAATCGATTTACTAGGTAATTTTGGCATTTCTTTTTTTTCTTCTTCAAAAAATGCCTTTAGTCCTTTTTTTATGCTTCTATTAGCAAATATTATTGTTATGAAAAGAAAAACAAAATTTACACCAATAATTGTATATTGGTCTTCTAAATTTTTTATAAATACTTCTTTAAAATTTTCTCCTATTTCAATTGCTTCTAAGTAATTACCTCTATAAGAAATATAAGCAAACAATCCTATTAAAACTATTGAAATAAGTACTAAAAAAACTCTTACTTTTATTTTTCTATTTTTAGTTTCTGCTACATTTGTATTGTTTTGCACATTTTTTTCTTGTTCGTCTTGCATATTTTCCTCCTTCTATAATATTGCTTTTACGAAATCTTCACTATTAAAAATCTCCATATCTTCTATTTGTTCGCCTACTCCAATAAATTTCACTGGTATTTTATTTTCATCAACAATTCCTAAAACAACCCCACCTTTTGCAGTTCCATCTAGCTTTGTTAAAACAATGCCAGTAATAGGCGTAGTTTCTTTAAATGCTTTTACTTGTGAAATAGCATTTTGACCAGTTGTTGCATCTAAAACTAGCAACACTTCTTTTGAGCATTCTGGAAGTTCCTTATCTATTACTCTTTGAATTTTAGCAAGTTCATCCATCAAGTATTTTTTATTATGAAGTCTTCCTGCTGTATCACAAATTAAAATATCTGCATTTGTCTCCTTTGTAATTTTAATTGCTTCATACACAACAGATGCAGGATCTGCTCCTTCATCTTTTTTTACAATATCACATCCAGACCTTTTTGCCCAAATATCCAGCTGTTCAACTGCTGCTGCACGGAAAGTATCTGCTGCTGCAATAACAATTTTCTTTCCATCTCTTTTTAACCTATTTGCAATTTTTCCAATTGAAGTAGTTTTTCCAACACCATTAACTCCAACAACTAAAATAACAGAAGGTTTAGTTTCCAAATGCAAATCATTATCAATATTTAAAATCTCTTGCATTTCTTCCCTCAAAGCCTCTTTAACATCTTCCATTTCTTTAATATTTTGTTTTTTAATTTTTTCACGTAATTTTGAAATAATTGCAACAGAAGTTTCCATACCAACATCAGACATAATAAGTATTTCTTCTAGTTCCTCTAATAATTCCTCATCAACCTTACGAAAAACACTAAAAGCATTATTTATTTTCTCATCAAATGAACTTTTTGTTTTATTTAATCCTTGTTTTAATTTATCAAAAAATCCCACAAAGCTTCCTCTCTTTCTATATTCCTTTATTAATTAATGTAATAAGTATAACATATTTGTCCTTATTTTTATAGCTATTTTATAAAATTTCTTATAAATCTTAATAAATTTTATAAAAATATAGCAAAATAAAAAAAAGTATGTTAAAATATTTTTTAGTTAAATTATGCTACTGTAGCTCAGTTGGTAGAGCAACAGATTCGTAACCTGTAGGTCGGCAGTTCGATTCTGCCCAGTAGCTCCAACGACGTATCTGTTCGAACTTTTATATAGAACAGATAAATACAAATATCATTCTGAAAACGAATGGTATTTTTTTATTTTATTTTCAGTATGTATTACATTTTTCCACCTGAGTTTTGTACCATTGGTCAAAACTCATAGGGGGTTAGGACTTATGACAAAGACAAAGTTATATAAAATTATAGTACAAAAAGCAGGGTAATTTCATGAAATATTACAATTTGTAATATTTCATGAAATTACCCTGTACAAAAAGAAGTAATTATTGCAAATTATTTAGTTTTATAATAAAATAATAGAAAGATAATTAATTTCTTATAAAGGAGAAACTGATAATGCAAAATCAATATGAATTTTTTATAGCTGGTAGAGCTAGAAATAAAGAAAATATATTAAGAATATGCAAATTATTTGATGATTATAATATATCTTATTATTGCTTTTTTAAAAATGAAGATGATTGGGGATATGGTAATAAAAATCAAACACCAGAAGAAAAACAGAAAGAATTTGAATCATTAGGGCTAAAAAATGATATTGTTTTAAAATTATTTAATAAAGACTTAGAAGGAGAAAAAAGTTCAAGAAATTTATTACTTGTCTTACCAGCTGGAAAAGCAGCACATATCGAGGCTGGAATTGCGTATGGTTTAGGCAAAAAATGTTATGCAATAGGAGAATATGAAGCAACAGATACTTTATATAATATATTTGATGAAATATTCCCAAATCTAAATAAATTAGAAAAATTTTTGAGTAAATATAATAAAATGATAAATTAAAAGTTAGTGATATGGCTATTGTCAAATAGAAAAATAAATTCAATTCTGTAATTTAATATATATTATCTAAATTTTTATTTGACTTTTATAAAAATTTCAAGTATAATCCCATTTTTAACAGTTCAAGAAAATTAAAAGCTCACATTCCATTGAAATATATGGAATATGGGCTTTT
>CANRBJ010000040.1 GCA_947628815.1 uncultured Clostridia bacterium | reverse complement strand
AAAATAAAAATTGGATAAAAATAAAAATATAAAATGAGATGTAAAATAAAAATTGGATAAAAATAAAAATATAAAATTAGATGTAAAAAAAATTGAATAAAATGAAAAATAGAAATTGAAAAAGATTAAAAAAATTTATATAAAGCATAAATAATAAATACAATACAAAAATATATTAATAATAAATATCGATAAAATAATATGAATTTATTAGATACTAAAAATAGCAAAAAAATAATATGAAAAATATTATTAAAAAGAGGCGGTAATACTATAAGGCATCTAAATAGTAACATTTGTGTAAAAATGTAAACTAATTAAAAAAGAAAGAATGTTTGGATAAAGGAAAGAAAAAACAAGGAAAAGAACACCATACAATATGACAAAAAAAGAAAAAATAAAAAGAAAGTGAGAAGCTATTGGGTAAAAGATGAAATGAAGAATAAGAGGTTTGTAAGAGGAGAAATCAAAAAAGAAGAAAGAAAGTATGATAAAAAGAAGGAATTAACCAAAATGAGCAAAACATAGGGAAAATAAATAGAAATGGCATAAATTTGTATTGTAGAAAAGCCCCAAAAGTGCCTAAAAAAAGTTAAAAGAAAGAATAAGCAAAAATTAAAATATTATGTAAAATAAGCAATAAGCAAAAAGCAGCATTTACAAGGAGTTTTGAAACCAAATCAAAAATATATATAAAGAAAGAAGAAGAAAACAGTAGAAAAAATATCAAAAAAAGCAAGGGAAAAGGCAAAGAAAAGGTTTGTTAAATAAAAAAGAAAACACTTAACATAAAACAAGACTTGTAAATGTATTAAGAAATGAAATATGAAGAACGGAAAGAGAACAATTAGAAAAAAAGTAGCAAAGTGAAAACAAAACAATTGTTTTAAAAGAAAGAGACAAATTTTTAAAAAAGTAGGAGGCAAAAAGAAAAAAATAACAAAGTTATGTAAACAAATATTAAAATAAAAACAGTAACAAAAAAGTAACAAATTCAAAAAAGAATTGGGGAGTAAAACTAATATTAATTAAATAAAAGTTAAAAAATATTTTTATTAATTATAGTAAAAATAAAAAAACTAAAAATATAAAATAAAACGTGAAATAAAAAATTAGTAAGAATAACAAAAATTTATACATAAAAATTCCAGCGATTTTTCACTGGAATTTTTGATTTAAGGTTCAATTTTATTTTTGATGAACAATATACGATTTTCTTTTTTTGAATTATTACGATATATAAGAGTAATTTCTTCAGGTGCATCATATGAAGTCAAGTTAAAACTAAAAAGATAAATATGTTTTTCAACACCATTTTCATTAGTGTGTGTACCTAATACATAATCATTGGGTTTATATTTTTTTCCATTTGCAATAATATACATATTTTTTGATGTGTTGAACATATATTCTTTTGAATATATCTCTAATATTAATGAAGTATTGGTTAATTTTAAATTTCGTACAAACTTATCTTCATCAACATTGTTTGATGTACAACTATATGTTATATATTGGCGATTTACCATATAATCAGGTACATCTATTTTAAATTTCCATTCTCCATTAACGTGATAATCACTATTTTTACAATGAAGTAATACTGTATTAAATTCTACAAAAATAGTTTTCGATTTTGGAAATTCATTTGCCCATGCAAAAAATGTCGTGGTAAATTCATTTTGTGAAACAGCTTCCATATCTGTATACCCGTAGCCACCAGCAATATAAGATATAGGTAATTTATCTACTAAATTAGTGATAGGCTGGCTAATAAATATTGTATTATTATTTTCATCATATATGTGCAAGTCGGTAAATTGAATATTTTCAATATCTTTTATATTTAAGTTGTTATTCACAAAATTAAAAGATATGTCAAAATCAAAATCGTTCATTAAAAAGTTGTCTACTTTTATTCCTAAATCATTATATTCTTGAATAGGTGTATCAACTTGTTTAATATATCCATTTTCCATTGCTAAATTAATACCACTTTCATTAATTCCAACATTAGATAAATTAAAACTCCTATAAGACATTGCAAATACTGCAGAAGATATTAATAGCATTGTTGGAATAAAAAGTAACATTTTTTTGCGCTTATTTTTTTTACTATACATATCTCCTATTAAATTATCAATTCTATTTTCAAATGGAGAAACGCAATCTTGTTTAAAAGTTCTTTTTAACAAAGTTTCAAATTCATAATCATTCATATATATTTTCCTCCTTTATATACTCTTTAATTTTAATTTTTGATCTACTTATTTTACTTTTTATTGTTCCTTCGGGTTCTTGTAAAATATTAGAAATTTCTTTGGTTGTAAAATCATTTCCATAATATAAAGTCATTATTAATCTCTCAGAGTCATTTAAGCAATCCAATAATTTTTGCATTGATAAGTTAGATTCCAAATTCTCTAAACTATTATCTTGCAATGTGATATTATCATCACATTCTAAACATCTTTTAGAATCATTAGTAGATTTTTTGTAAATTTTATTACACTCATTAATTAAGATTCTCATTGCCCAAGTTCTAAAAAAACTAACATTTTTTAATTTCTTTAGATGTTTAAATATTAATATAATCGTTTCTTGCATTGCTTCATAAATATCATCATCATTTTTTAATCTAACTTTAGCTATTCGATACATTTCAGGTTCTATGTTATGTATTAATATATTAAAAGCATTAGAATCATTTTTCAAAGCCATTTCTATTAAATCAACAAAATCATTGTCCATTGTATCCTCCTTTCAATAGTTAGATATAAAATTAATATATTTTAGTTGCATATGATTATATAATTTTTAATATAAACAAAGAAAAGCAAAAATATAAAATAAAAAACACTGCCAATCATATAAACGACTGGTAGTGCATTTTATTAATTTTTTATAAAATCAGAATCATTCTGTTGAATAGATATATTTTCATCTTTTAATTTTTTAATAGAATTTTCTTTCAATTTCAAATTATCTTTTGCAACTGTCATTAGCAATTTAATACGATTAGTTTGGTTTGCTTCACTAGCTCCAGGATCATAGTCTATAGGAGAAATGTTAGCTTCAGGAAATTTATTTCGTATTGTTTTAATAACTCCTTTTCCAACTACATGATTTGGTAAACACGCAAATGGTTGAACACATACAATATTTGGAATATCATTTTCTATATATTCAATCATTTCAGCTGTTAAAAACCAACCTTCACCAGTTTGATTTCCAATGGATAAAATATCTGCAACTTTTTCTTCTAAATGCCAAATATCACAAGGTGGTAAATAATTCTTCTTAGAATTTGCAAGAGCTATTTTTAAATCCTTTTCTAAAATATCAATTAACTTAATTGCAAGTTTAGAAATTTTTGAAGAGGTTTTATTTGTTTTTAACAAGTGGTTAAATGTAATTTTATGAGTTGCCATAAATTTAATAAATCCCATAAAATCAGGTAATACGACTTCTGCTCCTTCTTTTTGAAGTAAGTCTGCAACAAAGTTATTTCCAAAAGGATGGTATTTTATTAAAACTTCACCAACAATTCCAACCTTAGGTTTTTTTATACTTGTATCTAATTCAATTTTTTCAAAATCATTTACAATATCATAAATACTTTGCTTAAATTGTTTACTATTAGTATTAGTTACAAGAACTTTACATTTTTCCATCCATTCATCAAATAATTTTTTTGTTTCACCAATATGTACTTCATAAGCTCTATTTTTTGTAAGCATTTTTTGTAATAAATCTCCATAAATAACACTACGAATTAATTTTTCTAACATTGGAATGGTTAATTTAAAACCAGGGTTTTTCTCCATACCAACCACATTAAATGAAATAACTGGAACTTGTTCAAAACCAGCATCTTTTAATGCCTTACGGATAAATCCAATATAATTTGTAGCTCTACAACCGCCACCAGTTTGAGACATAACAATGGCAGTTTTATTAACATCATATTTGCCACTTTCAAGTGCTTCCAAAAATTGGCCAGTTGTTAAAATAGAGGGATAACATGCATCATTATTAACATATTTAAGTCCAGTTTCAACAGTGTGAGGAGTGCATTCTCTTAATAACTCAACATTATAACCACAAGAAGCAACAGCTGAAGTAATTAATTCAAAATGAATTGGAGCCATTTGAGGTACTAAAATAGTATAATCTTTTCGCATATCCTTAGAAAAAGGAACTTTGTGTACATCATAATTTCCATTAGAATCATTTTGAGATTTTCTATCTAAACGTTTTTCCATACTAGCAAGTAATGAACGAATACGAATACGAACAGCACCTAAATTATTTACCTCGTCTATTTTTATAAGAGTATACATCTTTTCGTAACTAGATAATATTTCCTCTACTTGATCTGTTGTTACTGCATCTACACCACACCCAAAAGAATTAAGTTGAATTAATTCTAAATTGTCATGTTTACCGACAAATTCAGCAGCAGCATATAATCTTGCATGAAACATCCATTGATCAACAACCCTTAAAGGTCGTTTAGCTTCTGTAAGATTTGCGATACTATCCTCTGTTAAAACACATAAACCTAAACTAGTAATTAAAGTATCAATACCGTGATTAATTTCAGGGTCTACATGATAAGGGCGACCTGCAAGAACAATACCTTTTAGATTATTTTTCTCAATATATTCCAAAGTTTCTTTACCTTTATTATGAATATCATTTCTACAATTTTGGTATTCAATTTCGGCTTTATTTGCAGCATCAAGTAACTCTTTTTTGGTAAAATTAAACTGTTTAAATTCATCCAATTCTAAAATTCTTTTAGTCAAATTTTTAGCATCAAAAGGCAAAAAAGGATTTAAAAATTGAATATCTTTACTACGCAATTCTTCAATATTATTCTTTAAAACTTCAGAATAAGAAATAACAATTGGGCAATTATAATGATTATCTGCTTTTTCATATTCTTTCCTTGAATATGGAATACAAGGATAAAAAATCGTTTTAATTCCAGCATCAATTAAACTCATAATATGACCATGAGCAAGTTTTGCAGGATAGCATACCGATTCTGATGGCATAGATTCCATACCTTTTTCATAAGTTTTTCTATTACTTTTTTCTGATAAAACAACTCTAAAACCTAAAGAAGTAAAGAACGTAAACCAGAAAGGATAATCTTCATACATATTTAAAACCCTAGGGATACCAATAGTTCCACAAGGAGCATCTTTTTCTTCAAGAGGAGTATACCCAAAAATTCTATTAAATTTATAATTTATTAAATTAGGTAATTTTGTATTTTCAGAAACAATACCTGCACCACGTTCACAGCGATTTCCAGAAATATGTTTCTTACCGTTGCTAAACTGATTTATAGTAAGCAAGCAATGATTTTCACATTTGTTACATCTTGTATGAGTAACTTTAATATCTAATTTATCTAATTCTTCTAATCTTGCAATTTTAGAATGATATTCCATATCAAAATTTGCTTCAAATTGCTCTTTAGCAAGTAAAGCAATACCATAAGCTCCCATTAATCCTGAAATATCTGGGCGTACAACATTCTTTCCAACAATTAATTCAAAAGCACGTAAAACGGCATCATTATAAAAAGTTCCACCTTGAACAACAATATAATCGCCTAAAGTTTTTGTATCTCTTACCTTCATAACCTTTTGAATAGCATTTTTAATAACCGAATAAGAAAGACCAGCAGAGATATCACCAACAGAATAACCTTCCTTTTGTGCTTGTTTAATTTTAGAATTCATAAACACTGTACAACGAGATCCTAAATCCACAGGACTTCTAGATTTAAGAGCTTCTTGTACAAATTCATTAACAGAAAGATTCAAGCTTTTTGCAAAAGTTTCTATAAACGAACCACATCCAGAAGAACATGCTTCGTTAAGCATAATGTTATCAATAACACCATTTTTAATTTTTATGTATTTCATATCTTGCCCACCAATATCTACAATACTAGTAACATTTGGCATAAACTTCTTTGCAGCAGTATAATGAGCAATTGTTTCAATTTCATTTAAATCTACGTTTAAAGCAGTTTGTATTAACTTTTCACCATAACCTGTAACACCACTAAAACGAATAGAGACGTCATTAGGTAAAATTTCATACAATTTTTTTAACATTTTAATAACACTATTTAAAGGATTTCCTTCGTTACTACCATATAAAGAATATAACAAATTACCATCTCTATCAATTAATACAAGTTTTGTTGTAGTAGAACCAGCATCAATACCAATAAAAGCGTCTCCTTTGTAAGATTGTAAGTCTACTCTATTTACTTTATCAGCATTATGTCTTTTTTGAAATTCATAATAGTCTGCATCAATACTAAATAAAGGTTTTAAAGGAATAGTAGTATCATCATGAGAAATTCTTAAAACCTCAATTTTACTCTTCAATTTCTCTACGGAAATAGGAGTTGTATTAATAGAATCTAATGCTGCACCTTTTGCGACAAGAAGATGAGCCTCTTCTGGAATGATGGTGCTTTCGGAAGTTAAGTGAAGAGTTTCAATAAATCTTTGCCTTAATTCAGATAAATAATTTAAAGGACCACCTAAAAAAGCAACATTTCCACGAATTGGTCTTCCACAAGCAAGACCGCTAATAGTTTGATTTACAACTGCTTGAAAAATAGAAGCAGCAATATCTTCTTTTGCAGCACCTTCATTTAAAAGAGGTTGAATATCAGTTTTTGCAAAAACTCCACAACGAGAAGCTATTGGATAAATAGTTTGATAATTTTTTGCAAGCTCATTTAAGCCGGCAGTATCAGTATTCAATAAAGAAGCCATTTGATCTATAAAAGCACCAGTACCACCTGCGCAAGTACCATTCATACGTTGTTCAATTGATTTATCAAAATAAATGATTTTAGCATCTTCACCGCCAAGTTCAATAACAACATCAGTTTGAGGAATGTATTTTTCTACAGCTCTTTTACAAGAAACGACCTCTTGAATAAAAGGAAGCTCCAAAAACTTAGAAGCACTCATAGCGCCCGAACCCGTAAGAGCAACGGTAAATGTATTATTTGGATATTTTAAAGTAAGTTCAGATAAACAATCACAAACTGTATTTTTTGTATCAGAAAAATGCCTTCTATAAGACATTTCGATTGTTTCTAAATTATCGTTCATAACTACTACCTTAACAGTAGTAGAACCAACATCTAACCCTATGTGAAGTAAATTATTCATATAACAAAACTCCCTTTCCTCTTAAAATAATTTAAGAGTATCAATTCAACTTATATTGTATACTCAAAACGAAGATTTGTCAAACACCAAAAATTGTAAAAAAACTTACAGCCAAACAGACTGCAAGCTATATTACATATTTAGTTAAACTTTAAATAAATAGTACATATCTTAAAATAAACCAATATTGGCATAAACTACCAAGCATTACAAAAATATGAAAAATTTCATGAAATCCAAAATACTTATTTTTTAAAGGTGGCCATTTTAAACCATAAATAATAGCACCAATAGTATAAAAAATACCACCAGCAAGAAGCCACCAAAGACTAGATAAAGCACCTAAACTTTTAAAAATCATAAGCATAGGATAAATTGCGATAATAACAGTCCATCCCATAGCAAGATAAATACCAGTAGTAAGCCATCTTGGCGCATTAATCCAAGTAGCTGTTAAAATAATTCCAATAATAGCAAGTCCCCAAACAACACCAAAAATACTCCATCCCCAAGGACCTCTTAAAGGACCCAAGCAAATAGGCGTATAAGTTGAAGCAATAAGCACATAAATCATAATATGGTCAAACTTTCTTAACACCCTTGTTGCAGTTTCGCCTACATTTAATAAATGATACAAACTACTAAAAGTATATAACAAAATAAGACTTGTTCCAAAAATTGAAAAAGAAACAATATCCCAAGCTTTTTCATTACTATAAAATGCAGCACCAAGAATTAAAAAAACTAGACCTGCAACAGAAGCAACTGCACCAAGTAAATGAGAAAAACCACTAACGGGATCTTTTACTTTTACCATAAAATCAACTCCATAAATAAATTTACAACATTGTACTATAGAAATAATAAGAAGTCAAACGGAATGGAAAAAATTAACAATAATCGCTAATTCATTAAAACATAAAAATAAATTCACAAGAATATTGTAAAGAAATAAAAATTATGATAGTATAATAGGAGAAAATAAAAAAAAAAGGAGAATTTATGAGACAGCGGTAACAGAAGAAAAAGAAAGCATATGGCAACAAAAAAAATTAATATAGCAACAAACAGTAATATCCGTAAATGTATTATAATATGTGCGATACTATTTGCACTATTACTGCTATCTACTATATTTGCATTAACAAATTCTTTTAGTGAAAAAATTATAGCAGGAATTTCAATTTATGGAATAGATATATCCAACCTAACAGTAGATGAAGCATATGATAAAGTAAAACAAGCATATGATGCAAATATTAAGAAAAATATAAATGTCAAATTAAACGAATACAAAACGACAATTAGTTTAGAACAAGTAGAAGTAAAATATGACATAGCAAATGCTATAAATGAAGCATATACAATAGGAAGAAGTAAAAATATAATTATAAATAATTATGATATTATAGTTTCAAAACTATTTCATAAGGAAATAAAAAATGAAATAGAAATAAATGAAATTGAATTAGACAAAATAGTAGAAGATATATCTGCTAAAGTTCCGGGAATAGTGGAAGAAAGCTCATATTATATAGAAGAGAACAATTTAATAATAACAAATGGAAAAGAAGGCATAAAAGTAAAAAAAGATGATTTTAAAAATGTAATAATAGACAATATAAAAAAACAAATGAATGGATTAGAAATTAAAGAAATAAATATACCATTCGAGCAAAAACAACCAGAAGAAATTAATGTTGAAAAAATAAGACAAGAAATTTATCAAGAGCCACAAAATGCTTATTATGAAGAAAAAACATCAAAATTATACAAAGAAAAAAACGGAATTGATTTTTCAATTTCAATAGAAGAAGCAAAAGCAATAGTGGCAGAAAAAAAAGAAGAATACATCATACCACTAGCAATAACAAAACCTGAAGTTACTACAAACGACTTAGCAAAACAAGACTTCTTTCCAGAACAAATATCAAAATTCATTACAAGATATGATGAAAGTGACGAAAACAGAAGTACAAATATAAAACTAGCATCAGAAAAAATAAATGGAACAATACTAATGCCAGGCGAGACATTTTCATATAACAAAACCGTAGGACAAAGAACAATAAAAGCAGGTTACAAAGAGGCATCAATATATATGAACGGAAAAGTAGTAGATGGAATAGGAGGAGGAATTTGCCAAGTATCATCAACGTTGTATAATGCAGTGCTACAAGCAAACCTAGAAATAGTATCCAGAAAAAATCACTATTTTGTTACAGGATATGTTTCTCCAAGTAGAGATGCGACAGTTTCATATGGTACAATAGATTTTCAATTTAAAAACAGCAGAACATATCCAATAAAAATACAATGTACATCACAAAATGGAATTTGCCAAATACAAATTTACGGTATAAAAGAAGAAAAAGAATATGAAGTAGTTATAGAAGACGCTGTAACAGAAATTATTCCATATACTACAAGATACGTTGAAACCAATAACTTAGAAACAGGAGAAGAAAAAGAAATACAACAAGGAGTAAATGGATATAAAAGTGAAGCATATAGAATTTTAAAATATAATGGTCAAGTAATTTCAAAAACATTGCTATCAAAAGACTCATACAATCCACTAGAAAGAATAGTAGAAAAAGGAAAATAGAGAAAAATAATAAATATATAATTCCAAAGTATTGACAAAAATAATACTTTGGAATTATAATAATACTTGCAAATGCGCCATTAGCTCAGTTGGTAGAGCAGTTGACTCTTAATCAAATGGTCGGAGGTTCAAATCCTCTATGGCGCACCATTTCAGAGGTTTTAAATACAAATCTGGATTCCCCAGTTTAAGTATTGAGAATCTCTTTTTTTGTTGATATTTAGGAATTTATTATTCCCCAGTTTTAATTTTGAAATTTTAATATTTTATTTTC
>CANRBJ010000039.1 GCA_947628815.1 uncultured Clostridia bacterium | reverse complement strand
AATTGCGCAAAAATGCAATTTTATGTAAAGCATAATTGCTGATTACTTTTAGTTTTAGGTGCTGGTACTGTAAGTTTTTCTTTTAATACAGGGGCATTACATAAAAAATTATAATTTTGTAATATTTGATGAAATTACCCTAAAAAAGCCATTAATAAATATACTAAAAAATAAAAAAAGAATAAAATAATAAAACCTGCATAAAATACCATATAAGTTTTAAAAAATCAATTCTGTATATGACTTTTTTTGAACTTATATGGTATTTTATGCATTTCATTTTTTATAACATAATATTTTTAAAATTTTTAGATGTCCAAACTATTAGGATTTAGCAAAAATTCTTTTATTCCAACAACTAATATACCTTCTTCTGAAATCCAAGATTTCATATTATCTTTAACCACAATTATTTTTCTGAAATTGTCTCGTATGTTCATTAATGGTCTTTCCTCCTGTATTGTTTTTTCTCGTGTAGGAAGGCTTAATGCTGATTGAATGTAATATTTTTTATTATATTGATTGCATACAAAATCTATTTCTACTTGTTTTTTTGCATCACCTTCACGAATGTCTACTACCCCAACATCAACATTGTATCCTCTGTATAATAATTCGTTAAAAATAATGTTTTCCATTATATGTGTTTCTTCTTGTTGTCTAAAATTTAATCTACAATTTCGTAATCCAATATCTGAAAAATAGAATTTGTATGGAGTTTGGATATATTTTTTTCCTTTAACATCATATCTTTGAGCTTTTTTTATTAAAAAGGCATCTTCTAAATAATTAATATACAATGTTAATGTATTTATAGATATATCCTTATATCCATTGCTTTCAAATGTGTTTGATAATTTGTTTGGATTAGTTAGTGAACCAATAGATGAAGCTAATATATTAACAATAGCATCTAATACATCTATTCTCTGAACTTTATTTCTTTCAATAATGTCTGCTAAATATGTTTTATCAAAGAGATTTTTTAAATAATCGCTTTTTTCAATGTCTGTTTTAAATGATAATATTCGTGGTAATCCACCATATACTATATATTGTTCCCATGCTTCATCTTTACTGCCATCAAAAACAGAATAAAATTCAGAAAATGTTAATGGATATACTCTTATTTCATCTCCTCTGCCTCTAAATTCTGTTATAATGTCTGATGATAGAAATTTAGAATTACTTCCAGTTACATATACATCTAAATTTCTAATGTGTAAAAAGCCATTAAGTACGGATTCAAATTCATTAACTTTTTGTATTTCATCCAAAATTAAGTAATATTGCTCATTGTCTTTAATTGATTCTCTAACATAGGCATCTAATACGTCTGGATCTAAATATTTGTTGTTTTTTCTTTCATCTAAATCTAGTTTTATTATATGATCTTCTTTTACTCCGTTTTCTAGTAAGTAATTTTTATATAAAGGATCTAATAAATATGATTTTCCGCATCTTCTAATACCAGTAATTATTTTTATTAGTCCGTTTTCTTTTTTGTTTATAAGTTTATTTAAATAAACATCTCTTTTTATTTCTTTCACAATTTTCCTCCTCACTGAATATTTTTTCCGTTTACGGAAATAATATTCAGTATTATTATATTACTTTATTGTTCTTTTTGCAACAACCACTGAAAATTTTTTACGTTACGGAAAAAATTTTCAGTGGATTGTTTTAATATGCTTTTATTTTAAACTAATTGCTCTAAATTCCATATAAAATATAATGGGATATTCATTATTCCATCTTGCACATATAAATTTTTCATAGACAATTTTAAAGCAATTTCTGGTTTATATTTTTGTCTATATAATATCAGACTTCTAGAACCAATGCTTTCTCCGGCTTTTACTTCAATTGGAATTATTTTATCTTTTAATTGCCATACAAAATCCACTTCTGCTTTGTTACCTGAAGTCCAATAATATGGAATATCTCCATTTTTTATAGATAACAATTCTAGTAAAGCAAAATTTTCTGCAATAGCTCCTTTAAATTCCTTATATATATCTGCATCATTTGATAATATTATATTTGCGTCTACATGTGCCTTTCTTCTAAGTAATCCTACATCGCACATATAAATTTTAAAGCTTTGTAAATCTACATAACTTGACATAGGCACATTAGGTTTTTCTATTTTATTTATTTTATAGCATAGACCAGATGAAATTAACCATTGTAAAGCATCTTCTAAGTCCTTTGCTCTTGCTCCGTGTTTTGCATGACCGTATACAAATTTTGAGTTTTCTTTTGAAAGTTCTCTTGGTATATAATCCCATATTAAACTTAGCTTAGGGGTATCAGATAAAGGAGCATGTTTTGCAAAATCTAGTTCATAAGAATTTAAAATTATATCTTGTATTTTTTCTACTTGTTCTATATCCTTTGTTGCAATCCATTTATCAACTACTTCTGGCATTCCACCAACTATATAATAATATTTTAAATAGTTTATTAATTTATTCTTAAATGTTTCATTTACTTTGTCTACATTCTTTTTTAAATATTCAATTAACATACTTTCATCATTAGCAAGTAAAAATTCATAAAAATTCATTGGTTTTAATTCTAAAAAATCTACTTTACCAACTGGAAACGATAATGGTTTTGAAAGAGTAATGCCTAGTAACGAACCAGCACATACTATATTATATTCTGGAGTATTTTCATAAAAATATTTTAGTGATGTTAATGCTTTATTACAAAATTGTATCTCATCAAATATTATTAATGTAGTTTTTGGATCTATCTTTTTATTGTTTATTATCCCTAATTCCTCTATTATTCTTGTAACATTTAAATCTTGTGAAAAAATCTCTTGCAAAGAAGTATTTCCTTCAAAGTTAAAATATGCAATGTCATTGTAATTATTTTTTCCAAATTCTTTAAGAAGCCAAGTTTTTCCGCATTGTCTTACGCCTTTTAATATTAAAGGTTTTCTATCTTTTGAATTTTTCCAATTTAATAAATCGTTGTATAATAATCTTTTCATTTTAACACCGTCCTTAAATAAGTATTATTTTTGCAATGTATAACTGCATTTTATGTACTTATATTGTAACACAATTTTGCATTTTTATCAATTCTTTTTGATTTTTTCAATTCATTTAATTTTTATGAAGTAACAGATATTATAATTTTTCATAGAATGCCCTTGTATTAAAAACATATTATAAGAAAAACTTACAGTACCAGACTAAAACAAAAAGTAATCAGCATCTTGCTTTACATAAAATTGCATTTTTGCGCAATTGAAGATAATTACTTACGAAAAAACAAATTTAAAGTAAAACGATGATTTTACTATATTAAGGAGGATTTAAATTATGAATAAAAAAATATTATTAACTTTAATTTTAGCTTTAGTTTTAAGCATTTCTTGCTTTGCTTCAGTTGTTAATGCAGCAGATGCTTTAAATGCAACTGTAACTACAAAAAATGAAAGCAATGGAAACATTACCGTTACAATTCAACCTAACCAAGTAATAAGAACAGGTTTCTTAGATTTAACATACAGCAAAGATGCTGTTAAATGTATTACTGACAACGTTACAAGTGGTGAAG
This sequence comes from uncultured Clostridia bacterium, assembly GCA_947628815.1. GTDB lineage: Bacteria > Bacillota > Clostridia > TANB77 > CAG-508 > RGIG8482. The sequence continues at coordinate 6,717 of CANRBJ010000039.1, read as the reverse complement.
TACAAATCAAAAATAATGATGGATATGTAACTATAGGATTTAAACAAAATACTACTGCAAATCCAGTAACATTAACATTTGCACCAGTATCAGACGAAGCAATCGGTAAAAACGCAACATTTACACTAAACACAAGAGACGGAGATGATTATACATTAGCAGATGGAACGATAATAGATGCTAGCAATGTTAAATTAGAAAAAAATGAAGCTACAGTAAAAGTTCAAAATTCTGTACCAACACCAACAGAAGAACTAGATCCAACACCAACACCAACTCCAACAGATGAACCAACACTAGAACCAACAAACGAAGCAACACCAACACTTACACCAGCTCAAACAGGAGATGGAACAGCAGCTGAAGGACCAATGCCACAAACAGGTGTTAATGTATTAGCAGTTTCTGTAATCGTTCTTGCTACAATAGCAGCAGGATACATTGCTAGAAAAAAATTAGTTAAATAATTAACTTATTAGATAAACAATAAATTAAAGTAAGTTCAAGATATACAAAAATACACACAGAGAGAAAAATAATTAAGTTATATAAGTTACTCTAGCAGGATAGTTTTTTTAATCTTGTTAGAGTACCAATATATATTATTTAATATTAAGGAGGAATAAAAAGTGAATAAGAAAACTTTTTTATGTACAACAATAGCATCTACAATGATTTTAGCAGGAATAACTTTCCCAATGTCAAAGGCAGCAGTAGAAAAAGTAGTAAAGAATAGCTTTAACGTAAGCGACGCAGGAAAAGCAATTGTTATAGAAATGAGTAGAGGAGCACAATTACAAAGAGAAGATATAGAAAAAATAGTTGCAGAAAGATTTAATAAAACAATAACAAAAGTTGAAGGAGAAATAGGAACAGGAGCAAAAATCACATTATCAAATAATGAAACATTTACAATCGAAATATTTGGAGACATCAACGGAGATGGAAAAGTAACAAGTAGTGATGATGAAGCATTATTTAATCTTATAGGAGATAAAAAATTATCATCAGCTCAACAAGTAGCAGGAGATGTTTCAGGAAAAAAAGGAGTACAATCATCAGATGAAGAAGCATTATTTAATCGTTTAGCTGATAAAGACGGTAAAATTGTAGATGAAAGCAAATGGGCTGAATATCCTGATAACTATGTTGCACCATTAGATTATGAATTGAAAGCAGTAAAACCAAGTAATGGAGAAACTGAAGTTAAAGCAGTAACAGCAGATGCTACAACAAATACAATAATAGTAAAAGAAGAACCAAAAGCAGAACTTAAAGAATCTGATACAATAACAGTAGAATTAAAGGGAATACCAGAAAACAGTAAAATTGAAAGTGATGATGGAATAAAATTTGAAAATGACACAATAGCAACTGACAGAAAAATAAAAATTCCAGCAACACCAGACACATACTCATTTAAATTAAAATCAGGAGACGACTCAAAAGACATAACAGTAGATGTACAAAACTGTACAATAGCTACGATAAGCAAAATTGAAGAAATACCTGACGAAGAATTATCAAAGCTAGATAAAACAGTTGCAGAAGATATGAAACATGGTGCAAACTTGTGGGGAAGCACATCTTCAACATCTGTACAATCTGGAAAAAACTTAGAATTAAAATTAAATGTAAATAAATTAAGTGAATCTAACGTTAAAGGAGAAAATGATGTTTCATTAGAAGGTAATCTTGTTGCAGTTAAAGTATCTTTAGATGCAACAACACCTTACAAATTTTATGACAATGATGAAGAACTTGTAGCATACAATAAAACAACAGGAGAAGAATTACCAACTGTTACAGGAGAAAAGGGAAAATCATATTATGTATATGTTGATTCAGATTATGTAAGTAGTGATATAGCTCTTATAAACACACACACAACCGAAGATATGATTTCTACTGAAAGCAATAAAATAGGTAAAGTTACAATTACTAATAATGGAGTGTTAGGAATACCTAAAAGCGGGGTTGTTAAGATGAACTCGATATTAAGTAGCGAAGCAAATGATGATGCTGAAGCGAACCAAGATCAAAGTAGTAATAAACAAGTTGCAAACGTAGTAGTAGATAATACAGTAAGAAATACGATAAATCTATATGCTAAGAGTGAGTTATTAAAGGAATATAAGATTGATAATAACAGTGGAAAATGGGTTGGAATTTGCGCTCAATTATGTGGAGAAAATGGTGATATTGCTAATATTCAGCCATATAGTGTAAGTGAACCAAATAATGTTTTAGTTAGCACTTCATACAAGAATGAAATTAAGTTAGAGTCTACCATTAAAAATGCGACTAAATCAGCTCTAATTTGGGTAAAGGTACCAGATTTTAGCAGTGTAAATGATTATATGAAAACATATACAGTAGATTTTACATATACCAAAGACGGTGTAACAGAAACTGCAACATTCACAATAAATGTATACAATGCAGGATATACATATGTTAAATCAATCGAAGCAGCTGATGATTATACAAAAAATGTAATTCCAACAGGATATACAATTCCAAGTGAAAATGTATCGAATATTGGAAGTAATAATAGTAGTGGTGATGGTGTCTTCAATCAAATTATTACACTAGACGCGGTAAAAAGTGCAGCAACATATAGAGTTGTATATACCGAATCGGGTGATAAAAAAGAAGGTAAGTGGATAAAACTAAAAATAACATATAACGTTCCTGTTGACATCATTAGATATTCTGATACTGGTAACAAAGCTAATATAGATGCTACTCATACTGTGAACAATGACGGAAATAATGTAGAAGGTGATAAATATAGTGAATATGTATACTTTAATGTAGGCACTTTCACAGCGGACAAATTAAGAGCTTTATATAACGCTTTAGGTATGAAAGAAAATACAGTTACTGCTGGCGATAGAAATGTTATGGATAATGCTAAAAATTGGAATGCTAGTAAAGTAACAATTAGCTTAAATGATACATCTGAGATGAAAGCTAATGCAAAGAACTGGGCGATTGGAGGATATACTGTTCTTACAAATCATACTTTATCGAAAAATGGTATAACAAATGTTTCTGCTGTTAATAGCTATGACCTAAATACACAGTTAGACAATGCTACTGTAGGATCGAGTACAAATGCTAGTATAAAATCTAAAAAATACGGTAACCTTGTTGTTAATGGAGAAGCAGGAAGATGGGTTTTATGTTATATAAAAGTACCTCAAAGTTTAAGTAATAAAGTTACAATAACAGATACAAAATCTGCAGTTTATGTAGATAAAGAAAACGCAAGTTCTTTATTTGGTATAACAAGTACTACCGATAATGGTGTAGTTTATGATATTGTTCCACTTTGGTTTAACTTAAATGATATGGGATTCGATGAGAGTAAAGAAGGATCTAGTGATAGTGCACAACAAACACTTTCTACAACAGTAAAATTCGAATTAAAGAACTCATCAACAGGTGCAACAGAATTTGCTGAAACACCAGTTACAATTACTTATGGTGAAGAATAATATTGATATTTACGTTATGACAAGAAAATATATAATCTAAAAAGCAAAAAATCCAGCAAAATATAACCAAAATTCCAGTGATTTTTCACTGGAATTTTGGATTTATCGAGTATATAGAATATTTTGTTTAAAGTTTACACAAAATTTCCGATATACTCAATTGTGGTGTTTATTTTTTATTATTACTTTTTAATTGTTACTGTGTGAGCAGCTTCTGATTTAGCATTTATTGTCAATCTTACTTCGTTAGAACCACTACGTAAAGAATAAGTAGCACCTTTTGCTTCATCCACCTTAAATTTAAATGTAGAACCTTCTATGAACGCTTTTAGATCAGTAGGTAAGTCTAAGTTATTTACATCATTTTCGGCATTTTTATCTGTAACTAAAATAATTGTAGTAGATTTATTAGTCGCACCCTTAGCTGTTATATTACCGTCAAATTTTGTATAATTATCTGTTAAATCAACCTTACCAGAATTTATTGTAATTGTTGTAACTATGTGATTTGTTGCTAACACTTTTACTGTATTTTCTACACTTGCTGTTATGTCTAAACCTGTTTGATCACTTTCAGTAAAGTTTAATGTTATATCCTTCGTAGTTTTGGTTGTATCTACAGATAATTTGTTTTTACTACCTTTGATTTCAAGTATGTTGCCCTTAACGATGACACCTGAAAAACTAGTAGCTTGTTCCAAGTATATGTCATTTACAGTTACTTTTGTTTTACCACTCGCTAATGTTACTTTAGTCTCATCTGCTACTGCTAATTTTACACTGTTTTGCTTAATTGTAACATTACCTGTTACGGTTAATTCAGATAAATCGAATGTTGCAGTATATAAAGCAGGCGAGTCAACTGATGTAGTATCACTATCTAGGTTGATATTATTTACCTTTCCAATTACTGTAGTTTTATGTTCATTATTGCCTTTTATGGTAACTTCAGCTTTACTTGCAAGTGTTGGTAAAGTATATATTGTATTTTTAGTTTTTGAAGCTGTTAAATTTAAAGCTGTAATTTCATTATTTTCTATTTTAATTTTGTCTCCGCTTTCAACACTTTTAACTGTATCTTTGTAAACCATTTGTTTTAATGCAGCTATTACGTTAGCTATAGCAGCATCATTTTCTGCTGAATATGCAACTACGTTACCGTTTGCTTTATAGTACACTATATTTGTATTTTCGTTATATGTTATTTGATTATTGTTAAGCTTTGCCATTGATTCAGCAGCTGATTCTGGTTCATATTTCACATATTCTGCTTCAGCAGTCATTTTTATTGGAACAACCATCGTCTTTACCATTATTTCATCAGATACATATTCAACCTCATTTACTTTAGTTACTAATTTTAGATAATATGTCTTTCCAGGTTCTAATTCTATTTCTTTTGGCAATTCTGTTATTGTTCCACCACTTATTTTAGAATCAATTTCATTAGCTGTTTTATAGCTTCCACCTTCTTCTTTTAAGTATAGTGTATATGTTGGTTTTTCTTCAAATATTTCTGGTAATAATGTTCCTGTTAATTTTACAACTACTTTATTAGTTGCATTTATTTTTTGTTCAGATATTTTTAAACTATTTACAGCTTCTGCTTTATAGTACTTTGCTGCATCTGAATCTGGTGATGTAGTTTTTAATATTTCTTCTTTTGCATTTGCAACTACTTTAAATTGATATTCACCAATTTCGTATTTTTCCATCATTGATTTTACGTCATATGATGTTTCTGCTGTATTTACTGATTCGATTAATTCAAAATTTTTACTTGTTGCATTGTATTTTTCCATTTTTACTGTATAATTATTTACATCTGATGGGGTAGCCATAGTCCATTTTAATAATGTTTTATTAGTTGCATCGAATGATACTCCTGTTGGCTTAGCCAACTGTGAAACCTGAACAACTGGTGTTGATTTAGTACTTTCCTCTGAGTTAGCATAATCTACGTTATCTGCAACAGCCACAACAGCAACTTGATATGCTAATGCTTCTTTCTTCATGTTCTCGAAGAAATCCACTTCTTTCGTGCCTTTGCTAATTGTCTTTTCTGTTTTTGCAGTAGCGTTATTATATAAAATAACCTTATATTCTACAAACCCTGGTGTCGTTTCATCATAATCCCATTCAAAAGTTGTACTTTTTCCAGTCTTTAGTCTTACGTTTGTTGGTGCTAATATTTTTGTTGCATTTAATTTTGAAACTTTAACTGGAACTACTTCAGCAGATGGTGTTCCTGTTTTTGATTTTGCAGCTAGATATACAACATATGCTTTATCTGCATCGCCATCTTTAATTGTTACATTTAATGGTAGTGTTGTATTATTAGTTGAATCATTTGATTCAACATTTGCAAGTACTTCAGCTACAGTTGGAACTGATTCACTAGCTTCTTTTACTAAATAATATACTATTTCTGATGCATCTGTTTTTACTATGTTTATTGTAGCTTTATCTGCTTCTGTACGAGATGCATTCGTATATTTTAATACAGGCAAATCAGCTTTTTTAGTTACATAGTTAGCTTTTGTTAGTATTGTAGAAACATTTCCTTCTGCATCTTTAATCTGTGCTGTTAAAGATAACATACCATCATTTAAAGAGCTTAAATCTACATTTTCTATTCTTACTTCTGTCTCATATCCTTTTAACTCGTGATTAATAACAAGAGGTTCTTTTGCTTTTTCTCCTAATTTTGGAGTATCCTTTATTGTAACTTCTAATTTTGCTGGTTCTCCTACTGCAGACAATGTTACTAGGATTGTAGAATTTTTAACATTTGATGCATTTATTTCTTTTAAAGCATTTGTTGCGCTTGCTGGTATGGTCACTTCTGTTGGTGCAGTTATTGCTTTAAATATAAATTTTTTTGTTTCTCTAAATGAATTTGTTTCATCTGAAACTATTAAAGTATTTTCTTTATCTGCTTTTAAATTTGCTACTGGTACAGTTATTTCAAAATTCTTTTTGTCATTATTAATATTTGTTATCTTTGTTGAATCTGAGATAAACTCATCGTTTACATAGAATTTATAATTTTCTACTTCCTTATTTAATTTTACTGTAATTTTAGCATCTGTAGCAGTACTTTTCATTATTTCAAATGATGTTATAACTGATTTTTCTTCTTGTTGTTCTTCGTCATAGTTATCTTCTGGCATTTTTCCACTATCTACAATGCTACTTGATTCTTCCATTAAAC
>CANRBJ010000038.1 GCA_947628815.1 uncultured Clostridia bacterium | reverse complement strand
GCTAACAGTTCGCCACTATCAGGCACTGTATGGGACTTTCACCCACAAGTTGTTGCCCATGCTGGGCACACTAAAAAAGGAGGACTGTACATATATACAATCCTCCTTCAAAACAATTAAACATTAATCATTTTGATAGAAGCAAAATGTCTAAGCTAATTAGTTACATATTTTTGTTACAAGTTTTCATGATGCCGCATAGAAACTATAGTAGTAGCTAATCCAACACGGCCTACTGCTACTGTAATTTCCATTCTTATCATATACCTGAAAAAAGATCTGGATTTCCTGATGCCAATTAACGTCAGCATAAGTCGTCACTTGACCACTCTGAAGAGCACTGGTAATCGAAGATCCTAAAACTCTTTGTGATGCGGCATCCCGTATTTCTACTTTTAAGATCACGGGCGTATTACTAACTGTACTTCTAAAGTCAGTAATTATCGCCATCCTGCCTGAGTACCCTGTCGTCTTAACAGGCGTCAGATTCCTACCATTCATTGTAAAAGACCCAACATGCACAGTTCCGACTCCATCCCACAGCTCTTCTCCAGCCAGTGGTAAAATTCCATCGTCTCCGCTCATTACAAGCACTTTGTCCGCAACACTATCCGCAGACACTTCTCCCGCATACGCTACAGACGCAAGCGAAAAGACCATACACAGTGATAATAAAGATGCTAAAAACCGTTTTACCATAAAATACTCCTTTCACAAAAAAAGACAATTTGCTTCCTGTGTAAACAATCTTTACACAAAATGGAATTTTATCACAAATTAAGCGAAAAGTCATATTTTTTTCCTAAATTTTGCTCTTATATGAAAGAAATGTTACAATTCACAGCCAAAAATAAAATAAGCACTGAAATTAGAGAGAATAAATTAATTACTCTCTCTGATTTCAGTGCTCAGTATTGTTGGCTGCGCGTAGTAACTAATAGGCAAGTATCCACAAGGAAAAAAGCAAATAATCAAATTAAAAGCGCAAGATCGCTCGTTAAATTCCAAACTTACAAACAACAATCGAACCTCAAAAAAACATAATTCCTAATACCGCTCGTAATAAAGCCACTTGGGTCCATATTCGATTTTCACTTTTTTAAGATAATTAGTCATTTTTCAATTTTAGCAGATAATAAATCTCACTTCCACCTATTATATCACCCGAACTCGCATCTACAAAATAAGTATAATACTTATCTACATATTCGCTTTTCTTATTAGGTTCATCGATTTCAATTGTCACCATCCAGCAATTTCTAACAATGGAATCCGTACGATATTCGACAATATCCGATTCTGAAAAATCTTTTAAATAAGTCCCATAATATTGTTCATAATACTGTGTATAATCATTCACCCTTTTATAAGCATTTCCGTTCATTAAAGCAACGTCTAAGCTAGTATAAATATTATTGATTTCATAACCCGTACCAATTTTTTCCTCCGTATTTATAACAATTTCTTCTGCTTGTTCCTCTGTAATTAATATAGGATTATCGTCAGGTAACGTATCTTCTACCATAAAATAATATAACTCAGCGCTATTCGACTTTGTGATAAATGACATACGAATATTCTCATAAGAATTAATACCGTCGCCGTACGTCTTACCAAAAGTAACATGCCAATGATTCGATTTTCCATCCCAGTCAGTCCACACATCCCCGTAAGAATTCGGCTCTATTATAAGCCTATTGTATTTTTGTAAATCATATCCGTATTTTTCGCAAATATCTCTAGCTATCTGTTCAGCTATTTCTTCAGTCACTTTATAATCCTGAGAATCTTTAGACAGCAATTTACTTTCATCGTAGCTTATAGCAAAATAATTATCGGTTTTCGCATCTATGTCAATGGAAATTCCACTATAAGTTTCAATTTTCCATATTAAATTATAATCTTGAGAATTATTTATAAGATCTGCTGATTTTATTTTTTCGTTTATATAGTCAAATTTATCTAGTAATTTTTTAGCCTTTTCTATTGCATCTTTTTCCGATATTGAGCTTTCTTGTTCTTCTTTCGTTATTTTTCCTTTATTATTCTTATCATAAAATCCAACTGTTTTCTCGGGTTGTTTCCATATATAATTAGATACTGTCGCTCCAGCATATACTATACCTGTAGTTATTACTAAACTAGCACAAGCAGTTGTAATTATTTTTGCTATTGAGTTGTAACTACGTTTTTTATTTGTTTTACATTTTTTTAAAGCTTCTTTAATAACTTTTGGAAATTCTTTTGGAATTTCTTCATCTTTATCGAAAGCAGAATATAATTTTTTATCTAAGTTATCCATCTCTTTTCACTCCTATCTCTAAAATTTTTTTGATTTTTTCTTTTGCTCTTGTTCTTTTAGTTTTTACTGTATTTTCCTTTAAATTCAATATTTTCCCTATTTCTTTATCAGTAAATTTTTCCATATAATATAAAGTAACGATTATTCTTTCTTCATATTGTAAAATTTTGCATAAAAACTCAAAGTCTAATATTGTGTCCACCTTTTCTATATTGTCAGAATTATATATTTTATTTTGTTCAATATTCTCATATGATATTATTTTTTTATTATTTTTTTGCCTGTAAATATTATTAGTTTGATTAATCAATATTTTAATTATCCAAGTTTTAAAATATTGAATTTTCTTTAATTTTTTAATAGATTCAAAAGCTATTAAAATTGTTTCTTGTACTGCATCGTATATATCTTCATTATTATTTAATCTTACTTTTGCTATTCGATATAAATCTTTTTGTAATAGTAAGATTAGATTTGTAAAAGCTTCTTTATTTCCACTTTTTGCTTCTTTTACCAACTCTTCCATATTTATCTCCTATCTTGTTTGCAAACTCGATATATATATTAGACATTTTTTCATATAAAATAGTTTCATTTTTTTTAATTTTATCATATTTTTTTAATTTCTTATAATATTATTGCTTTAAAATATAAATAAAGAGATAGTCATTTTATTATTTGCAAACTATCTCTTTATTTATACTCTTTAATCTAAGCTACTTTATTCAATGTATATGTAACATTAAAATCTTTTTCAAAAAAATCTTTATAATCCTTTATATATTTGACATCTAAACTATAACCTAATGGTATTAAATCTCGAAATACACGATTAATAATATAATCTAAATTCTGATTACTTTGTGGTATTCTTAAAACAAATGTAATGTTTTTTATATTAGTACCCTCTATCTCTTTTAGAATAGTATAAGAATTAGCAATGTTTTGAAATGCTATTGTAGGAGCATTTATTGTTTCTTTAATTAAATTCCCTAAAAGGAAATTATCTGTTAATAGTACACTTTCCGAATCTTCTGTTATATTGTATCGCATTATCCAACTTCTTGCACTTGTTCCATTAATCTTATTACTACTTGAAAACCATATATCTGAAGATTTATTAAATTCCTTATCTAAATGTATTGATAACCCCTGAATATATCCATTTGAATCGTAAATAGGAATAAAAAATCCGTCCATTCTACTAAAGCTCCACCTAAAATCTTCTTCTTGATAAAATCCTGGTATCCCACAAAGATTATATTCTCCTGCTAAACTGTAGCCTATTAACCTTCTTTTAATATAATTCTTTGGTATGCTTTTATACAAATCCTTTTCTATTGAACTGTCTAAAAAGCCTATACTATTTAAGTATTTTTTATGCTTAATATCTAATTTTAGCATAGATAAAAATTTTCTATATACTGCATCTCGAATTTCTACATCTGCAAGTAAATTTATTGGACTAATTTCAATAGCTGATTTATTAACAGAAAAACATTCTCTTTCTAATAACTCTTTATATGCTTTTTTTGTATCTATTCCTCTAACTTTAGCATATAGTCCTACTGAATAACCGTCCTGCTCCACATCTGAAACAACAATATTGGTTAGTTTGTGAATTAAGAGATAAAGTAGGTATTTTGGAATTTTTATTATATCCGACAAAACGGACAAATAGCTTTATGTTCATAGCCTTTTGTTTCTACTATCTCTAAGCATATATGGTATGCTACATTTAATATATTAATATGTTTTTTAACTTCTTGATAATCTACTAAATCCATAAAAACACATCCTTTCATGGTATATATGCTATTTCTCGAAATTGTTTTAAATATTCTATTATTGCTTCAGCATCAGCTATTTTAATATAGCAATAATTAGCACGATGTTCTTTTACATCTGTTATTACTCTCTCTAATCTTTTTATTAATGTTTCTATTTGCATATTCTATAATTCTCCTTTCATTTTTTCGTTATACCAAGTACAAAAAGCATATTCGAATAACGTTTTTGCAGTTATATCAAATGGTGATGTTATATATAACTTATAAAATCGCATCATTTTCATAGTTGGTTTATCACTTTTTAATACTAGCTGATTTATTTTATTTTTTGAATTTTCCCATTTTACTTCTAATTCTCTTATATTTATATTTTTCATATGTTATTACCTCCTATTCCATGAATAAAGTACTTCATCATAACCTTTGACTGTAAATTCTCTTCTGTCTACATACTTTTTGTTTAGTTCCTTTAATTCTTCAACAAAACTAACTAAATATTCCCAATGTTTTGCATTTAATAATGCTTTACTATTTTTATATAGTGTGAACATTTTTACACCTCATTCCTTTATATTTCCATTATTGACCTAATGTTATCTATTTGTTTCTTAAATTCTGCCTTAGTAATTACTTTTACATTCTCATTTTGTTCTAAATATTTCTTTATGTTGCAAGCAGTATATACACTTGTATTAAGATAACGCTCATAATAAATAGTACGCCAACTTATTATTGTAACAATTACCAAAGTATTGTTATTGTTCCATATTCCAAAATAAGTATCTAATCCATCATATGGATTTTTTCCTTTTAAAAATACATTTTTAGTATCTGGTATTTCTATTCGCTGATTTTCCTTTACATATTTACTTGTTTCGTATTCAATAATCATAATTGTTTTTACCCCTTTCTATTCAATACATAGTACCCATTCATTATTAATTTTTTTAAAATTAGAATTATTGTTTAATGTTTGTCTAATTTTTTCTCTTACATGGTTATTATTTTCAGCCTTTTTTGATTTAACTAAAATATTATATATTTCTTCAATAGTAGCTTTGTTTTTTAAATATTGAATTGTAGCTTGTATTAAATCTCTCCAGGTTATATTAGTAACTTCCATAATATTAACTTGAATAGTATTTGTGATTTTTTCATTAACAATCCATAGTTTATTTTTCTTAAATACAAGTAAATGCTCATGTTTGATTGGAATAAAATTATTGCTACTATATGTTTTATTATCAGACAGGCAATTATATTGAATTTTTATAATATGACTTTCTAAATCACCATACCATGTCATATCTTTTATAATGCTATAATATTTACCATTTTTTCTAACATCTCCAATAAGCATTGCATGTCTGCCACCATATAACAATGAATGATATATTTTTTCATTTACAATATTTAATTTCTCAATAAATTTTTCATAAGGCATATTATTAGATAAATCATTTTCAGAATATGAGTTTCTCTGTGTCTCATAAGAAATAATATCCCAATAGGGAGGATGGGAAAAAATAAAATCTGCTCCACTAGGTATTTCATCTATTAGTGCATCCCATCCATTATTTAAGTCTAAATGTAGACTATTAGTTATATTAAGCTCTATTGCAACATCTTTTCCAGTACCACCACCACTAAATATTTCAACAAACTTTTTAGGTTTAGAAGTAGGATAGTAATTATTAATTAAGTCTTTAATGATATATCCTGTGCAATTACCTCGATATTTGGAATCACCAAAATTTCCTCTATTTTTATAACTAACAATACTTTGCATTTTTAATCCTCCCAATATAAGTTTCTTTTTATCTTAAATATATTCCTTTTTTCCATTTTTCATAAAGTATGTCAATATTTTTAGTACATTCTTCAATCCAATTCGTAGGTACATCATTAAGATTATAAGAATTAACAAGTATTTCATACCAATATATCTCTAATTTGTTATTATCTAAATTAATTATGTATTGATATGAATATTCATTAAGATGTTCTTCACTGTTTATCATATATTTCAAATCTGTATCTCTATAAAATTCTAAATGTCCTATTGTTTCTGATAATAAGCAACGAAAATCGTACAATGTTCTTGTTGATATTTCAAGATTTGCATATTTTTTACATTCTTTAATCTGTTTTCTATTTGGTTTATCTAGTATATCTACTAAAATTATTTTATTAAAAATATTATTCATTTCTTTTATAGCTGTAGTATTTATAAATTTCACTATTGCTGTACCAAGCCATTCATAATCGCCATCCCAATTACTATATGTTATCTTATATTTATTATTTTTCCTAAATCCATAAACTGCTCGTGTTCCCATATTAACAAATCCTCCATAATATAATTTTTTCTATGCTACAAGTTTAGATTCTTGCATCTCATATTTTTCTATTTTATTTATAAATTTTCAACAACCTTATCAAATATTTCTTTAGTCTTGTTTTGCATAGTTTATGCAGCTTCTTTCAATATAGTATTTTCCCATTTGTTTAAAAATTGTAATTGTTTTTTATTTGGATCATTATTATTTTTTATTCTACTTTGCACAACTTCATTATTCTTAACTTCAACTGTAACAAGTGATTTTTTAGGGTTTTGTATATCTCTCATAAAATAAATATCACAAGTCCCATTAGCATATTTTTCAGCATATGTTCTAACGCAATTATTTTGCTGTTTACTTTCATTTTGTAATGCTTTTAGGTTTGGTGCTGGCAATATGATAAATTTATTATTTTTATATTTATACATTGACAACTCTTTACCACGCCTTTTAATTGCTTTCTGAATTAATGCTTCACTTTGAATTTCATATTGTTTCTCTAATTTATCATGTTCTTCTTCTAGATTTTTAGGAAAGGCATATCTATTATTCTTTAGGTCTAATCCAAGCATTTTTGCAAATCTTAAATAATCTTTGTATAAGTATGTTTTTACTTTTCCATGGTGCATTTTGCAGTATTTTATAAAACGATTCAAACTAATATAATTTGAAATTTCTTCTAAATCACTTATACTTTCACCATAACTTACAAAATGCTTTAAATATTTAATTTTTTTAATGTCTTTTTCTTTTAACAATCTCAATATCTTTAATTGTAGATATGTAATATTATTCCTTTTCATAAATGGGTAATAATCTTTTGAAACTCCAAAAATTTCTTGGAAACTGCCTTTATTTTTAAACTCTTCGGCCCTTAATGCTAAGTTATATAATTTCATCTTTGCTAATAATTCTGTTTTACCTATATCATGTTTATTTGATATAAACTTTGGTAAATTAATATATGTGCAATGTTTTGCTATATCCCATATACAAGAATATTGATATTCAGTATTTTTAAGTAACTTTTTTATATTATTAGGAAATACTATTGAATAATCTATTAAAGAGTAATTTCTAGTATATTCTCTCCATTTAGCCGGATCAAAATAGTTACTATCTCCATGATATATATGAATACAGCCTTGACACTTTGAAACTCTTTCGTTTACAAAAACATCTCTATACCAATTATTATTAGGTATTTCTCTTGCAAACTCTACAACTGATGAATGATGTTCATGTAGTGCGTCTATTGTTGTTTTTAATTCAAAATATCTAACTATAAAAGTATCATTTACTTTATCTAAAATAGATAAATAGTCCTTAAATTGATAGTGTCGTAAATTACTTCTTTTAATTAAGTATTTGTTATGGCAATTAGGACATTTGACCTCTTGATTAACTTTATTTCTGCTAATAAAAGTATTTTTACAATTAGTACAATAGCATTGATTTTTTTTGGATTTTATAACCAAGTTATGATATTTAGCTTGTTTATCTACAAATTCATTCCAGCCTTTTGGAAGACTTGAATAGTTATCTATTTGACTTAAAATTCTTCTGTGTGCAACTTTAATATAACCCATTATTTTTGCACCTCCTGAAATAGAGTAATTTGATTATTTTCTATCTTTTTTTCTTCAGATTTTTTTTCTTCTTTTTTAGTATTTTTGTCGATCTCTTTTATTACTTCAGCAGGAGTAGGGGGCATTACTTGTTTTTCTTTTAATCCTAGTTCATCATTACTTTTAAGAAAATAGGTAACAGCCCATAAATAAACAACTTTATCACTAATCATTGCAACATTATCTATTTTTTGTTTTCTTGCTTTTTCGTATATAAACTCATACATTTGATGTATGGATTTCTCCTCATTATTAAATTTTTCGTATAAATCTTCTCTTGTTTTTAAATAATCAAAAATAGCTGAAATATAACAATTATTCATTTCTAATACTTCATTTTCTAATCTTTCTATTCCTTCCATAATTTCCTCCTATTATTTGTGGTATTTTTAATTTTTAAAATTATAAGTTTTATGCAACTCCATTCATTCTTGTATCAATATCTGCTAAATTTTTTCCATTGCGTTTTCCTTCTTCATAACAGTAACTATCTGTTATGTAAGATGATCTACTACGGTGTACTCCTGAAAATTGAATATTACTCAAATATTCTTTAACATCAGGATTTACAACAACTAATGCTAGTTCAGAATTTGCTTTTTGTTCCTCAAATTTTTCCTTTAAACCTTTCGTAAAACCAAAAGCATATTCTCTTTTACATTTATTTCGTATAGTATTACTAACCATATAAATGTTATAATTTTCTCTGAAGAAATCCTTAAAACTATTTAAAATTGCTTGTTTTGCATACAAATAAACTCTTTTAGAAATTAAGATATCTTCTTTTGCACCAACAATAACAAGTTTTCCACCATGATAGTAAACATCACATCTAAAATTTTTGGCTATTGTTATCATTAAGTTTCTTTTCCATTTATCATTATTTGTTTCAGTATCGGCTTTTTCTTCAATAACTTCGTTTTCTTGTTTTTCGTTCTCATCAAGAAAATCATTTATTTCTTCTTCAGATATTTTATATTTGGCCATAAGTCTTTGAGCTGCAAGTATAGCAGCTTGCGCTTCGTTTTCATTGTTATTATCTTTTCCAAGCCTTAATGCTTTTGATATTCTATCTAATATTTGATTCATAGCTTTTATGCTCCTTTCATTTCTTTAAATCTTGTATATAATTCTGTTTGAGATTCTTTTTCCATATACATTTGATAGTTTTGAAGTCCATATTTATTAATTTTATTTTGCTTTTCTTTTTGTACTGCATCTAGCACTTTGTCAAGCTCTGAATAGTCAAAAAAGTAAGAAACAAGGTTATCTCTATTGATAACCTTGTTTCTTACATAATCTTTTATTAAATTAAAACGATAGTGATATTTTTTCTTGCCTGGATGATCTGCAATTCTGATTCCACAAGCAAGTCCAAAATCAAGTTTTAAATATATTGAGCTTGTACTATGTGAATTATATCGATGCACAACAAAATTCATATCAAGTAGTCTTTCTACTAGAATATTGGCGACATCATTTCCAGTCATAGTATTAAGCTACCTTTTCTTGTATTTGGTCTGTTTGTAAATATATTTCTTTGTCTATTGTTTGTGTAATCGTTTTTAAATATGGTTTTATCGTTTCAACTTTATATTCTGGTATATTAATCTCTGATACTCTTGCAATTTTTTCTCCATAGGCTGTAGGTGCAATTACTAAATCGCCAACTTCAACTTTTTTATTTGTATAATAACTATATGCCTTATCTTCAAAAGTTTTAGGCTCATAATTGTCCTCATATTTTACACTTATAATATTTGTTTCCATAGTTTTATACTCCTTCCAATACTTTTATTTCTATTAATTCAATTTTAATATTATCTATATCAGTATCTAATTCACAAGCATAGTCATCATATAAATTTGCTATGTAATTATAAAATTTTTTAATATCAAGTTCCTCAACAAAAACTTCAAATTTATCTTTATAAATATGGTAATAATCTTCTTCTAATGAAATTAAAAGTTTTATAGATACTTTTGTTCCTTTTTCTAGTTTAACATCATTAATTGTTAAAAATTGAGTAGTAAATTCTTCGATTTTTCCTTTTGCTTGTAAATAATTCATAATATTATTTCTTATACCATCATTTAATAAGATATTTAAGGTTGTTGAGCAAAACTTAAAAACAGGTTTATTATCTTTTTCAATTTGTAAATTAGCAATTTCTGTACCATTACATATCATAAAAAAACTCCTTGTATAATATATTTAGGTTTTTTAATAAAGGATTTACCTATAAACCTATTGCCACTATAAGAATAATTTT
>CANRBJ010000037.1 GCA_947628815.1 uncultured Clostridia bacterium | reverse complement strand
ACGAAATTTGACAAAAAAATTAAGCATTTTTAATGCTTACAAAGATTTTTGTGTTATGAAAGTGTCAAACTTCCGTTTTTTTAGGTTGAAATGTTCTTTTCATATTGCACCTCCTAATAATATACTGTGTAAGTAAATCTATATTTTTTTCTTACTCGCAAAATAGTATTGTAATTATATAACATTCCCTATGCATTTGTCAAGAAAAATTTATATTTTACATACGCAAAAGTTGCCCCGCAGAAAAATTATCCACATTTTTAAATTTTTTTCCACAGTTGTATTGACTATTTTCTATTTTTTTTGATATGATTAGCATACTAAAAAATATTTTTATTTTTTTATTATACAAAAGAAAACTTTTATCCAAATAAGTGCTAAAAAACTTATCAACATTTGTGGATAAGTATGTGGATAAGTTTGCTTTTTATTTTTTGTAACGCTTTAAATATAATAGAAATCTCTGTGGAAGGAATGAATTAACAATGCAAAATGAATTAAATGAACTTTTGAATGAAGCAAAAGAATTATTAAAAGACGAAATTACTCGTATTGCTTATGATACTTGGATAAAAGGTATTACTATTATTGGAAAAGAAGGAAATACTTATATTTTAGGTGCTTCTTCTGTTATTCAAAGAGATTCTATTAATAATCGTTATTTTGACTTAATTTTAAATACTTTTAAATATATTACTAATACAGAATGTGATATTCGTATTGTATTAAATGAAGCAACAATAATAGAAAATGAACCTGTAGCAAATGATTCTGTTGATTCTATTTCGGGTTATTCTAGTTCATCACTTAACCCAAAATATACTTTCGATACTTTTGTTGTAGGAAATAGTAATCGTTTTGCACACGCAGCTGCTCTTGCTGTTGCGGAAGCACCAGCAACTTCGTATAATCCTTTATTTTTATATGGGGGAGTAGGTCTTGGAAAAACTCATTTAATGCATGCTATAGGTAATGCCATTTTGAAAAAAAATCAAAATTCAAAAGTTTTATATGTAACTTCTGAAAAATTTACAAATCAATTAATTAACGCAATAAGAGATAACACAAATGAAGAATTTCGTAATACTTATAGAAACGCAGATGTTTTACTAATAGATGATATTCAATTTATCGCTGGAAAAGAAAGAATACAAGAAGAATTTTTCCATACTTTTAATACATTACATGAAAGTAGAAAACAAATTATACTATCTAGTGACCGTCCACCAAAAGAAATAAAACTATTAGAAGATAGATTAAAGTCTCGTTTTGAATGGGGACTAATTGCAGACATTTCAAACCCAGATTATGAAACACGTCTTGCAATTCTTAGAAAAAAAGCTCAGTTTGATAATATTGTAATAGATGATATGATTCTTTCTAATATTGCTACAAAAATAGATTCAAACATAAGAGAATTAGAAGGTGTTTTAAATAAAATGATAGCAAAAGCATCTTTAACACATAGTCCATTAACAATGGAAATGGCTGAAAAAGCAATAAATGATATAGTATCTCAAAAAGAAAAAATAGTTTCACCTGAATATATACAAGAAGTAGTTGCTAAATATTTTAACTTAAACCCAAAAGATTTAAAAAGTGCAAAACGTTCAAATGATTTAGCATATCCAAGACAAATAGCAATGTATTTATGTAGAGATATCGCACAAATGCAACTAACAAAAATAGGGGATAGCTTTGGAAAAAGAGATCATACAACAGTAATGCATGCTTGCAGAAAAATAGAAAATGAATTAAAAGAAAATGGAAACACAAAATTAATTGTGGATAGTGTGAAAAACTTAATCCTTAATGCAAATTAATTTATATAAAAATAAAAACTAGAATTTTTAAAAAATATTGTTTGTAAAAACTTCCGTTTGAAAAATCAAATTCAAATTCTTCTTACGGAACGGCTACATTAGTTATTCACATTACCATGTTAAAAAGCTGTAAATAACTTGTTAATAAATAAGATATACACAAAATAAAAATAAAGTTGTGGATATTGGTATTAATTTTCAACATAATAATACACATAAATTCTTCTACGGAAATATGGGTTTTGAAAAGTTTTCCACCAAATCCACACTACTTACTACTATTACTACTAAAAATATTAATTATAAATAAAGGAGTGTTCAAAATGAAATTTATTTGCGAAAAGGATAAAATCCTCAAAGCACTTAATTCCGTAATAAAAGGAGTTGCTTCAAAAACAACAATGCCTATATTAGAAGGAATATTAATTCAAACAAATGATAATGAAATAAAATTTACTACCTATGATTTAGAAATAGGAATTGAATATATTATGGAAGCAAAAGTAGAAGAACAAGGAAGTACTGTAGTAAATGCTATAATGTTTAGTGAAATTATTAGAAAATTACCAGATACGGACATTAATATTACATTAAATGAAAACAATTTATTAGTAATTGAATGTGAAGGTTCTTTATATAAACTTGCAACAATGAAACCAGAAGAATTTCCAGAATTACCAAAAATAAATATAGAAAACTCTATACAAATAGAACAAAATACATTAAAAAGTATGATACGAAAAACAATATTTGCAGTTAGCATTGAAGAAAATCGTCCTATTTTTACAGGGTGCTTATTTCAAACAAAGGAAAACAAATTAAATGTAGTAGCAGTAGATGGATTTAGACTTGCTTGGAATAGTACAAATTTAGTAGATAATAAAAATGATTTTAGTGCTGTTATTCCAGGAAAAACTTTAAATGAAGTTAATAAAATAATATCAGATTCTTTTGAACCTATATCAATTGGAGTATCAAAAAATCAAGCTTTATTTGAAATGGATAACTGTAAAATAGTAACTAGATTGTTAGATGGAGAATTTTTAAACTATACAAGTGTTATTCCAGAAAATTGGGAAACTAGAATACGAACAACAAAAAATAATTTTCAAGATTGTTTTGAAAGAATTAGCTTAATATCAGCATCATCAACAGAAAAAGAAAAGAAATATCCTGTAAAAGTTTTAATAGATATTGGAAAAGTAACTATATCTTGTACAAATCAAACAGGTGATGCAAAAGAAGAACTATATGTTTCAACAGAAGGTAAAAATTTAGAAGCAGGATTTAATCCAAAGTATTTCTTAGATGCTTTAAAAGTAATTGATGATGAAGAAATTTTTGTAGATTTTGGTTCTAATATTTCACCATGTGTTATAAGACCAGTTGACGAAGGCGACTATACTTATATGATTTTACCAATACGATTAAAAGAATAATTGGAGAAAAGAATGTATATTAAAAATATAAAATTAGTAAATTTTCGAAACTATGAAGAAGAAAAAATAGAATTAGAAAAGGGAATTAACTTGTTTTTTGGAAATAATGCACAAGGAAAAACAAATATTTTAGAAGCAGTATTCTTATGTTCAATTGGAAAGTCATTTAGGGCCAAAAAAGAAAAAGAATTAATAAAATTGCAGAAAGAAAACGCTTTAATTGAAATGGATTTTGAAAAGTCTGACAGGGTTGGTAGTATAAAAATAGAATTAGATAGTAAAAAAACTATTTTTATTAATGGAATAAAACAAAACAAATTAAGTGATTTATTAGGGAATATTAACATTGTTATGTTTAGCCCAGATGATATGGAAATACTAAAAAGTGGTCCCGCAAAAAGAAGAAGATTTTTAAATATATTAATAAGTCAATTAAGACCAAGATATGTATATTGTTTAAATTTATATTTAAAAGCATTAGAACAAAGAAACAACTATTTAAGGCAAATAAAGTTAGAAAATAAACCTCGAGAATTATTAGAAATATGGGATGAAAAACTAGCAGAATATGCAGAAAATGTTTATAATTATAGAAATGAATTTATAGAAAAAATAAAAAGTAAAATAAACAATATTCATAGTACTATTACAGATAATAAAGAAGAAATAAAAATAAAATATATTAGTGATTGTGAAAGTAAAGAAAAATATAAAGAAGACCTTAGAAAAAATTGGGATGCTGATATTTTAAAAGGATATACAACAAAAGGTATACATAGAGATGATTTCTATGTATATCTTAATGGAAAACAAGTAAATATTTATGGTTCACAAGGACAAAATAGAACAGTAATACTATCTTTAAAATTATGTGAGTTAGAAATAATTTATGATGAAATAGGGGAATATCCAATTCTTTTACTAGATGATTTTATGTCAGAGTTAGATAAAACAAGAAGAGAAAATCTTTTAAAAAATATAAGTAATACACAAATTTTAATAACTAGTACAGATGAATTCACAATTGATGATAAAATGTGCAAAACTTTTCTTGTAAAAGAAGGAAATGTTAAAAACAGATAGGAGAAAAAATGTATTTACATATAGGAAAAGATATTTTATTGAAAAAGAAAGATATTTTATTTATATTAAACTATGAAAAAATAAATGAGAGCAAATTATTTCAAAATTTTTTAGAAAATATTGATAGAAAAAACATTATAGATATAAGTGATAACAAGAAAAAATCAATGATTATAACAAAAGAAAATGAAATTATTAAAGCATATATATCAAACATATCATCTATAACATTAAGTAAAAGAGATTTAAAATTTTAAAAAGAGTTACTTGATTTTTTTTAAATTAAATATATAATATAGAATGATGAAGCATTAAAGAGGAGGAATATGAATGGAAAAATACGAGCATAAATACGGTGCTGAACAAATTCAAGTATTGGATGGATTAGAACATGTAAGAAAAAGACCTGGTATGTATATCGGTAGTGTTTCTGCAAGAGGTCTTCACCATTTAGTTTATGAAATAGTTGATAACTGTGTTGATGAAGCATTAGCAGGTTATTGTAAAAATATACACGTAATAATTGAACCAGGAAATATAATAAGTGTAGAAGACGATGGAAGAGGAATACCTGTTGATATCCATGCAAAAACAAAAATATCTGCTGCAGAAACTGTTTATACTCAATTAAATGCTGGAGGAAAATTCGGTGGAGATAGTGGATATAAAGTTTCTGGAGGATTACACGGAGTCGGTGCATCAGTTGTAAATGCTTTATCTAATTGGTGTGAAGTAACTATCCAAAGAGATGGCGGACTATACCAAATGAGTTTTGAAAAAGGAAAAACAGTAAAACCACTAACCAAAATAGGAGATTCAGATAAAACAGGAACAAAAGTAAGATTTTTAGCAGATGATACAATTTTTGAAACATTAGAATACGAATATGAAATATTAGAAAATCGTTTTAGAGAAATGGCATTTTTAACAAAAGGACTATTTATAAGCATAGAAGACAAAAGAGAAGAAACACCAAAAAAAGCAGAATTTTGCTTTGAAGGAGGATTAAATTCTTTTGTAGAATATTTAAATAAAAACAAAGAAGTTATAAATAAAACTCCAATATACATAGAAAAAGAGCAAAATGATGTACCCGTAGAAATAGCTATTCAATATACAACATCATATTCAGAAAACATATACACATTTGTTAATAACATTAATACTATTGAAGGTGGAACACACCTAGAAGGATTTAAAAGAGCTTTAACAAAGGCATTTAATGATTATGCAAGAAGCCATAATATATTAAAAGAAAAAGATTCAAATTTACAAGGTGAAGATATAAGAGAAGGAATAACCGCAGTAATATCTGTAAAAGTAAGAGAACCGCAATTTGAAGGTCAAACAAAAATGAAATTAGGAAATAGTGAAGTCGCAGGTATTGTACAAAGTTTAGTAAATGAAGCATTAACAACATTTTTAGAAGAAAACCCAAGTGTAGCAAAAGCAATACTAGAAAAATGTGTTAACGCATCGCGTGCAAGAGAAGCAGCAAGGAAAGCAAGAGAATTAGTTAGAAGAAAATCAGCATTAGAAACATCTACATTACCTGGAAAATTAGCAGATTGCAGTAGTAAAGTTGCAGAAGAATGTGAAGTATATATAGTAGAAGGAGACTCAGCAGGAGGAAGTGCAAAGCAGGGAAGAGATAGAAAATTTCAAGCAATACTACCATTATGGGGAAAAATGTTAAATGTAGAAAAAGCAAGAGCAGATAAAATTTATGGAAATGATAAATTAAATCCTGTAATAGTTGCAGTAGGAGCAGGCATAGGAGCAGAATTTGATATTACAAAAATTCGTTATGGAAAAGTAATAATTATGGCAGATGCCGATGTAGACGGTGCACACATTAGAACATTATTATTAACATTCTTTTTCAGATACATGAGACCACTAATTGAAAATGGAAATGTATATCTTGCACAACCACCATTATATAAACTTTCAAAAAAAGGTATAAAAGATATATATTGTTACTCTGATGAAGAAAGAGACGAAAAATTAGAAGAAATAGGAAGAGAAGGAGTAAACATACAAAGATACAAAGGTTTAGGTGAAATGGATCCAGAACAATTATGGGATACAACTATGAATCCAGAAACAAGAATACTTATTAAAGTAACAATGGAAGATGCTATAAAAGCAGATGCGATATTTACTGTTTTAATGGGAGATGAAATAGCACCACGAAGAGAATTTATAGAAAATAATGCAAAATATGTAAAAAACTTAGATATATAAAATTTAATCGCACAAGAACATATAAAATACATTCTTGTGCGATTAACCTATAAAGCTAATATTAATCTTCAGCTCAAACTAATATGCATAATTACTCACCTAATATATATTACTATATAAATAAGCAATTCACCACACATAAGAATCAGTTGCTCGACTATAAATACACCCTAAGTAGCTATATTCATCCAAAAATGGACTAATAATAACCACTTAAATAATATTAATATTAATCACTAAGAAAAATAAAAATATTAGCAAAAATATAAATATAATCTTAACTCAAGAATATTACCTATAATAAAACCATATAGAAAACAAATATAAAAATATACTTGTAGATATAGCCTGCATACAAATAATACACTCTTATCGCCGACATATAATAACCTAAAAAAAGCCACTATACATCTTTGCTCAAATAGTATAAAGCTTTAAAGTAAACCTCATACTACTCTTTGTTCGACTAATATTAACCTTATGAGATTATTATAAGCAAAATAAAAAATAATATACAAAAAATCGAAAAAAATTTAAAAAAATAAAAAACATTACATCATCAATTAGAAAATACATTGTCGAAAAATGTCGATCGATTTTTGTTGACAAAATAAAAAATATGATTTATTATAATAACAGTTTAATCAAAAAAGGAGAAACCATGAAAGCCCAAGAAATAAACTCAGTACAAGAATGGTTGCCTATTCAAAAAATTCTAGATAAAGGAATCATCAAGTTAAAAGACAATTCATATATAAAAATCATAAAAATTTTTCCAATTAATTACAACCTAAAATCAGATTTAGAAAAAGAGGCAATCTTAAATTCTTATAAAATTTTTTTAAAAACCTGTAGTTTTGATATCCAAATATTAATACAGAGCAATAAAGAAGATTTATCTAAACATATTTCATATATAAACAGTCAAATAGAAAAAGAAAATAATCAAAAAATTTTAGAATTATCAAAAAACTATATTGAATTTATACAAAAAATAAACAAAGAAAAAAAATCTTCTTCAAAGAATTTTTATGTCATTATCAAAAATTCCAGTAAAAAAGAAAACATACAAGAAGAAATAATAATCCAAGACTTAAATGAAAAATATTTCAAGGTAAAAGAATGTTTATCAAGATGTGGAAATATTGCACAAGAATATGATACCAAAGAAGAAATAAAAGAAATAATATCATCATTTTTAAATACAAGGAATTTTTTAAATAATTAAGGAGTGATGAAAATTAATAAGTTATTATTTGATGAGAAAAAGGAAATAACAAAAGAAAAATTAGAATTTATGGAAGGAGTTATAAATGATAAAGATGAAATTTCACCATCTTACATAAATTTAGAAAATCCCAAAATAATAGAAATAGATGGAGTATATTATTCTTCTATAATAATCGTTAATTATTATAGAGAACAAAGCGACTTATTATTAAAAAACTTAATGGATACAAATATTAATATGAACATATCTATGTTTTATGAAAAAAAAGATTCATATAAAATTATAAGAGAATTAACATACCACATTGGAAATGTTGGAGTTGATTTACAAAATAAAAATCAAAATAGTCAAGATATAGACATTGCAGCATTTACATATAATGACGCAAAATATATAAGAAAACAAATGCAAGTAAACAACGAAGAACTATATTTTTTATATATTTATATGAATGTGTTTTCAGAAGATAAAAAAGAATTGGAATATATTTTAAATAAAATAGAAGGACTAATTCAAAGTAAAGGAATGCAAACAAGAAGAGCATATTTTAGACAAGAACAATGCTTTATAGCATGTATGCCATTTATGCAAAATAATGAAGATATTAAAGAAGTAGCAAAAAGAAATGTATTAACACAAGGATTAGTTTCGACATATCCATTTATTTCATCATCAATATTTGATGAGAACGGAATATACATTGGAACAAATATTTATAACAATAGTTTAGTTTTTATAGATAGATATGATACTTCAAAATATAAAAATGCAAATGTAAGTATTTTTGGTACAAGTGGAGCAGGTAAATCTTTCTACACAAAATTATTAATATTAAGGAATCGATTGTTAGGAATAGAACAATATGTAATTGATCCAGATAGAGAATACACAAATATATGCGAAAAACTAGGAGGTACATTACTAAAAATTGGACCCACATCTAATACATATATTAATATATTTGATATAAGAAAAGAAAGTATAGAAGAAAACGAAAAAGGATATTTAACAACAAAAATTGGAAAACTAATAGGATTTTTTAATTTAATTTTTGGAGAAATGGATGAAGAAGAAAAAGCAATTCTAGAAGATAAACTAATTGAATGTTATGCACAAAAGGGGATAACTTTTGATGATGAAAGTTTATATAAAGAAGAAAAAGAAAAAATAACAATTACAAAGATATTTAAAGAAAGTAAAGATATGCCGATATTAGAAGATTTATATGCAGTACTAGATAAAGATCCAAAAACAAAAATAATGAAAACAAAACTAATTCCTTTCATAAAAGGTTCTTTAAAATTCTTTAATGCTCACACCAATGTAGAACTTAACAATCAATTAATAATTGCAGATGTCTATGAATTAGGAGAAGAAAACTTACAATTTGGTATGTATGTTTTCACTGAACTATTTTGGGACAAAATAAAAATTAATCGAAAAATAAAAAAAGCAATATATTTAGACGAGATATGGAGACTAATAGGAGTAACATCAAATAAAAATGTAGCAAGTTTTATTTATAAAATATTCAAAACAATTCGTAAATTTGGTGGTAGTGCAGTAGCAATTACTCAAGATATTTCTGATTTATTTAGTTTGGAAAATGGTATATATGGAAAAAGTATATTAAACAATTCCAGCATCAAAACATTTTTTTCACTAGAAGAAGAAAACATTAAAATATTATCACAATATTCTAATTTATCAGAAAAGGAAAAAGTAGAAATAAAATCTTTAAAACGAGGTGAATGTTTAATGTTTGCAGGCGAAAATCATATTTTAACAAAAATAGAAGCAAATGAATTTGAAAAAAATATCATAGGTTAAAGGAAGATATTAAAAATCTATATTTCATTATTATTAAACTTTTAAGAAAAGCGAGAAAGGAAAGGAATATAAAATGAAAAAAGTTATTACCGCTTTATTAAATGAAAATGTAAATGAAAAACTACAACAATATGAGGAAATTAATGTTTTTGTGAAAGATATTCAATATCAAGAAGGAATTTTAGAAGTTTTACAAATTCAAAAAGAAATTGATTTTATTATTCTTAGTGAATTATTACCAGGGCAATATAATATAAAGCAATTGATAGAGGAAATAAAAAAATTAAAAAATGATATAAAAATTATCTTAATATTAGAAAAAGAAAATAAAGAATTAGAAAATTTTTTATTATCAAAAGGAAACATATTTATATATTATAATAATAAAATTGAAATAAAAGATATTGCAGAAAAGATCATTCAAAAAAAACAAAAAGAAGATTTAGAAAAAGAAATAGAAGAAATAAAAAAATTAATTTGTGAAAAAGAACAAAAAGATAAGGAAGAAAAAAATAATAAAATTGAAAAAGAAGAAAAAATTAAAATAGAAGAAGAAATAAAAAAAGAATATAATGAAAAATTTTTTAAAGAAAATTTAAAAACCAAAATATTTAAAATTATTAAAAAAGAAAACACAAAAAAGGATTGTAAAATTTTTTTTGTTGCTGGAACAAATGGAATTGGAAAAAGTATTTTTACAATTCAAATAGCAAAGCAATTATCAAAAATGAAAAAGAAAATTTTAATAATAGATTTAGACTTTTTTAATAATAGTATTAAAATATTATTAGGAATAAAAAACAAAAAAGAAAAGAATAAAATTTCAAAACAAGAAAATTATTTTCAAGATAAAACTTCATTTAAGCAATTTATTTTTTCAATTAATTCTAAAATCGATCTACTATCCGATATAAATTTATTAATTGGTTTCGAAGAAGAAATTCAAACTTTAAAAATAATA
This sequence comes from uncultured Clostridia bacterium, assembly GCA_947628815.1. Lineage (GTDB taxonomy): Bacteria > Bacillota > Clostridia > TANB77 > CAG-508 > RGIG8482. The sequence goes on along the minus strand of CANRBJ010000037.1, from coordinate 1,300 downwards.
GAAGAAATAAAAACAAAATATGATGTTATTATTATAGATACTGAAATTAGAAATGAAGAAAATTTTTTAAATTTATTTATTAGGGAGTCTGACAAAATAATTTTTTTAACAGAGCCAAATATTTTACAAATGAAAAAAGCAAAAAATTTATTAAAACAATACGAAAATAATTTTGGAATAGAAAAAGAAAAAATAAATTTAATATTCAACAAAGTAAAAAATGATAGCATAAGTTTATTTATTTTAAAAGATATATTTAAGCAATATAATATTTTAGGAAAAATAAACTTTATAAAAAACTATAATACTTTTATAAATCAAAACTTGAATGAAATGTTTTTAGAGCCTGTAATAAAAAAGCAATATAAAAAAATAGCAAAAGAAATATTAAAAAATAGTAAATTAAAAAAATACTATTTAGACAAAATGGAATAAAAAGAAAGGAAGATAAAAATGGAGTTAGAAATAGCAAAAAAGAACAAACAAAATAATATAGATAATGAATTAGTAACTACAAAAATGCAAAATAATTTCTTAGAAACTACATTAGGAAAAACAATTAATGCAGCACTAAACATTGGGTTAAGATGTCTACTTCCTAACTTAGTAGAACAACAAGTAATAGACATAAAAGATACAATTATAAAAGATGGATTTAAAGAAGGAATAAATAAAACAATTGAATCCGCAATAGACTTTGGAAAAAGTGCAATGGGAATAGTAACAGGAAAATTTGATAATGTAACACAAATGCAAACAGCAATTGAAAAAGGAGGGTTACTCGATACAGTTTCAGACTGCATAGATTTTGGATTAAAAGTTGCAAAACAAGCAGGAGTATTACCGAAAGATGTAGAAGGAATTATAAAAAGTGGTAAAAATATTTTAATGAGTAATATAGAAAACAATATAGAAAGCACACTTACAACCCAATTAAAAGGAATTGAAAAAGTAAATGAATACATTAACAACTGGAACGAATATTATAAACAACAAAATTTTCATAAGATGGATTTAGAATACGATAAAATAAAAGAAAAATTAAAAGATTTAGTTCCAATAGAAGATACACTAAAAAAAGCACACGAAGTAGAAAATTTACATAAATTAATAAAAAGCAAAGGCCAAGATTTTAATCTTACCCAAGAAGAAATTGAACTTGCTAAAAAACTATGATTTCCCTAGTTTTTTTAATATTTTTTCTTGCAATTTTTCAATTTGTAAAGTATAATCCCATTTTTAACAGTTCAAGAAAATTAAAAGCTCACATTCCATTGAAATATATGGAATATGGGCTTTT
>CANRBJ010000036.1 GCA_947628815.1 uncultured Clostridia bacterium | reverse complement strand
AAAGTAGCTACAATTGCAACAATAACTCCAATTCCAACACCAGTTTGTGGTAATTTTCCTGTTGCTCTTGTGGTATCGGTACCATTAGATGCTCCGCTTCCAGTATAAGATGTTCCACTGCTTGAGCCTCCGTTTGATGTTCCATTATTTGATGAACCACCATTTGATTGATTTTCAGAATTATTTGCTCCACTAGCAACTACTGTAACAGTACAAGTTGCTTTTTTATTTCCATCTTGAGAAGTTACTGTAATTATAGTAGCTCCAAGTTTCTTAGGAGTTATATTCCCAGCATTATCAACAGTTGCAACAGATTCGTCACTCGAACTCCAAGTTACGATTTTATTTGTAGTATTATTTGGTGAAAATGTAGGAGTAAGTTTTAATGATTTTCCTAATTCTACTTCTTTGGTATTAGGTAAAGAAATACTACCCAAAGCAATTTCTGCTTGTAAGTTATCAACTAAAATGTATCCATAAACATCTTTAATACCAGAAGTTGAACAATATACCCATAAATAAAATAATCCAGTATCTGGAGCATTAATTGTCGACTGTGGCATACCATAGTTCTCCATAGTAGACCAACCACTATACGACTTCCATGCACTCCATCCGAGAATTTGGCGCTTTCGAACTTAACATACTTTGCATATCTAAAACACTACCATTTTTCGATTTTATTTCTTTATATTTATTAATAATATTAGTATCTGTTATCTTTTGGTATTGATAATACATTTTACACGAGTTACGAGAACGAGATGGCACACTCACTTCGTCCTCTCCGCCACCTTTAAATTGATAACCATTAGTTAGCACAGTAAAATTAGTAACTTGCAAGTATGGTATTTTAAAATCTAGAGCTGTAGGTTCTACAACGGTTTTGTTACTATCTGTTACATCTCTTATTGTTACATACCCAGTATCTGTAGCATCAAACACGCTTTTCATATCGTTATCACTCAATCTCAATGGTATTGTTGCTGTCGCACTCGATAAATCTGTTACTTGATACCACTTTTTTACATCACCAGCCTTTGTTGCCGAAAATCCATATTCATATTGATGGTCTTCATTCAAAGTTAAACCTGAAAGACTAAATTTCATTGCTACACTTGATTCAACAGTTCTTTTTACAGTAACTGCTGCATTTGAAATGTTTGGTATTATTAATAATAGTAAACTTACAAATAATAACACCATTATATATTTTGCTTTTGTCATTTTTATCTCCCCTTCTTCTTCTGACTAATTTTCATTTCACATTTTTTAAACATCTTCTTGTCTATGTAGAAATGCATATGCAACTAAACTTATTGTCCCAATCCACATAGCATAAAATCCTATATTAAAATATTCAAACCCTAATTTATCTAGTGTTGATGTTAAGTATATTGTAAATCCTGCGCTTAATATTGTTGGAATTAGTGATGTTTTTGCGCTGTTGCTTTCTTGTATTTTTTGCCCTATTCCTGTATTAAATAGCGATGGAATGTATGTTTCTACTATATCCTTAAATATTATTAGCAAGTTTGCTATTGCAAGTGCCAATACTACTTTTCCTTCCCAATATTCAAAAAGTGTTATTTTGTATGTGTATGAGAAAATTTTTATTTTTATATATGGTAATATTGTTCCTAGTATAAGTCCAGCAATTCCTATTACCCCAAGTATTCTTGTGCTTTTGCATTTCTCTATTATATTACTCATTTGTTACTCCCCTCCTTTCTCATTTGTTTTTCTTTAAAAACTATTTTTTATTACATTCATTACCATCTCACTTGCGTTTTCTCCGCTTACCCATGCGTTATTTGCCCCAGATAGTCTTGAATTTGTTAGCCCTGTTTGATGTTTTATAAGTTTATCTTCTTTTTGGAGGTTGTATATTTGTTTTTTTGTTTCTGTTTCATAATGGTGCCTTGCGTCTGAATTTCTGTATCTTAGGTTCATCATAAAGTAATATACAAAACCTGCGAGTAAAAATATCCATTTGTATTTGAAATCTGCTAGTATCATTAGTATTATTCCTAGTATTTCTATTAGGCATGATATTCCAAGTAGTTTTGGTTTGTGTATTGGTACACTTCCCATTGTTTCTTTGGTTCTTGCATTTACTGCTACATAGTGTAGCACACTTTGATTGTTCCCTTTTGTTTCAAGGTATGAGTATAACCATACTGGTAAGTATGCGGTTTTCCATTGTCTTCCTTTTACTTCTAGTTTTTCTTCATGCCATATTACACCTCTGTCGTAATCTTTTGCTGTTTCGTTTGCTGCGAATCTCGCTATGTCTTTTGATTGCCTTTCTACTATTGGCTGCAGTTTTCCTATGTTCGTGTCTCTTTTTTCTGATGTGTATCCTTTTAGGTAATTTGCATTGTATTTCGCACTGTTTTCTATGTCGAATGGCATTATTGAGTTTATTATGTTGTTTGTTTTAGACCCGTGTGTTACTTAGTTTGTCTTTGCTTGATTCTACTGTTAGACCTTCTATTGTTAGGTCATAGTCTCTTTCTATTTCGTATAGGTCTGCATCGTAGTATGTGTTTGTGCTATTTCCTCGCCTTTTTGTATATCTTCTTACTTGATGTTCTCCATATCCTGTGAAGTGTGCATGTGAATTTATATCTACTACTAAGTATGGAAAATATACTCCCATTATATTTTCTGTAGTAAATTCTTCTCTGAATTTTGGATGTGCAAAGAATTTTCTTTTTCCTACAAATTGTTCTATTTGTTGTTTTGCTTCTTCTTTTGTTAGTTTGAATGGTAATACTACATCTGGTATTACTCCGTTTGGTACTTGTTGGTTTATTGATAATGTGTTTCTACACCAGTGACATCTTGCTTGTGTTGTACTATTTGTATCTATTACAACTTCTGCTCCGCAACTAGTGCATTTTAGTGTTATTACGTTTTCATCTTGTCTTCCTATATTGTCTTCTATGTCTTGTGCTCCTGAACCTATTATGTCTCCTTCTAGTTTTGTTATATCCGTTTCCAAACCTTCTATTTTTTCTGGTTCAAATTCGTGCCTACAGAAGTTACATCTTAGCTTTCCTGTTTTGGCATTTACTGAAATATCTGTCGACCCACAGTTTGGGCATTTGCTTTGTCCGTCTTTTGCTCCTTCATCTGTTTTTACTATTTTTGGCTCGGTATTTAATATTGGATTTATTGCCACTTATTTACACCCCCAAAAGTTTTTTCTTTTGTTCGTCATATTCTTCTTGGGTTATTAACCCGTCGTCTAACATTTTTTTGTATTTTGATAATTTTTCGTATGGGTCGTCTTGTGGCACTGCACTTGCAGGTTGTGCTGGGGCTTGTACCGGTTGTTGCATTGTTCCCATTATGTTTCCCGATGCATTTATTCCCATTCCCATAAATGCCATTCCAGCTGCTCCTCCATTTTCTCCTGCTGATTGTAAGCCCCTTGCTACTGATTGTTGCATAAATGAGTTTCCTCTTGCTCCTGATAATGCATCTGCTTTTTTTACATCTGATAATAGTGCTTTTGTGTCTTCATCATATTCTATTGCTTGTATTGCTACTTTTACTATTTCTAGTCCTCTATCTGTTTTCCAACTGTATGCTTCTTCTACTGCTTGTGATAACGAATTTGCAAATCCTATTTGATCTCCTTGTATTTTTGTTATTCTGTTTCCTTTGCTAGGATCGTTTGTGTAATTTGAGAATGCAGCTGATAAACTTCCTACTACTTCATTAAAGAGTTGTGCTCCTGCATCATTATCCATATCTGCAAAATCGAATACTGTGTTGCTTGTTAAGTAGTTTGTTGGTACAAAGTTTTTTATAAATAGTATTGGATCTGTAATTTTTAGTGTATATGTTCCTCTTGTTATTGCTCCTACTTGTGCATTTAAGTATGCATCGTCCCAATATATTTCAGATTGTGTTCCAAATTTGTTGTTTGGTATTTCTTTTAAATTTACATAAAATGCTGTTTGACTTGTACTTGGTTGACCACCAAATTTGAATCTGTCGAAGCTTTGTAGTAGTGTTGATGATATTATTCCTCCTCCTGAAAATACAGATTTTGAGGCTGGATCGTCTGATGAGTATATGAATCCTCCTGGTTCTGTTATTACACCTGTTATTGCTCCATCTTGCATTGTTATTAATGCTGTTCCTTCTGGTACTAATATTTTGCTTCCGTTAGTTATGATGTTTTCACTGCCTTTTGTATTTGCTCCTCTTCCTGCATTTGTACCTTTTGCTACTGCTGGAAAAACTCCTGCTGTTGCTGGTACTCCTTCTTTTGGCATTAGAAAATCAAGCCATTGGTCTGCAAATGTTCCTGATAGTGAATCTGAAAATGCTTTAATAAATCCCATAAAAATTTCCTCCTTAATTATCATTTTTTGTTTGAATTTGTTTTTAATATATCAAACCTGCCGAAAATTGTAAATAGTTTTTTCATAGTTTTCTTATATTTTTTACAATAATACTTATAATATTCTATAAGTATTATTGTAAAAAACCTTGAAAAACTTTGAAAAAAGCTTGTTTTACTATCAGTATAATTGTTAAAAATAATAGTTTTCTTTGTTTACTTTTTTTCATAGCAGTATAAAATTAATAATGGATGGAGGGGATAATTTTGGATTCATCTGAAGATTTAAAAAGAAGAGAGAAGATTGCGAACACTTTAGGATATAATTTGCTTAGATTAAGAAAAGAGCAAGGATTTACAAGAGAAGAACTTGCCGAAAAAAGTAATTTATCTGCTAATTATATTTATGGCTTGGAAAATGGTACTTACTTACCTGGTTGTATTGCTTTAATTGATCTTGCAAATGCTTTGAACATAACTGTAACAGAGTTGCTTAATGAGTATATGTTCAATAAGAAGAATTTTTTCTTGGAAAAGATTTCTGTTGAAATTGATAATTTATCTAATAGGGACTTGAATTTAATTTTGAATATAATTGAGTTTTGTAAAAACAATAACGCTTAAAGTAATTTTTTACTCTTAAGCGTTATTATTTTCTATTTCTATATTTAATTTAATTTTATTTGCTTTTTTTCTTATCCTTTGTATTGCGGTATCTACTGATTTCACTTTTGTATTTAGTTTTTCTGCTATTGCTACATATGATTTTCCTTGTTTATAATAGTACAGTACTTGTCTTTCAAAGTCGCTTAGGCTTTCGTTTATTTTTCTTTGTATTGAATTATAATATTCTTTTTTTGTTATTGTGTCTAATGGGTCTTCTATTGTTTTTGTGTTTAATATTTCCATAATTGATGTATCATCATTTTCTTCGTATGCTGTTTGGTTTAATGAAAATGCTGAATTTAATGGTATGTTTTTCTGTCGGTTTGATGTTTTTAGTGCTGTTATTAGCTGTCTTTCTATGCATAGGTTAGCAAATGTTTTAAATGAGTTTTGTTTTTGTGTGTTGAAGGATTTTGTTGCTTTGTATAAACCTATTAGTCCTTCTTGCACAATGTCTTCTTTTTCAGAACCTGTCATAAAAAATTTACTTGCTTTTATATTTACTAAGTCGTTATATTTGTGCATTAAATAATCTAAAGCCATATTATCTCCCGATTGTATGACTTCTACTATTTGCTCATCTGGCATATTTTGATATTGTAACATTTGTGGGTTCATTTGTGCCATATATTGTTTTTTACCTCCTGTTGGTGTTTGTATGTTTAATTTAAGTGTATTATATGTAGAATGTTTAGATATGTCAATAGTTTTATAGATATTTTGTCTATTTTTTGTTACTATTTTATTATCGGATTATATTATATTCTTTAAAATCCGTTCTACATTTATTGACTTTTTTTTACATTTATATCATAATTATATTATCCTAGTAGTAAATGATTAGGAGTTTTAATTTTTATGGGCACCTTTTTGTGTCAAATGGAGGTTTTTATGTCTAAGGTTAATGTTGTATTAGGTACTTTTTTTGGTGATGAAGGCAAAGGAAAGATTATTGATTATTTATCTACTAATGCTGATGTTTCTATTCGTTGTTCTGGCGGAAATAATGCTGGTCATACTATTATGGTAGATGGTAAAAAGTTTGCTTTTCATTTAATTCCTTCTGGTATTTTGAATTCTAACACAAAAGCTATTATTGGTAATGGCGTTGTTATTGATCCAAAAGTTTTAATTGAAGAAATTAATACTTTACAAAATGCTGGTTTTTCTACTGATAATTTATTTATTAGTAATAAGGCTCATATTATTATGCCTTATCATATTGTTTTGGATAGGTTGTTAGAGGAAAATAGAGGTGCAAATAAGATTGGAACTACTGCTAGGGGAATTGGCCCTGCTTATTGTGATAAGTTTGAAAGGTCTGGTATTCGCATAGAGGATTTTGTTACTCCTAAGTTTTGTGATATTGCAAGGATTAATATTGAAAATAAAAATAGAATTTTTGCAAGTTTTGGGTATAAGCCTCTTGATGCTGATGCTATTATTTCAGAGTATGAGGAATATGCAAAGTTTTTAGCTCCTTTTGTTAAGGATACTATTAATATTATTCACAAGAGTTTAGAGGAGAATAAAAATGTTTTATGCGAGGGAGCTCAAGCAACTTTATTAGATATCGATTTTGGTACTTATCCTTTTGTTACTTCTTCTAATCCAACTATTGGCGGAGTTTGTACAGGAACTGGTGTTGGAGCAAAGGATATAGGTGAGGTTTATGGGGTTTTGAAAGCTTATTCTTCAAAAGTTGGTGAAGGTCCTTTCTTGACTGAGCAAGACAACGAGATTGGTGATACTATTCGTGAACTTGGCCATGAATACGGTACTACTACAAAACGCCCTAGAAGATGTGGCTGGCTTGATTTAGTTGCTTTAAAATATTCGTGCCGTATTAATGGTTTAACTGGCCTTGCTATTAATCATTTGGATACAATTGGAAAACTGGATAAAATTAAGTTATGTGTTAATTATATTCATAATGGCAAGGTTTCTATGGATTTTTCTACTAACCCTACTTATATTTCTAATTGCAAACCTGTTTATGAAGAATTTGAAGGTAATTTTGGTGATTTAAGTAATATAAAAAAAAGGGAAGATTTACCAAAAAATGCACAAATTTATTTGAATCGTATTGAAGATGTGGTTAAGGTTCCAATTAAGTTTATTGGTACTGGACCTGATAGAAATAATATGATTATTTGCTAAAAATGTTGTAAGAAGGTGTAAGGTTTGCCTAAGATTTATTTAGAAAAGAATGTACTAGATGCTACCTTTGAACGTTTGGAATATATATTTGATAATTTTGATAATATTTATTTTAGTGTTAGCGGTGGAAAAGATAGCTCTGTAATGGTTCAGTTAGCGAATATGGTCGCTAAAAAGAAGAATAAAAAGTTTGATGTTTTATATATTGATTTTGAAGCCCAATATCGTTTAACTATTAAGCATGTTTATGAACTTAAAACATTGTCTCAAATTCGAGATTTTTATCATATTGCACTTCCTATGGCTCTTAGAAATGCAGTCTCCATTTTACAACCTAAATGGATTTGTTGGGAAAAGGAATCTAAGGATTTATGGGTTAGGGATTTGCCTGTTGACAGTATTAATGAATCCAATTGTCCTTTTGACTGGTTTAGAAAAGGCGAAGAGTTTGAGGAATTTATTATTCAGTTTGCCGATTGGTATCAAAAAAAATGTGGCGGTAAGGTTGCTTGTGGTATTGGTATTAGGTGTGATGAAAGTTTAAATCGTTTCAGGACTATTGCTTTTGCAGGAAAGTCTATGTTAGATAATAAGAAATGGACTACTAGAGTAAAGTTTAATGACCATTTTCTTGATGTGTACAATTTTTATCCTTTATACGACTGGTCTACTGAGGATATTTGGGGTGCTGTTAGTAAGTTTAATCTTATGTATAATGAAATTTATGAACTTATGTATAAAAATGGCCTTAGTATTCACGAACAGCGCTTGTGTCAACCTTATGGAGATGATCAAAAAAATGGTTTGGATCAGTTTAAGGCTTTAGAGTATGATACTTGGGAGAAAGTTGTAAATCGTGTAAATGGCGTAAATTTTGGTAATATTTATTGTAGAACTACTGCTCTTGGAAATTTGCGTACTTCTAAGCCCGATTTTATGACTTGGAAGGAATATGCGATTTTTTTACTAGAAAGTATTGGTATTTATAATAGTGATTTGATGGTTCATTATTATAGGAAGATAAAAAAGTTTGCCAATTGGTATAAAAAACGTGATAATATAGATATTTGTGATATTCCAGATGAAGCAAATACGAAACTTGAAACTCAAAAAAAGGTAATTTCTTGGAGAAGAATTGCAAGGGCTCTTGAGAAAAATGATTTTTATATGAAGCGTCTTTGTTTTACTCAAACTAAAACTGATGACGAGGAATTAAGAAATTTAATTCATAAATGGGATAATCTATTAACTGAGGAAACTGTATCTGATGATAAGGATTTGAATCTTTTTATTAGAAATGAGGTGATGAATATTGATTCTGAAGATGACGAATAAAAGCGAAGGTTTTTATTCTTATATGGGCAAGTTTTTTGGCTCAAGAATTGTTCAAACAGAAACGAAGGATCGTATTTATGATGATAATAATAAGGTGTGGTACGTTTATGTAGATAAAAATAGTAAAGTTTATTCTTTTGTTTCTGTTGTAAATCAAGTAATAAAAAATGTTTATTCTACTAATAATTCTTATTTAGCTGATGTGCTTTTTGCAGTAAAAAAGGATATTGTAGTTCAAACTAGTATTGTTACAAAAATTTATGAAGAAGTATATTTGAATTGTGGATTTAAAATTAATAATTTAGATAACTATAAGCATTTTATTATGATTCGAGGTGATGAAGAATGACAGATATTACATTTCCCGTTTTAAATGTTAAAATGGTCGATATCAATAAAGTGATTGCAAATGACTATAATCCAAATAAAGTCGCACCTCCTGAAATGAAGTTACTCAAGCATTCTATAGAAGAAGATGGTTATACTCAACCAATTGTTACTTATTATGATGAGGATAGAGATACATATATTGTTGTTGATGGTTTTCATCGTTATAGATGTGCTAAAGAATATTTTCATTTAAAACAAATTCCAGTTGTTACAATTGATAAAGATTTATCTAATAGAATGGCAAGTACTATTAGACATAATCGAGCAAGGGGTACTCATCAAATTGTTGATATGTCTAGAATTGTAATTGATTTAACTAATAATGGTTGGTCCGAAAAACAAATTTCTAAGCATTTGGGAATGGAGCTAGACGAAATTATAAGGTTAAAACAAATTAGTGGATTAAAAGAAGCTTTTGCCAATCATGTTTTTAGTAAATCTTGGGAAGATTTTGAAGATACTATAAAAAAAAATATCTAATTTGCTTTTTATACAAGCTATATACCTAGCAAAATGTGGATTAAAACCACAGCAGCTAGGTATTTTTATTCAATTTTTTTATTATGGTATATTTTTTTTGTATATACATATAATATATTATATGATATCCCAAAAATATTAAGAAATTTCGCTATACATATTGACATTATGCGAAAAAAATATTATACTAGATTAGTACATCGCGAGGTGGAGCAGTTGGCAGCTCGTTGGGCTCATAACCCAAAGGTCGCAAGTTCGAGTCTTGCCCTCGCAACCAACAGTAGCAAGTCCTTTGGGATTTGCTTATTTTTTTATATGTATAAAAATTATCTTAAAGTCTTTTATAGCTGTCTTTACTTTTCCAATATTCACTACAAGCAATTTTATCTATTTCGTTTCCTTTGATAATAGCGATTTTTGAAATTAGATAACTGATAATTTTTCCAATACTACTGGAGACATTTTTATGATGTCTCCTTTATTAACTTTAGAGTTAACCCCCAATTATATGAAGTTAACTCTCATATTAAAATTTTGTCTAATACTTGGGGGTCACTTCCTTAAATCGTGGAAAATAAATATAAATTTACAACAAATATGTATATATGCTATTATCTATATAAAGGGAGGAATACTTATGAAAAAATATGTAAAGTATATTGTAATTTTATTAATTATTATATTAGTAATTGGATTGATTTGGATTTTAAGAAACTTTGTTATTTTAAACAAACTTAATAAAAAAATAAGCGAAGCAAATTATTATATGAAATCTACATTGTATACAGGTAATAAAATAGTTTCTATAGAAAAATATGTCAAAGATAAAAAATCTCTTGTAAAATATTCTGATAATATTATCATATATAGGGATAATAATAATGCAAAAATGATTTACGACATTAATGGAAGTAAACAAGTTATTACGTCTGCCAATAGAATACCTAATACAAAGATTTCCCCATCAGATAAAAGTTTAGCAACTCCAAATTGGGGAACAGCAATAGCAGTTAAAATTTCAAGCGAAATGTGTAACGGTAAGGATTGTTATGTAATTGATAATTATAAAGGTATAAGGGTTTGGTTAGAAAAAGAAACTGGTCTTGTGATTAGAGCCATGACAGAAATTTCGCATAATGATAATCAAGAATTCAATTCGGTTAGAGATTATACATATTCTTTTGATACTGTTACAGATGCAGACGTTTCAGAACCTGAGGTTTAGTTATTTTTGCTATAAAGAACCTAGAGCTATTTTTTAGTTCTAGGTTCTTTTAACATTTCTAGAAATAATTTAATTGCATCTGAAAATCCAGCCTTGTAAAATTCCTCATTTTCAATAGCTTGTATCCTTGTAAGAGTTTCTAAATAATTTTCAAAACTACATTTTATATTTTTAATTGTTTCCACAAAACAGTTAGGAATGTTGTTAATTGCTGTATATACTTTTGAAATATCTGGATTTTCTTTTTTACTCAACTTATTTTTCTTAACTATAAAATTGTAAAGCTTTTCCTCTCTTTTCTCAAAGATTTTTGATAATAAATTGCTGTCAATGAAATTTGAAAATGTCCCAAATTTTTTTAAACATAAGCCCTAAAAATTTGATTTTTTTGGGGCAATTTTTTGGGGACAGGGTTCTATCGGTAATATTTCATCAAAGTTTTCAGAGTATGCTTGTACTTCTGGTATTTCTTCTAGTGCAAAGATGCTATCTTCAACAGTAGCATATAATTTTTTATCAAAAGATTCAATAACTATTGCTTTAGACCCTTTTCCAAAATATATTGGTGTACCGACTGAATTTACAGTTCTGTAATGCTTTTTCTTAAAGCAAATTGAATGACCAGCATCAACGATTGTAGTAATATTAGCTAATCTAAGTTCAGGTATTAGTCTTAGCTGAAAAGATTCAAAACGTCTTTCTATACGAGGTTTAAATTCAGGTATGCTACTACATTCAATACTAGTGCCTAATTGGTTGCAGGCATAAGCAAATTGAGTATAAGTACAATCAAAATATTTGGAAGTGTATAAAGTTTCAATTTCGTCTTTAAATTCTTCAGTTAAAGCATGTTTAGGCTTTCTACCTCTATTACCATGAACAAAAAATTCTTTACCATGTTCTTTGTATCCAGCAATTAACCTATTAATCTGTCTAATACTTTTTAATTTTAATTTAATTTTAGCTCTTTCTTTATTGCCATTAGTTTCAACAAGCTTTTTGATAATTTCATATTTTTCTTTTTCTTTCAATGAGAGTTCCACCTTTCTCATATTGTCCTCCTTAAATTTAAATGATAAATTTAATTATATCATTTAAGAGAACAAATATTTTTTTGTTGGGACATTTTCTCATTTCTTTACTTAAGACATTATCACATTTCTTTCATATTAATTGTAAATATTTTGAAGTATAGGTTGAGAAAAAAGTCGTTTTATGATAGAATACATCATGTAATAATATAACTATTGGAGGAAAAAATGGAACAAGAAACAAAAAGTATAATAGATAGAATATGGACAAACTTTTGGGAAGGTGGAGTAACCAATCCATTAACGGTCATAGAACAAATTACATACCTTTTATTTATAAAGGGATTAGATGATATAGATATAGCACATGAAAAAAATGATAATATGTTAGGAATAAAAACAAAAAGAATTTTTGATGAAAAACATCAGAATTGTAGATGGAGTATATTTAAAAATTATCCAGCGGAAAAAATGTATAAAATAGTTAGCGAAGATGTATTTCCATTTATAAAAACATTAAGTAATAATAAAGATTCTGGATATGCAAAATATATGGAAGATGCAATATTTATTATACCAACACCTATTATGCTACAAAGAGTTGTAACTGCCATAGATAAATTAAAAATGAAAGACAGAGACACAAAAGGAGATGTATATGAATATCTACTTTCAAAGTTATCTACTGCAGGAACGAATGGTCAATTTAGAACACCAAGACATATTATTAGAATGATGGTAGAATTAATGAAACCTACTCCAGAAGATATAATTGTTGATCCAGCTGCTGGAAGTGCAGGTTTTTTAGTTGAGGCAGGAGAATATTTAAGAAATAATAGAAATGATTTATTTTTAACAGAGAATCTAAAAGAACATTTTAATAATACAATGTTTTATGGATTTGATATGGACAGGACAATGCTTAGAATTGG
>CANRBJ010000035.1 GCA_947628815.1 uncultured Clostridia bacterium | reverse complement strand
TATTGAAGCCTATAATGCAGTATTTAACTGTATCATAGGCTTTTTATACTTTCAAAAGTGTCAAACTTGAGATTATATATTCTTTTACAAAAAAAAACAAGCATTCTTGCTTGTTTTTTTGCTATTTTATTGTGTAACTAATATTTTATCATTGAACTATAATATTGGTTGAACCAATTTTGTATATCAAACGCTTCCATTGTTTTAGGTGTTCCATAATCTACACCAAATGTTTCTACACTTATGCTTGTTATTACTGGTGGATTAACTGGTTTTTCGGTATCTTCTGAATCCATTTCAATTTCTTCAATTTTATGTATAATATCCATTCCTTCTGTTACTTTTCCGAATGCTGCATATACTCCGTTTAAAGATGATGTGTTTTTAGTCATAATGAAGAATTGTGAACCTGCTGAGTTATATCCTTCGTCTATTAAGTCACTGCTATATGATGAATAATCTCCTCTTGCCATAGAAATTACTCCTTCTTCATGTCTTAGTTTATTTTGATCGTATCCATTTGCCATAAATTCTCCTTTTATTGTGTATGCTCTATCATTTTCTACGTTATCCATAATGTCGCTTAAATATGGAGAACCTGTTCCATCACCGTTTTTATCTCCACCTTGAATCATAAAGTCTTTTACTACTCTATGAAATGTTAATCCGTTATAAAATCCACGGTTTGCAAGGCATACAAAGTTTGTCACTGTGTTTGGTGCAATTTCTGGATATAATTCTATTTTTACTGTTCCATATCCCTCTATTTCCATTGTTGCAATTGGATTTTGTACTTTTACAAATGCTTTTTGATAATATCCATAGCATAAGTATGCTATAAGTGCTACTACTAATATAATAGCGATAATTGTAATAATTTTTTTAAAGTTCATTGTTTGTTTCCTCCTACATTTACTTTTATTTATGGTATTTTAAATCGAAATTTATCGATTTCGTAATTTATTTTTCTTTCTTCATCCGTAAGTAGTCTATTATAAATTCTAACCACTTGCATAGAATATGAAGACGATGTATTTTCACCAATGTGCATTTGTTTTCCCACTTTTACTTGCCCATTTTCTATGCTTTGTTTTAGTGATTGAAATTGCTCTGATGTTATTGTGGTTTCTGTTTGACCATTCTTTTTTAAAGTTACTTTGTCTTGTGTAGTCTTTTCACCTTCCGCACCTCCAGCTTTTGTGATTTCCTCTATATCTTTTTTATAACTATTCAATGTGTTGCCGTTTTCAACAATTTCGATTGTATATTGATCTTTCAATCCTACACTTTTCGATGTTGTTAAATTAGTTTCATTCGTTGAAAAGACATAACCTTTCTGCCCTTCGTCATAACTTACTGAACCTGTTGCATCGTTCGAATTTCCACTTAAATCTTCCCAAGTTGTAGGACTTGTTTTATGTCCCTCTCTAGTATTTTGTTCTCCATCTAAATATAACGATAGCCCGTCTTGAACATACATAAAGTCTTGTACAATTGTGCTACTTCCAGCCTTATCAGTAAAGCGTATATCGTATAAACCTGGTTTTGTTATTGTAAAACTCATGTTGTCTCCATTTAATATCCAATTTGCGTCATCATGCATTTTATAACTTACTGTTCCACCCAATACGTTACTATTATATGTGATATTTGTTACTTTAAATTCATAGGTTCCGTTTGATTGTCGTGTTTTTTCAACTGCAAACGTTGGATTGTTTCTTACTTCACTTTCATATTCAATATTTTGTCCTGTATAGTTTGGTATTTCGGTCAATCTGTGGTAAATCGCTCCATCTATTCTTAAACCCGATACACTTATTACTTCTCGTGTATCATAATTTATTAAAACATCTTGTGTCATATTCTCTAAGTCTAATTGTTTTAAGTCAGTTTTTGAAAAATATCTAAAATTTTCTCCTGATGTAATGCCTAAGTTCCCACTTAATAGCGTTCCATCCACTGCTTTTCCCAATTTATTATAGTACTCTTTTTCTTTGTCGCTTGTTTTTATTCTTTCATGTATCGTATTTACTTTTGCTTGTATCATTTCAAGTTCTGATATAAATGCTATTCTTTTTGTTTCCTCTACAGATTCTATTCCACTATAAGTTGTTACTCCTGCTAAAATTATCATTACAATAATTGTAATTACTAATGATATAAGCGTAATTCCATTTTGTTTCTCCAAAATGTTTCACCTCTTCTTTCGTTAAATTATAACATTAAATTGTCAAATACAAATTGTTCTTGCATTCTTTTTAGCGATTGCTTTATGGTTCGTGCACGAATTTCGCCAATTCCATCTACTTCATCCAGTTCTGGTATGTCTGCTGATAATATATGTTGAAAAGACTTAAATTTTCGTATTAGATTTTCTACTATGTTGTTAGGCATTCTTGGAATTTTGTCTAAAATTCTATATCCTTTTGTATAAACTCCTACTTCTTCATAATTATCAAATATCTCATATCCTAAAATTTTGGCTATTTCTTGTACATTCATTAAGTCTTCATATTCTAAGTTCATTACTTCATTCATTACTTTTTCTGGTGTTCTTTTTTTGCCTGGTGCAATATAGTCTTTTATAATCAGCAATTCTTCTTTTTCAAGTCCTCCTATTAATTCATCTAGTTGCATTTGTACAAGTCTACCTTCTTCCCCTAATTCACTAATGTTTTTTTGTACTTCTGTAACCATTTTCATTACCATTTCTGCTCTTTGAATTGCTGTTATTACATTATCTAGTGTAACAATGTCGTTAAATTCGTATTCATTCAAAATGCTTAATTTACCGTCAAATACTTTTTTATATTTTTCAACAGTTTGTAGGGCTTGATTTGCTTTTGTTAAAATTTTTGCTGTGTCTTCTATTACATACCTAAAGTCTCCTTTAAATACTGTAATTATGTTTCTTCTTTGTGAAATACTAATTACTAATTCTTTTGTTTGCTTTGCTGTACGTTCTGCTGTTCTATGTCTTGTTCCTGTTTCTTTTGTTGGTATTGAAGCATTTGGTATTAATTGAGCATTTGCATATAATATACGCTTTAAGTCTTTACTAAGAATAATTGCTCCATCCATTTTTGCAAGTTCATATAGCCTTGAAGATGTATAATCTTCGTTAATGCTAAAACCACCATCTACTATATCTAATACTTCTTTCGTATCTCCTATTACAATAAGTGCTCCTGTTTTTGCTTTTAGAATATTTTCTAAGCCCTCTCTTATATCAGTACCCGGTGCTATTAGTTTTAGTATTTCAATGGTATCTGTTTCTTTATTTAGTCTCACTTGCACTCTTCCTTAATTCTATATTTAGGTTTTTTAAGGATTTACCTATAAACCAAACTACTTTAACCCCAATTTTTTCATTGCGTCATAAATATCTTTCACGCCTATTATATCTAATTTATATTCTTCTTTCAAGAGTTTTTTGTTACTTTCTGGAATTATACAACACTTAAATCCTAATTTTTCTGCTTCTTTTATTCTTTTTTCAATTAAATTAACACTTCTTACTTCTCCTGTTAAGCCAACTTCTCCTATTGCAACATATCCCTTTTTTATGCTTTGGTTTTTATAGCTTGATGCACAGGCAAGTACAACTCCTAAATCTATCGCTGGTTCATTTAACTTAATTCCTCCAACAACATTTACATATACATCTTGATTTCCAAGTTGCAATCCTACTTTTTTCTCTAAAACTGCTACTAAAACTGTTAGCCTATTATAGTCCATTCCATTAGCTGTTCTTCTAGGTAAACCAAATACACTTGGAGAAGTTAAGCTTTGTATTTCTATTAATAATGGTCTTGTTCCTTCCATTGTTGCAACAATTATTGAACCTGCTGGTGTTTCTTCTCTTTCTGAAATTAATATAGATGATGGATTAGTAATTTCAACCATTCCTTTATCTTGCATTTCAAACATACCTATTTCATTAGTTGAACCAAATCTATTTTTTACTCCTCGTAATATTCTATATGCAAAATATCTTTCTCCTTCAAGATACAAAACTGTATCTACCATATGCTCTAAAACTCTTGGTCCTGCAATATTTCCATCTTTTGTTACATGACCTATAATAATTGTAGTTATTGCTTTTTCTTTGCACATTCTCATAATTTTTGAAGTAATTTCTCTTACTTGGCTAACACTTCCAGGTGCCGAAGTTATCTCGTCTGAATACATTGTTTGTATAGAATCTATAATCACTAATTTAGGTTTTGTTTTTACAATTACCTCTTCAATTACATTAATATCGGTTTCTCCTAAAAATAAAATATCTTTATTACTTATTCCTAGCCTATCTGCTCTTATTTTAATTTGCTCTGCTGATTCTTCGCCAGATACATATAAAACTTGACCTTCACCTTTTACTTTATCGCAAATTTGAAGAATAAGTGTAGATTTGCCAATTCCTGGTTCTCCTCCTAGTAGCACTAAAGAACCATTAACAATTCCTCCACCTAAAACTCTATCAAGTTCTGCAAACCCAGTAGAATTTCGTATTACATCTTTTCCTGCTAAATCATTTAATACCATTGGGTTTACATCTTTTTTCTTTTCATACTTTGCACCATTTGATTTTACTAATTTTTCTTCATAAAATGTATTCCACTCATTACACGATGGGCATTTTCCCATCCATTTTGGCACTTCATATCCACAACTGCTACACACAAATACAGTTTTATCCTTAGCCATAAATATCTCCTTTTTTTATTACTTTGAATTTCATTATATATTTGCTAATATATATTGTCAATAGGTTTTTATTGTACCACAAAAAATCCAGTATCTTCTTACTGGATTTTTTATTTTCCTTTTAATTTATCTAATACTATCACAAACATAGCATGTGACCAACCAAGACCAATTACCCAGTTTGCGCTCATTGTTTCATTATCTACTTGTTCTGGTAGGAAACCGTGTTTAGTACTTGAAGAAATCGCAAAGTTTAGGCATTCTTTTGCTTCTTTATATTTTTTTATTTCTATGTAATATAGTGCCATCCATAAAGTTGCTATTACCCATGGGTTACCGTTTCTATAATGATCATCTTCAAATCGTTTGTATCCTCCTGTGTATGTACGCAATGTTAGGTTTATTTTTTCTATTGTGTTTAATATATTTTTTTCTTTTGGTGTAAACATTTTAAATGGAGTTACTGCTCCAAGTATGCTTATGTCCATTTTTTTGTCGTCTGGATTTCTTACATATGTTTTTGTTTCATTATCATATAGGTTGTTTAAAACATATTTTTTCATTATTTGTAATTGATTGTTTATTATTTCCTTATTTTTAGCAATGCTTTCTTGTTTTAGGCGATTAGATGCACTTTCTTCATCTATCTCTATTGTTTCATATATTTTTAGCATTGCTTCATATGCTCCATAAATGCTTGCTATTGAATATAGTGATACTCCTTCATACATTTCCCATAAATCATAACTTACTGGTATTGGTTGTTGCTTATATTCTTTTTCTAATTCTTTTTTTACCATATCTTTTTCTTCTTTTATATCCATTATTTGTGCTATGTATTTTTGTAAGAAATGTATTGCCTTTTCACACATTTTTAATGTATCTTTTAAGAATTTTTCGTTTTTTGTTGTTTGATAATGATCATATACACCATATACTACACTTGCTGTTTCATCTATTTGGTATCCCCAACTTGGTGCAAGTCTATAATCTGTGTAGAAACGTTGTTCCCACATACCTGATTTACTTTGTGTATTTTTACAAAAATTTTTATAAAATTTTTCAGTTTCTTTTTCCATTCCTAATAAATCAAGTGCTTTTGTAATAAATACAGCGTCTCTTGGCCAACAGTAACTATATCTTCCACATTCAGTTAAGTTTTCATCAATTTCAATACTTGCAGATATTCCCCCTGTTGTTTCATTCATTAGTAGTGGATATAGTAATATTGTCCTTTTATATATTTTATTGATTTTTTTATCTTGCTCTGTGTTTTCTTTTAAATCTAATTTTGTGTGCTCTTTTACGAATTTGTTCCAATATTTTTTTGTATGAATATATTCTTTTTCAAAATCGATTTTCCTTATCTTTTCAAAACTTTCTTCTATGCTATCTATTTTAAAATTTTCGCTATTGTCGTTTATAACTAAACATATTTCAATTATTCTTTCTTCTTTTGGTTTTAATATTCCTATATCGTAGCAAACGCTTGAATCGTGTGACATTCCAATATAGTCTTTATCTTGTATTACTCCTGTATGAATGTTTGCATTTGTATCATTAATTTGATGACTATATAGCTTCGTTTTTTTAGATACTATTGCTAGTGTATAATCGTGTGAGTACTGCATTATTCCATTTTCTATTACTTTTGCACTTACAAAGTTATTGTCATTTGAAAGTAATTTTGAATGTATTAGAAATTTTACATCTAAATCGATTGTGTTTTCATTAATAAATTTATATCTTTTTACTAATATGTTTTCATGTATTGGTACAAAATCTAATTGTTCAACTTTTATATTGAAATACGTATTTTTTATCACTGTATTTAATATATTTGTATCTTCTATATAATTTTGATTATATTGATTATTGATATCATCATGTAACAAAATTAGTCCTGAATCATTTATTTTTAATCCTGCATGGAAAAAATCTATAAATTGCTTATAATCTGGTGCCTTATAAAAAAGCCTTAATAACTCACCTTTTTTTGTATAACTTGCTACCATTTGTTTATTTCCAATAACTGCATCATTTAAATATTTCGTTTCCATTTTAACTCCTTTTATCCTTCTAAAATTTTTACAATTTGTGTTTCTAGTTCTTTTATTCTTTCGTTAATTATAGCTACTTCTACATCTTTTGCTTTTTCGGTTGTTATTTCTTCTTTTATTATATTAGTCATATCTTCTACTTCAGCTTTTAATTTATTCATTCTATCCATTACTTCTAATCTTAATGCTTTATATCTAGATGGAATTTCGATTTTATTTGTCATTGTAATTTCATCATTTAATTCATAAGTTTCACCAAAGTTTGGTATTGTAACAGGAATACCTGTTGTATCTAGAATCTTCTCTTTTAGCACTTCTTGAGATTCTTCTTCTCCATGTACTAGAAAAATATGCTTTGGTTTTTTTATAAACGAATAAACAAAGTTTAATAACCATTCTTGGTCTGCATGACCGGAATATCCTTCTATATATTCTATTCTTGCATTTACATGGATTTCTTCTCCAAATATTTTTACATCTTTTTCTCCGTTTACTAGCTTACTTCCTAAAGTTCCTGGCGCTTGGTATCCTACAAAAAGTATTGTACTATTTGGATTCCATAAATTATGTTTTAAATGGTGCTTAATTCTTCCTACTTCGCACATTCCACTTGCTGATATAATAATAGACGACTTATCACTTTCATTTAATGCTTTTGATTCCTCTGCAGTTTTGGTAAATTGCAATCCTGGAAACTCTAATGGGTTATCACCTGAATTAATAGCTTCTTTTACATCATCATCAAATAAATCTTCATTTTCTCTAAATATTTCTGTTGCAGATATTGCAAGAGGGCTATCTACATAAACTGGTACACTCATTAATGTTTTATATTTTTTAATAAATTCTTCATCATCTCTTTTTTCTTTTAATTTGTTTAGTTCATACACTATTTCTTGTGTTCTTCCTACTGCAAATGATGGTATAACAACTGTTCCACCTTTATCTAATGTTTCTGATACAATATTTAAAAATAATTCTGCTTTATCGTCATTTCTCATATGTAGTCTACTTCCATATGTTGATTCCATTATAAGATAGTCTGCAGATTCAATCATTGTTGGAGATGCAAGTAATGGTATATCATTATTTCCTAAATCTCCTGTAAATACTGCTTTTTTTGTTTCTCCATTTTCAGTTGCCCATACTTCTATAATACTTGAACCTAACATATGACCTGCATCATTAAATCTTACTTTTATATTTTCATCTATTTCTATAATTTCATCGTATTTAACTCTTTTAAATAACTCTAAAGATTTTGTTGCAATTTCTGCTGTATATAATGGTGGAAGCTCTTTTTGACCTGCTCTTTTTCTTTTTCTGTTTTTCCATTCTATTTCCATTTCTTGAATATGACCACTATCTGGTAGCATAATAGTACATAAATCACATGTTGCTTTTGTTGCAATAATAGGATTTCTATACCCTTCATTATATAATTTGGGAATTCTTCCAGAATGATCTATATGTGCATGAGTTAATAGCATAAAGTCAATTTCTGAAACATCAAATAAAAATGGGTCTTCATTTTCTTTTTCTTCTGTTATCTTTCCCTGGTACATTCCACAATCTACTAAAAACTTTTTACCTGCTGCCTCTACTAAAAAATTAGATCCTGTTACAGTTTTTGCTGCTCCTAAAAATGTTATTTTCATAACTTCCTCCTTATATTAATTAAATATCTTTACTTTTTTGTTAAGTTTTATATTAAGTTCTTTTTCGTTAAAATTCTGTATTACAATATTTTTTTCATAAACATTGGTATCATAAAAGTTTAATTCTAAATTATTCTCATTTCGTTTTGGCTCTATAATTATATTTTCCATTACAATAATTTTAGTAAGTAATACATTTTTCATTATTTCAAAATTCATATTTTCGTCATTGCAAATCAAATTAATTGCTTTTAATTCATGTGCTTTTTGAATTAATATTTTTATCATTTCATTTAATTCATTTTCAATTTGTTTTACATCTTTTATGGCTAAATTTTCTGTTAAATGTAAGTAATTATAATATCTTACCATATATATAAATTTAATAATTTCATCTTTTTCTTGTGCTTTTTTTATTTGCATAATAAAGCATTGTATAAATTTTTTTTGTAAATTTATCATATATTCTTTTTTTAATTCTTGCTTTGTTGTTTCTTCTAAATTAATATCTGCTAAAAATTGTAATTGTTCTTCTATTTCACCTTTTACTTTAATATAATTCTCTGGCTCTAATAATTTATTATTTTCTTCTATCGAATTTAATATTTTTTTTCTTTCTTTATTTAAAATTTCTACTAAGTGTGATAAATTGAATATTTTATTATACTCTGCCCTTTTTTCGTTTCTATCGATATATTCTTGTGCTAATTTGTCTTTATCATTTATTATAGTATCTATCTGTTTTATTTTTTTCATAGATTGCTTTTTTTGTTCAGATATTTCTTCTAATAGTTTAGCTTTATTGTCTAATCTATTAAATTCACTCTGTAATATTTCTTTTTCTTCAAGTAATCGCTTTTTTTCTATTTCATTTTTACTTGTACATATAATAATTGCAATTTTATAGATTAACTTTAGAATTTCTTTTGCTTGTTCTTCTCCATAATCACTTGTTAGCTTTTTAGTTGCTAATTCTACATAGTCTACTACTTTTTCTGTATGAATCCAATCTTTAATAAATTCAATACCTAATAAGTAAATTAAATTTTGATATATAGCATTTGTTGAAACTTCTGGTATTTCTTTTACTTCTACATTCCAATTCCATCCATTAAAATCGCGTATAACTTCTACATTATTAATATCTTCTCCAGCATTTAATAATTCCGATAATGAAACACGAACTAAATTGTATTTTTCTTCTAAGTAGATTTGTCTGTTATCTAATTTATAGAGTGTATATAACAATAAACGTTCATTAGGATATTTTAGATATATTGTTTCTTCTAGTATATCTACTATAAAATTAGTACCTCTTTTTGTCATTTCCTCATTTTGCTCTGAATTTTCTTTAACTACTATAATTTTTCTGCATTTATTTTTAATAATATCTAATATTTCTTCTATATAAATTTTCTTGTCCTCAACTATTCCTTTAACTTTCGTATAGTCTCTATATGCCGCTTCTATTTTATATAACATAGAAAGAAGGAGGTTTTTAATATTTTCTGGAAATTCCTTATTTTCAAGTATTTTTTCTAGTTGAAAATTATAGTCTTTTGAATTTAATTTTGAAAACAACTTCTCTTTTTCCATTAAAAATTTTCTCCTTTCTCTTTTGTTTTATTCTTCTTGTTTTGTCTCCTCTTGTGGTTGTGCCATATTTAGCTCTTGCCATCTTTCTTTTGTCATTAGCACTTGTCTTGGCTTACTTCCTTCATATCCTGAAATAATTCCTCTTTCTTCCATTTGGTCCATAATTCTTCCTGCTCTTGCATATCCAACTTTAAACCTTCTTTGAATAAAAGATGTTGACGCTTGCCCTGTTTCTATTACAGTCTCTATAGCGTCCTTTAAGAATGGATCTGCGTCATCTTCTGAATCTTCTGTTTCTAGCTCTTTATCTGTAGAGTTCGATTTTTCTATAGAGTTAATTATATCTTCACTATATTGAACTTCTCCACTAGATTTTAGAAAGTCTACTATTTTTTCTACTTCTTTATCAGATACAAAAGCACCTTGTAATCTTGTTGGCTTTGAAGCACCAGATGGATAAAATAACATATCCCCTTTTCCTAAAAGTTTTTCTGCTCCAATCATATCTAGAATAGTTCTAGAATCTACTTGGGACGAAACTGCAAATGCAATTCTAGATGGTATATTTGCTTTAATTATACCTGTTATAACATCTACTGATGGTCTTTGCGTTGCAATAACTAAATGCATTCCGTGCTGCTCTTGCCATTTGCGCTAAACGACATATTGCGTCTTCTACGTCTTTTGCTGCAACCATCATTAAATCTGCAAGCTCATCTATAATTATAACTATTTGTGGTAATTTTTCTGCTGCTCCTTCTTTTTCAATTGCTTCATTGTAGCCTTTAATATCTCTTACACCTTTTCCGTGCAAATAAACTATATCTATTAACCATTTCTTGCACTGCCCATGCAAGTGCTCCAGCTGCTTTTTTAGGGTCTGTTACTACTGGAATTAGTAAGTGTGGTATTCCGTTATATACAGATAGTTCTACAACTTTTGGGTCTACCATTAATAATTTTACTTCACTTGGTTTTGCTTTATAAATTATACTTGTTATAAGGGTATTTATACATACACTCTTTCCTGATCCTGTTGAACCTGCAATTAATACATGTGGCATTTTTGCTATATCTGTTACTACTTCATTTCCTGCAACATCTTTTCCAAGTGCAAAAGCAAGTTTTGAAGAATAATCCATAAAAGTAGTTGTTTCTAATATATCTCTTAAATGTACCATTTCCGTTTCTTTATTTGGTACTTCAATTCCTACTGCTTGCTTTCCGGGAATTGGTGCTTCAATACGTATAGATTCTGCTGCAAGGTTAAGCGCAATATCATCTGCCAAATTTGCAATTTTATTAACCCTAACTCCTTCTGCTGGTCGTAATTCATATCTTGTAATTGCTGGACCTACAGATACATTTTCAACTTTTGCAGATACTCCAAAACTATATAGTGTTTTTTGTAATTTTGTAGCATTATCTGCAATTGCTTTTTTTCCACCTTTTAATGTTCTTACTTCACCTTCACTTAAAAGCTCTATTGGTGGGAATTCATAATTTTCATCTTCAACTGTTAAGGCATGTTCTAATACTAAAACTTCTTTACTTTTATCTTCCTTTACAGGCTCTTGTGTTTTAAATAAATTTGCTTCTATTTCGTTTGGAGATGGTTTCTTTTTTTCTTCCATTTCAATAGGAAGCAAATCATCTTCAGAATGGTCGTATTTTTTTCTTCTTTCTGGTTCATCATTTAAGTTTATTGTTATTGGGTCATCTAATGGAATATCTATTGATTGTTTTTTATTTGCTCTTTTTACCTCTCTTTTATTTATTCTTTTTATTGGTTTTTCTTTATTTATAATTTCTTCTTCATCATAATCCTCTTCTTCTAAACGCATACGTCTTCTTTCTTCTTTTCTTTCTTCCATATTTTCAACTGCGTTTGTAATATATGTTGATGGATGAATTCCAAACATAAATATAAGTACTAGTATTGCAATACCAATACACAAAATAACTGCTCCTGTCATTCCAAGTAACCCAATCATTGGAATACCTACAATTGCTCCTATTGCTCCTCCTCCAATATTTTTTTGACCTAAATCGTAGCTTTGTTTTAAAACATTCCCAAATTCTCCATTTACATCAATATTTCCAATTGACATTTGATATATACACATAATAACTGCAATACACATTAAAAAAATCGCATATTGAATTAAGTTTGGGGATAAAGTTTCTTTTTTTTCACAAGCAAGGTTAATTGCTATTGCAAATGTACCAATTGGTACTATGTATTTCATCCACCCCATAATTCCTCCAAGTAATGGACTTAGTATTTTTCCTATATATCCTGAATTTGTATAAATTAATACTGCAAGTAATATGCTTATTATTATCATAGATACTACTGTAAAATCGATGTTATTTGTACTTTGTTTTTTTCTTGCAGACTTTTTACTAGTTGTTTGTTTTCTTCTTTTAGCCTGTGCCATTTGTTTCACCCTTCCTTGCTATCTAAAAAAAGCAGAAATCGGATTTTTTAGACTTACCTTTTTTGCTCTTACTCCGATTTCTGACGTTCTACATTCTATTGTAATTCTTTTCGATTATTTTGAACTGTTTTTAAAGCATCTTCTAAAACAACTTCAATTTTTTCTAGAAGATTGTCAGCATAATCTTTTGTACCTTTTGATATTTCTCTTGCCATTTCGTTTGCTGTTTCAATAATTTGTGCTTTTTGTTCATATGCTTTTCTTGTTATTTCATGTTCATCAATCATAGATATAATTCTGTTTTCTGCTTCTTTTACTATATCATCTGCTTCCTTTTGTGCCTCTACCATTATTCTTGCTCTTTCTTCTTTTACCCATTTGGCTTGTTTTAATTCGTCTGGAAGTTTAATTCTAATTTCTTTTATAATATCTAAAAATTCTTCTTTATTTACAACTGTCTTGTCAGAAAAAGGTATTGTTTTACTTTTTTCTAAGGCTTCTTCTAAAGTTTCTAATAGTGTAAATATCTCCATATTTTAATCTCATTCCTTCCTTGCCTTCGCTTCACTCGTCTGTAGAAGGCACAAATCTTTATTAAAAATTTTTA
>CANRBJ010000034.1 GCA_947628815.1 uncultured Clostridia bacterium | reverse complement strand
GTGAAAAAATTGACAAAAAAATGAAGCATTTTTAATGCTTACAAAGATTTTTTTATGATGAAAGTGTCAAACTTCCGTTCGTAAGTTTTTTTTAATAGTAATAATATTTTATGAAGTGAAAATTTATTCCTCGTTGCTATTTTTTTATTTAATGACTTGACAGTTTACAATAATACATATAAAATAATAAGGTAGGTTTAATATATTAAAAAAATAAAATTAGATATATTATTATCGAACATTGAAAATTAAATAGAAAGAGGTGTATGATTATGCAATTAATAATCATTATCGCCACAATTCTAATCTCAGCAGTTGTTTTTATACCAGTGGGTGTAACAATTAGAAAAAAAATAGCAGAATCTAAAATTGAAGGAGCAGAAACTGAAGCAAAAAAAATACTAGAACTTGCAAATAAAGAAGCAGAAACAAAGAAAAAAGAAGAAATATTTAAAGCCAAAGAACAAATTATGCAGGAAAGGCAAGAACTAGAAAAGGAGATTAGAGAAAGAAGAGGCGAAATACAAAAACAAGAATCAAGAATTATTCAAAAAGAAGAAAATCTAGACAGAAAAGAAGAAGGACTAGAACATAAGGAAAGAGAATTTGAAGAAAGAAACAAAAAAATAGCTGAAAAAGAGCAAGAATTAAATGATTTAGTCCACAAAGAAATGGAAGAATTGCAAAAAATTTCTGGTTTATCACAAGAAGAAGCAAAAACAATATTACTAGATGAAACAGAAAAACAAATTAAACAAGAAACAGCAGCAATTATTCGAGAAGAAGAAGCAAAAGCAAAAGAAGAGATAGGAAAAAAAGCAAGAGAACTTTTAACCTATGCTGTTCAAAAATGTGCAGCAGACCATACATCAGAAACAACAGTTTCAATTGTTAGTCTTCCAAATGATGATATGAAAGGTAGAATTATTGGTAGAGAAGGTAGAAACATTAAAGCATTAGAAACCCTAACTGGAATCGACTTAATAATTGATGATACTCCAGAAGCAGTTATTCTTTCTGGATTTGATCCATTAAGAAGAGAAGTTGCAAAAATTGCACTTGAAAAATTAATTGAAGATGGAAGAATACATCCTGCTAAAATTGAAGAAATGGTTGAAAAAGCAAAAGAAGAAGTTGAAGCAACAATTAAAGCAGAAGGAGAAAGAGCAATCCTTGAAACAGGAGTTATTGGCTTAAATCCAGATTTAGTAAAACTTATAGGAAAACTAAAATACAGAACAAGTTATGGACAAAACGTATTAAATCATTCTATTGAGGTATCAAACCTTGCAAGAATTATGGCAGAAGAATTAGGTCTTGATGCTAAAAGAGCAAGACGTGCCGGACTTTTACATGACATAGGAAAAGCATTAGACCACGATATGGAAGGAACACACGTTGAAATTGGTGTTGACGTATTAAAGAAATACAAAGAAAATCCTTTAGTAATAAATGCAGTAGAAGCACATCATGGAGATGTTGAACCTGAAACGTTAGAAGCAGTATTAGTACAAGCAGCAGATGCAATTAGTGCTTCAAGACCAGGAGCAAGAAGAGAAACTTTAGAGGCATACATAAAGAGATTAGAGCAATTAGAAGAAATAGCAGATTCATTTGAAGGTGTAGAAAAATCATTTGCAATACAAGCAGGTAGAGAAATAAGAATTATTGTAAAACCAGAAAAAATCTCTGATGCAGAAATGACAATTATGTCAAGAAATATTGCAAAGAAAATAGAAGATGAAATGGATTATCCAGGTCAAATTAAAGTAAATGTTATAAGAGAATCAAGAGTTATAACATATGCAAAATAATACAATAAAAAATTCCCAGTGTTAAAGCACTGGGAATTTTTTTATAAATATGTTTTCAATTTTACAATAGTAGTATATAATATATTTAAATTTTATAGAGAGGAAGAAGCATATGAAAATTTTAGCATTAGGGGATATTGTTGGTGAAAATGGATTAAAAAAAGCAAAGGAAGTTATTCCAAGTTTAAAAAAAGAAAAAAACATTGATTTTATTATAGTAAATGGAGAAAACGTGGCAGGAGGTATGGGGATTACAGAAAATCTTTATAAAGAAATATTACAAATGGGTGCAGATGTTGTAACAATGGGAAATCATACTTGGGGTAAAAAAGATATTTTTAACTTTATAGATGATGCACAATTAATACGTCCTGCAAACTACCCAAAAGGTGTTGTTGGAAAAGGTTATACAATAAGAGAATGCAAAGGCAAAAAAATAGCAGTCATTAATTTAATTGGAAGAACAGATATGAATGTATTATCAGAAAATCCATTTATAAAAATCAACGAAATTTTAGAAGAAATAAATAAAAAAGCTGACATAATTATTGTAGACTTCCATGCAGAAGCAACAGCAGAAAAAATTGCAATGGGATATTATTTAGATGGAAGAGTAAATATTGTTTTTGGAACTCATACACATGTACAAACAGCAGATGAACAAATTTTAGAAAAAGGAACAGCATATATTACTGATATTGGTATGACAGGTCCTAAAAAATCAGTTATTGGAATGGATGTAAATGTATCTATTAAAAGATTTGAAACCACGCTACCAGAAAAATATAAACTAGCACGGTGGGCCATGTGTCTTAAATGGATGTATTTTTGAACTTGATGAAACCACCCGTCGAATTAAAAAGATAGAACGCTGCAAAATGTAGAAAAATAGCAAAAAATGACGATGAAAACTTCCTATTTTTTCCAAAAAACACTAGACAACGCTTTAAAAATATAATATAAATATACATGTTCAAAATGAAACAAAAATTAAATTTTAGGAGGCAGAAACAATGGAAGTTTTAAAAATCTCATCAAAATCAAATCCAAATTCAGTAGCAGGAGCAATTGCAGGTTTGGTAAAAGAAAATGAAAGAGCAGAAATGCAAGCAATAGGAGCAGGAGCATTAAACCAAGCAATTAAGGCGGTAGCTATTGCAAGAGGATTTGTTGCACCAACGGGAGTAGATCTAGTTTGTGTACCAGCATTTGCGGAAGTTCAAGTGGAAGGAGAAGATAGAACCGGAATAAAAATAGTGGTTGAATCTAGAGCTTAGTAAAATGCATAATATAGATAAGAGAACAGTTTAAAATAAACTGTTCTCTTTTACAATAAGTTTTGCAACCTCGCCTTAGCTTTTTGTTAAGTTTTCTACTAGACAATTTTGGGTTCATTTTTTTCGAAGCGATCAATAGCTTCGACATCTTTAAAATATTCCGAATCAAAAAAATCCCTTAACTGCATATTTAACCCCTCGCAAATATGGATAATAGAACTAATAGTAGGTTCCTTTACCTTCCCTCGTTTACAATCACTAATAATAGAATTAGAAATACCTGCGCGATACGAAAGTTGATAAGCAGTTAAACTATTTTTTTTAAGCAATTCAGCAATTCGTAAATTAATTGCTTCAGACAATATCATATCATACCTCCAATATTAAAAGTATAGCAAAATTAATAACGACATTATTCGGGAATTTCCGAATAAATTATGTATAAAGTATTGACAAAGAAAAATACATAATATAAAATAGCAATATATTCGGAATAATCCGAATAGCATTATATTTTATTTTATTAAGTATATTGTGAATAACTATATAAAAAATGAGCAATATATATATATAAAATAAAAAAAGAAAGAAGGAGTTTTGCAAATGAAAAAAGAAAAATTAAGGAAAAACAAAGGTATAACATTAATAGCGCTAGTAATAACGATAATAGTGCTACTAATACTTGCAGCAGTAACAATTAATTTAACGCTAGGGGAAAGGGGCATATTTAGCATAGCACAACAAGCGGCGAAAAATTATACCAATTCGCAAAATAGGGAACTAGCAAATTTAGACCACTTCGAACTTGAGCTAGAAGATACACTAAATGGAGTAAGTGAGGCAGCATATAATGAAGAAAAGAAAGTAAATGAGCCACAAACAGCAGGAACAGGATTAACGCCTGTAACTATAAGTACAGATGGAACTATAACACCAGTAGAAGATACCTCAAATGATTGGTATAGTTATGATGGGAGTACAAATATATGGGCGAATGCGAAGTCAAAAGGTACAACAAACGAATATGATAGTTATTGGGTATGGATACCAAGGTTTGCGTATAAGATAGATTATACAGAAGACGAAGATAAATCCAAAGGAGGAACAATAGATATAGTATTTTTAAAAGGAACAACAGATAGACCAGCTCCAAAAACAGCAAATGGAGTAGATAGTGCTAATATAACAATAAAAAGAGCGAGTGAAGTAGGAGATACTGATGGAGATAGTGTATATATAGTACATCCAGCATTCACAAATGAAAGTAGTATCGATTTTGCAAATGGAGGATGGGATAGAGAAATACCTGGATTTTGGATAGCAAAATTTGAAGCAGGATATGTAGGAAATTTCAACAATGAGGGTAACATAGCTAAGGAATCACCAGTGATATATAGTACTATTTCTACTTCTAGTTTTGTGGAAGCTGGACAAATTAAAGAACTTAAAGAAGTTTACTCTGGAGAAAGAGAGGCTGGATCCCGGGATTATGTGGCCTACATTCCAGCCATTGAGACCGAGTTTTAATTATATAGGAATCGAAAGCGCATATAATTTATGTAGGGAGATTTGTAACGAAAACGCAAAAAACAATCCATACCAGTTAAAGAATGTAGATAGTCATTTAATAAAAAATAGTGAGTGGGGAGCAGTAGCATATTTATCGCATAGTAAATATGGATTAGGAGCAAATACTGAAGTAGCGATAAATAGTGCAAGTGCAGGAGGTTCAGACGGAGGAGTGTGGGCAGTCACAGGATATGGAGACATTGGGGCCGGAGGAGCAGTGAGTATGAATTTAGAAAATTTAGTAACTGCTCATAATGCTGGAAAGGCATGGAATACTACAGAGGGAGATGACGCGAGCACGAACGGGAATGTAAGTGGAGTATATGATATGAGTGGAGGTTTATATGAATGGACTGCGGGATATTTAGACCCAGAACACAGTAATAACAAACACTATGGTCCAAGCTTATTAGGAGACAGCAATAGATATAAAAGTAGGTACAAAGAAAACAATCAAGGCGAAAATAAATCTAACAATTATAACGTTAATGAAGGGAGGAAAGGAGAGGCGATATGGGAGACCTCATCAGACGGCACAGGGGAAACATCATGGGATAAGGATTGGTCGGATTACATTGATTGGTCAAATTGTTTCACAGTTAGAGGGGGTATCTACGAACATGGTGAGCATGCGGGGATCTTTGGATTCGTAGCTTATAACGGAATGACGTTTCATAATACCGGTTTCCGCGCAGTGCTTATAAACGAATAAAACAATTATATAAAAGTGACCAAAAAAATGGTATAAAATACCAATATTGGTTACTTTTTTAGTAAATGCTTACCATAAAGCAAATTTTTATGTAGATTAATGATAAGCGATAGTCCTCCAAACTCTTGAAAAAGGAAATAAGCCAAATATAAAATGGAGCAAAAGAGGAAAGAGGAGGAACGAAAGAAAATGAAAGAAAACAAAAAAAGGAAAAACAAAGGTATAACATTAATAGCGCTAGTAATAACGATAATAGTGCTATTAATACTTGCAGCAGTAACAATTAATTTAACACTTGGAGAAAGAGGTATATTTACAATAGCACAGCAAGCAGCGAAAGAAACAAAACTTGCACAAGAGAAAGAAGAAGCAGAACTGGATAGAGGTCAAGCTATATTAAGTGAATATAATGGAACAGCAGTAGGAAAAAAGGATAGCAGCAAAAATAGAACATTATCAGGAAAAACAGAGGAAACAGCATATACTTATAAAAATCCAATAATACCTCAAGGATTTACAGCAGTAGATGATGGAGCAGCATGGTACTATGTAGATGAAGCACAAACAGAAGTAAAAGGATGGAATGATGGATTAGTAATAGAAGATGAAGAAGGAAATCAATTTGTTTGGGTACCAGTAGATGAAGAAAAAGTAAAATATGAAATGAAGGATTGGGAAGGTAGTACAGTAGCACTTAACGGAACAGAAGTTACCGTTTCTTTACCTAATGGGGTTGATAGTGAAGAGAGCCAAATAAATAAGTATCATGGTTTTTATGTAGCAAGGTATGAGGCAGGATATGAAAAAGCTGAAAACGAAACTGATAAAGCTCAAGGAGATACTGCGAAAAACAACAAGACAGATAAACCGTTAAGTAAATATGGAGTTAAGGTATGGAACTTTATAGAATGGGACCAAGCAAAAGCTTCGGCGGAAATGATGTGTAATAATAATAATGTGAAAAGTGGGCTAATAACTATGACACAATGGGATACTATTTGTACATGGTTTTCTAACTCTGGTTTAAAGGTTGATGGAAATAGAGATGACTGGAAACAATACTATAATTTAATCTACAGAGGTTCGGGATGGCACGCTGGGCGTGATAAGTTCTTACAAAATTGGGAGGAAGGAGATTATAATACGGTAGATATGAAGGATGCATATATAACAGCTAGCGGTTTAAATAATGGTGATTACCACAAGTCAATTGCAGACTTTACTGGATCGTTATGGGAATGGGTTGCAGGCCACGGTGGCAACATAAATTATGACTACTACTATAGAGGAGGAGGCATTAGTAATTTGAGTTGCAGTGATTGTAGGAAGAACAGTGGTCGTTGGTGTTACGATCAAGTTGGTTTCAGAGTGACTCTCTATTTAACTTAATCTCATATAAATATGGTGTGTGAAAAGCACATCATATTATTTTTGTGCGACGGGCATGTCGTTTAGTTAATCGGTGAAAGTCCGAAGTGGAGGTATACATCGCCAACCACATAGTGAAACACAAGCGTTCCATCGTGAGGTGTGACGTGGAGGAAGTGTGTAGCAAAATCTTGGCTCAATGAACAAAAACTTGATACTAAGGCTTGATAAGAGGGTAAGACTACAAATGAAGTTAAAGCCCAAAAGATGTACGTAACCTTATCAAGTAAATCAAGTGAGTAAAAGAGGAAAATTATACGACTTACCCCGTGAGGTCTTGCGGACATTAGAAATAATGGTCGAAAAAGGTTTATCGCAAGAAGTCAGCAGATACCATAGTAGAAAAGTTTTTTTTTTTTTCGAAGGGTTGAACAATTTGTAGTGTTTCAAACACCAAAATTAGGGGCGAATAATAGTTAGAATGTGTTAATGGAAAAGGTATGGACGTATTCCAAAGAATATTCAAAATCAATTGTTTATTCGTCATCGAGAAAGGAGAAGGAGAAACAGACATGGAACTTCTAGAGCAAATCTTAGCAAAAGAAAATCTTAACCAAGCATACAAGAAGGTTGTAGCAAACAAAGGAGTAGCAGGAGTAGACGGAATAACAGTAAACGAAGTAGATGAATACATAAAGGGAAACAAAGAAAAACTGCTAAACCAAATACGAAAAAGGAAATACAAGCCACAACCAGTAAAAAGAGTGCAAATACCAAAAGAAAATGGCAAGATGAGAAATCTAGGAATACCAACAGTATTTGATAGAATAATACAGCAAGCAATGGTGCAAATATTAAGCCCAATATTTGAAGAGCAATTTAGTGATAATAGTTATGGATTTAGACCTAAGAGAAGTTGTGAGCAAGCAGTAATAAAAGCATTAGAATATCTAAATGACGGATATGAATGGATAGTAGACATAGACCTAGAAAAGTTCTTCGATACAGTAGACCAAGATAGACTAATCAATATCATAATGAGGACAATAAAAGACGGAGATGTAGTATCATTGATAAGAAAATATCTAAGTGCAGGGGTAATGGAAAATGGAATAGTGCGAGCAACTGAAAAAGGAACACCACAAGGAGGCAACCTAAGTCCACTACTATCAAATATAATGTTAAATGAACTAGATAAAGAATTAGAAGCACGTGGTTTACAGTTCGTCCGCTATGCGGACGACTGCATAATAATGGTTAAGAGTGAAAAAGCAGCAAACCGAGTATTGGGTTCAATAACGAAATTTATTGAAAAGAAATTAGG
Source organism: uncultured Clostridia bacterium (assembly GCA_947628815.1). Classification (GTDB taxonomy): domain Bacteria; phylum Bacillota; class Clostridia; order TANB77; family CAG-508; genus RGIG8482. The sequence goes on along the minus strand of CANRBJ010000034.1, from coordinate 5,263 downwards.
TTTGAAAGTAAATGCAGAAAAGAGCAAAGTAACAAGACCAACACAGACGAAATATTTAAGCTTTAGTTTTTGGAAAGATACAAAAGGAAGGTGGAAACCAAAGCCACATATTAAAGCATATCAAAAGTTAAAAAGAAAGCTAAAAGCACTAACAAAAAGGAGCTGGAGCATAAGTCTAGACAACAGAATAAAACAAATAAACTACTTAGTCAGAGGTTGGATAAACTACTTTAGAATAGCCAATATGAAAAATGCCATACAAACAATAGATGAGCATTTAAGAACTCGAATAAGAGTAATAATCTGGAAACAATGGAAGAAACCACAGAGAAAAGAAAAAGCATTAAAACAATTAGGAGTAAAACCAGATATTGCATATAGTTTAGCACATACAGGTAAAGGTTATCAATTAGTAGCAAAAACAGACTGGCTCAAATTTGCAATAAATAATGAAAGACTAAGAAAAAGAGGTCTGATATTCCTATCAGACCAATATCAAAAAGTACATGTAGAAATAAATTGAACCGCCGTATGCCGAACGGCACGTACGGTGGTGTGAGAGGGAATAAATAAAATAATTATTTATCCTCGCTCGATTTCGTGCCTAGTTGGCACAAAGTTAAGGATAATGTAAAAGTCAATGTAATAAATTGCTCGTACCTCGCATGAAACAAAGGATAGAGAAAGAGTCCAATATCTTGAAAATATATTCAACCTCCTATATAATATAATTATGTAACTTGAAGTTACAAATATATTATATAGGAGGTTTTTTGATATAAACAATTAAGAAAAATTGTCAAATTTGTTGTATAAAAAAATTTAATATGATATACTAAAGCAGAAAACAGATGAACTTAAAAAATGACGTAATATTCAAAATATTTTTTGGAAAAAAAGAAAATGAGAAATTTTTAATTGACTTTTTAGAATCAGTATTAAACACAAAAATAGAAAAAGTAGAAGTATTACAAGAAGTAACATTACAGCAAATAGTAAAAGATGAAAAAGTAGGTCGAATAGATATAAAAGCGACAATAAATGATGAAAAAATAGTAAACATAGAATTACAAATAGAAGATGAACACAATATGAAAAAAAGATCAACGTATTATGGAAGTAGATTAATGTCAGAACAATTAAAAATAGGGGAAGAATATGAAGAAATAAAACCAGTAATACTAATAAACATACTAGGATACAATTTGCTAGAAGTACCAGAATATCATACAAAAACAGTAACAGTAGCAGAAAAACATAGAGACTACGAAGTAATAAACGAAATAACATATCACTTCATAGAACTACCAAAATTCAGAAAAAGCAAACCAGAACTAGCGAACAAGCTAGAATGTTGGTTAGCATTAATAGATTCGCAAGATGGGGGGTTAATAGAAATGGCAAAGGAAAAAAGTAAGATAATAGAAGAAGCAGATAAAGAAGTAGAAGAAATACTATCAGACGAAGCAATAAGGGAAATAAACTATTACCATGAAAAATGGGAAAGAGACGAAGCAGATGTAAAAGCATACGCATTCAGCAAAGGCGAAGCAAAAGGTGAAAAACGAGGCAGACTAGAGGGGAAAATAGAGATAGCAAAAGAAATGAAAAAAGAAGGTATAGACATAGATATTATTGCAAAAACAACAAAATTAAGTAAAGAGAAAATTTTGAAATTGTAAAAAACAGACATAAAAGTAAGTAGTGAACAATAGAGTAGCTACTTACTTTTTATGTAGATAAATGATAAGCGATACTCCTCTAAACTCTTGAAAAGGAAATAAGCTAAATATAAAATGGAGCAAAAGAGAAAAGAGGGAGGAACGAAAGAAAATGGAAAAAAACAAAAAAAGGAAAAACAAGGGGATAACGTTAATAGCGCTAGTAATAACAATAATAGTGCTACTAATACTAGCCCGGAGTAACAATTAATTTAACGATAGGAGAAAGAGGAATATTTACAACAGCACAAATAGCAGCAAAAAATTACACCAATTCGCAAAATAGTGAACTAGCAGAATTAGAAGATTTTAATTATGATATAACGTATGTAACAACAGGGTCAAGTGAGAAAGAATGGAATGAAGAAAAGGGGGTAAATGAGCCACAAATAAAAGGAACAGGACTACAGCCTGTAGCAATAAAAGACGGAGAAGGAACCATAACAGAAATAACTGATAACAAGACTTCGTGGTATAATTATAAAACAGAAACTGATAATGGAGTAACTGCAAAAACATGGGCTAATGCGAAATCGAAAGGTACATCGCCAGAATATGATAGCTATTGGGTATGGATACCAAGGTTTGCGTATAAGATAGATTATACAGAAGACGAAGATAAATCCAAAGGAGGAACAATAGATATAGTATTCTTAAAGGGAACAACAGATAATCCAGCGAGTAAGACATCTGAAGGGAACGAAACTAATGATATAGTAATAAAAAGAGCAAGTGAAGTAGGAGATAGTGAGGACGAAAATGTATATATAGTACATCCAGCATTTACAAATGAAAGTGGAAATGGATATGCGAATGGGGGATGGGATAGAGAGATACCCGGATTTTGGATAGCCAAGTTTGAGGCAGGCTATGTAGGAGAATATAAAGATACTGCTGGTAAAGCAAAAGATTCGCCAGTACAATATAGTACAATAAAGACGAATAATGGGACTGATTCACCAACAAATATAGAGGATGGGTATTATGGGACAAGAACCGAAAATGAAACGAAAATAAAATGGCCAACATTCCAACCATGTAGACCAAGTTTTAATTATATAGGAATAAGTGACACATACGAACTATGCAAACAAATAGGTAACACATCAGCTGATGACAATCCATACAATTTAAGTAAACTGGATAGTCATTTAATAAAAAATAGTGAGTGGGGAGCAGTAGCATATTTATCATATAGTAACTACGGTAGAGGAAATACAACAGAAATAACAATAAATAATGTAAGCGCATATGGAGAAAATACAATATGGGGAGTAACGGGATATGCAGCAAATGAGGTTTCTGCTTTAATTCATAGAATTGAAAATTTAGATAAATATATAAATCCTGATAGTTCGGACGTGCCACAAGGAATATGGTATTCAAGTCAAGGACAAAACGCAAGTACAACAGGAAATACAAGTGGAGTATATGATATGGTAGGAGGAGCATATGAATGGGCGGCAGGTTCTATCGAAACCAACAATCGGGAATTATTCTACTTATGGTGGAAAGTTAAAAGATGAAATAGAAGGAAAGTATAAAAGTATATATGCAAGTAATAACGGAGGGTCAAATCCTAACTATAACTATAGTGAAAACGCAAATGTAAACAGAAAAGGAGAGGCGATATGGGAGACATCAAACGAAGGAAACGACGCTCACGCTAGTTGGAATTTGGACTACGCCGGCTTCGTGCACTCTTCCTCTCCTTTCGTTTTACGCAGTGGCTATTGGAACCTTACTACTGGGGCCGGAGTTTTCGCGTTCAGTCGACATACGGGATTGTGCGATTACAGCGTCAGTTTCCGCCCGGTGCTTGTGTGCAAGTAACTCTTAGAACGTATGATACATGAAAGTATAAAAGTAACCAAAAGAGGTAAAATAAAAACTACCAAAATTGATTACTTTTTTGCATAAGTGGAAATAATAAAACGTTTCAATAAACTAGTTTCAGATTGCATTGCTTTATGTAAAAATTGTCAAATTTGTTGTATAAAAAAATTTAATATGATATAATCCTAAATTTGACAGTTAAATGGCAGAAACCTTTATACAATAGGCTTCTGCCATTATGAAAATGTGTGTCATATTTTATATTCTAAAACTTTTTAAAATTTTTTTAAAACGATTATTACTTAAAATTTCATAATCAGTTCTAAAACCCGACATTTCATGTAAAGCATCTGTTAAGTCAGTTCTAGTATATGTAGGAATATATCCATTACCAATATTTTCCATAAAATTCATTTCTCTAAGAGTTTCAATAATTTCTGAGCTTGTAAATTTTTCATCTAATTTTTTCTCTAAAAATCTATGAATAACAAGAGAAAGGAAACAAGTCTTTTGAAATCAGTTTGTTTATATTTATCTAAAGATATATTATTTGATTCAATAGATTTTTTAGCACGTTCAATTTGAGAATTACGAATTTGCCTTTGGTAATTTTTATATTTTAAAGAGAATGTTACAATTAATTTTTGCTCTAATCCATTTTCATTAATCCAACGTTCTTTGTAGAAAATTTTATCTTTGAAAAATATTTTAGAATCTTCAGTATCTTCGAGTTTACTAATATTATATATTTTTCTATCATTTTTATCATTAAATTTTCTATTAGCAATAGAAGCTAAACCAGCATCAGTACAAACAATGAATTTAGATAGATTAAAGTCCTTTAAAATTTTTTCTTCGAGAGGAGATAAAGTAGTTTGCTCATTTGTATTACCAGAAGAAATGTTAAAAGCTAAAGGAATACCATCGCCATCCATAAAAAGCCCCATTTGAACTATTGGATTAGGCCTATGTTCTTTAGAAGGACCATATTGTCTTAATCCATTTTCATGCTCTGATTCAAAGAAGTAGTTAGTACAATCATAGTAAAGGATAGAAGTATTGCGTTTAGATAAATTTAAACTATTTAGATAAAGCTTAGATTGAATAAAATCAGATTCCTTTGAAATTATTTCTAAAGCACGATAAATATGTTGTAATTCAAAATTAGGTTGCTCAATAAATTTTCTAGCTAAATCATTAGTAGCTAATTTAGAAGCAGGGAAAATTATTCTACCATAAATTAACCTAGAAAGAATGCTATCTAAGTCATAATGAAATTTATATTTTTTAGAAATATCTTTACAAATTTTATCTAAGCCTAAAGCATAGTAGATTTGTTCAAGAAAAAGGTAACCACCATTAAAAGAAGTTTGAACATTTTTAGGAATTAACTTAGAAGTAGATTTTTTAATAATAATATCTACATTATCATCTTTTTCTTTTTTGTTTAATTCGGCGATATATTTTTTTGCCCAAGTAGTAGGATCAAGACCATTAGACTTTTTTAAAATATCATTGTCATTACCAAGTTTTTCAACAGTGATAGTTTTTTCTTTACCATTTACATATACTGTTTTTATTACATAATACAAATTTACATTTTTAGATTTAGTTACTCTCAATCTCATATTTTAATCTCATTCCTTCCTTGCCTTCGCTTCGCTCGTCTGTAGAAGGCACAAATCTTTATTAAAAATTTTTAGTTT
>CANRBJ010000033.1 GCA_947628815.1 uncultured Clostridia bacterium | reverse complement strand
TCTCTGTTTGAATAAAGGAAATTATTGCTGATAAAATTACAATTATTACTAACATAACAAAAGTTGCATAAGATGGTATTTCTGCAATTATTACATCTGTTATATATGTAATAATTGCAACAACTATTAAAACTATATTAAAGGGATTAATAATTGCTTCTTTTAGTCTTGCAAAAAGATTGTTACTATTTTGTATATCAATTATATTTTTTCCATATTCTTCTAATCTTTCAGCAGCTTCAATTGGATTTAATCCTGTTTCCCTTGTATTAAAATCTAAAAATAATTGATTTATATCTTTTTTTGCATAGTCAACTATAACATTTTCTACACTTCTTTTATTTTCTTTTTTGGGCATATTATACCTCCTCAACAAATTAATATTTATCTTATAATTTTATTAAACTTTTTTCAAAATCTTTAACATAGTATTTTATATTCTTTGTACCTTTTGAAATATTTGACTAATTGCAATAAGATTTCCTTTTAGCATCAATAACTTCATTATCTGCAAATATTAAATTCTCTGTTTTTATATTCTTTCTTAGTATATAAATATCTCTAAACCAATTTACATTTTTCTTTTGTATTATTGTCCTAATTTTATTTAATTCATTCTTTTCTACACTTATTCCAATTTCTTCTTTTAATTCTCTTTGTATTCCTTCAATACTAGTTTCTCCACTGCTTTCTTCTCACTAAAAACTATTTTTAAATTAATGTTTGTCTAGCTAGAATAAATTTATATAATATAAAAATTATATTTAAATTATAACACTTATTAAAGTTATTTAATCTACATTTACTCCTTTATTTAATAATTTGTTTCCTAATAAATAAACTATAAAAATGTATATTGCATATATAAATATTCCCATAATCATTATACTTTTAAGTGCATTTGAACTAACTTCTATATTATTAAACACAGACATAATATCTGAATTCAGTAATCCTGCAATATAAATAACTAATAGAGATATAATTGAAAATACCATATATATTACAAATCCTATAGTAATAGATTTTACTATTTTAAAATTATTTGATTTATGCCCTATTATAATTCCAAGTATTCCAGACATTATCATAAATAAAAATTCAAAAAATACAGTAATTACTAATACTATTATTAAACTTGAAATAGAACAATTTAAGAAAATTGCTGAATCTTCTAACGAAGTTTTTAACAAACTCCAACTATTTTCATTTAAACATACAATAGCCACACAAGAAACTATAACAATAGATGAGGTAAGCAGAGTTATAATTGCTGTTAATACCTTTGATAAGTATATTTCATTTTTAGTAACTGGAAGTGTATGAGTTAAATAAGATTCATCTTTGTATATATTTTTTACAAATCTAGCCCAATTTCTCATAAAACAATTTATTAGTATATTTATTATCATTGCTATTGTAATACCAGAACATATTTTATCTATAATTACTAAAATCAAAGTTTGTTCAAAAGATTCAATAACTCTTGTAATTATTGCAAAGAAAATTGCTAATATATAAAAGACAATTAGTGGTTTATAGCACCATTCTAAATCATATTTAAGTAATTTTTTTAGCATTTAAAACACCTCCTAAATATCTCATCTATTGATGCATTTTCTTTTGCTCTTAGCTCATCTGCTGATGAAGTTAGAATAATATTTCCTTTATCAATAAAAATAACTTCATCTAATATTCTTTCAATATCACTTATTAAATGAGTTGAAATAATTACACTTGCCCCTTCACTAAAATTTGAAAGAATTGTATCTAATATATAATCTCTTGTTGCTGGATCTACACCACCTAAAGGCTCATCTAATATATAAAGCTTAGCATCTCTACTCATAACTAAAATTAGTTGTAATTTCTCTTGCATTCCTTTTGACATTTTATTAACCCTAGAATTTATATCTAAATCTAAATCATTTAATAATTTAATAGCTTTTTCTTTATTAAAATTTTCATAAAATTCTTCAAATAATGTTAAGATTTGAGATACTCTCATTCCTTTATCTAAATATGTTCTTTCTGGTAAATATGATATTATTTTTTTAGAATTGACAGATGGTTTTTCTCCGTTAATCAATACCTCTCCACTTGTTGGAGTTAATAAATCATTCATAAGTTTTATAAGAGTAGTTTTTCCCATTCCGTTTTTGCCAAGCAAACCTATAATTTTTCCTTTTGGAAGGCTTAAATTGATATTGTTTAGAATTTGTTTATTATCAAATTCTTTACATAAATTATTACATTTAACTAATTCCATTTTTACCTCCTAATTCTTGCAAGTATTTTATTGCCTCATCATAAGATATACCTATATCATTCATACTATTAAGATAATTATTTACTTTTTCCCCAGCCAATTCTTTTTTTACTTTTTCAATTAAACTTTCATCTTCTGTTACATATTTTCCATTTGTTCTTTCTGTATAAATTAGTTTTTCATTTTCTAATTCTACTAATGCTTTTTGCATTGTATTTGGATTAACCTTCATAGTAAGTGCTAGCTCTCTTACAGAAGGAATTTTTTGTCCTTTTTGAAATTTACCAGAAACTATTTGAACTCTTATTATTTCAACTAATTGAATATAAATTGGTCTTTCATTATCAAAAATACAATTCATAATTATCTCCTTTCTTTATTGTATTACTTGCATAATACAATAATACTGTTTTACTTTTATATTGTCAATACTTTTTATAAAATTTTCTATGATATAACATAAAAGCAAGTGATTGTAGATGTTCACTCGCTTTTTAATAACTAATTATTTCTTGTTTTTAAGTATACTAAATATTATTTAATGAAATAAATTACTATTTCTATTTTTTCTCATATCTTTTATTTATACCCACTGTATATATATGTTTTTGGGATTCTGCTCACTAGTTCCATCGTGATAATTATAATAATAAATTTCTCGTTCTATTGCTCCTTTTAAGTTAAAATAAGCTGAATCTTTAATCTGTAAATATTTTTCTATAATATTTTGAGGCAAAATACTATAATTGCTGATGTCTTCTGAATTTATGTTATCTGAACTAATGATTTTTGTATCTTTTAGTATAAATTTGTATATCTTTGTATTAGAGTTATTAAGCTCTAACGATTTATTTTCTATATTGTAAGCATTAATTAAAACCAATATATAATATTCCACATTTTCTTGATTTTTAATTATATCAATATCTGTATAAGCAATAAATGTTTTTAAAGTATTATCATTTTTTTCATTTTCTAATATAAAATTTTTTATGATTTCTCCATCTATAATTGTGTCTCCAATTTCGATGTGATATGGTACTCTATCCATACAAGTATAAATGTAATATCCTAATAATATACTTAGTAATAAAAAAATTATCAATACTATTAGTATTATTAAATTCTTTCTTTTCATAGTTATCTCCTATACAAAATCCTATACTATTTACTATATTTCATCTTGTATTTGATTTAATCCAGTTCTTTCTGTTTTTTCTATATTAGAAATATCAAAAGTGTTAAAAATATCTTGCATTGTATATTCTTTACCATTTATTTTACTGCCATTAAAAGTAAATTCATAATTTTCATTTTCTTCTAATGTATATTTTTTATTAATTTTTACTACTATTGGTTCAAAAAGTTGAAATTGTTGTATTACGTAAAAATTATATTCTCCTGTTGCATCTGTCATATTTAAGTTTGACACTATATTGTACGTACGAGTAAATTCTATATATGTTGTTTCATTTTCTTCTAAATCTACTTTTTCTTCCAATGGGGGAGCATATTTTTCCCATCTAAATACTGTTACTCTTTTTCCATTAGTAAAAACATAAGTATATACAAAAATTCCTTTATCTTTTTGATAAACATTTCCTCCATTATAATTTTCAGTAATTTTTATAATTGGTCTATTATCAAGAATTTTTGCTTGAATTGTGTCAACTAATATAATAATTACTAAAATAACAAAAATTATTAGAAATATTTTTATACCTTTTTTCATAGCAAACCTCCAAAAATATAAATTAGTATTTATCTTACTAACACACAAATTGACTATCTAATAAAATTTGTAAATGTAATTTCTTCTAATGCTGGTGGATTTACACCTTTTTCCTTTCCAGCCTCAATACATTTTAGATAATAAGCCATATTGTTGCCAAGTATTCTCATTATTTGCATTCCTTCTTCATCTTTCTTTACTTCTTCTGGATTAGTACCATGTACCATATTCCAATATCTAGAAGAAATTACAGGCATTTGAGTCATCGTATAATATTTATTTAATTGCTCAAATGTAGCAGTAGTTCCTGCTCTTCTTGCTGAAACTACTGTTGCTGCTGGTTTTAGCCTAAATATATCTGGATTTGAAAAAGTTGAATAAAAAAGTCTATCCATAAAAGAAGTTATTGCCCCTGAAGCTGCTGCATAATGAACTGGCGTTCCAAAAATAAATCCATCAGCTTCTTTTGCCTTTTCTGCAAATTCATTGACAACATCATCAAATACACATTTTCCTTTTTCAAAACATTTATGGCATGCTATACATCCAGATATAGGTTTTATACCTATCCAAAATATTTCAGTTTCAATTCCTTCATTATTTAATTCTTTTGCGACTTCATTTAGTGCAGTATAAGTGCATCCATCTTTATGAGGGCTCCCATTTACTAATAATACTTTCATACTTAACATCTCCATTTCTAAAAATTTATTTGCTTAAATTCATTTCTCTATTTTTTTAATATACTAATTTATCAAGATGAGTATAGCATAAAAAATAGATAATTAGCAACTAACTAATTATCTATTACTTATATTTTATTATTTCTTTACTAATAATTCTTCATTATTAATTATTTGATACTATTTTTTCCAAGTTATTAACTTTTTCTTCTAGTTCAGTTACTCTCATATTTAACTCAAACATTTTTTGAGAATTCAATAATATACTATCCAGATTTGATTTAGAAACTTGTGTTATAAATGAATATAAACTTATCAATATAATTATTAATACTAATGCTATTGTCACAATTCCAAATCTCAATAATATTTTATTCTTATGTTCGTTACTTTTGTTTAAGTTCAAAAGATTTTCTTCAGCTTTTTTATCATAATTATTCATTTCAATCATCTCCCCACTTAATAATTCATTTACACTTATTTTTAGTTCTTTACATAAGTCAAGCATTATTCCTGAATCAGGCATTGCTCTTCCATTCTCCCATTTAGATATTGCTCTATCTGTAATATTTAACTTTTCTGCTAATTGCATCTGGGTCAAATTATTTTTTTTTCGTTGTTCAGCAATAAATTGTCCAATTTTTATCTGATCCATATTATTACCTCCTTCATTTTAAGTGTAAAATATTATTATCTAAAAGTCTACATACCATTGGTTGAGAATGAATAATATCCTATATTTTCTAGTTTAATTTTTATAGTTATATGATCACTATTTTTTCTTTTTAATGATGACACACTATATTTATTATTCCAGCAAATATACATTTTGCAAATCCAAGCATAGCTTATTCCTCCTCTTTGATGATATTTTTTCCACCAAAATATGTAGCAATGAAATATGATCCATATATTATACCAATGATTATTACCGCCGCTATAATTGAAGGTAGTAAATCTTCTTTGGACGCTAACCCTGACATTATTATTATTGCAAATTGTATTCCAAAAATAGAATGTATAATTGCTAAAATAAGTGGCATACCAAAGAAAATACCTATTTGTCTAAATAATGCTCTATTAATCATTTTTTCATCACAACCTATTTTTCTTAAAATAGTATATCTTTGCTTATTATCACTGCTATCTGTTAATTGTTTTAGTGCTAATATAGCACTACTTGCTATTAAAAATATAACTCCTAAATAAATAGCTATAAATGTTACTATTGTTGCTATTCCAATACTTGCTTCTCTTAAAATAATTTTTGTATATCCATCTATTTCAATTCCGTTATCGTTTAATGATTTTATAAGATTTGAAGAATTTTCATCACCTGCAAATAATTTTTCAATTTCTTGTTTCTCTTCATCTGTTTTTGCATTATAATTTGCTGATAATAAATACATTTCTTTCATTTCATCTGTTAGAGGACAATTATCTGGTACTAAAATAGTTCCTGTATTTGTATGACTTGTTGACATTATAATAAATCCTTCTTGGCATTCATTATATTTTGATTTATATTCTTTTCCTGCAATTTTTAATGGATAGTTCCCGTTTACTAATACCTTATTTCTTAATGCTTTTTGACTATCAAAATCACAAAGAACAATATATTCATCTTCATTTAAAGTATATTCTTTTAAACCATATAATTTAGCAATTTTGTTATAATCTGTTATTTTTACAATTTCTTCTTTTTTCTCATATTGAAGCCCTGGATATAGTTCTTTTATTTCAGAATATTTATCTCCGAAAAATTTTTTCCAAGTTAAACTATTATCTGCATATACTTCTATTTCAATAATATCTTTTAGTACATTCATATCAAGTCCATTATTTATTAATGTTTCTTTAATAGGATATTTTGAATCTTCTCTTTGTTCTTCCGTAGTCTTATGTTGTACTCCATATTTCTTATATGTTTCTGGTAAATTGGCTGTTTTATACAAATTCAAATCTACTGGAGTCATTTCTATTAATTCTCTTTGCATTGTATTTCTTAATGCCAAACTAGAAGATAAAATACTGATTGTCATAAATAGCATTAAACATATCACACTCATACTTGCAACCATTGTATTAATTTTGTTATTTATTTGCCTTAAAACAAACATATTGGTATCTTTTAAATATATATTTTTCATTCTTTGGGCTACTGTTATTATAAATCCAGACAATGACCAAAAGATTAGCACTGTTCCTACAATTCCCATAATAATAGGTGGTAACATTTTTTCTGCTGTATCCATTGAATTTGCGCCACCTGTCACTTTCCAATAAGCAAAACCTAGAATACTACTGCCAAGTAAAAATACTAAAATTGCTAAAAATGGATTCTTTATTTTTACTTTTTCATTTTTCTTGCCCGCATTTAACAAGTTTATTAGTTTATATCTTGAAACTGTCATTGTGTTAAAAAGCATTACTGCAAGATACATTACTGCAAAATAGATACAAGTTTTTATACAGCTACCGCTTGAAAATACAAAATGGAATTCACTCATATCGGCTTCAAATAATTTGCTAACTAATATTGACATAAATTGTGATGCAAATATACCAATTATAAGTCCGAGCTACAAGTGATATTATTCCTACAAATATCGTTTCTAATAGGATAATTTTTGATATTTGCCTTTTGCCCATTCCAAGTGTCATATATATACCAAATTCTTTTTTCCTTCTATTGATCAAGAAATTATTTGCATATACAATTAATAATCCTAAAACTACTGCTACAAAAATAGATACAAATCCTAGCATATCAATCAAAAGAGTAATCATTTTATGTGTTGATTGTGAGACTGTTAACATTGCTTGTTGGCTATCTAATGAGTTGAACATATAAAATATTGCTACACCTAAAACTAATGTTAGAAAGTATATAGCATAATCTTTTATACTTTTTGCCATATTCTTTATTGATAACTTAAATAACATTGTTCAAGTCACCTCCAAGAAGTGTTTGGACTTCAATTATCTTTTCAAAGAATTGTTTTCTTGTATCATTTTCTTTTATTAATTCGTTAAAAATCTTTCCATCCTTTATAAATAATATTCTGTTAGCATAAGAAGCTGTAAAAGCATCATGGGTTACCATTAAAATTGTAGCTTTTAATTTTTGATTAAGATATTCAAAATTTTCTAATAATTGTCTTGCAGATTTTGAGTCTAAAGCTCCTGTTGGCTCATCTGCAAGTACAATTTTTGGATTAGTAATAATTGCTCTTGCTGATGCAACTCTTTGTTTTTGTCCTCCTGATACTTGATAAGGATATTTCTTTAAAATTTCCTTTATTTCTAGTTTTTCTGCAATTTCGTTAACTTTCTTATCAATTTCTCTTGCATTTACTCTTTGGATTGTAAGTGCTAGTGCTATATTTTCGCCGCATGTTAAAGTATCTAATAAATTAAAGTCTTGAAAAATAAAGCCTAGTTCTTCTCTCCTAAACTTATTTAATTTGTTCCCTTTTAACTTCGTAATATCCTCATTACTAACAATTATGTGACCTGATGTTACTCTGTCAATTGTAGATATGCAATTTAATAAAGTAGTTTTTCCAGACCCAGATGCACCCATTATACCTACAAATTCTCCTTTATCTACATTAAAACTAATGTTGTCTATTGCCTTTGTTAAGTTTGATTTGTTCCCATAGTATTTTTCGATGTTTTGTACTTCTAAAATTCTTTCCATATAAAAAACTCCTTTCAAAACTTAACTAAAATTATAATAGCTTTTTAATACTGTATCCATCGATTTACCTTACAAAAACCTTACAATTTTGTAAGGTTTCTATTTCATATCTATATAACTACTATTTGGAAACACTAATCTTACTTCTGTTCCTTCATTCTGAACCGACTCTAATTCTATTGCCATTCCTAATTTATCACATAGTTTTTTACATAAATATAGTCCTATTCCTGTAGACTTTTTATTTAATATTCTTCCATTTGTTCCTGTAAATCCTTTTTCAAATACTCTACTTACTTCTCCTTTTTTTATTCCCATTCCATTGTCTTTTATGTATAAAATGATATTTTCTTTTTCTTCTACCCCATAAATTTCAATTTCAGCTTGTCCTTCTGGTTTTCTATATCTTATACTGTTCTGAATAATTTGATTTAAAATAAATATAATCCATTTACTATCAGTATTTACAGCTATTTTTAAATTGTGAGTATTAATAGCTATTTTTTCTCCAATTAAAACTTTTCTATTCTTTTTAATGCACTCATTTACTATATCTTCTATATTATTTTTCTTTATATAGTAGTCTTGGTTGGCAGTATTACTTCTAGCATAATACAATGCTTGTTCAATGTAATTTTCTATTTTATCCAGTTCTTCATCTATACTTTTAGTTATTTCATTTTTATTATTTTCTACTATCATTTTACCGGCTAGCTATTGGTATTTTTATTTCATGAATCCACATTTCTATATATTCTTTATAATCTTCTTGCAAATATTTATATGTATTTACATTTTCAATCATAGATTTATCAATTTGTTCCAATATTTCTTTTAAGATTCTTCCTTCAACAAAGTTGGAATTTTCAATGATTTCTGTTATTAAATATTTTTCTTTTAATTCATCTAATAATTTATAAATATTTTCATAATATACTTTTTTCTTAAAATACTCCACAATAATAGAAATTGAATATAAAATTAGTATAATTAATGGAATATAAATTTTTATAAAATTCCCATATGGATAGCAAATCAAAAATATTTCTATTGTTATAATACCAAATACAATTAAACTGATCTGCAATATTTTATCCTTTAAAAAACTACTAAATTTCATATTTTCTCCTTACCTCAATATATATCCCTGTCCTCTTTTTGTTTCTAATAACTCTTTCAAATCTAATTCTTCTAATTTATTTCTTAATCTATTTATATTTACTGTTAAAGTATTGTCATCAATAAAACTATTACTTTCCCATAAATAATCCATTATTTCTTCTCGTGATACAATTTTTCCTTTTTTCTCGTTCAAATATTTTAATATTTTAAGTTCGTTTTTAGTTAAATCAATTTCTTTGTCGCCTTTAATTATTGTACTATTTGATAAATTAATAATAAAATCCCCAGCATTTATTTTATCTTGATTGCTTCTCATATTACTTCTTCTTAATAATGCATTTGTTTTAGCAAGTAATATTTGAATATTAAAAGGTTTTGTAATATAGTGATCTGCTCCATAATTTATGCTTAATAGTTCATCTACCTCATTATCTCTACTTGTTATTATAATGATTGGTACATTAGCTTGCTTCCTAATTTCTTTACAAACATATTCTCCATCTGCTCCAGGTAAATTAATATCTAATAATATTAAATCTGGATTAATATTAATAATATCTTGAATCGTATTATCAAATTTCTTTAAAGTTTCTGCATTATAGCCATTATTATTAAAAAATATTTCTAATTCGCTTCGTAATTTTTCATCATCTTCTACTATTAAAATTTTTTGCATAATAATCACTCCTAAGTGCATTATATCATAAAAGGCATAAAAATAACCTTACATTTTTGTAAGGTTTATAATACGTTTCAACTTTTATTAAAGGATATTAGTCATATAAATTACAAAGAATTATAACTAATTTTTTATTGAAGATTTTCTATAATGATAGTTCTTCACCATCTCTTTCAATAGTTTCACAACTAAGAATAACAAAATCTTTAGTTTTATTTTTATCAATCATTATCTCGTGAATATTAACATCCTCTGTTAATTCAAGAACATGAGGAAAAAATCCATCATTTTTTACTGTTTTAGGAAATATACAAACTGGGGTACCCTTAGCTAGTTGAATACTATATAATACACTATTATTGCCTTGCCCATTTTTTATATACCTCATCGCAGTATCTTTGCTCAAAGTGGTTGAGATAAATTCGCTTGTAGATACTACATTATCTTCCATTTTTTCATTTGTTCTTATACCTCGATAAACCACAACATCTTCTGGTAAAACAACCGAATTTTGTGGAATGTTTTTTATTGTTTCTATATTCTTTAATATATTAACTATTATTTTTTTTATCAAATCCTCTAACTTGATTTTTAATCGTGCTTTGTAATCATCTTCTAATTTTTCTATGTTTACATAAGGGCATTCTTTGTCTATCATTCGATCAAAACTCATATCATCATGTATTTTTCCAACATTATTGGCATTTACCTGGCCTTGTTCAGCTAATATCTTTGTCTTTTCAGAAAATTCATAATCTTTCGATATTCTATCACTTTGTTTTAACGTAATATAATCTGTATATCTTCCTATTACTCTATCAAATTCCATAACATCAGTATCTAACACTGTTGATAATGCTTTTCTTAGTTCCTCATCATGATTTCTTCTATCATTCATAAATAATGTTAAATTTTTTATATATCCCCTATTTTTAATAAAAAATTTCTTAGTAATATTAAATAATTCATCTACACTCATATTCTCATAGCCTTTTATTGATGTAATTTTATTGAAAAAAATGAATAATGAACTATTATATGTAATTAGAGCTCTTTTTTGTTCTGTTGTTAAATTAGCTTCATATTGGCTTTTTAAATTTTCCATTATATTTTTTTCTTTTTCCCCTAATTCTTCCATTAACATTTCTCCTTTGTTCTTTTTTATTTTTGAGCTGTAATTTCATAATATTATTTATAATTATATAATAAAATCTAAACAAATTCAACTAACTAAGTTCTTGCTCTATGATAATTCTGTTTAGATAACGCTTATAATCATTTATATTAAAATCAAATCTGTATATAAAAATGTTTCTTATTATTTTACGTTTTTTATAATTTAAACATTGTTTTTGTTGTATTTTAATGATATTATTCCATTAGATAGATCTTATTCTTGTTGTTTTTAATTTTTTTAGACAATAAGTACTATTTTAAGCTAAAGAAGAAAGGAATGAATTATATTATGATAGATACTTCAAATAATCCAGATTTTTTAAATGCTTTTCTTCAATATATTGCTACTATTTTAAATAAATCTGAAAATACTGTAAAAGAATATAATTATGATTTAAACCACTTTTTTAAATTTATAATGCATCACTATCATTTGAGTAATGAAGAAAATATTAAAGATATTAATATAAAAAATATGACCATAGATACAATAAAGAAAATACAGCTCGATGACATTCATGCATTTCTATTTTATTTAACTAATACATATCATAGTAAAGCAGCTACTAGAGCTAGAAAAGTTGCAAGTATTCGTGTATTTTTTAAATATTTAGTAAATAAAGAAAGAATTTTGGATAAAGATCCTACTGCAGGTTTGGAAACACCAAAACAGGAAAAAAGACTTCCTAAATATTTATCATTAGAAAATAGCCAAAAACTTTTAGAAGTAACCAAAAATGAAGATGGAGAATTTAAAGAAAGAGATTTTGCAATTATTACATTATTTTTAAATTGTGGTATGCGTTTATCTGAATTAGTAGGTATTAATCTAAAAAATATAGACTTTAGTGAAAATAAGATGACTGTAATTGGAAAAGGTAATAAGGAACGTACAGTTTACTTAAATAAAGCTTGCATAAAAGCTATAAATGAATATCTTAAAGTTAGGCCACATGAAGGAATAAAATATGATGATAGAGATGCATTATTTTTAAGTAAAAGAAAAGAACGTATTAGTAATAGAATGGTTCAAGAAATAGTAAAGAGAGAATTATGTAAAGCAAATCTAGATATTAATAAATATTCTACTCATAAATTAAGGCATACAGCTGCTACTTTAATGTATCAATATGGAAATGTAGATATTAGAGCACTTCAAGTTTTACTTGGACATCAAAATATTTCAACCACTCAAATATATACTCATGTTGAAAATGAACAAGTAAGAAATGCAGTCGAAAGTAACCCTTTGGCAAATTTATAATATAGCATGTCTATAATAAGTCTTATAAAAAGATGAATTTTGATTATTTCATAATTCTTCTTTTTTCAAATCAAACAAAGTTGATATGAAATATAAATGTTTAGCCCATGACAATTACAAAGTTAGCAAGTAAAAATTCTTAAATTTTGATAACTTTTGTATTTATATAGTAGGAATTTTTAGTGTTTGCCCTACTTTTAGATCCGCAGTTTTTAATTCATTTACTTTTCGTATATTTTTAATAATATCCCTAACATCTTTATTAGCATAATAAGGATTATTTTCTTGTTGATTACGACTAATTTCCCATAACGTATCCCCTTGAATTACAGTAATAGTATCGTATTTTATATTGCTAATTTCATTGTGTGATAAGCTAGCTTTTGCTGAAAAGAATATAATACCTATAACTATTAAACATACTATTAAAATACTTTTAAGAAATTTCTTTTTATTAACAATTTTTAAATTTTTCATATCTATAACATCCCTTCTTTTTGTAAATTCTATATGTACGAACATTCATTCTTAATATGCACTTATTATAATAGAACAAAAGTTCTTTGTCAATAGTTTTTATCAAAAAAAATGTTTGTATAATTAATTACCTTTTAATTTTCTATGCTTGTAGCTATATTCTAGAGATATTATAATACTAGGAATAAATTCATAATGTTGCTTTATAAAAAGAAAATAATAAAAAAAATATGTCAAAGATAAATTTTATTTAATCTTTAACATATTTCTTTTTACTCGGAAATTTAACAATCAATTAACAAAAAAAATCTTGTAAGCATGAAAACTGCTTAATTTTTTTGTCAAATTTTC
>CANRBJ010000032.1 GCA_947628815.1 uncultured Clostridia bacterium | reverse complement strand
ATAGAAGATGAACACAATATGAAAAAAAGATCAACGTATTATGGAAGTAGATTAATGTCAGAACAATTAAAAATAGGAGAAAAATCAGAAAAAGCAAACCAGAACTAGCGAACAAGCTAGAATGTTGGTTAGCATTAATAGATTCGCAAGATGGGGGGGAATAGAAATGGCAAAGGAAAAAAGTAAGATAATAGAAGAAGCAGATAAAGAAGTAGAAGAAATACTATCAGACGAAGCAATAAGGGAAATAAACTATTACCATGAAAAATGGGAAAGAGACGAAGCAGACTTAAAAGCATACGCATTCAGCAAAGGCGAAAAAAAAGGAGAAAAAAAAGGGAGAAAATTAGGCAGAGCAAAGGGAAGAGAAGAAGGTAAAGCAGAGGAAAAAATAGAGATAGCAAAAGAAATGAAGAAGGAAGGTATAGACATAGAAATTATTGCAAAAACAACAAAATTAAATAAAGAGAAAATTTTGAAATTGTAAAAAATAAAACGAAAGTAACCAAAGAGGTAGAATAAAAACTACTGATATTGGTTACTTTTTTTAGCAAGTGCTTACCATAAAGCAAATTTTTATGTAGATAAGTGATAAGTGATAGTCCTCCAAACTCTTGAAAAGGAAATAAGCCAAATATAAAATGGAGCAAAAGAGAAAAGAGGGAGGAACGAAAGAAAATGAAAGAAAACAAAAAAAGGAAAAACGAAGGTATAACGTTAATAGCGCTAGTAATAACAATAATAGTGCTATTAATATTAGCACGGAGTAACAATTAATTTAACAATAGGAGAAAGAGGAATATTTACAACAGCGCAAATAGCGGCAAGAAATTACACAAATGCGCAAAATAGGGAACTAGCAGAGTTAGAAGATTTTAATTATGATTTAGAGTATGTAGCAACAGGGTCAAGTGAGAAAGAATGGAATGAAGAAAAGCAAGTAAATGAGCCCCAAGTAAAAGGAACAGGGTTACAGCCTGTAACTATAGCATCAGAAACAGGAAAAGTAACAGAAATAAAGGATAACAAGACTTCATGGTATAATTATAAAACAACAGGAAAAGACGGAACAGTAGATCCAAAAACGTGGGCAAATGCGATATCAAAAGGTACTTCGGAAGACTATAATAGTTATTGGGTATGGATACCAAGATTTGCGTATAAATTAACGAAAAATGAAGACGGTACTAGCGGAACAATAGATATAGTGTTCTTGAAGGGAACAACAGATAATCCAGCGAGCACAACTTCGGAAGGACAAAATACTGACAGTATAACAATAAAAAGGGCAAGTGAAGTAGAAGAGAGTGAAGAAGGAAATGTATATATAGTACATCCAGCATTTACAAATGAAAGTGGAAATGGATATGCAAATGGAGGATGGGATAGAGAAATACCAGGATTTTGGATGGCGAAGTTCGAGGCGGGATATGTTGGAGACAGCAAAAATACAGGAGGCAAAGCAAAAGATTCACCAGTGAAATTTAGTACAATATACACATGGGATGGAGTATCTTCAAAGAGCGATCAAACTTGGTATTACGAAGAAATAAACCGTACAGGTTCTACAGCGATAAAATGGCCAACATTTCAAGGTTGTAGACCGAGTATGAATCGTATAGGAATAGGTGATGCGTACGATTTATGCAGACAAATTGGTAATGGAAATGCAGACAATAATCCATACAATTTAGCAAATGTAGATAGTCATATGATAAAAAATAGTGAATGGGGAGCAGTAGCGTATTTATCATATAGTGATTATGGAAGAGGAAATACAACAGAGATAACAATAAACAATATAAACGCTAGTGGTTCAAAAACAATATGGGCAGTAACTGGATACGCAGCAGACACAGTTTCAGCTGCAACTCAGAAAATTGACAATTTAGAAGAATATATCAATCCTGGTAGTTCAAGCGGACCAGCAGGAATATGGTATTCAAGCCAAGGACAAAAAGCAAGTACAACAGGAAATACAAGTGGAGTATATGATATGGTAGGAGGAGCATGGGAATGGACAGCAGGATATGTAGATATAGGTAGTGGAAATGTTTCTACTTATGGAAGTAAATTAAGAAGTGAGGCAAATGGAAAATATAAAAGTATATATGTACATAACGGTGATGGAGGAACGGATACAGCAAATTATAATGAGGATGCAAATAGGAAAAGAAAAGGAGAGGCGATATGGGAAACATCAACTACTGGAACTGTTTCTACAGGTTGGAATAAAGACTACTACGACTTCGTGCGCTCTTACGATCCGTTCACGGTACGCGGGGGCGGTTGTGGCAGTGAATCTGGTGCCGGTGTATTTGCGTTCTATCGCAGTGCCGGGTACTGCAGTTACTACATCGGTTTCCGCCCGGTGCTTGTGTGCGAGTAGCACTTTGAACAAATAAAAAATGAATATATAAGAGTAACCAAAAGAGGTAGAATAAAAGTACCAATGATGGTTACTTTTTTAGTAAGTGTTTACAATAAAGCAAATTATTATGTAGATAAGTGATAAGCGATAGTCCTCCAAACTCTTGAAAAGGAAATAAGCCAAATATAAAATGGAACAAAAGAGAAACAAGGAGGAACGAAAGAAAATGAAAGAAAACAAAAAAAGGAAAAACGAAGGCATAACGTTAATAGCGCTAGTAATAACAATAATAGTGCTATTAATACTAGCACGGAGTAACAATTAATTTAACAATAGGAGAAAGAGGAATATTTACAACAGCACAAATAGCAGCAAGAAATTACATACAAGCGCAAGACAGAGAACAAAAAGAATTAGGAGTATTAGATTATACAATAGAAGACACATTGGAAGAACTAAATGGAAAGGTAGTATTAAATGGAAAATATAGTGCAAAAAATAAAGTAAATATGCCGAAATTATCGCATACAGGACTAACGCCAGTAACAATAGATGGAGAAGGTAATATTAAAGATGTAACAGACGAACAAATACAAAAAGAAGATTGGTATAGTTATAATACAACCGATAAGAAATGGGCAAATGCGAAAACAGCAGATGGAAGTATGTGGGTATGGATACCGAGGTTTGCGTATAAAATAAGTTATACAACTGAAGGAGATAAATCCAAAGGAGGAACCATAGAAATAGTATTTTTAAAAGGAACGACAGATGAGCCTGTTGATGGAAGTGGAGACGGGATAACAATAAAAAGAGCAACAGCCGATACTATAACAGATAGTGACTATATAGTACATCCAGCATTCACAGATGAAAGCCGGTTCTAATTATGCAAATGGAGGATGGGATAAAGAGATACCAGGATTTTGGATAGCAAAGTTTGAGGCAGGATATGTAGGAGAACCTCAAAATTCAACTAATGAAGCGAAAGATTCGCCAGTGAAATATAGTACAATTACGACATGGGACGGAAATAAGACGTACAAAGAAGAAATTTACTATTATGGAGAAAGAACAGAGAAAAGTACAAAAGTAAAATGGCCAACATTCCAACCATGTAGACCAAGTATGAATCGAATAGGAATAAGTGATGCATACGAGTTGTGCAGAAAAATTGGTGACAAAGATGCAGAAAATAATCCATACCAATTAAGTAATGTAGATAGTCATTTGATAAAGAATAGTGAATGGGGAGCAGTGGCATATTTATCATATAGTGATTATGGAAGAGGAGATGCAACAGAGATAACAATAAACAATATAAGCGCTGAAGGTTCAGAAACAATATGGGCAGTAACAGGATACGGAGCAAGCGGAGTTTCTTCTGCAACTCAAAAAATTGAAAATTTAGAAGAATATATCAATCCTGGTAGTTCAAGCGGACCAGCAGGAATATGGTATTCAAGCCAAGGACAAAAAGCAAGTACAACAGGAAATACAAGTGGAGTATATGATATGGTAGGAGGAGCATGGGAATGGACAGCAGGATATGTAGATATAGGTAGTGGAAATGTTTCTACTTATGGAAGTAAATTAAGAAGTGAGGCAAATGGAAAATATAAAAGTATATATGTACATAACGGTGATGGAGGAACGGATACAGCAAATTATAATGAGGATGCAAATAGGAAAAGAAAAGGAGAGGCGATATGGGAAACATCAACTACTGGAACTGTTTCTACAGGTTGGAATAAAGACTACTACGACTTCGTGCGCTCTTACGATCCGTTCACGGTACGCGGGGGCGGTTGTGGCAGTGAATCTGGTGCCGGTGTATTTGCGTTCTATCGCAGTGCCGGGTACTGCAGTTACTACATCGGTTTCCGCCCGGTGCTTGTGTGCGAGTAGCACTTTGAACAAATAAAAAATGAATATATAAGAGTAACCAAAAGAGGTAGAATAAAAGTACCAATGATGGTTACTTTTTTAGTAAGTGTTTACAATAAAGCAAATTATTATGTAGATAAGTGATAAGCGATAGTCCTCCAAACTCTTGAAAAGGAAATAAGCCAAATATAAAATGGAACAAAAGAGAAAAGAGGAGGAACGAAAGAAAATGAAAGAAAACAAAAAAAGGGAAAATGAAGGTATAACGTTAATAGCGCTAGTAATAACAATAATAGTGCTATTAATACTAGCCCGGAGTAACAATTAATTTAACAATAGGAGAAAGAGGAATATTTACAACAGCACAAATAGCAGCAAGAAATTACACAGGGGCACAAAATAAAGAACTTGCTGGAATAGAAAATTTTGAATACACACTAGATGATACAATAGCAGAAATAAATGGACAAACAGTATTAAATGGAAGCTATAGTGAAAAAAATAAAGTAAATAGTCCAAATTTATCACATACAGGATTAACACCAGTAAAATTTAATGATACAAATGCTGTATCGTTAGCTAGTGGAGATGGTGATGATGTGGTAAAAAATGTGGAGACTGAAGAAATACAAAATGAAAGTTGGTATAATTATGATATCGATCATAAGCAATGGGCAAATGCAAAGAGTGCAGATGGAAGTTTATGGGTATGGATACCGAGGTTTGCGTATAAGATAACCAAACCGACTGAAGGACAAAATGCAGGAACAATAGATATAGTATTTTTAAAAGGAACAACAGATAATCCAGTAGACGGAAGTACAGGTGTAACAATAAAAAGAGCGACGGATGCTGGTATAACGGATGGTGACTATATAGTACATCCAGCATTCACAGATGAAAGCGCATCCAATTATGCAAATGGAGGATGGGATAAAGAAATACCCGGATTTTGGATGGCAAAATTTGAGGCGGGGTATGCGGGAAGTTACAAAGATCCTAGTAGTGCTAAAGATTCTAATGTGGCGTACTCGTCTATTCGAGGAGAATACAATAATTTGACTGAAAACTATTACGGAAAATTAACTGAAGGTAGTACGTTAATAAAATATCCCGAATTTATGGCAAATAAGCCTAGTTTTGGTTTTATAGCGGTGGGTGATAGTTTTCAATTATGTAGAAAATTGACAGAAGATGGTAATCCGTATGGTTTCACGAAGAAGGTAGATAGTCATTTGACGAAAAATAGTGAATGGGGAGCGGTTGCATACTTATCGTGGAGTAAATATGGAACGAATGGTGAAGTTATAGGTGTAAATGCGTCGGAGGCTTATGGGAAAGATGGTGTTTACTGTGTTACTGGGTACGGAAGTAACGCTCCACATGCAGGGGCTTCGAAGGATGGATTAATAAACGGAACGGCTGATGGTAACTGGTTAACTGAGAACGGAAAACAAGCATCTACGACACAAAATATTTCAGGAATTTACGATATGAGTGGGGGAAGTGCCGAATGGGTTGCTTGTTGTATGATTGACCAGGAACCTTGGACAAATCAATTTAATAAATATATGAAAAATATTTTAAATAACAATAAATATTTGAGTATGTATAAACATTCAAGCAGCAGTAATGATAGAAGTGAAAACTTTAACGCTAATCTAGGCCGATACGGTGAAGGAATATTTGAGGTTTCAAGTGGAGACGGTACTAGTTGGTCAGGGCGACGGACCTTTCGTAGCGTACCAGGCACCGTTTTTAATAAGAGGTGAAACAATTGAAAATAAAGGTGGAATTTTTGCCTTTAGCGGTCAAATTGGATTTGCTTATCAAACACGCAGTTTCAGACCTGTTCTCATAATGTCTACGAATTAATTTAGTGATGTGTTATTAATGATAATATAGGGAATGTAAGCTAAAATCTATTCTTTGAAAATTAATTCAGAGAATAGATTTTTTGTCGAAAAAAGTAGAAAAGTTTTTTTGAAAATTTTACAAAAGTTATTGCAAAAGAAACAGATGTTTAATTTTTTATAAAAACAAAAAGTATTGACAAAATAAAAGTGTAATAATAATATTATGATATCATAAGTATGGGGGAAAATATGAAAGAGAAAGATATACCAACCAAAGAAAAAATAACTATACCTTTAAAAATTAGTAATGAATTATATAAAAAAGTTAGAAATAAAGTAAATAAAGAAAAAATGCAACTAGAGGTTATAGTATAAATAAATATATTGCTGAATTGATAGAAAAAAATGTTAGGGAGGGAAAATAATGGCTAAGATTAAGTATGATGCTAAAGCATTAATTACAGAGGATGATGTTGAAAATAAATTTTTACAGGAACTATTTACAAAAGAATTAGACTATGACATAAATAATGATCTAAAGTGGAAAGAAGCAGTAAAATATCAAGAAGGAAGAAAAAAGATAACAAAATTCGCTGATCTGATAATTTATAAAAATGAAAAACCTGTTATGATTGTTGAAACAAAGAAACCAACAGAATCAGTAACAGATAATATAGGACAGGTAGATTCATATGCATTTGCAAAAGAAGTTAGATATAGTATTATAACTAATGGAAGGAAAATCATACTTAGAGAGTATTTAGCTGCCAATAAAAAAGCAAATATAATTAATATGCCAATCGAAAAGCTTCATCAAATGGACTATTTACCATTAATTAATATTGTTTCTAAAGGCAAAATAGATACAAATATTGAAAATGATATATTAGATAATCAAAGCAATAGTAATGAAATTACAGATTATAGAAGATTCTTTAGAAGTATACACAATATTATAAGAGATAATGAAAAATTGGATCCTGCAAGTTGTTTTGATGAGTTTAGCAAAATATTATATTTAAAAATGGCTGATGAGCAATATAGAAATGATAAAGAGAAAAATAATTATTTTGATTTAAATAAATTTAAAAATGTACCTAAACAAGAACCAATGAAATTGATAAATGCTTGGTTTGAAGATGCAATGAAACATTATTATAGTGATGTCTTTGAACAAATTCCTAAATTAAAAGTTAGTTTGGCAACTTTAGAAAAAGTTTTAACTAAATTAGAAAACTTTTATGTAAAAGATGATAAAATGGATATAAAAGGAAGAGCATTTGAAGAATTTTTACCTTCACAATTACGAGGAAAGGGATTAGGTCAATTTTTTACTCCAAGAAAAATAGTTGATTTTATGGTTGAACTAGCTGATGTTGATATAAATGATACAATAATTGATTTCGCCTGTGGAAGTGGAGGATTTCTTATAAAATCTTTTGATAAAATGAAGGAAATATTAAAAAGACTACCAGAAGCTACCTTTAAATCAATTGGTACTACAAAGGAAAAATTTGAAGAAAACTTAAAGAAAAATCAAATATTTGGAATTGATGCTGAACCAAGAGCAGTAAGAGTTGCAAAAATGAACATGATGCTATGGGGTGATGGAAGAAAAATAGTTAGAGGAAATGGATTAGCAAAGGTAGATTGGCAAAATACACCATATCCTTTATCTGAATATGATGAAAAGAATGATAATAGTGGATGTTCATTAATATTAGCAAATCCTCCATTTATAAAAGAAAAGGATTCAGATATTTTAAAAATGTATTCGCTTGCGGAAGGAAAAAATAGTGTCGATGCACAAACACTATTCCTTGAAAGAGGAATTAATTTGTTGAGACCAGGTGGAAGAATGCTAATAGTACTTCCAGAAGGAATATTATCAAATGATGATTCAATTAAAACAAGAGAATATATATTGAAAAATGCTAAGATAAAAGCAATTATAGAATTACCGACACATACATTTGTACAGAGTGGCGTGGATACAATAAATACAGTAGTATTGTATTTAGAAAAATATGAAACCGATTTAAAAAACAAAATTGATAAAATAACAAAAGATACAAATACATCTATAGAAAACATTAATATAATAAAAAAATGCGAAGAGTTAAATTATGATATATTTTTAGCATCTGCTGAGAATGTAGGCTTTGAACCAAATGGTAGAATTTTTGTAAAAAATGGTGAAAAGACTGACTTGGATATTATTCTAGAAAAATATAAATCTACAGATATAGAAAATGAAAAAATCAATATAATTGATAATTCATTAAAAGATTATGAAATAGAATCTAAAAATATGAGAGGAAAACATAATTTTAACGATTTTATGACAATAAATATAACAGATATAGAAAATAGATTAGATCCATCTTATTACCTGTTTTGGAAAAACATTGGAAATGATTTTGATAATTTTATACCATTAAGTGAGTACAATATTAGGTTTTATAATAACAAACTAAAATTAATGACTGAAGAAGATCTAGATAAAGAATTTACTGTTTGTTCAGTAAATAAAAATAATTATTACAATTTATTGGAGTTTTCAGAGTATAAAACAGGAGATGAATTATCTCAGGAAACTCAAAAGAAAATGATTGTGAATAAAGGCACCATTGTTTATAATCCATATAGAGCAAGCATAGGAAGTTTTTCAGTTGTACCAGAAGAACTTGATAATTGCTTAACAAGTGGAGCATATTATAATTTTTCAGTGGAAAATTTTGATGAACAATTATTAGTAACTCTATTTAAAACGCCTATATATAATAAGTATATAAAAATATTATCTACAGGTTCAGTAAGAGACAACTTTTCAGATACATATTTAAAAAGAATATTGGTACCTAAATTAGATAAAAAACAGCAAAAACAATTATTAGACATATTACTAAATAAAAATAATAATATACTTCAAAAACAGAAGGAAATTAAAGAAGATTTAATAGAAAAAATGACATTCTTATATGAAAAATTAAATATAAAATAAAAAATCTAAATCGAGAAAACATATTGACAAAACATATTAATGCTTATATAATAGTAACGTAAGATATAAAAAACGTTAAGCAAGACAAAGTAGAATAAAGGTTTCTAAAAGAGAGTGATGGTCATAGGCTGAAAGCCATTATAAGAAAACGTATTCGAAAAACTACCTTGCGAGGTTTCTAGAAAAACTAGACGGTGATTCCGTTATCATCATAAAATTAAGTAAAAAATAGGGTGGAACCGTGTAATAAATGCACCCCTACAAGGAATTAAAACTTGTAGGGGTGCAATTTTTGGTTTACACTAAAAAACTTAAGGAGGGGTTTATATGATAAAAGTAACTTTAAAAGATGGTTCTATAAGAGAAGTTGAAAAAGGAATTTCTGTAATAGAACTTGCAAAACAAATTAGTGAAGGACTTGCAAGAGTGGCAACAGCAGCTTTAGTAAATGGAGAAGTAAAGGACTTACGATTTACTTTAGAACAAGATGCAAGTGTTGATATACTAACATTTGAAAGTAGTTTAGATGGTAAAAAGGCATATTGGCATACAACATCTCACATTATGGCACAAGCAGTAAAAAGACTATTTCCAGAAACAAAGCTTGCAATAGGACCTGCAATAGACGAAGGATTTTATTATGACTTTGATGTAGAAAAACCATTTACAGATGAAGATAAAGAAAAAATTGAAGAAGAAATGAAAAAAATTATTAAAGAAGACTTACCAATTGAAAAGTTTACATTACCAAGAGATGAAGCAATAGATTTTATGAAAAAACAAAATGAGCCATATAAAGTAGAATTAATAGAGGATCTACCAGATGGAGAAGAAATATCTTTCTATAAACAAGGAGAATTTACAGATCTTTGTGCAGGACCTCACTTAATGAGTACAGGAAAAATAAAAGTAGCAAAAATTTTAACATCATCAAGTGCTTACTGGAGAGGTAATGAAAAAAACAAGATGTTACAAAGAGTGTATGCAATATCTTTTCCAAAAGCAAGTCAACTAGAGGAACATTTACAAATGCTTGAAGAAGCAAAACAAAGAGACCATAGAAAAATAGGAAAAGAATTGGACTTATTTATGACACATCAATTAGTTGGATCTGGTTTACCAATGTATTTACCAAAAGGAGCAACTATTAGAAGATTATTAGAAAGATATATTCAAGATAAAGAAATAAAGATGGGATATAGCCATGTATATACACCATCACTTGCAAACGTTGAGTTATATAAAACAAGTGGACATTGGGATCATTATAGAGAAGATATGTTTCCAGTTATGAAAATGGAAAATGAAGAAATGGTATTGCGTCCAATGAACTGTCCACATCATATGTTAATTTACAAAAGCAAAATGCATTCATATAGAGATTTACCAATTCGTATTGGTGAACTTGCACATGATTTTAGATATGAAGCGAGTGGTAATGTTTGTGGCTTAGAAAGAGTTCGCCAAATGTGCCAAAATGATGCTCACCTATTTGTAAGACCAGACCAAATTAAAGAAGAGTTCAAAAAAGTAGTAGAACTAATATTATCTGTATATAAAGATTTTGGATTTAAAGATTACACATTCCGTTTATCATTAAGAGATAAAAATGATAAAGAAAAATATTTTGATGATGATGAAATGTGGAATACAGCAGAAAATGAGTTAAGAACAATTTTAACAGAAGCAAATTTGAACTTCTATGAGGCAGAAGGAGAAGCAGCATTCTATGGTCCAAAACTAGATGTTCAAATAAAAACAGCATTAGGACATGATGTTACAATCTCAACTTGCCAACTAGACTTCTTACTACCAAGAAGATTTGAATTAACATATATAGGAGAAGACGGAAAAGAACATATTCCAGTAGTTATTCATAGAGCAATACTTGGAACATTTGATAGATTTTTGTCATTCTTAATAGAAGAAACAAAAGGAGCATTTCCACTTTGGCTTGCACCAGTTCAAGTAAAAGTGCTACCAATTACTGATGCACATTTAGAATATGCAAATAAAGTAAAAGAAGAATTAGAAGAAGCGGGTATTCGTGTAGAAGTAGATTCAAGAAATGAAAAGATAGGTTATAAAATTCGTGAAGCACAACTACAAAAGGTACCATATATGGCAGTAGTAGGAGCAAAAGAAATGGAACAAAATTTAGTAGGGGTACGTTCAAGAGAAGATGGAGATATAGGTGCGGTATCACTACAGGAATTTATTAGTAAGTTAAAGGAAGAAGTTGAAAAATAAAATATTTTTGTTTTATAGTTAGCATATAAATGATAATTATGAATAACTATGATAACGACAAATGAAAGGGAATTAAATTTTATGGAAAAAAGAAGGAGAAGACCAAATAAAGAAATTGAAAAGGAAGAATTAATAAGTTCAAAAGAATCAACAATAGTAACCCTAATTTTAGGTGCAATATTAATTTTTCGGAGCAGCTTTATTGCAAAGTAATTTTATGTATGTAATAAAATGGTGGTTAGCTTTATTTGCAGTGGGCATAGTGTTTTTTCCAACTACAGCATTAGTATTAAGTAAATTTGATGATAAAGGTTGGATATTTTCAAAAGTTATAGGACTTGCTTTATCAAGTATAGTATTGTGGAATTTATCTTATTTAAAAATATTAAAATTTACACCTATAGTTTGCTATTTAGTTATTGCTTTTTTTGCTATTATAAATTTCATTATTATAAAAAAGAAAAAAGAACAATTAAAAGAAATAAAATACAGCTGGAAAAAAATAGTAACAATTGAAATGATATTTTTATTTGTTTTTATAGTATGTACATATGTAAGAAGTCTTATGTGCCCATTAAACAATGTTACAGAACATTTTATGAATTATGGTTTTATAAATAGATTAATGAATACAGAGTATTTACCAGCAGAAGATATATGGCTTTCTGGAAATCCATTTAATTATTACTATTATGGACATTATATTACAGCATTTATAAATAAAATATCTACAACTGGGGTGGAAGAAAGTTATAATTTAATGCTTGCATTACTAGCAACATTTTTATTTGTATTACCATATTCATTAGTAAAAAACTTAGGAAATAACCTTATAAAAGATGATAAGAAAAAAATTACAAAAGCGATACCAGCATTAATGGGGCTTCTTGTAGCACTAACAATTACTTTTAGTGGAACAGTATATTACACAGTTTATAAACTTATTTTAAATGATGAAGATTATTTTTATCCAAACCCATGCTATTACATTGGACATAGACCTGAAACGAACGACCAAACAATTACAGCATTCCCATCATATATGAACATAGAGGGAGACTTACATGCACATCATATGGATACAATGTTTGCACTAACAACTTTTGCATTACTTTTACAATATATGCTATCAGACGAAGAAGAAAATAAAGTCAAAAAATACTTAAATATTAAAATACTGCTATTAGGGATAATGCTAGCAATTCAAAAAATGACAAACTATTGGGATTTTCCAATATATTTAGTAATAATGGGAGCAGTTATAACCGTAAAAAATTGCATAAAATACAAAAGCATTAAACAAAAAATTATAGTAACAGTAATACAATTGCTGGAAATAGTACTAATAGAAGAATTGTTAGCACTAACATTTTCATCAGGTTTATATATTAGCGCAAGTAAAGTATATATGTCAGACGTAAGATCTCCATTTTATAAATTAGCAGTTTTATGGGGATTACCAGTAATATGCATTGCAATAGATGTTTTAACACACATATATAAATGTATAAAAGAAAAAAAGGGACATTTATTTAAGTACATAAAGGAAATGAATTTATCAGATGTTTACATATTAGTAATAGCAATTTGCGCAATTGGACTAATAATTATGCCAGAAATTATATATTTAAAAGATGTAACAGCAGAACGAACAAGAAGAGCAAATACAATGTTCAAACTTGTTTTCAATGCTGCAACTATGCTTAATATTTGTACAGGTTATATAATAATAAAACATTTATATCAAAAAGGATTAAAATTGAAAAAAGTATTTATAACAATTGTTTTAGTAGTACTTATAACAACATTTGGCTATGAAATAAATGCAATTAAAGCAACAACAAACAACTTCAAAAATAAAGCACTAAATTTAAGAAGTGTAGATAACAATATTAAAACAAAACTTCCAGATGATTACGAAGCAATAAAATGGATAAGACAAAATATAGATCCCAATGATGTTATTTTACAAAAAACAAATAATAGTTATACAATAGATACTAGAATATCTGTATTTACAGGAAATCCTACAGTATTAGGGTGGTATGGTCACCAATGGACATGGAGAGCAAAAGAAGATTATACTGCGCCAGATATAATAAAGAAAAGATGGAGCGATATATATACAATATATCAATCACAAAATAAAGAAACAGTAGAATCATTAATTAAAGAATATAACATTTCATACATTTATATAGGGAACGTAGAATATAAAGAAATTAGCAATATAAATTATGAACTTTTACTTAGCATAGGAGAAGTAGTATATAGGAATGATACAAATTATAAACAAACACCAGTTTATATTATAAAATGTCAATAGTCCAATAAACAAAATTTACAAGTCAATAAAAAATGAAGAATAAAATATTACAAAAATATATCAAAGCGTATTAAAGGTTTACATTAAAGCATATTATAAAGCTACGGATACAAGTATTTTCAAGCACTTTAAAGCAATGAAAAAAATGTAAAAAAATAATGAAAAATATGTTGACATTTAAAAAAATATAATATAGAATAGACGTATCAAATATAGTGTTATTAAATTTTTAATCTATATATTGAACTATAAATTGAAGGAGGTGAACTATATTACATTATGAAACACATGCAAGAAAGCAATAAACCGCTCAAGAAAATTATCCCAATTATTTTGATTGCTTTAATTGTAGCTTTAATTATCTTTCTAATACTTAATAATAGTGGTTCAATGGATGACTCACAATTAACTAATACTATTACGAATGAAATTGAAGAAATTGTGTATGATGAACATGGGGGAGACGAACTAGTAACTGTCGATACAGAAGATTATCCAGATTCCATTTCGGGTTACTCTGTAATTGGGAAAATTGAAATCGACAAAGTTGAACTTCAAAGTTATATCTTTGAAAAAACAACAAAGGCATCTTTAAAACTTGGAGCTACTAAGTTTTGGGGACCAGATATTAATGAACCTGGAAACTTATGTATTAGCGGTCACAACTATAAAAAGCTATTTGGCAAATTAAAGAATCTTTCAGTTCGGTGATACTTTTGCATTAATTAGAAAATCAGATGGAGTAAAAATTACTTATAAGATTTTTGATATTGTTGACAAAGTTGGCCCTTATGATATGCAATATACAGAGCAACAAGATGATGGAATTCGAAAAGCTACTTTAATTACATGTGATCCAGGAGGCCTTACTAGACTAATTGTTAGAGCCCAGGAAATCTCGAGTTAACGTTTGTTAACTTAACGACTTTGGACAACGACAGAATTGTAAAAAAATAAAAGAAAATTAGTGACTTATTTTTGCGTAAAATTGCATTTTTGCGCAATTGAAGATAATTACTTACGAAAAAACAAATTTAAAGTAAAACGATGATTTTACTAT
>CANRBJ010000031.1 GCA_947628815.1 uncultured Clostridia bacterium | reverse complement strand
ATCTCTTTTTATATTTTTTATTTTTATTCAATTTTATTTTACATCTCTTTTTATATTTTTTATTTTTATTCAATTTTATTTTACATCTCTTTTTATATTTTTTATTTTTATTCAATTTTTATTTTATATCTTTTTATATTTTTATTCAATTTTTATTTTATATCTTTTTTTATATTTTTATTTTTACTATATTTAAATAAAATATTTTTTAACTTTTATCTCATTAATATTATTTTTACTCCCAAATTCTTTTCTAAATTTGTTACTTTTTTGTTACTGTTTTTATTTTAATATTTGTTTACATAAGTTTGTTGTTTTTTTCTTTTTGTCCCCTACTTTCTTATAAATTTGTCTCTTTGTTTAGAACAATTGTTTTTGTTTCCACTTTGCTACTTTTTTTCTAATCGTTATCTTGTAGTTCTTCCTATTTCATTTCTTAATCCATCTATAAGTCTTGCTTTATGTTAAGCATTTTTTTTTTATTTGACAAACCATTTTTTTGCCTTTTCCCTTGCTTTTCTGGATATTTTTTCTACTATTTTCTACTTCTTTCCTCATTTGTATTTTTTATTTGGTTCCCAAAAACCTTGTAAATGCTAACTTTGGCCCATTATTTACTTTACATAATTTTTTTGTTTTTTTCTATTCTCTCCTCTCTCTCTTTTTAATCTCTTTTTAGGCTTTTCTACTAAACAAACTTATGCCATTTCTATTGATTTTCCCTATGTTTTACCCATTTCTGTTAATTTCTTCTTTTTAGCATACTTTCCTTCTTCTTTTTGAATTTCTCCTCTTATAAACCTTAAATTCTTCATTTCATCTTATACATAATGTCTTTTTACTTCCTTTTCATTTTTTCTTTGTTTTGTCATATTGTATGATGTGTTTTCCTTTGTTTTTTCTTCTCTTAACTCAAACATTTTTTCTTTTTTTATTAGTTTACATTTTTTCACAAAGATTACTACTTCAGATTCCTTATAGTATTATTGTTCTTTTTAGTAATATTCTTTATTTCTTCTTTTGCTATTTTATAACCTAAATTATATAAATAATCAATTTTATTAATATCTAATAAATCAATATTTTTTGTTTTTATTTTTAATAAATAATCTGCTCCATCTAATTCATAATTAGATAATTCATATGATAAAATATTTATTGCATTATTAATTACCTGAATAATATTTTTTTCTTTTTTATTTTCAATAATTTCTTTTTCGAAAATTATTGAAATAATTTTTTCTACTCCAAATTTTTTTATTTCTTTCCATGGAACATTTTCTCTAATTCCTCCATCTATTAATTTTATTTTATTATATGAACATGGAGAAAAAATTCCTGGATAACTGCAACTCGCTTGAACTGCTTTTCCAATATTTACATCATAAATATATTTTATATTATTTGAATATGTTCCTCTATTTTGTTTTGAAGAAAAAATATATACTTCTCCTGTATTTAATTCTACTGATGGAATAATTAAAATTTTTTTAATTTGATTTATATTTTCTATATTTTTTTTCTTACATTGTTCATTAATTAATTTATAAATTTTATTTCCACTATTTAATCCGTCGATTATTATTTTTCTTTTAAAAATTAGACCAAAAATTAATTTAAAAATATTTTTTGTTTCGACATATTTTATTTCTTTACAATATTTTTTAAATATATAAAAAATTTCTTCCGGAGTATACCCTACCGCATATAAACTAGCAACAATACTTCCTGAAGATGTCCCAGATATGTAATTAAACTCTATACCTTCTTCATAAAATGCTTTTAAAACACCAATATGTGCTGCGCCTTTTACTCCTCCTCCTGCTAAACATATTCCTAACTCCATATAATCCCCTTTATTATTTTATTTATTTAATTACTTTAAAATTACATTTTTATGCAAGAAAAAAGATATAAAGCATTTTTTACTTTATATCTTTTTGGCGGAAGCGAGAGGATTTGAACCTCCGCGGCCCTTACGAACCCTAACTGTTTAGCAAACAGTCCCCTTCAACCACTTGGGTACGCCTCCATATATAATTAAAATGGCGCAGAGGGTGGGATTCGAACCCACGGTAGGCTATTAACCTACGCCAATTTTCAAGACTGGTGCCATAAACCAACTCGACCACCTCTGCGTGTGCTACCGACTAATGTCGGTAACAGTATATATATTAACACATTTGAATATTACTTGTCAATAGAAATTTTTGGATTTTTAACTATTTGCTAACCATTTGCTAACCATTACTTTGAATTTATTAATTCATTAAACATATTTGCTACTTCTCTATCTGTTTCTTCATATAAATGAGAATATAAATCCATTGTTATTCCTATATTGCTATGCCCTAGTCTATGAGAAATCTCTTTAGGTTGTACTCCCATTTTTACTAATAATGATGCGTGGGAATGCCTTAAATCGTGTAAACGTATAATTGGTAAATTATTTTTTTCCAATAACTCGTGAAACTTTGCACTAAATCTTTTCGGATTATATAAATGTCCGTCTTCATAACAACATACCATATTATTATCTTGATATAATTGTCCTAACTGTAACTTGTTTTTTATTTGATTTATTTTATGCTGTTTCAAAACTTTTATTAATTCTTTTGATATTGCTATTGTTCTAATTCCTGATTTTGTTTTTGGCTCTTTAATAATTAAACCTTTTTTAGTAGCACATAAATTTTGTATTATTCTAATATATCCCTTTTCTAAATTCACATTATTCCAATTTAATGCTAATATTTCTCCCCTTCTTGCTCCTGTATATATTGCTATCATTATTGGAATATATATATCACTATTTTTTGCAACTTTTATTAATTCTTGTGTTTGCACATCTGTTAAATACTCTGCTTGATATTTCTTTGCTTTAGGTGGCTCTACTGCATCTGCTACATTTCTAATTATTAACTGCCATTTTACTGCTTGTTCTAAGGCACTATGTATTATTCTATGCATTGCTAAAACTGTTCGTGCTGATAATGCCCCACCTTTATCTAATTTTCCGTTCTTCAATTTTTCTTCATAAAAATTTTGTAAATGTAATGGCTTTAAATCTTCCAAATAAACATTGCCCAAAAAAGGTTTTATATGCTTGTCTATCTTTTGAATATAACCTTCTCTTGTTGTTATTTCTAAATTATAAAATGTTTTTTCTTTCCAATAATCTAAATACTCTCCAAATTTTATCTTTTTTGTATCTATTAACATTCCTGTATCCAATTCCCTTAATTTTTCTGTTAAAAACTTTTCTGCCTCTTTTTTTGTTCCTTTAAAAGTATACCATTTCTGTTTTCTTTTGTTTGTAATTACGTCTTTGGATAATTCTATTATAATACTCCAACTATTCCCTCTTTGTTTTATATGTCCTCTCAATATTCCTCCTTTCTGCTTTTAAGTTTATTACATAATGTTATTATACCATATTTTTTTCATTATGTAACCAATTATAAAGCTCTTTTTTATTAATTCTTATACATTTTCCTATTTTTATAATAGGAAATGTTTTTTCCTTTATAATTTCATATGCTTTAGAACGACTAATTTTAAGTATATCTGCCATTTCTAAAACAGTTATTAAATAATTTTCATTATCCATTTTACTTTTCTCCTTTCTGACTTATTAATATCATTTTATTTTTTACCTCTGTTTCAAAATTAGTATTTTTGTTTTTAAAATATATCTCACTATCTTTATAGATTTTATTAAAAACTTGCATTATATCCAGTTCTCCTGTTCTTGCTGAATAAGAAGTTATATTTCCTATAATATTAGGAATTAATGCTTTTGCGTCTAAATTAATTTGTTTATTTCTTTGAATAATTCCTACTGAATCAAAATTATTATATGCTTTTTGTATTTCTTGCCATTCTTTATTTGTTGGGCAACGCTCCACTCTCGAATTAATCCTATCTATTTTTACTAGGAATTGTTCAGTACAATATTTCCATAATTCTTTTAAATTTTTTATAATATCGTTAAACTCAATTAAATTAAATTCTCGTAATATATCGCTTTTTATTTCAAATTCAATATTCCATACATTACTAATATTCATTTTATTTTCTTGCCATATTTCTTGAAACCATTTTTTCTTTTTTGTTTGTTGTATTTCTAAAGACTTATTATAAATTCTACAATATATCTTTTTATTTTTTCTACTTCCAAATGTAATTGCATTTGGATTATTTCCATTGTAAAATAGTTCTTTGTTTTTAAATTTACCTTTATAATTTTTATCATAGTCTGTTATTAAATCAATATCTGCTATATGACAACATAAATCAATTCTATAAACTTTATTTTTTATAATATTTCCAAAAGTTTCTACTATCCAATTATAAATTAAAGACCAAGAATTAATTAAACCATATGACCATAGATATTCACTGCTAATACGAATTTGAATAGGGAAAAATGCTTCTAATTTTGCCCTTTTTTGAGCAATCTTGACTTCATAACCATTATTGCGTAAAATATACGCATACCCTTGAGAACCATTTGGAAGCAGTTGAAACGATAACCCATTAATAGTTATTAAGTGTTTATATGAAGTATTGCTAGTTGCACCTAGCAATGCCTTCTCTTTTTCTGTTTGAAAAAATTTTATAATTTCATTCTTTTCAAATTCCTCTACATCTACAAGTATGTAAATAGTATCAATATTTGTTATTTTCCTAATATAACTCACTTCCTCTCTTTTTGGTGTTGTGAGGGCTACTAATAGTAGTTATCGCCCTCTATAACATCTCTACTTTTTATATTGTGTTTTGTTCACTAGGGGGATTTGCACCCCCTCTACGACCACTATGTATAGAATTTGTAAGTCTACGACTAACAAATTCTAATACTCGCTAGTCGTACCCCCAGCTCTTGGGTCTGTCTGGGCATAAATAAGCATTCCTCATAGGTAGTTAGCCCAATATATTCTCTAAAACACAATAACAATTATACAAGCAAAAACTGTGCACATTTTTTCAACTTGTGTGAATTATATTCTTAATATTTTACAGTGTCAATGATTTTTTATGTTTTTTCAACAAATGTGATTTACTTGTCACTTTTTATGTGATAAAATATGTAAGAGGTGAAAAAAATGGCATATGCTAGATTATTAGAAAAAATCATAAATAATACAAATTATTCCAATGTAGATATTGCAAATAAATGTAAAGAATTGGGTGTTAACGTAGATAGAACTTATATTAATAAACTTTTAAATAATAAATCAAAACCACCAAAGGAAGATATTTCACGAACTATTGCGAAGGTTTGTAATGCTGATGAAAGACTGCTCGTATTAGAAGGATATATTGACAAAGCGCCAAAGGAAATAGTTGATGTTCTAAAACAAATTAAATTTTTGACAAGCATAACTGCATTAAATTTATATGAAAATCATTTTGCCGAAAATAATCCTTTATTTTTAGAACAATTAAAAACAGAACTTGATAATGAACCATTATCTGATTTTATAATTAGTATATTAGATACTAATGCAACTAATATTAATTTAACTAATATGGGAATTGATTTTTCAAAGCAACAAGACCATTATAATATAAATTTAACTGCACCAGTTGAACTGAAAATAACTGATAATTCGATGTTTCCAATTGTTCCCCAAAATGCAAATATAAATTTAACATTAAAAAATGAATATAATAATGGCGATATTATTGCCTTAAAAATAAAAGGAAAAGAAACATTGATTGTAAGATATATTTTTCATAAAGATAATGATATTATGCTTACTGCACTTAATAAAGACTATGCACCTATAATATGTAAAAAAGATGATATTTTAATTATGGGAAAAGTTACAAAAGTAATAACAGAATTATAAAATTAATTATAGTAAGTTTTAGAAGTCCCTTCGGACATTAAAATGTCACGAAGGGACTTTCTAAAAAATAATACAAAATAATTAAATTTTTATTTATATTATACTTATAATTCATTTTTATTTATTAATACATTCTTTATAAAATTTCCTATCTGTTCATTATTCATTCCCAAAATATTAATTAAATTTGCCAATATATCTGGTCTTGGAATTGTTTTTTCATTATCTATTCGTACATAATGTCTTAAACTTATTCCTAACTTGTCTGCCATTTCTTCTTGTGTATAATTTTTTTTATTTCTCATTTCTTTTATCATAATACCACCAAAAAAATTATTTCATAGTATTATTATTTTTTGTATTGACATTTATTGTCATCATTATAAATACTTTTTATTTTCTAATACCTCTATAATAAACTTCCCTATTTCTTTTTCTTTCATTCCAAAAATATTAATTAAATTTGCAAATACATCTGGTCTTGGAATTATTTTTTCATTATCTATTCGTACATAATGTCTTAAACTTATTCCTAATTTGTCTGCCATTTCTTCTTGCGTATAATTTTTTTTATTTCTCATTTCCTTTATCATAATACCACCGAAAAAATTATTTCATAGTATTATTATTTTTTGTATTGACATTTATTGTCATGTACTATATTATTGTTATGACTTTAAAAGTCATATTGTATTTATGGAGGTATACATATGGATAATTTTTTTCAAACGTTATATGACTGCGTAGATAAGAGATTAGAAACTACTTTTAAGAAGTTATGGAAAACAAAAGAATATAAAGAACTAAATAAAAAGCATTCTGACGCATTCAATAATTTATATAATAATGTAGATATTGAAATTCAAAATCAAATAGAATTACTTTTAGGAACAGTAAATGATTTAAAAGAAACAGAAAAATACCGTATATATTTAACTGGATTTGCCGATGGTGTTCAATTAAAAGAATATCTCTCAAAAATTAATTCTTAATTTTTGCTAACCATTTGCTAACCAAATGTAAAAATATCACTAAATATTTAATAATATTTAGTGATATATAATAAACTTAAAAACTTTTCAAATTATTTATTTAATCATATTTATTAACATTTAAAATTACTGTGTGGAATTTGTTTACGAAAGCCATAAACCAACTCGACCACCTCTGCGTGTGTTACCGAACAACGTCGGTAACAGTATATATATTAACACATTTTGCCCATGCTTGTCAATAGAAATTTTTGCTATTTTTAATTATTTGGTCACCATTTAGTCACCATTACTTTTAATTTATTAAACATATTCATTTGCTATTTTTAATTATTCATTGCTTTATTAATTGCTTGTTTTTCTTCTTCTGATAATTTGTATGTTGAATTTCCTTTTTCTACTGGTTTTGCATAAATATTAGACATTTCTTGTGAATAGATTCCATTTAATACTACTCCTGAATTTTCTTCGTTTAATAATGCAAGTGTGAAGCTTAAATCGCTTCCTGTATCTTTAAAAGCGCTATATCTTACTATTCCTATTTTTTGTATACATGTAGAAATTGTTTTGTCTAACCTGCTACAATATTTTTTTAATTCTTGATTTTCATTTTCTACTTCTTTTATTTTTTGCATATATTTTTCAATTGATTCTTGTAAATTACTTCCATTTCCAATTTTTATCATAAAGGATTTATAATCTTTTTTTGTTCTTGATAATTTTATCAAGTTAATTATATATAAAATAATTAATATTATTATTGAAATATATGCACTTATAATTCCCGCATCTGATCTTAGAAAATTTATAATATATTCCATTTTTCCTCTCCTCTTTACTTTATAAGTTCTAGTATTCTTTCTAAATCATCATTTGATGTATATTCAATTACAATTTTACCTTTTCTTTTACCTGGTTCTAACTTTACTTTTGTTCCAAAAAATCCTTGAAATGAATCTTCTATATCTCTAAATATAGCTTCGTATTTATCATTCTTTTTCTTGTTGTTCTTTTTATTTTGAACATTTTTTTCGAATTCTCTTACACTTGCACCCTTTTCAATCATTTTTAATGCCGTTTGGTATTGTTTATCGTTATCTTCTATTGCAAGTAGCGCACGAGCATGTCCTTCTGTTAATTTTCCTTCTTTTACAAGTCCTAAAACTCGTTCGTCTAAATTTAAAATTCTTACAGTATTTGCAATGCTACTTCTACTTTTTCCTAATATTTCTGATACTTCTTGTTGTGTTAAGCCATATTCATCCATTAATTCTTTTATACCTAATGCTTTTTCATATGCGTTTAAGTCTTCTCTTTGTACATTTTCTATTAATGCAATTTCTTTATTTTTTCTTTCATCACCTTCACGTACTATTGCAGGAATTTCTTTTAATCCTGCTTTTTTTGATGCTCTCCAACGTCTTTCTCCTGCAACTATTTCATAGTAATCATCTTTTTTTACCACAATTATTGGTTGTATAACACCATATCTTTTTATAGATTCTGATAGTTCTTCTAACGCTTCTGCATCAAAATTTTTCCTTGGTTGATTTTTGTTTGGCTCTACTTCTGTAATTTTTAATTTTTCTATTACTTCATTTTCTCTTATAATTTCATCATTTATATTATTTGCAAATAGTGCATCTAATCCTTTACCGAGTCCTGTTTTCTTTGCCATTCTTATTTCCTCCTATTTCATATGTTTTGCTTTTGTGACAACTTCATTATTTTTTAGTAATTCCTTTACAAATTTTTCATAGCTTTTAGCTCCTTTTGATTTTGAGTCATACACTGTAATTGGCATTCCGTAGCTTGGGGCTTCGCTAAGTTTTACATTTCTTGGTATTACAGTTTTATAAACTTTATCTCCAAAATATTTTTTCACTTCTGTTACTACTTGGTTGGATAAATTGGTTCTAATATCGTACATTGTTAATAAAGCACCTTCAATTTGTATTGTCTTATTTAAGTGCTTTCTTACAATTTCTATAGTATTCATAAGTTGTCCTAACCCTTCAAGTGCGTAATACTCGCATTGTATTGGTATTAATACGCTATTTGCAGCTGTAAATGCATTTAATGTAATTAAACCTAGTGATGGCGGACAGTCAATTATAATATAGTCATATTCTTGTTTTACTTCATCTAACTTTTCTTTTAACCTTTGTTCCCTTGAAACCATTGATACTAACTCAACTTCAGCACCTGCCAAATTTATATTTGATGGGCATACCTTTAGATTTTTTATGCTTGTTTCTTTTATAATTTCATTAACCGATATATCTTCTACTAATAATTCATATACAGAATTTTCCATTTTTTTTTCTATTCCAAGTCCACTCGTTGCATTACCTTGTGGATCTGCATCAACTAACATTACCTTTTTACCTTTTTTTGCAAGCATAGCACTTAAAGTTATTGATGTTGTAGTCTTTCCAACTCCACCTTTTTGATTAGCTACTGCTATTATTTTTCCCAAAGTTATCCCTCCATATAAAAATATTGACATATTAATTATATTTTTATATCTTTAATATGTCAATATTTTTTTAACATTTTTTATTTAATTATACAATTGGTTCTTTGCTAGGTGTTCCTGCTTTTCTAGGATATTTAGCCGGTGTATTTTTTATTTTTTTAATAACAATAATTGTCCTTTTAATAGAAGAATTAGGCAATTCGAATTCTTCTATTCTATCAATTTCTCCTCCTAATATAGAAATTGCTTTATTTGATGCTTCCATTTCTTCCTTTACATTATTTCCTTTCATACAAATACATTTACCATTTAATTTTACTAATGGTAACAAGTATTCTACTAACGTATTTAATGGTGCTACTGCTCTTGATGTAGCAATATCATATTTTTCTCTATATATTGGATTTTTTCCAACTTCTTCTGCTCTAAAATGTATTGTTTGAATGTCCTTTAATTCAATTTTTTGTATAACATCTTGTAAAAAAAGCAATCTTTTATTTAATGCATCAAGTAAACTAACTTTTATACTATCTCTTACAATTTTTATTGGAATTCCAGGAAATCCTGCACCTGTTCCAACATCAATGATACTCATATTATCATTGATATATTTATTAATAGTTAATGAATCAATAAAATGTTTTTGTATAATTTCTTTTTCTTCAGTAATAGCTGTTAAATTGATTTTGGCATTCCATTCTAAAAGTAGTTGCATATAAATAAAAAATTTATTTAACTGTGTTTTATCTAAATTTATATTAATCAACTTTGCTTCTTTTTCTAATTCTTTCAAGAAATTCTCTTTTTCCATTTTTCCACCTACCTATTTTCTTTTTTGTTGCTCTAAATATATTAATAAAACTGATATATCCGCTGGAGAAACCCCAGATATTCTAGATGCTTGCCCTACTGATATTGGTTTATATTTATTTAATTTCTGCCTTGCTTCTATTCTTAAACCTTTTATTTGGCTATAATCTATATTATCTGGAAGTGCTTTGTTTTCTAATTTACTTGCCTTTTCTACTTGTGCTAATTGCAAATTTAT
The DNA here is from genome assembly GCA_947628815.1 of uncultured Clostridia bacterium. Taxonomy (GTDB): domain Bacteria; phylum Bacillota; class Clostridia; order TANB77; family CAG-508; genus RGIG8482. The sequence goes on along the minus strand of CANRBJ010000031.1, from coordinate 5,903 downwards.
ATATCCTTCATACTTTACTTGTATTTGTACTTCTTCCCTCTCTTGTTTTGTAAGAATAGGTCTTTCCTCATCAATAGGCGCTAAAGCTTCATAAGTAAGCTCTGTACGTTTTAATAAATCTGAAAGCTTCACTCCAGTATTTATTCTAGAAGAATTATATTTATCTAATAATTCATTTACTTCATCAGTTGGTTTAATAACTTTCTTTTTTATTCTATCAACTTCTTTTTCTATATTTTCCTTCTTTTTACAAAATTTTTCATATCGTTCATCAGATATAAGCCCCACATCATGCCCAATCTTGCTTAAACGCAAGTCCGCATTGTCTTGCCTTAAAAGTAGCCTGTATTCTGCACGTGAAGTCATCATTCTATATGGCTCATTTGTACTTTTAGTTACAATATCATCTATTAACACTCCTATATATGCTTCATTTCTTGCCAAAACAATAGGTTCTTTATTATCTAATTTTCTTACCGCATTAATTCCTGCAATAATTCCTTGTGCTGCTGCTTCTTCGTATCCAGATGTTCCATTAATTTGACCTGCAAAGAACATACCATTTATTTTTTTACTTTCTAAAGATACCTTTAATTGTGATGGTTCTATACAATCATATTCTATAGCATATGCTGGTCTTGTAAATTCTGCGTTTTCTAATCCAGGTATAGTTCTATACATCGCGATTTGAACATCTTCAGGCAATGAAGAACTCATTCCTTGTATATACATTTCATCTGTTTTTTCTCCTATTGGCTCTACAAATATTTGATGTCTTTCTTTATCTGCAAATCTTACAACCTTATCCTCTATAGAAGGGCAGTATCTTGGACCAGTTCCTTCTATTTTCCCCGCATAAAGTGGTGATCTATGTAAGTTTTCTCTTATAATTCTATGTGTTTCTTCATTCGTATAGGTTAAATAGCAAGGCTCCTGCTTTTTATTTACACTTTCATCTTCAAATGAAAACATTTCAATATCTTCATCACCATTTTGAATCTCCATTTTTGAAAAATCTATTGATTTTTTATTAATTCTTGCAGGTGTTCCTGTTTTAAATCTTAATAACTCTATTCCTAACTCTTTTAAACAATCAGATAATTTATTAGCTGGAAATACTCCATCAGGTCCACTTTCAAATGATACTTCTCCTATAAATATCTTTCCTTTTAAATATGTTCCTGTTGCTAATATTACTGACTTAACATTATATATTGCTCCAATATTAGTTTCTACACTCTCTACATTTCCATCTTTAACCTTAATATCTACAATTTCAGCTTGTTTAATAAATAAATTTTCTTGTTTTTCTAAAGTATGCTTCATTTCAGAATGATACATCTTTCTATCTGCTTGAGCTCTTAAAGAATAAACCGCAGGTCCTTTAGATTTGTTCAACATTTTTATTTGTATAAATGTTTTATCAATAACCTTCCCCATCTCTCCCCCAAGAGCATCTATTTCTCTTACAAGATGTCCTTTTGAGCTTCCTCCTATATGTGGATTACATGGCATGTTTGCTACCGCTTCTAAGCTTATAGAAAAAAGTAATGTTCTTTTTCCTAATCTCGCTGCTGCAAGTGCTGCTTCACATCCTGCATGTCCTGCTCCAATAACTGCTATATCATATTCCCCTGCATAATATCCCATTTTAATTCCTCCAAATTGTTTATCGTGAAACAAAAACTTTTGTTTGTTTTTCTGTTTCATCTATATTTTTATTCTTAATACTACCAATTTTTCCATTTTTCTTTCGAGAATCGCCATATTTTCTTTTTTTAGCTTTAATATGAAAGTATATGTTTTAAAAATAAAAAGCCGTTATATGTCATTTTCGTTCGTTATTTTCCCAAGCAAAATTTTGAAAAGATTTCTTTAATAATTTCATCTGATACAGTCTCTCCTGTAATTTTTCCTAAACTTTCTAAAATTTCCTTTATTGAAAAAGCCAGCATATCGATAGGTACATTTTGTTTTGCTTCTTCAATTGCTTTTTTAGTATTTATAATAGCTTCTTGAATAATATTTTTATGGCGAATATTTGTTATCATAGCGCTATTATCTAATTGAATTTCGTTAATCGCAAACATTTTAGAAATTTTCTCATAAATTTTTTCTATACCTATATTTTCTTTTGCAGAAATTTCAACTATTTCATTTTTTCCTATTACCTTAAATATATCTTCTTTATTTATCTTTAAATCTTTTAAATCTATTTTATTTAATATTACTAAACATTTTTTATCTTTTAATAATTCTAAAATTTCCTCGTCTTCATTATCTAATTCTTTACTTGCATCAAAAATAGCAATTAATAAATCTGCTTGTTCAGCCATTTTCTTGGATTTTTCTATACCTATCTTTTCTACTTCATTCCCCGCTTTACGAATTCCTGCAGTATCAATAATATGAATAGGAATTCCTTCTATAACTACGGATTCCTCAATTGTATCCCTTGTTGTTCCTTCTATATCTGTTACAATTGCCCTGTCCTCTTTTAAAATAGCATTTAAAAGAGATGATTTTCCTGCATTCGGCTTTCCTATTAAAGCAATTTTAATGCCCTCTCTAATTATTTTCCCATTTTCAAAACTATTTTCTAATTTATGCAATTCTTTCAATACTTTTTCAAGTAATTCGCATGCTTTAGAATTTTCCATTTCCTCAATATCATATTCTGGATAATCTATACTAACATCAATCTCCACCATTACGGAAATAAGCATATCGCGAATTTTTTTAATTTGTTTTGATAATATTCCTTCTAATTGATTAATTGAAGATTTAGCTTCTTTTTCAGTTTTTGCATTTATAATATCAATAACTGCTTCTGCTTGTGATAAATCTATTCTACCATTTAAAAATGCGCGCTTTGTAAATTCTCCTGGTTCTGCTAATTCTGCCCCATTTTCTAAGCATAATTCTAAAATTCTTCTTACAACATATGCCCCACCATGTGAACTAATTTCGCACAAATTCTCTTTTGTATAGCTATTCGGTGCTTTAAAAAAAGAAACCAAAACCTCATCAATTACTTCTCTTTCTTTCATAATAAATCCATATTTAATTTGATATCCTTTAATAGATTCTATTTGAAAATTATTTTTAGGTTTAAATATTTCCTTTAATATTAAAAACGCATTTTCACCACTCATTCTAACAACACCAATTCCTCCAATGCCCGGTGCCGTAGATATTGCAGCTATTGTACTCATAAAATTCCCCCTAACAAAAAAGCCAAAATACAGATAAAATCCTTTTAAAAAATAAATTTTAAAATTGATTTAAAATCCGAACTTTGACTTCCGATTTTTTATTCTATTTTAATGAAATAACTATTTTTCTATATGGCTCTTCACCTATACTTGTAGTTGTAACCTTCTTACTATTTTGTAATTTTGAATGTATAATTTTTCTTTCATATGCAGTCATTGGCTCTAATGTAATAGATTTTTTTGTTCTAACAACTGTTTTTTCAAGTTTCTCTGCTAACTCTTCAAGAGATTTTTCTCTTTTTTCTTTATAACCACAAATATTTAATATAGTCCTTACTTTATAAGGTAATCCTTTACTTGCAATTGCTGATAATATAATTTGTAAATTATTTAAAACATCTCCCCTATGCCCTATTAAATAATTTAAATCATCACCATCTACATCCACCTTTAAATATGCTCCATCTTGGTAAATTTTATATTTTATATCGTTGCTAGGCAATGTCTTTACCCATTTACTAAAAAAATTATCTACATTTTCCTTTGCTTTTTCAAAATCTATGTTTTCTACTTCTTCTCTTTGTTTTCTCTCTTTTTCTTGTCTTTTTTCTACTTTACTAATAATTTCTACTTTTACTACTCTAGGTGCTAAAATACTAAAAAAACTTCTTTTATCTTCACTATCTAAAACTTTAATTTCAGCATCTTCTTTTTTTATTCCAAGTTCTTTTAATCCTTTTTCGATTGCTTCATTTGTTGTTTTGCCTTCAAAAATTCTTCCTTTTTCCACTTACGCATCCTCCTCTTCTTTTAGAAATCGATTTAAGATTAATCTTTCCATTATCATAAGTATATTATTAACTAACCAATATAAAGCAAGTCCCAAAGGAGCAATTATTGCAATTGATACAGACATAACTGGCATAATATAACTCATACTTTTATTTGCTTGAGCCACTGCCTCTAATTCATTTGTATCTCCTGCTTCATTTTCTTCTTTTTTCTTTTCTTGCATAGAAGTTGTCATTCTCATAGATATAAAAGAGGTTAAAACATATAATCCAGGTATTACATAAACTTTCCAATCTGAAAGTGCCCCACTAGGAACACTGCTTAAATCCAAACCTAGAAAATCCATATTAATATAAACTTTTTCGTCCTCATTTCCCTTTTCTTTAATAATAGCAATTTCAGGATATGGAGTATTTTTATTATTCTCCTCTTGTTTAATTTCATTAGTATACTGTTCAATTAACTGTGGTTCAACCTTTTTCATATATGTAAGAGGACTTCTTACTAAATAAAATACTGCAAACAAAATAACAATTTGAGCTATTGCACTTAAGCAACCACTAAATGGGCTCATCTTTTCCCTTCTGTATAATTCAATAGTTTCTTGGTTTAATTTTTCAGGGTTGTTCTTATATTTATCTTGAATTTTCTTCATTTCTTCTTGAATTTTTGCTGATTTTTTCATTGTCTTTTGTTGTTTTATTGATATTGGTAACATTATTAATTTTAAGATAATTGAAAAAAGTATAATTGCTAACCCATAGTTACTCACTATTTTATATAATATGTTTAGTATATATCCAAATATATTTGCAAAAAAAGATATCATTTATTCTTACTCCCCTACTCTTTATTTTAAAGGATCATATCCACCCTTTGAAAAAGGATTACATTTTAAAACTCTTTTAGCTCCTAATATCCCACCTTTTAATATGCCATATTTTTCAATAGCTTGTTTTGTATACTCTGAACATGTAGGATAATACTTACAATGAAAACCTAAATGTTGAAATATTGGAGATATATATTTTTTATATTTATGAATTAAAAAAATAAAAAACTTCCTCATGCTTCTAAAATTCCTATTCTTTCAAATACGTTCATCATATCTTGTTCTATATTGGTAAATGTAGCATGTTTTATATCTACTTTCTTTTTCCATAAAAAAACAATACTATAACCTGTATTTACTTTTTCTTCAATTAATCTATAATTTTCCCTAATTAACCTTTTAATTCTGTTTCTTTTTACAGCTTTTGCAATCTTAACACCAACTGCAATTCCTAAAAAATTAACTGAAAAATTATTTTTTTTAACAAAAACATCTAAAAACTTTCCTGAATAGTATTCTCCTTTTGTAAGAATTCTTTTAAATTCATAATTTTTCTTTAACATCAACGTTCTTTTCATAACTATCACTCATTACCTATCGCAAAAAGAGCCACATTTACACTGTGACTCACTGCAACCTTAAGCACTTAATTTTTTTCTTCCTTTAGCACGTCTTGCTTTTAATATATTTCTACCTGCTCTAGTTTTCATTCTTTTCATAAAACCATGTTCTTTTTGTTCTTGTCTTTTTTTAGGTTGAAATGTTCTTTTCATATTGCACCTCCTAATAATATACTGTGTAAGTAAATCTATATTTTTTTCTTACTCGCAAAATAGTATTGTAATTATATAACATTCCCTATGCATTTGTCAAGAAAAATTTATATTTTACATACGCAAAAGTTGCCCCGCAGAAAAATTATCCACATTTTTAAATTTTTTTCCACAGTTGTATTGACTATTTTCTATTTTTTTTGATATGATTAGCATACGGAAATTTAACAGTCCATTAATAAAATGAATCTTGTAAGCATGAAAAATGCTTAATTTTTTTGTCAAATTTTC
>CANRBJ010000030.1 GCA_947628815.1 uncultured Clostridia bacterium | reverse complement strand
AGAACAGACAAATCATATTAGGTATTTCAAATACTATATTTATCAATAAAGTGTGACATATGTTTGACAAACCAACATAGAGTTTTTTTAAAAATACTTACAAATAATTGAAATTTTTAATAAAATATGATATATTAAACAAAGTTAGAACATAGAGCAAATAATTTAAAAGATTTTAATAAGTTTTAATAAATTGAATGGCGTAGCATTAAAATAGCATTTTTTAAAAGTAGAAAAATAGGCTAAACAATAGCAGACAAGCATATTACAACAAATTTGCTTATTTGTTCAATGAAACCATTGAACTAATATGTCTAAATAAGATAAGGGGGAGAATGATGAAAGTATCTGTTGATGTAATGCAAAAATTGTCTAAAATAACAAATTCAGCATATGACGCAATAAAAATAGAATATTTATATCATTCCAACAAATTAGAAGGAAGTACGTTTAGTAAAGAAAACTTAATAGATTTGTTAGAAAAAAAGCAAGTTAGTGGAGAACATTTTTTAGATGATGTTATAGAGACAAGAAATTCATTAGAACTTTTTGATGTAGTTATTAGTACTCTTTCAGAACCATTAGATAAGTATTTGTTATGGAGGTGGCATAGAATACTAAAAAAAGGAAGTGTAGATGACGAAATAAATAATATTGGAACATGGAAAAAATATGAAAATAGACTTTCAAAAACAGATTTAAAATTATGCGAACCTTACTTAGTTGAAAGCAATATGTTTAACTTATTTGAAGATTGGAAAGATAGTAAGAAAGACATTTATTCTATTGCCAATTTTCATCAAAAATTTGAACATATACATCCATTTCAAGATGGTAATGGAAGAATTGGAAGATTTATTATATTAAGACAATGTATAGAAAATTCAGTGGATTTAATTGCAATTGATGATGAATATAACCACGAATATAGAGTGGCTCTATATAGTGCACAAACAACAGGAAATATTGAGGCTTTAGTTGAAGTTTTTAAAAAATGCCAATTAAGGACTGAGGAAAAGTTAAAGGAATTTATGCCTTTAATAAAACAAGTATCATCGGAAAACGACTAGAATTAAAATGTAAAAGGAGAGTATATATGTATAATTTTCAATTTGATAAAAGAGCGTTATATATTATATTAGCAATAATGGTAATTTTTAGTTTAAGTGGTATGACTAAAGATTATATGTTAAATTTATTATTAACATTACCAGGAGTAATCATAGCAATTACATTTCATGAATTTGCACATGCGTATGCAGCATACAAACTAGGAGATGATACACCAAAAATGCAGGGAAGATTAAATTTAAATCCAGCAAGCCATATAGACCCATTTGGATTTATATTACTAATTTTTGCACATATTGGATGGGGAAAACCTGTACAAATTAACCCTAGAAATTTTGATAGAAAATTTTCACAATCAGCTGGAGAAGCAATTGTATCAGTTGCAGGACCAGCAATGAATTTTGTACTTGCAATTGTGTTTACTTTTATTTATTTTGTATTAATAAAATTTGCACCAGCATTCTTAGTAACTCAAATTGGTACAATTGTGTATATAATAATTCAATCTACTATAATTGTAAACATAGGACTTGGAGTATTTAATTTAATACCACTTCCACCATTAGATGGAAGTAAAATATTTAGAAACTTTATGTCTTACAATGTTAAAACATGGTTAGACAAGTATGAACATATATTTTATATGCTATTTCTTGTTATATGGATAACAGGACTTGCTGGAACAATTATTTCGCCAATTATAGAATTTATTGCAACAGGATTAATGCGTGTGGTTGGTTTATTATTTGGAATAGGATTTTAGAAATATAAGGAAAAGAAAATGGAGAAAGATATATATGTATTAGGAATTGAATCGAGTTGTGATGAAACTTCTGTATCTGTTGTAAAAAACGGTAGAGAAGTTCTTTCTAATGTTATTCATTCACAAATTGATATACATAAACAATTTGGAGGAGTTGTGCCAGAAATTGCATCTAGAAACCATGTTGAAGCAATTTCAACAGTAACAAAAGAAGCACTTTTAAAAGCAGAAATTAACTTTAATGATATAGATGTAGTAGCATGTACATATGGCCCAGGATTAGTAGGAGCTTTACTCGTAGGAGTTGCTTATGCAAAAGGATTAAGTTATGCATTAAATAAACCACTTGTAGGAGTAAACCATATACATGGTCATATCGCAGCAAATTATATAACACATAAAGAATTACAACCACCATTTTTGTGTATGGTAATTTCAGGCGGGCATACGCATTTAGTACATATTAAAGATTATACTGATTTTGAAATACTTGGTAAAACTAGAGATGATGCAATAGGAGAAGCATTTGATAAAGTTGCAAGAGTAATAGGGCTTAGTTATCCAGGAGGACCTAAGATTGATAAACTAGCAAAAGAAGGAGAGGCAAATATAGAATTACCACATACATATTTTGATAATTTAGATTTTAGTTTTAGCGGTATAAAAACAGCTGTATTAAATTTACATCACAAAAATCCAGAAGTAAATAAGCCAGATTTATGTGCAAGTTTTGAAAAAACAGCAACTGATATGCTAATTACTAATACTAAAAAAGCAATTGAACAGTTAAATATAAAAAAAGTAGCTTTAGCAGGTGGAGTATCTGCAAATAGTTATATAAGAGAAAGCTATGAAAATCTAGGTAAGCAAATGGGAATAAAGATATATTATCCTGAATTACGTTTATGTACAGATAATGCGGCTATGATTGCTTCAGCTGGGTATTATGATTATATAAATGGGAATATATCAGATTTAACTTTAAATGCAATACCAAATTTAAAAATATAATTAAAAGGAGGTAACACTTGTCTATATATGTAATAGCAGATTTACATTTATCATTCAAAAATCCTAAACCAATGAATATTTTTGGTGATAATTGGGAAAATCACGAAGAAAAAATAAAAAAGGATTGGCTAGAAAAAGTAACTGATAATGACTTAGTTATTTTACCGGGAGATTTTTCATGGGCAATGAAATTAGAAGATGCATATTTGGATTTTAAATATTTAGAGGAGTTACCAGGCAAAAAGCTATTATTAAAAGGAAATCACGATTATTGGTGGACTACTATTAAAAAAATGCACACATATTTAGAAGAAAATAACTTTAATTCAATAGATTTTATATATAACAATAGTTACTTATTTGAAGATAAAATTATAACAGGAACAAGAGGCTGGACTTTAAATGATTTAGAAAACCAAGGGAAAATTTTAAACAGAGAATTAGGAAGACTTGAATTATCAATTAATGAAGGAATTAAAAAATATGGCAAAGATAAGACAATTCTAGTTTTTATGCACTATCCACCAATTACAAATGTTGCAATGTTAAACCACTTAGAATTAAAGTTTGTAAATTTAATGAAGAAATATAATGTACAAAGTTGTATGTATGGGCATTTACATTCTCATTCGCATAAAGATGCAGTAGAGGGGATGGTAGAAGGAATAGAATTTCGTTTGGTTAGTGGAGATTATTTGGATTTTAAATTAATGAAGATATAAAAATGACCTCGGGCCCGTAGGTTATCCGAGGTGCAATCTACTAAGTTTGGATTAAAAATCATCATTCAATAAAAAATCAAATATATTAACATGTTGAATTCCATCTTTAGAATAATCTTCATCATCCAAAGATATAATATATTTCGGATATGAATCATTAATTCCTTTATATGCCCCAAATTCTCTTTGTTTTGTTTCCTCTGAAGCTAATTTATAGCAAACTTGTATATATTTAAAATCTTTATTTTTAGTTGCTACAAAATCTACTTCTCCCTTTTTTGTTTTTCCAATATATACTTCATATCCTTTAGCAAGTAAATCGCTATAAACTATACTTTCTAATGACATAGAATAGTTTAGTTCCTTACTATTTGTTTTTATTTTCTTTACTCCTAAGTCAGAAACATAATATTTGTTTAATGTTTTTAAAATACTTTTTCCTTGAATATCATATCTATAAACTTTGTTCATAATAAAAGTTGAACACAATGCTTCTAAATAATTATATAATGTGTCTGTTGCAATTTCATGATGTTCATTTTTTAAGTAATTTAATATATTATTTGCAGAAAATTCTTTTCCTTCCGTTTCTAAAACATACTGCAAAATTTTATTAAATGAAGTAATGTCTTTTATATTTAACCTTTCTACTACATCTTTTAGTAATATTGAATCATAAACATCTGAAATATAATTAAGTTTCGCCCTTTCATTATCAAAAGAGAATCTTTGTGGTAAACTTCCCCATTCAAATATATCAAATAATAATTTCTTATAATCCTTTTCTTTTGTTTTTGTAAGTTCTACAACTTCTTTAAATGTTAATGGTAAAACTCTAAAACTAACATATCTACCAGATAAATCGGTTGACAATTCTAAAAATGTCATTTTACTATTAGAACCAGTTATAAAAATACTAAATTGATTTGTGATTCTTAAAGAATTAATCCCTTTTTCAAAGTCTTCAACTTTTTGCACTTCATCAAGAAAAACATAATACTTATCTTTATCTTTTACTAGACTTTTTATATAATCATTTAAATCTTTTGCATTTTTAATAAAGCTATAATCTAATGATTCAAAATTAATATAAATTATATGCTCATCATCAATATTATTTTTTCTTATCTCATCCATTATTTGAGTCAAAATAACTGATTTTCCACTTCTTCTTAAGCCATATATTATTTTTATTAAAGATGTTTCATCATAAAAATCTCGTATTTCTTTTAGATATTTTTCTCTAATTAACATTGTACATCTCACCTCAAATATATTTTAACATTAAATTTTAAATCTGTAAAGTTATTTTGATGTATTGGAATAATTTTTTACTTTCAAAACTTATTTTGATACAGTGGAATAACTTTTTGCTTACACATTAACAGTAACCGAAATTTTTCATAAAATATTGCAAATAATTGATATATTATTTTTTTTATGATAATATTTATTCATAAAGCATAAGAGAACAGATGGAAAAAATAAAGGGGAGATACAAATGTTAAAGTTAGAAAATGTTTCAAAATTTTACTATAACAAAGGTATCATTGCATCTGGTTTTACAAAGGTAAATTTGGAATTAAAAATTGGAGAATTTGTTGTTATAACAGGTGAGTCTGGAAGTGGCAAAAGTACTCTTTTAAATGTTATTTCTGGTTTAGATAGTTATGAAGAAGGGGAAATGTATGTTAATGGTGAGGAGACTAGCCATTACTCTGAAAAGGATTTTGAGGATTATAGAAGAAAATATATAGCAAATATTTTTCAAAGTTTTAATTTAATTAATAGCTATACAGTTTATCAAAATGTGGAATTAGTTTTATTATTAAATGGATATAAAAAGCATGAAGTAAAGAAAAAAATATATGATATTATTGAACAAGTAGGTCTTACAAAGTTTAGAAATACTAAAGTTTCTAAACTATCTGGTGGTCAAAAGCAAAGAGTTGCAATTGCAAGAGCAATGGTTAAAGATACCCCTATAATTGTTGCGGACGAGCCTACAGGCAATTTAGATACAGAATCTGCAAAAGAGGTTATTGAAATATTAAAAAGAGTTGCAAAAGATAAATTGGTAGTTGTTGTAACTCATAATATAGAACAAGTAGAGCAGTATGCTACAAGAATTATTAAAATGCACGATGGTAGAATTATACGGAAATACCGAAGTAAAAAAAATAAATGATGAGCCAAAAGCAATAGAAAGTAAGTATAACAATATTAGTATATGGAATAAGTATCGCTTAGGTACAAGAAATACCTTTAATATTTTAACTAAATTTGTATTACTATTTGCTGTATTTTTCTTTATGAGTGCAGCAATCCTTGCAGAATATGCAAGTTTCCAAATGTCAGAGGCAGAAACTAAAACGAATGGATATAGTATTGCTTTTAGAGATTTATCTGAAAAAAGAATTTTAATTAATAAAAAAGATAGAACTCCTTTTGTAGTAGAAGATTATGAAAAAATAAAGTCAATAGATAATGTGGATTATGTAGTAGAAGATGATATATTTATAGATGGTGGTATACCAATTGCAAAAGGTGAAATTAGTTTTTATGGTAGTATGTTCGATATTGAAAATTTAAGAGGAGATATTGATTTTGGTAGAAAACCTGAAAATGATGATGAAATATTATTGGTTGTTAGAAAAGATCATTTTTATATTAAAAATAGAATGGATGATATATTAAATAAAACATTTTCAATACAAAAAAGTGCAGGTCTTAATGCGTGGACAAATGAAGGAGTAAGAGATGTAACTATAGTAGGTATTAAAATAGATGATAATGAGAATGCTACTTTTGATGCAAAATTTTATGCTTTTAAAGGCTTAGTAAATGAATCAAGGCGAGATATGAATAAAAGCTATAGCGATATGAAAGTTATGTTTAATAATAAATATCAACAATATAGTGTAGAACCAAGCGATAAAGTAGAAAGTGGAAAAGCCATAGTAGACGACGAATTTAAGTATCAATTTAAAAACTATAAAATACAAAAACAGCCACTTAGTATTTATGTAGAAAACTTGTATTATAAAGAACAATTGGATTTAACAGTGTCTAATACATATACAAAGTCTAATTTTAAGAAATTAATTGGTAAAGATAAATACGATAATAATAGATATACGATTTTTATTAATACAAATGATTATAATGCTTTATTTGACAAGCCATCTTATCAATCTAGCGTATATGTAAAAGATGAGGAAAAAATAGAAGATACACTAGTTAAGCTTGAAAATTTAGGCTTAAACCCTAAAAAGGTAACAGATTTTAAAGTAAATGAAGGAGAAATATACCAAAGAATTATTAAAATTATAAAAGTAGTTGTAACGATTGTTTTAATTATTGTGTTATTCTTTATTTCTTATTTAATTATAAGAATTATACTAAAATCACGAAACGTTTACTATACAACCTTAAGAATGCTAGGTGCAACATATAAGAATGTAAGAAGAATACTAGATATAGAATTGTTTATAAATTCTACACTGTCATATGTTATATTATTAGCATTTATTTATGCTACAAAAAACAATATAATTCACTTAGAGCATATTGCAAAATTAAGTATGTATTTAAGCGCGAAGGAATATATACTAATGTACATAGTAATAATTGCTATATCAAGACTTATTTCTATTAAATTTGCTAAAAAATTATTTAAAAACACAGCAATAAATACTTATAATGAGGAGGTGTAGTGATTATGATAAAAATTGAGAAAGTAAATAAATATTTTAATAGACGAAGAAGAAATCAAATTCACATTATAAATAACACTTCATTAGAACTTGAAGATAAGGGATTAGTTGCAATACTTGGTCAATCTGGAAGCGGTAAAACTACACTTCTTAATGCAATTGGAGGGCTTGATAAAGTAAATAAAGGAAAAATATATATAAATGGCAAGAAAATTACTAGAAGAAGACCAAGCACAGTTGATAGAATAAGAAATTTAAACATTGGATATATATTTCAAGACTATAAACTAATAGAACATATGTCTGTATTTGATAATGTTGCAATTGCTTTAAGAATGATTGGGTTAAAAAATAAGAAAGAGATTGAAAAGCGTGTTAATTATGTTTTAGAAGCGGTTAATATGTATAGGTATAGAAATAGACCTGCTAGTATGTTATCTGGTGGAGAAAAACAAAGAGTTTCAATTGCAAGAGCAATTGTAAAAAATCCAAGTATAGTAATTGCAGACGAGCCAACTGGAAATTTGGATAGCAAAAATTCATTAGAGATTATGAATATAATAAAGGCCATTTCAAAAGAAAAGCTTGTAATATTGGTAACTCACGAAGTAGAACTTGCGCAGTTTTATGCAACAAGAATAGTTGAAGTGCAAGATGGTAAAGTTATTAAGGACTATAAAAATGAAACAAAAGAATCATTGGAGTATAGGCTAGATAATAAAATTTATTTAAAAGACTTATCAAAAATTCATAACATAAAAGGCAATAAAATAAATATTGATGTTTATTCAGATAATGATGATAGCCCATTAGACATTAAATTAGTAATAAAAAATGGAAATATACTAATACAAGCAGAAGATAAAAAAATAGAAATTGTTGATGATAATTCTGCAATAGAACTAATTAATGACCATTATAAAAAGATAGATAAAAGTATTTATGAAAAATATAAATATAGTTTAGATGATGTAATAGATACAAAGTATAAAGCAAAATATAGTTCAATTTATGGAATTTTTAAGTCAATAAGAATAGGGTTTAACAGAATTTTAAACTATAGCGTATTAAAGAAAATTTTACTTTTAGGATTTTTTGCATCAAGTATGTTTATAGTATACAGTGTAACTAATATAGCAGGAACATTACAAATAAAAGAATCAGACTACATTCAAATAGATAAAAATTATTTGCAAGTAGATATGGCAAAAGTAAATGTAGATGATTATTTAAAATATGAAAATGAGGAAAATGTAGATTACATAATACCTGGAAATAGTCAAGCAAGTTTTAAGATAAAAATGGATAATTATTATCAGTTATCAAGATATTCATTTGAACTTTCTGGTTCTCTTGTAGATATAAGTAAAATTAATCCAAACGATATAGTAAGCGGAAGAATGCCAGAAAATGAATATGAGATTGTTGTTGATAAAAGAATTATAAATGAGATGACAAAGAGTACTTATTCAACATTTGCACGAATGGGAATAAAAGATGCAGACGAATTACTTAATAAAGTGGTTACAATTAACGATATGAAGGACTTTAAGATAGTTGGATTTACAGATAAATATAGTGCTTCTATCTATGTAAATAAACAGTTAATGATAAATATATTAAACAATATGACACAAAGTGAATTTGGAATGGGAATATATATGAATACACAGGAAGAAACAGATACTATAGTAAAGGATTATAACTTATATTTAGATGATATAACAATAACAAAAGGTAGACTTCCACAAAACGATTATGAAGTTATAGTAAACAAAAATAATCAATCAGAAATGAAACTAAATAAACCAATAAAAGATGAAGTAAATGGAAAACAACTTACAGTTGTAGGTTATTATGATAGTAAAACAAACAGGCAAGACTATTTAGTAAGTGCAAACACGGTAAAATTCAATGTTATTTCGAAAAACAATGGATTTATGATATATCCAAAAGATAAGTATGAAGTTATGAATGAATTTCAGAGTGAGTATATGTTAAATATAATAGATAGATACGAAAAAGATAAACAAACATATATAAATAATAAAAAAGAAGAAATAAAAAGTGCAGTAATATTTGCAAGTGTTATTCTTTTAATATCTTTAATAGAAATATATTTAATGATTCGTTCATCATTTTTATCAAGAATAAAAGAAGTAGGTGTGTTACGAGCAATAGGAGTGAAGAAAAAAGACATATATAGAATGTTTGTAGGTGAAATAATATCAATTACAAGTACGGCAAGTTTAGCAGGAATTGTGCTTATGAGCTATATTTTGGGCCAAGTAACTAAAATTCCATATGTAGATAGAATGTTTATAGTAAACTTTAAAACAGTTGGTATTAGTATTTCAATTGTTTACATATTTAATATAATAGTAGGGTTACTACCATTATTTAAAGTATTAAGAAAAACACCAGCTGCAATACTTGCAAGGCACGATGTTGAATAATAAAATCTAAACTAAATAAAGAAGGTTTCAAAATAGAAACCTTCTTATTTAGTTTTCTTTTCGTTATCTTTAAATACTTCTTTAACGCTACCTAAGCTACTTAGTGCTGCTGTTGCTTCAAAAGGAATAAATACTTTGTTTGCTTCTCCATCTGCAACTTTTTCTAAAGCTTCTAAAGATTTTAATTGTACTAATTTGTCGTCTGGGTTTGAATTTTTAATAGCGCCATAAATCATTTCTACTTCTTTTGCTTTTGCTTCAGCTACTTGACGAATTGCTTCTGCCTCACCGGCAGCACGTCTAATTTTAGATTCTTTATCTGCTTCAGCTTGTAAAATTGCAGCTTCTTTTTGTCCTTCTGCAATGGTAATAGCAGATTGTCTTTCACCTTCTGCTTGAAGAATTAAAGCTCTTTTATTTCTTTCTGCATTCATTTGTTTCTCCATTGCGTCACGAATGTCAGCAGGTGGGGTAATATCTTTAATTTCTACACGGTCTATTTTACATCCCCATTGATCTGTTGCTTCGTCTAGAATAACTCTTAATTGGTCATTAATTGCGTCCCTTGAACTGAAGGTTGAATCTAAATCCATTTTTCCAACAATATCACGTATAGTAGTAATTGCTAAGTATTCAATACCTTTTTTCAAAGATTGAATTTCATACACTGCTTTTGCAGGATCTGTAATTTTATAGAATACGACTGTATCAATAGTAATCGTAACATTATCTTTTGTAATAACGCCTTGAGGTGGAATATCCATTGTTTGTTGTTTTAAACTAACAACACTTCTTACATGATCAATGAAAGGAATGATTATTGTAAGACCTGCGTCTGCAATTTTATGGTATTTACCAAGTCTTTCAATGATATAAACCTCGGCTTGTTTAACAACTTTAATTGATTTAAATGCTATTATAAAAATAATAACAAGTAATATAATTAAAAATGCCATAATTTTTCCCTCCTATAAAATAATTTATATTAAAATACTAATATCGTTATTTAACTGCCACAAGAGCTGGTTTTACAATTACTTTTACACCATTTATTTCTAAAACTTCAACTTCAGTTCCAACAGGTATTACTTCTTCAGCACTTGTTGTAGCAGTCCAAGTTTCACTTCCAATTTTAACTTGACCAATTCCTTTTTTAGAATCAATCTCTCTTGTAACAATACCTTTTTTCCCAATAATGGAATAAGCATTTGTTTGAACTTTATCTTTATGAGAAATTTTCTTAACAAATGGTTTTGTTAAAAAGAGTAAAGCAGTAGATGTTATTAAAAATACTGTTGTTTGAATAATGATGTTATCAGTAATAAAACTAACAAGCATTGCAAATAAGGCACCAATTCCAAACCAAAATACTAAAAATCCAACTGTTATAATTTCTAAAATAAAAAACATACCAGAAATTATTAACCATACTTGCCACATAAAAATTCCTCCTTTTGGCTACAAACATATTATATCATAAAATATGGTAAAATTAAAGAGATTTCTAAAAGTTTCTACAAAATAAATTATAAAATTTATTAAAATTCATCAAAAAAATATTTGCGAAAATTATATTTTATGATATAGTATTACAGTATGATAAATATTGGAGGAGAATGATAATGAAAATATTAAAAAAAGTATGGAAAAAGTTATTAATAGTAGCAGTTTTATTAATAGTAGCACTAGTTATATTAATTTTATCACCAAACTTCAAAAAAGATCCAAATGAAGGGAAGATAAATTTTATTATAAACAATAATAATGTAACTGCTAAATTAAAGCACGATATATTTATTGATGATAATGGAACCATATATGTTTCTATAGATGATATGAGAAATTACTTTGATGATCAAATATATTATGACAAAGATAATAGCCAAATAATAACAACTTCTGAAACAAAAGTTGCAGTTATTGATTTAACAAAAAAAGTAATGAAAGTTAATGGTGCAGAAGTAAAATTATTAGGAACTGTTATAAGAGAAGATGGAATTTTTTATATTCCAATTTCAGAATTAGACAATGTTTATAATATGGAAATAAATAATATTAATAACCAAGTAGTTACTTTAGATTCGCTTGATAGGGAATTAATAAAAGCAGATGCAGCAAAAAAAGTTAAAGTAAAATATAATACTAAACTAATTTCAAAAACAGTTGATAAAGTAGAACAAGGAGAAAAATTAATTGTAATATCTGAAAAAGATGATTGGGCGAAAGTGAGAACTAATAATGGAAAAATAGGTTATGTAAAAACTGATGTATTAACTAATAAAGCAGCAGTAAGACAAGCTTTAGAGCAAGAACCACAAATATCAGGAAAAGTTAATCTTGTATGGGATTATTATTCTGAATATGTAAATGCACCAGATAGAAGTGGAACTACTATTTCTGGAATAAATGTAGTAGCACCATCATTCTTTTCTTTAAAAAATAGCGATAATCTAGAAATAAATGATAACGCGAAAAAAGGCGGAAAAGAGTACATAGCTTGGGCAAAAGAAAATGGATATAAAGTTTGGGCAATGTTTTCAAATAGTTCAATGAAAGAAATAACTTCAAAAATATTAAATGATTATTCTTTAAGAGAAAAATTAATTGAAGAAATTGTGGATTTAACATTAAAATATGAATTAGATGGAATTAATATAGACTTCGAAAATATGAATAAGAGTGATGAAGATGTATTTTCAAGATTTATTATAGAACTTGCACCAAGACTAAAAGAATATGGAAAAGTAACAACCGTAGATGTTACAGCGCCAGATGGAAGTGAAACATGGTCTTTATGTTACGATAGAGACTTGCTTGCAAAAGAAGTTGATTACATTATATTTATGGCATATGACCAATATGGAATATCTAGCACAACACCAGGAACTACAGCAGGGCATAACTGGGTAGAAACTAATATTAAAAAATTCTTAGGTCAAGAAGATGTAAAAAAAGAAAAAATTATATTAGGAATGCCACTATATACGAGATTATGGAAAACAGATGTAAATGGAAAGTCGACAAGTAGTATTGTTAATATGAACCAAATAGATAATCAAATTCCAGAAGATGTAGAAAGAATTTGGAATGATGATACAAAACAATATTATGTGGAATACGATTCTGAAAACTACAAATATCAAATGTGGATAGAAGATGAAACATCTATTAAAGAAAAATTGAATTTAATTAATCAATATGAACTAGCAGGTGGAGCATTTTGGGAAAAAGACAGAGAAACAGATAATATTTGGAATATAGCAAAAGAGATATTAAATATACAATAATTATAATAAAACAATAAAATATGCTAAATTCCTTGCGTAAAGTTAAAATTCGTGATATATTAGTACGGATAAAAAAATTTAGGAGGCAAATTAAAATGGGTTTATTTAAGACATATAGTGAAAAAGAAGTAAAAAGAGTAATGCCAATTGTTAAAAAGATAAATGAATTAGAAGATGGAATATCAAAATTATCAGATGAAGAATTAAGGGCAAAAACTGGAGAATTTAAAAAAGAATTAGAAAATGGAAAAACATTAGACGATATATTACCAGAAGCTTTTGCAGTTGTAAGAGAAGCTTCAAAAAGAGTATTAGGAATGAGACATTTTGATGTACAATTAATAGGTGGAATTATATTACATCAAGGTAGAATTGCTGAAATGAAAACAGGTGAAGGTAAAACATTAGTTGCAACACTACCTGTTTACTTAAACGCACTAACAGGAAAAGGAGTTCATGTTATAACTGTAAACGATTATCTTGCAAAACGTGATAGTGAATGGATGGGAAAACTATATAAATTTTTAGGTTTAAGTGTTGGACTTGCTATATCTGGAATGGATCCAGATGCTAAAAGAAAAGCATATGCAGCTGATGTAACTTATGGAACAAATAATGAATTTGGGTTCGATTACTTAAGAGACAATATGGTTATATATAAAGAACAAGCAGTTCAAAGAGAATTAAATTATGCAATCGTAGATGAAATTGATAGTATATTAATAGATGAAGCGCGTACACCATTAATAATTTCAGGACACGCAAATGAATCATCAGACCTTTATAAAAAAGCAAATGATTTTGTAAAACGCTTAACACCAAAAGTGATTGTAGAAGAAGATATAAAAGATGAAGAACAAATGGAAGATAACGAAAAATACGATTACATTGTAGATTTAAAAGCAAAATCAGCCTCTCTTACAGGAAAAGGTATAAAAAAGGCAGAAGAATTCTTCCGTTTAGAGAATTTTAATGATTTAGATAATTCTGATATTGTACACCATGTAAACCAAGCTCTACGTGCACATGGGGTTATGAAAAAAGATATTGATTACATGGTAAAAGATGGAGAAGTTCTAATTGTAGATGAATTTACAGGAAGAATTATGTATGGAAGAAGATATAACAATGGATTACATCAAGCAATTGAAGCAAAAGAAAATGTAAAAATTGCAGATGAATCTAAAACTCTTGCAACAATTACATTCCAAAACTATTTTAGAATGTACGAAAAATTATCTGGAATGACAGGTACTGCAATGACAGAAGAGGCAGAATTCCGTGAGATTTATAACTTAGACGTTATCTCTATTCCAACAAATAAACCAGTAATTCGTAAAGACCAAAACGATGTAATTTATAAAAATGAAAATGGAAAATATAGAGCAATAGTAGAAAGCGTAAAAGAAAGCAATAAAAAAGGTCAACCAGTATTAGTTGGTACAGTATCTATTGAAAAATCAGAAAAATTAAGTAAGATATTAAAACAAGAAGGAATAAAACATTCTGTGTTAAATGCAAAATATCATGAACAAGAAGCAGAAATAATTGCACAAGCAGGTAAATTTGGAGCAGTTACTATTGCAACAAACATGGCAGGACGTGGTACAGATATTATGCTTGGAGGAAACAGCGAATATTTAGCACGTCAAGAAATGCGTAGACTAAAATATACAGAAGAACAAATAGAAGAAGCAATGGCATTTAATGAAACAGAAGATAAAGATGTATTAGATGCAAGAGCTAAATTTAGAGAACTTGTTGATAAATATGAAGATGAAATAAAAGAAGAAAAACAAAAAGTAATAGATGCAGGTGGTTTAAAAATAATTGGTACAGAAAGACACGAATCTAGAAGAATTGATAACCAATTACGTGGACGTAGTGGACGTCAAGGAGATATAGGTGAATCTAAATTCTATATTGGATTAGATGATGACTTAATGAAAATATTTGGTGGAGATATGATTACTAATGTATACAATAAACTTGGCGCTGATGAAAATATGCCAATTGAAATGGGTATTCTTTCAAAATCTGTTGAAACAGCACAGAAAAGAGTAGAAGGTAAAAACTTTAGTATTCGTAAACACGTATTACAATATGATGATGTAATGAACACACAAAGAGAAATTATATATGGACAAAGAAAACAAGTATTAGACGGAGAAAACCTAAAGGAAAGCATTACTAATATGATTACAAGTGTAATAGAAGACCTTGTAAATTTATATTCGCAAGAAGAAGTAATAAACAAAGAAGCATTAAGAGAAGAAATAAGAACAACCTTTGGACTAGAAGATGTTGAAGCATTAAAAACCGAAAAATTCGATGAACAAAAACTACAGGAAGAATTAAAAGAAAAAGCACTTGCAAAATATGAACAAAAAGAAATAGAAATAGGAGAACAAGACATAAGAGAACTTGAAAGAGTTGTAATGTTAAAAGTAGTAGACCAACACTGGATGGATCATATAGACGCAATGGATGAACTAAAAGACGGAATCGGTTTGCGCGCATATGGACAAAAAGATCCAGTTGTACAATACAGAATAGAAGGAACCGAAATGTTTGATGAAATGATTTATTCAATCAAACATGATGTTGTAAAAATATTATTAAATATAAGCAAACAACAAGAGATAAGAAGAACAGAAACAGCAAGAATAACAAATGCTTCATTAGATAATATAAATGATGTAGATGGCCAGCCAAGAAAACCTGTAACAGTAGTAAAAGAAGGTCCAGATATAGGAAGAAACGACCCATGTCCTTGTGGAAGTGGGAAAAAATACAAGAACTGTTGTGGAAAAAACGCATAAATAAAGGGTTTGCAGATTTTTGAAAAATGAAAAAATAGCAAAAAAAGACCCAATGTCCACGATTTGTCCACACAAAAATAAGATGTGGACAAGACTTTAAATATATTCATATAAGCATAAACTTATATGTGGACAAATTGATGGAAATAGCTATATAAATGTCAACATTCATTGTTGGCATTTTTCGTTTACTAATCAAAATTAGTAAAGGAGAGATAACTATGGTTAATGTAAGAAAAAGAGGAAAGGTTTATGAGTATCGTGTCGAAATAGCATCTGTAGATGGAAATAGAGATGTATATATTGGTACTAAAGATATGACAATAAACGATTTGGAAATTTAATATGTATCTATATAATTGTTATATAAATAGTAATTTGTGTGAGTAAGCTGTTGTTGAAGTTAAAATAAATATGAGCAAGAAACGAAGTTATAGATCTTTTTCAAAGTTTTATTCAGAATGAAGAATGTTATATATATCATATAAGATATCAGAAAGAATTTACTTTAAAAAAGAAATTTAAGCAGTTATATAGATATGAATAATTATCCCCCAGTATAACTGGGGGATTTTCATATCGGCCTATAAGGCCTTGATACGAGCTGATGCTTAAGCAT
>CANRBJ010000029.1 GCA_947628815.1 uncultured Clostridia bacterium | reverse complement strand
TATACTATTGAAGCCTATAATGCAGTATTTAACTGTATCATAGGCTTTTTATACTTTCAAAAGTGTCAAACTTGAGAGTATATTCATAAAATAATAAACATTCAAGTTTTTTTATTAATTTTTATAATTATATTATATTTTACTTTTTTTAGAATTCTTTTAGCAGTTATTTTTTGTCTTTTTTCTTCAAATACTCTTGTTTTTTTCTCCATTTTATAGGATAATATATATTGTAGGAATTTATTTTGAAAGCGGTGAAAAACTTGTTAAAACAAATAGATAAATTTTTAAAATGGTTAGGCACAGATAGAAATACCTTTGCAACTTATATATTTACTTTAGCTACTATTTATGTTATGGTAGATAGAATCGCTGAAATGTTAATTTTATTTTTTACAGGAATAGGAGTTTCTTATTGGGGACCGATTACCTATACTTTTGCCCTTGCTTGCCCTGTTTTTGCTTTTTTATTTTCGGGTTCATCAAGCTTTGCAAAATCATATAAAGTAAAAATTTTTTACTTATATGTTTATTGTATTGCTTTATATGTAGTTGGAATTTCAATGGCTGTTCAATGGATTAATGGAGCTTTATGGTTACTGTTCATTTCGGTACCAAATTATACAACCATTGTTACAGAATTTTCAAACTTAATAAGACCAGCCTTTCAATCACTTGCTATTTATTTACCTCTTGTTACTTTTTATCCATTGTTTAAATGGTTATTTACTGGCCTTAATGAATCAAAAGATATTCGTGATAGTATTAACGATTATGCTGGAATTGATTTATCTGATAAAAATAAAGGAATGGGACCTTATACTTGTGAAAATATTTTATGTAGAAACAAAACTAATGGTAGTATTGCAAAAATTCCAGAAGCAAGACGTTTTGATCCTACTTTAATTGTTGGTGTATCTGGTACAGGAAAAACTTCAATGGTATTTGAACCAATGATTGCAAGAGACATTGAAAAGAAAAACTTCTTTAAGGAAGTTTCAAAAGAAATGGGATTTACAGCATTAAAAACTGGAATTGCTTATTTAAACCGTCCATATAATAATGATTATTTAAATGAAAACTTTAGTTTGAATATGTTAACACCAACTGTAGGTAAGGAAAGCTTATATAAAGCATATATGAAGAAATTAATTTATAGTGATACGGGTTCAAAAGGAATTGTTTATAGAACTTTAGGCCTTACTTATATTTCACCAGATATTGAATCTGTAAATCATATGATAGAAGTAGCTCAAAATTTTAATATTAAATATAATGTTATTGATCCAAATAATTCAGATTCGCCTGGCTTAAACCCATTTATTTTTGATGATCCGGCATTAACAGCTGTTGCTATTTCTACAGTATTAAAAGGAATGTTTAGTGCTACCCATACAGGTATAGATGAAGCTTTTAGAGAACATACTGCTTTTCAAGCAATTGAAAATTTATCAATATTACTTAAAGTAATGTATCCAAGGCTTCATAATGGTGATTTACCAACACTTGAAGATATGTTAAAATTATTAAACGATTTTTCCTTAATAGAAGATATGTGTAAACAGATGGAAGAAATTCCTGAACTTGCAGAAGAATATTCTTTACAACTTGGATATTTTAAGAAAAACTTTTACCAAGATGGTTCTGCAAAAGCCGATACTGAAAGATTTGTATTTAGTGCTGTTACACAGTTAGATAATTTACTAAGAATTTCTAGTGTACGAAATATTTTATGTAACAGAGTTAACAATATGAATTTCGATAAAATGTTAGAAGATGGCGAAATTACTTTTGTATGTACAAGAAGAGGCGATTTAGGTGCTACTGCACATCTTGCATTTGGATTATTCTTTATTTTATTAATGCAATTTTCTGTATTAAGAAGACCTGGAAATGAAAATTCTAGAATTCCTCATTTCTTATACATAGATGACTTTCCAGAATATATTTGTACTGCTACAGAGCCTCTATTTACTTTATATAGAAAATACCACGTTGGAACTATTATTTCATCACAAAATCTTACACAATTAGGTTTTCGTGGTCAATCAAAATATCGCGATTTAATAATGTCAAACGCAACTTCGAAATTAGTTTTTGGTGGTGTTACTCGTGAAGAAAGTGACATTTGGCAAAAAGAATTTGGCGACCACAGAGAATGGAAATTTACAGTTTCTTATGATACTAGTAAATTAAGTTATGATAGTAAATTAAACAGTCCTAAATGGGAATGGAAGGAAAATATTGCTTCTGGTAAATTACAAGCTTTAAAATTTAAGGATTGTGCTTATATTATAAAAGATTTAAAAGGTAAAAATAATTATGGTGATGGTAAAGTTGATTTCTTAGAAGCAAAATATAAAGAACCACACCCATTGAAAAAATACGATTTTGCTAGATTTACTAATGGTATAGCTGAAGAAAAAGTTGTTACTACAAATAAAAAATTGGATTTAACAAAAACAGAGTTTAAGACTGATGCTCAAGGTGATGTTGACCCAATTAAAACAGATACTACAGATTCAAAGTATTTATTTGATAATGAAGATGCTATTGTATTTAATTTAAAAAGAGGTAATAGCAATTAATAAGAATAAAAAAGTTAGAAATTTAAAATTTTCTAACTTTTTTATTTTTATAATTGTTAATCTAATAACTTAAGCTCTACATCTTCTACTTTATATTTATTTGTTTCTTCATCTAACTTAAATTCTACTAAAGTTTTTGCTAACGTTTCGTTATTTTGTCTTAAATCTGTTGTAAAATATAATTTTATTTGTGGTATCTCTAATTGGTTTGTTACAATTGTTTTAAAAGCTTCTACCATATTTTTCTCATCTTCACATACAAAAATTAATTGTGGCATTGCATTAAATCCTGAATCTCCTGGTACGAAATTTGCATAGAAATCTTGATATAATCTCATTTTATCAATTAACTTCTTTTCCCATTCTTCTTCTCTTCTTATAACTTCAAATATAAATATAATGGATTTATTATTTTTTGTAAGTTTTACACTTCCACCTGTTGCTTTAAAGGTTTTTGCTAGTGTTTTTGCTGTAATAGTAGGTTTTACATTATATTCATCAAATGCTTTTACTTTTCTTAAATATGCAATAAGCGTTTGATTTCCTGCTAAACGTTTTTTAATCATAGCAACTGGTTTTGTGTTATCTGTTGGTTGCCATTTACATTCAATTCCTCTAGAATTTAATAAATATTTTCCCATTTTTTCTAAACAATAGATACGGTAAATTCCTTTTCCCTCTTCAGAATTAAAATAATATCTTGTTAGTATTTTTGATTTTACTAATTGCTCTAATTTATTATTTAACTTATCCTGTGATTTGTAATCGATTCCTTTCCAAGATAGCATTTGACATAATTGTCTTGATGTAATAAATTCAAATTCATTAACAATTTCTAGTACTTTAAAATGTAAGTCATTAATATGACCTATATTAATTTTGTGAACAATTTGATTCATAGATACATAGCCATCTTTTCCATCAAATGTTTTAATTTCACCTTCTCTTATTGCAAATGGTGAACTTTTCGCTTCAATTTGGTTATCTTCAACCATACTAAACTCCTCCTTTTAAACAAAAACTAATTTTACTTTTTTCTTTTCAGGAATAATTCTTCTAATATTTACTTTTACTTTTTGTCCATATTGTATGTTTTCCTTATAATCTGCAAGTCCTACTAAATTTGGTTTTAATTCAACAAAAATTCCATTTTTTAATTTTTCTTCTTCTCGTGCAATTCCAACTACTGTATCTCCTTCGGAAAATTCTTTAATATTCTCTTCCCATGTTCCTAAAAGTTCCTTATAGGATAGTAAGACTCTTTCTTTTGTTCTATCAATGTATTTTACCACAACATTTATTTTTTGTCCAATTTGAAATCTTTCTTGTGGTGTTTTAATTCTTGCAACTGATATATCCTCAATATGTAATAGTCCTACAACTCCACCACCAATTTCAACAAATACCCCATATGGTCGTATATTTTTAACTACTCCATATACGATCATTCCTTCTTTTAATTCGTTTTTCACCCATTTTAGAGCTTCTTTTCCAACTTCTTTTCTGGATAAAATAATAAAATCATCGTTTTTTATATCTTTTATTTTAAATTGTACAATTTTATTTATTTTGTTAATACAAATATCTGGCTTTGGAAATCCTTTTTCGTCTATATTAATTGCCTCTATTTCTTCTCTTGGAATCATTCCTGTTATATTATTTCCTAAATCAATATACAGATTATAGTTTGAATCACATTTTTTAACAATACCATCAATAATATTTCCATTTTGATATGCGGTATTTAATTCAAAACTTGTAAATTGCTTACAAGTTTGGTTCCAACCTTCTGGAATAAATCTCTGATAATCCATATATTTCTCACCTTTTTCTTTTGTATCTTCTTTTTGTCCATTATATAAATAAATTTTTAAATTGTAAATGCTTTTTTGTTATTTAATAATGTATTTACTTCTTCTTTAGTTAAATATCTCCATGTTCCTATTTTTAGTTTTTTTACATCAATGTTACCTAATTTACTTCTATGTAGTGCCATAACAGAATGTCCAATTGCTTCGCACATTTTTCTTACTTCTCTATTTTTTCCTTCATGTATTGTTATTTGTATTCTAGTAGTTTTCTTTTCTTCATCAATTTTTAGTATCTTAACACTAGCAGGTCTTGTTGTATAATCTTCTATTTTTACACCTTTTTCTAATTGTCGTATTTCATCTTTTTGTATAATTCCTTTTATTGTTGCTACATATGTTTTTTGTATTTCAAATTTTGGATGTGTTACTTTATATACAAATTCTCCGTCATCTGTTAGTATAAGTGCTCCGAGATGTATACATATCTAACCTTCCTACTGGAACAATTCGTTTGTTTACTTTTACTAAATCTAACACTGTTTTTCTTAAAAATTGATCTTTTGCTGTTGTTACATAGCCTATTGGTTTATTTAATAAAATATATACATGCTTTTCTTTACTCTGTTTTATTATTTTATTATTAAATTCAACTATATCCTTATCTACATCAATTTTTGTTCCTAATTCTGTTACTAACATATTATTTACTTTTACCATTCCATTTAAAATGTATTCTTCACATTTTCTTCTAGATGCAACCCCACATTCTGCCATAAATTTTTGTAACCTAATTTTTTCCACTATACTCTCCTTTTAATGTAACATAATTCTTCTTTATTACATATAATATTTATACAAGCATTGTTATTAGCATTCTTTATACTTCCTAGGTGTATAAAGTTTATATAGATTTATTTAAGAGATATGATTTCGCAATTCAAGAACTTTGTATTTCTTGGAACACCGAAAAATCTATCTCTTATTCTTTATCTAACGTTTCTAATACCTTTAAAAAGTATTCTGGTAATGGTGCTTCTAAATTTATTTCTTTTCCAGTACTTGGATGTTTAAATGATAACCTTGCAGCATGTAACATTTGTCCTTGAACACCAAATGGATTTTTACCATTTGAATATACTATATCTCCTACAATTGGATAGCCAATTTGTGCCATATGCACTCTAATTTGATGAGTTCTGCCAGTTTCAATTTTTACTTCAATAAATGTATATTTTTCATATCTTTTTAATACTTTAAAATGAGTAATAGCATCTTTTCCATTTTTAGATACTGCCATTTTTTTTCTATCCTTTGTGGACCTTGCAATTGGCATATGAATTGTTGCTTCAT
Organism: uncultured Clostridia bacterium; assembly: GCA_947628815.1. Lineage (GTDB taxonomy): Bacteria > Bacillota > Clostridia > TANB77 > CAG-508 > RGIG8482. The sequence continues at coordinate 11,410 of CANRBJ010000029.1, read as the reverse complement.
TTTCGTTTATAACTCCCCTTACAAGTGCTAAATATGTTTTTTTTATTTCTCTATTTTTTATTTGTTCACTTAGGTTAATATGTGCTTTATCGTTTTTTGCTATAATTATTAATCCGTGATGTATCTTTATCTAACCTATGAACAATTCCTGGTCTAATCTCTCCCCCAATTCCAGATAAAGAATCTTTGCAAATTGCCATTATTGCATTTACTAAAGTTCCATCTGGATTACCATTCGCTGGGTGCACTACCATTCCTTTTTTCTTATTTACAACAATTATATCGTTATCTTCATATATAATATCAAGAGGTATGTCTTGTGCTTCTAAGCTAATTTCTTTTGGCTTTTCTTCTTCTATTTCAATTATATCTCCTTGCAATACTTTATAAGATACCTTTTCGTTCTTTCCATTTACTAAAACTTTTTTATCTTCAATTAATCTTTGTATGGTTGTCCTAGATAAATCTTCATATTTGCTTGCAATTACTTTATCTAATCTAACATTGTTATATTCCATTGGAACTGTAAACTGTTTCAATTCTATCTCCCTTTTTACATTATTTATAATCAAATTTTCCTTTAGTTTTATCTTTTGCAAAAAGCACTTTTATTAAATATACTGGTAATACTAGTTGCCTCTTTATTCTTTTTGGCTCTCTAAGTAATCTCCAAAACCATTCCATTCCTATTTTTTGTATCCATTCTGGTGCTCTTTTTATTCTTCCTGCTTCATAATCATATGTACCACCTTGGCCTGTTGCAACATCCACTTGTAATTCCTTCTGATGTTGTTTTATCCACTTTTCTTGCTTTGGTGCACCTAATGCAACAAATAATACATTAGGCTTTAAAGAATTTATTTCTTGTATAACCGCTTTTTCTTCATTTTCACCAAAATAACCATGATGAACTCCTACAATATTTACATTTGGAAATTCTTTTTTCAGGTTTTGTCTTACTTTTTCTGGTATTCCTGGCTTTCCACCTAATAAATAAATAGAATATCCTTTTTCATTTGAAAGTTCAATTATTTTTCTAAAATAACTCTGCCCTGGAATACGTTCAGGAAAGAATTTTCCTTGTAATTTTGCACCTATTATTACCCCTATACTATCTGGAGTTGAAAGACTTGACTCTTTTAAAATATTAAAAAATTCTTCATCTTTTTGAGCCATCATAATGAATTCTACATTTGGCGCAAATATCATTTTACATGATTTATTGCTTACTTGTATTAGATCTTCTGTTATCTTTCCTGCATCGTTCCTTGTTACTCTATCTATTGGAACACCTAAAATAGTTATTGTATCACGCATTTTTACTCCTTCGTTTTTTTACTGTTTCTAATTTCTTTATATGAATACATAGCAAACATAAATGCTAATACTACCCAGCCTATTGTTATATACATATCTGCTAAATTAAAGTTTGGAAAATTAGTAGTTGGAAATATTCTAATAAAATCAACAACAAATCCTCTTGTTAACCTATCAATTAAATTACCAAATCCACCTGCTAAAATTACAAACAATGTATATAAAGTTATTTTATCCATAAAATCTTTTTGTAAATATATAAATCTTATAATTAGTCCTAAAACAATTAAATTCGTTATAATAAACATACCTGTATTTCCTACGCCTACACCAAATGCTCCTCCTCTATTTTCAACTGTTTGAAGCTCTAAAACGTTGGGAATTAAGGTAGTATGAATATCTTTTCCAACAACGATTGCCTTTGTTAATTGATCAATAACTAGTAGCACTACAAAAACAACAATTGCATACATTACAGCTCTATTCTTCTTTTGCTCCATCATTTATATTATCCCCTTATTTGTTAATTTTGCTTAAGTCTTTCATATATTACAAATCTGTTATCCTTATATAGTTCTTTATAATTATCATCTTTACTAATAAATAATTCCATTTTTGTATTATTTGGTATTATTAAATGTGTAATTTCGTATTTATCAAATATTGTATCGTAATGTACACTTAATCCAGATACTCTAATAAAATCTGAAAATATATCTTTATTCTTATCTTCATTAAATTCTGGTGTATATAAATCTGCTCTTGAATCTATAAACACTGGAATATCTTCAAATATTAAATAACTTCCATAATTATATTCATTATACAAACGTATTTCATCCAAATTCAAATTTTCTTTTATATATTTTGCCGCTTCAACTGGATAATTTTTACTATCTATAAAATCATCATTTGCTTGTGGTTTGTAATACACAATAGCAACTAAAACAACTAATAAAATCGTAATAATTCGACCAAAGCCACTTGTAATCATTTTCATGAACTTGTCTGTACCTGTTGGGTCATATTTTTTAAATAAATCGCATATTAAGCGGTTAGTAGAATATACACCAATTAGAGCAAGCATAGATAACTGCCTCTTAGACATAAGTGCAAGTACTATAAGACCACCCAGCATAAAGAAATCTTTTAATCTAATTTTTGTATCTGTTAATATCAAAATTGATAAAGCAATTGCTATTATAGCTAAGGTATCCGTAGATTGTATTAATACCATTGGTTGATGTTCGTTTATGCTCTTTGTTGTGTTTCCTTGTAAAGTTTTTACAAGGTATGTATATGGTGTATCCCCCAGTGGTGTTAAAAGACCAGTAAAAGCACAAATTATTATAATAACTATTAACCATTTAACATTATCATTTCTAACTATTTTTAATTTATATGGATTTTGTCTTCTAAAGTTTTGAGTTTCTATATATTGTTTTTGCTTTTCTTCTCTTTGTTTATTTTGTAATTCTATTTTTGCGATTTTTTCTTCATTTCCTTGTTTTTTAGATAATCTTTTAATTTGGCTTTCACCATATTTTTTAGCTATTTTATATATAATATGTGAATCTTGTATTAGTGCAATTATATATTCTGCAACATATGGTAAGAAAAGAATAAAGTAAAATGGCCATACTGCTAAATGCACATTTGCAATTATAATTGGAATAATAATTAATCCAATACCATATCTTTTCTTTTTAGTTTCTAAGAATTTTTCTATTAAATATATTTGTAAAGTAAATAAAATGTATGTAACTAACTGTGCACGCGCTGCAATAAAACCTGCAAGCACATACATAATTCCTAAAGTAGATACAAACGAAACCAAATCATTTTTTATCAATTTTTTATTTACAAAATAAATTAAAAGCCCTAATATAGATGCTAATATCATTGTAGATACATAAATTCCAAGCATTCCCCCTGCTTGATATATTAAATATATTCCTACATCATATAGCCAGTGTGGATATGTATATGGCAAATCATGAATTGAAAATGGATCATGCATATCAATTCCATTTTGCAAAATATGCTCTCCTATTTTTATCGTATAAAATGTATCATTTTGTAGTGCTCTTGGTGTAAAAGCTACTGCCAAAACTAAGATACATACAATCGCAATAATATTAAAATTAATTTTAACTTTCCTATCCACTACAAACCTCTCCTTTTCTTAATGTTTGTATTATATCAAAAAATACTTAAAAAGCATAGTTCTTTTTAAGTATTTTTATAATAATTCTTATTTTATATTTCAACAAGAATAATATCATCACCAATACACTTAATTTTTGTCCATGGAATTACAATATCATTTGCTCCTGAAAATATATTTAATATCTTATTATTTCCTGGAACAATGATAGAAGTAATAACTCCTGTTTCTAAATCTGCTGTTACATCTTGCACATATCCGAAGTCTTTTACCATCTGTAATATTTACTACTTCTTTATGTTTAAAATCTAAACCTTTTTGCCCCATAAAAACACCTCTTTTATGTATATGAAGAGGTGTTTTTAGTTATACCATTTTTATAATTTTTAAATTCAAATAGTACATATTTTGTCCTATAAAATTTTTCAATTATTGAAAAAAAAATCATCCATTAGTCCATTTTTTATTTTACATATCATATAAATTATTAATTGTTTTCTCCTAACTTCTTATTTATCACTTTCATTTAGCATTTTTACCATCTTATCAAAATCACTTTCTAATTGTTTCATTTCTCTATCTCTGTATATTTCAAATTCTCTTTCTGCCTTTTCTACTGCTTCTTTGTGTGATATTTTTCCATTATCCTCTAATAACTTTCTTTTATTTTGTACTATTTGATTATCTAATTCATTTACCCAATCATTCATCGTCATCTCTCTTTGTTCTAAAGCTTGCAATTCTGCAAAATCTAAAAATTGTGATACTAGTAAATTTAATCTTTGTAATTCTATCTCTGATAAATAATTTTTTGCTATTTTTACATCATCAATGGTTATATAATCTCCTTTAAAATTAGTCATTCCTACAAATGGCTTTTCATTATCTACTCTTTCATATATAATTTCAGCTGCTGTATGCTCATGCACTGCATAATGTAACTTATTTTGTACAGTTGCAAAAAATTTTTTTGTTAAATCTGCTCTTGGATCATAATCTATTGATGTTGCATATATATCTGTAACTTGTTGATAAAAATTTCTTTCAGATGAACGAATATCTCTAATTCTTTGTAATAATTCTCTAAAATATCTATTTCCTCCTTGTTTTAATCTTTCATCATCCATTGAAAAACCTTTTTGCATATATTCATGTAATCTCTCTGTCGCCCATATTCTAAACCTTGTTGCAACTTGTGATTGCACTCTGTACCCTAATGCTATTATCATATCTAAATTGTAATGGTCAATGTTTCTTTTTACTTGCCTATTTCCTTCATTTTGAACTAATAAGAATTTCTTATTAGTTGAATCATTATTTAATTCTTGCTCCTTATAAATATTTCTTATATGCATAGAAATATTTTCTTGAGTTGTCTTATATATCTTCGCAATTTGATTTTGATTTAACCATATATCTTCATCTACAAATCTAACATTAACTTTTGTAATTCCATCTTCATCTTGATATATTATAATATTGTTATCATTTTTCGACATATATTTCCTCCATTATCAATAATAATTTTTTTACAAGTATATCATAATAACTATTATTCTTCAAGATTTTTGCAAAATTTTGTTCTTGAATCTATCATATCTATTCTCTTTCTTGCACCATTATATCTGTAACTTCTTTATGTTTAAAATCTAAACCTTTTTGCCCCATAAAAACACCTCTTTTATGTATATGAAGAGGTGTTTTTAGTTATACCATTTTTATAATTTAAACATTTACTTTCACTTACATTTTATTTTATAAATCCATTTGGATCTAAGTTTTCTCCATTTTTACTAATTTCAAAATGCAAGTGTGCATCGTCTGCAATTTCGAACGTTGCTGTATTTCCTACTGTTCCTATGCTTTGTCCTTGTTTTACTTCTTCTCCTACTTGTACAAATTCAGTGCTTAGTAAATTTGCATATAGTGTTTCATATCCATCTTGATGTTCAATTATGATTGATAAACCGTATCGTGGATCGTTTTTGATAGATTTTATTTTTCCGCTTGCTGATGCTTTTACTACTGTTGTTTTATCAGCTTTTATATCTAATCCTAAATGTGTTGTCCATTCTTGTAGGGTTTCTGAATATAGTAAATTATCTTTTGCATAATTTTTTACAATCTCACCTTCTACTGGTTTTACAAATGTTACTACTTCTTGTGTTTCTTTTACTATATTTTCTTCACTTACAGTATTTGTATTAGTTTGTTTTGTTTCAGTTTCTTTTATTTTATTTGTATTTGTTTCTACAGTATTTTTACTTTGTTTCGTTGTTGTATTTTTTTCTTTTTTGGTATTTTCAGTATTTACAGTATTAGTATTATTATTTGTATTTGTGCTTTCTTGTGTAATTTCATTTTTAGATTCTTCTACAGTCTTTCCCATTTGTGTACTTGTTACTAGCGTATTTCCAGATGCTTCTTGAACAAGTGCTGTAATTTTTCCTGTTCCTATATCTGCTTGATTCTCCATTTTATTTCCATATACTACAAATGTAATTGCAAAAACAATAATTCCAATTCCTAATATACTTCCTCCTATATATAAAATATTTTTGTTGCTGTTTTCTTCCTTATGTTTTCTTGTATCTCTTCTCATATGAATTCCTCCTAAAATTTTTATTACTTAAATTATTTCCTTATATTGATTATTTATACAATTTTTTGCAATAAATAAAGATGAATTCAAAATAATCTCTAACCATTTATATATCTGTAAGTTCAACTCCTACATAGAAATGCTTAATTATTTCTTCATAGTTTTTTCCTTGCTTTGCAAGTGCATCTGCTCCTGTTTGACTCATTCCAACACCATGCCCATAACCTATAACACTAAATTTTATGTTTTGCTCTTCTTCTAAAACTGTAAAGTTCGTAGAACGAAGTCCAAGTATAGTTCTTGCCTCTACTCCTGCAATTTCTATGTTTCCTACTTTTAAAGTTTTTACTCTACCACTATCTGTTTTTTCTTTAACACTAACTGCATCTGGTAATGAAAAATCTATTACAACATCTTTATGCTTTTGTTTTATTTTGTTTAAAAATTCTTCTTTTGTAAGAATTACTTCTGAACTATATTGTGTGTACGCATCTTCTCCGCGCCGTTTCTACTACCTGTAAATATGGATATCCGCTTCCTCCCCATACATTAATTGGTACCTCAGTTGTTCCTCCACTATTTGAATGAAAAAAAGCATTAATCGGTTTTTTATCATAAGTAATCATCTTTCCTTTTGTGCTATTTACCGCATTTACAATTTTATTCCAATTAGACTCTCTTAAATTTTCGTCCCATCTTGCAAGCCTATCTTCTTTAGATATCCAAGCTTGGCAACATGCTGCGCTATCACAAATATCTGCTTCTTGATGTTTTTTTCCATCTTGAGTCATTTTATAAAGAGTATATGTTCTTGCAACAACTGCCTGTGCTTTTAAGGCTTCTTCTTCAAAATCTGCTGGCATTTCGGCAGCTACTACATGATATAAATATTCGTCTAAAGCTACTTCTTCTACTTCATTTGAATTTGTATGAAGTAATTTTATTGTTTGGTAATTTTTATAATCGTAGTTGTTTTCTACAATTGTTTCTTCCACAACTTCATTTTTGGTTTCAACTGCTGTTTCTTTTGCATCAAATTTTTTTGTAAATAAAATTGGTATTAGGAATATAATTTGTACAAATAAAATTAAATATAAAAGTAATTTTCGCATATTCTTCTCCTTTTAAGAAGTTAGCTTTAGTTTCATAGAATTTAAAATTTTTTTCTCTATTCTTGAAACCTGTACTTGTGTAATTCCAAGCACTTTTGCTACTTCAGATTGTGTTTTATCTTTATAAAAACGTAATAATATAATTTGCTTTTCTCGTGCTTCTAAATTCTCAATTAATTGTTTTAGTGCAATTTTATCAACAATGCTATTTGCTTCATCTTTGCCTGTCCCAATTTTATCAATAATAGTTCTTGCATCGTCTCCATTTGAAGTCGTTTCTTCATAAATAGAAGAAACTGGTCTTAAGCAATCTAATGCATATGATATTTCTTCTTTTGGTATTTTTAGTATTCTCGCAATTTCGCTAATACTAATTTCTTCTCCTGTTTTATGTAAGTGTTCTTTTTGAAGTTCTAATATTTTCATTGCTAATTCTTTGGTACTTCTGGATACTTTCATCATTCCGTCATCTCTAATAAATCGCTTAATTTCTCCTAGTATATATGGTACTGCATAGGTTGAAACTTGTACTTCAAAACTTGTATCAAATCTTTTAATCGCCTTTATAAATCCCATACATCCAATTTGGTAAATGTCTTCTATGTCATATTCTCTACCATTAAATCTTTTCACAATGTTCCAAATAAGTCCTTTGTTGTTCTCTACTAATTTAGTCATTGCTTCTTCATCACCATTTTGGGCTTTAGCGATTTGTTTTAAATTATCTTCGTACATATTTTCACCCTTTTTCTATTCTTTTGTTTATATGCGAAAAGAACTAAAGATTTTTCCATCTAATTCACTTTTCTCATCTTTTTGTTTTTTCTTAATTACTTTTTTCATACTTACCTTTGTGCCCAGTCCTAAAATAGACTCTACTTGCATTTCGTCCATAAAACTATCCATAATAGTAAATCCCATTCCAGATCTTTCTAAATCTGGTTTAGAAGTATATAGTGGTTCTTTTGCCATATCTACATTTTCAATGCCTTTACCGTTATCAGATACTTCTATTAAAATAGTACTTGCAAATATTTTGCATGTAATAGTAATAATTCCTTCCATATCTTCATACCCATGTATAATACAATTAGTAACAGCTTCTGATACTGCTGTTTTAATATCTGCTAATTCCTCAATAGTTGGGTCTAACTGTGATGCAAATGCTGCAACACTAATACGAGCAAAAGCTTCATTAGTAGATTTACTTAAAAATTCTAATTTCATTTCATTTTCATATAAACTTTTCACTTATTTTTCCTCCTTTTATTATGCGCATTGGTTAGTAATTGGAATAATTTTTAGTAAGCCACACATTTCAAATATCTTTTTTATACTTGAATTTACATTTATTAGTTCTGCTACTCCTCCTAGCATTCTAATTGTTTTATACCTTCCAATTAACATTCCGATTCCTGCACTGTCCATAAAAGTAACTTTATTAAAGTCAAATATAATTTTTTTAGGCATATATCTTTTAATTTCATTATCCATTTTCCTCCTTATTTTTTCTGTTGTATGATGATCTATTTCTTCTGTAATTTCAAATATTAATAGCTTGTCCTCATCTTCATATTTTGTATTCAAATTCATTCCCCCTAACCTTGTTTATTTTTTCTTATTATACTTCTTTTGGCAGTATTTTCCAATAGCGAAACATAGGAAGTTTTAGCGATTTATAAGAACTTTTCGACATTTTATGACAAATACAGGAGGTGTTTATACACCTCCTGTATTTGTTTTTATCCTATTTTCTTTTTTCTTTCTACTATAATATCTCCAAATAATTCTTCTTGTTCTACATTTACTTTATCACGTCTTGTTAACTCTAATAATCCTGTAAATGCTGTTACTACTTCTACTCTATTACATTTTGATAATGTATATAATTTATTAAATACAAACTTTGGTTTTTTAATAAGTTCTCGAAACATTTCTTTTACTTTACTTGCTACTGTATATGTATCTGTTATTGCTATTTTTTTTATATTTTCTGCATTTTGGTTTAAACGATTTTTACTTCTATTTATAAGCTCACCATATAATTTGGGTATTATTTCTTTTGTATACTCTTTTTCTAGTTTTTGTTTTGGCAATTTAATCTCTTCTGGTAATCTAAAGATACGATTGGAAAACTGCAAATAATTTTCTTTTAATTTATTCGTTATTTCTTTATACTTTTTATATTCTATAATTCTTTCAATTAGTTGTTCTTCTGTTAATTCCTCTTCTGGCTCTACTTGTTTTGGTAATAGTGCTTTGGATTTTAAATATAATAATGTAGATGCCATTATTAAAAATTCGCTCGTAATTTCTAGGTTCATTCTTTCTAATTCGCGTATATATTCTATATATTGGTCTGCAATTTCACTTATTTTAATATCATATATGTCCATTTTGTTTTTATCTATTAAGTGGCATAATAAATCCAGTGGGCCTTCAAAATTTTCTAGTTTAATTGCATATTGATTACTTTTCATTGTTAATACATTTTGCATTATAATACTTCCTTTATTGTTTCTTGTTTATATCCTTTCTTTAAAAGATATTGCTTTATCTCGTCTTTTTCCATTGTTTTTTCTTTTTTTGCTAAGATTTCATATGCTGATTTTAATTCGTATTCTTGCAATTCTTCTTGATGAGCATAAATATAGTCGTCTAGTTCATTTTTATTAATTCCTTTTAAATATAATTTATATTGTATTTCTTTTATTGAAAGATTTTTTAAAGACATAAATTCACGTATTGCTTTTTTTATATATTCTTCATCACTTAAATATCCTGCTTCTTTTACATAATTTATAATATCACATAACATATCGTTTTGTATAGTATTTTCAAATTTATTTTTTACTTCTTTCTCAGTTCTTTTTTTATACATAATGTATTTCATTACTTTTGTTTTTTCTTTATCAAATTCCTCTACTGTATACATTTTTCCTCCTTAATTTAAAATGGAAGGGCTGCATTTTGCAACCCCTTATATTTTATTATTCATCTTCTGGAGCTTCTTGTTCTTCTCCTAAGCTTTTTTCAAATGCTTTTTCAAAATTATCTCTAATTTTTTGTTCTACTTCCGCCATAACTTCAGGATTATCTAACAAATACTTTTTAACATTTTCACGTCCTTGTCCAATTCTTTCTCCATTATAACTAAACCATGAACCACTTTTTTCAATAATATCCAGGCTCACACCCATATCTAAAATATTTCCTTCTTTTGAAATTCCTTTTCCATACACAATATCAAATTCTGCTTCTCTAAATGGTGGAGCAACTTTATTTTTTACTATTTTTACTTTTGCTCTACTTCCAATAACTTCTCCATCTTGTTTTATAGTTTCTGATTTTCTAATATCCATACGAACTGATGCATAGAATTTTAATGCTCTACCTCCTGTTGTTGTTTCAGGATTTCCAAACATAACTCCAATTTTTTCTCTTAATTGGTTAATGAATATTAATACAGTTTTAGATTTATTAATAGCTCCTGCAAGTTTTCGTAACGCTTGTGACATAAGCCTTGCTTGTAATCCCATATGAGAATCTCCCATATCTCCATCAATTTCAGCTTTTGGAACTAATGCTGCAACAGAGTCTACAACAATTACATCTAATGCTCCACTTCTAATTAAACTTTCAGTAATTTCTAAGGCTTGTTCCCCTGTATCTGGTTGAGATACTATTAAATTATCTATATCTACCCCTAAATGTTTAGCATATACTGGATCTAATGCATGCTCTGCATCTATAAAAGCTGCTTCTCCTCCTGTTTTTTGTGCTTCTGCAATTATATGTAAAGCAAGTGTTGTTTTACCAGAAGATTCTGGCCCATAAATTTCAATTATTCTTCCTCGTGGTACTCCACCAATTCCTAATGCAATATCTAATCCTAATGCACCTGTTGGAATCGCTTCTATATTCATTGCTTGGAATTCCCCAAGTTTCATAACTGACCCTTTTCCAAATTGTTTTTCAATTTGACTCATTGCTGCTTCTAATGCTTTTCTTTTTTCTGATACTTCAATACTCATATGTATTCCTCCTATTTTTTCTCTTAAAACGTTTGTTTGTAACTGTATTATTACACGTCCACATTTATTTGTCAAGTATTTTTTTTAATTTTTTTAATTTTATATGAAAGAAATGTGATAATGTCTTAAGTAAAGAAATGAGAAAATGTCCCAACAAAAAAATATTTGTTCTCTTAAA
>CANRBJ010000028.1 GCA_947628815.1 uncultured Clostridia bacterium | reverse complement strand
TATGTTCCTATTTTATAGTTCCATTTTTCTTTATTCAATGTTTTCACTTGCTTATGCGTATCGTTTTTTTACATAATCTGTAAGTTTTTGCATTATTTTGCCTTTTCCTTTCTATTTATTTACATACTTATATACATAAAAAGGGAAGTAGTTTCTATTTAAACTACTTCCCTTTTTATGTTTGCTTTGCTACTCTCCAATATAGGCAATATATGGTAAGTTTCTATATATTTCATCATAGTCAAGTCCATATCCTACAACAAATTTATCTGGAATTTCAAATCCAACATAGTCTACTTTTACATCATAAACTCTTCTTTCTGGCTTGTCTAATAATGTACATAGTTTTAAACTTTTTGGATTTCTATCCTTTAAATGCTCTATTAAATAGCTAAGAGTTCTTCCTGTATCTATAATATCCTCTACAATAATAACATCCTTATTTTCAATTGATTCTTTTAAATCTAGCTTTAATTCAATTCCTTTACTTACTGTTGATGCCCCATAACTTGAAACTTGAATAAATTCAATTTTTACATTATTATTAATTTTTTTTGCAAGATCTACTGTAAAAAATGTGGATCCTTTTAAAATGCAAATTAAAGTTATCTCTTTTCCCTCATAATCTTTTTCTATTTTTTTTGCAATTTCTTCAACCTTTTTTTGTATTCTTTCTTCTTCTATTAATACCTTTAATTCTTCCATACTAGCACTCCTTTTTAACTTTTTTTGATTATATCACTATCTTTTTTATTCGTAAAGCTATTGATGTATAAATTTTTTACGATTTTTTTAGTTGTACTTGCTTCTTTTTGATTTTTAGTATAATATACTATTGTAAAAGCTTTTAGGAGGTACTTTATTATGTGCGGAATTGTGGGCTATATAGGAAAAAAGAAGGCAAGTCCTATATTAATTGATGGACTATTAAAACTAGAATATAGAGGATATGATTCTAGTGGTATTTCAACTGTTGAAAATGGTTATTTATCTAATATGAAGGATAAAGGTAGAGTAAAAAATTTATATGATTTAGATGGAATTAATGATTTAAATGGAACTATTGGTATTGCTCATACAAGATGGGCAACACATGGAAAACCATGTAAAGAAAATTCTCATCCACATATGGATAATGAAAAATGTTTTAGTGTTGTTCATAATGGAATTATTGAAAATTACCAAGATTTAAGGGATTTTCTTATTGGTAAGGGTTATAAGTTTTTATCGGAAACTGATACAGAAACTATTCCTAATTTAATTCATTATTACTATAACAAAGATGAAAATTCTAATGAAGGTCGTTTTTTACGCGCAGTAAATTCTGCTTGTAAAGATGTAAAAGGAAGTTATGCAATTGAAGTTATTTGTAAGGATTATCCAAATAAAATGATTATTGCAAGAAAAGATAGTCCTTTGGTTGTTGGAGTAAATCAAGATGAATATTATGTTGCATCAGATATTCCTGCTATTCTTTCTTATACTAAAAATTTTTATTTATTAGATGATGGAGATATTGTAGAATTACAAAAAAATTCAATTTCTTTTTATAATATGAATTTAGAAAAAATACAAAAAGATTTAAAGAACATTGAATGGGATGCTACTTCTAGCGAAAAAGCAGGATATCCAGATTATATGCTTAAAGAAATCTACGAACAACCTCGCTCTATAAGAGAAACTATTGGTACTAGACTAAAACAAGGTGAAAAAGTTAATTTTTCAGATATTAATATATCAAAAGATTATTTAAAAAATATTGATAAAATTTATCTAGTTGCTTGTGGAACAGCAATGCATGCTGGTCTTAGTGCACAACCATTATTTGAAAAATTATGCAAGATTCCAGTTACTGTAGATATTGCATCAGAATTTAGATATAGAGAACCTTTAATTGATGATAAAACATTATGTATTTTTATTAGTCAATCTGGTGAAACAGCAGATACTATTGCAGCATTAAAACTTGTAAAATTAAATGGTGCAAAAACAATTGCAATTTCTAATGTAATCAACAGTTCTATTACAAGAGAAGCAGATTTTACAATATATACACACGCAGGACCAGAAATTGCTGTTGCATCTACAAAAGCCTATACATCTCAAGTAACATTACTTGCTCTTCTTGGAATTCATTTTGCAGAAGTTTTAGAAAGTAGTGACGCATCTGAAATAAATAATATTAAAAATGAACTTTTATTGCTACCTGAAAAAATACAAGATATATTAAAAGATGTTACCCAAATTAAAGAGTTTGCTAAAAAAGTTTATACAGAACATGATATTTTCTTTATAGGTAGAGGTACAGATTACACTACCGCAAAAGAAGCATCTTTAAAATTAAAAGAAATATCTTATATTCATTCAGATGCGTATGCGGCCGGAGAACTAAAGCACGGACCTATTGCTTTAATTGAAAATGGAGTTACTGTTGTTGGTATTGTAACGGATGCAAAACTTGCTTGCAAAACTATAAGCAATCTTCAAGAAGTTATAACACGCGGTGCAAAAACATTTATTATTACAAATCAAGATTTAGAAAAAGGAAATTATGATAAAGTAATTCGAATTCCAAATACACATCCAATGATTTCCCCTATTTTATCTGTTATTCCTTTACAATTATTTGCATACTACATTTCAAAAGAAAAGGGGTTAGACGTAGATAAACCTAGAAACCTTGCAAAATCTGTAACTGTTGAATAAAAATCTTAAAAAAGTGGTCTAATAAACCACTTTTTTACTTTATCTATTACTCTTTTATTAAATACTATTCATCATTTTTTCTTGTACTTTCTTTAAATCCTGCCAAAATTCTATCTTTTTATTTTCATCGCGTAATAACGCTGCTGGGTGCCATGTTGGCATATATAGTATTCCTTTTCTTTCTACCCAATTGCCGCGTGAAGCTGTAATTCCATATTCTTTTCCAAGAATATTTTTTAATGCAACACTTCCAAGTAGAACTATAATTTTTGGTTTTACAAGCATTACTTGATTCCTTAAATAATCTAAACAAGCTACTGCCTCGTCATCTTCTGGATTTCTATTTGCAGGTGGTCTACATTTTACAATATTTGCAATATATACTTCTTGTCTATTTATTCCAATTCCAGCAAATGCCATATTCATTAGTTTTCCTGCTTTTCCTATAAATGGAATTCCCCCGCATATCTTCGTCTGCTCCTGGACCTTCTCCAATAAACATTAAATCCGCTTCTTTATTTCCAGTACCAAAAACAATATTATTTCTATTATTGCATAATTTACACTTTCTACATCCTACAATTGATTGTTCCAATTCTTCCCACGTTTCGTACATATTATTAACCCTCAAAAACAAACTTGAATTTTACACAAAAAAAGAGGAAATTGCTTACCCTTTTTCTCTTTTTTGTCTATATTTAGTATATACTTAGTTTTTAACATTGTCAATATGTAATGTATGTTTTTTGTAACATTCCATCAAATTCCTTTTATTAATTGTTTTATCTATGCCATTTTCAGCTACCTGCGTAAGAATATCTGTTAAAAAATCTTTTAATTTATCATTTAATAAAAAATTTTCTCTTTGTCTTATCCAATAATTAAGTGGCTCTTCCTTTGTCCATTTTTTTCCTCCATATACTATGCCTGCTGATAATCTATCACATATCATTTCACACATATACTCAAATGGTATTATAGGTAGTTTTTCTTTTGCACTCATATCATACCAATATTCTGGATGATGTTTATTTCTTCCTTTATGATGTAGCCATATTTTTGAATATCCGTCTTTGCTCCTTTTCTAATTCTATAGGACTCCCTGTACCATTATTAAAATATTTAACACTATTTATGAACTCGGTTGGAGATAATTTAGATAAATCATGAACTAATCCTCTCCATGGTATTCCTGCTTTTAAAGATAATTTAAATACAATTAATTTATGATGCATTACTACTTTTAAATGTTTGAATGTATTAATGAGCATTTTCATATTATCTACTTCCTATCTTTTTACATTATTTATTAAATACTATTCATTTTTTATTTTAATTTCTTGCATATCTTCGTCTACTCAAGATATGTTTCTACTTTTCCTTTTCCATTTTTTGATGTAATTTTTAGCTTTGCACCACTTAACATTGCAAGCTGTGGTGGTACATGTCCTATATCTGCTCCTGTAATAATTGGTATTTTTTCTTTTCCTAAAATAGATAAAATTGCCTCATCCTCATTAATATCGTAATCTTCTCTCATAATGAATGATCTACCAAAGATGATTCCATTACAGTTTTTGAAAAAGTCTGCATTTTTCATTTTCCAAAGGATTCTTGCAAGTTGTGCTGTATTCATTTCATAGCATTCTAAAAACCATATAATTCCGTCTTTTTTATATTTGTTTAAATAATTTGTAACATTATCGTATTTTGTTCCAATTAAGGTATCAATACAATCTAAGCATCCTCCAATTGTTCTTCCTTCCATAATAATTTCTTCTTGGCCTGTTATATTTTTCCACTTAATCTCTTTTGTTAAATTATATGTATATGCTTTTTTAATGCTTACACCTTCATCATATTTGTTTTCTTGGTATTTTTCAAAAGAAGTTTGTACAATATTTTCCCCTAACATAATTTTTAAACTATCTATTAAATTTTTATATAAAGGTGTCATAGCATATTCTTTTACATTTTCACAATACATACTTGGAATGTCACATATTGTATTTAGTAAAAAACTTAAAGTAGTAATATCTGAAAAACCTTGCACCCATTTTGGTTTTGTTTGTTTTATCTTTTCAAAATCTAATTCATTTAGCATTTCCATTAAGAAGTCTCCACCTTGTGCAAATATAATTAGTTTTACTTCATCATTTTCCCAAAGCTCCATAAATTCTTCTGCACGTTTTTTTGCATCTGCACTTCTTCCTTTATTACTTTTTCTGACACTTTCGGTTTCTATTATTTTGTATCCCATTTTTTTTAGATTCATAATTGCATGGTTTAGTTTTTCTATCTTTTCTGGTTCTATAATACCATCAGATGGTGTACATATTCCAATAGTATCTCCTATTTTTAAATTTTCTGGATAACGCATATTTCCTCCTTTATTTTTTTATTCCTATAATAGCTGTATTTCTTCCTGCTTGATTTTTTTCAGCTCTATATGAATGCAACTGTTCCTTTTCACATACAGTGCATATTTTACTATCAATAATATTTTCTTTTTTTACTCCTAATTCCTTCATTAAATTCTCATTAATCTTTGTTGTATCTATATGATATGTAATTCTTCCATTTTGATTTCCGTGTGTATTCTATAATATTATCTATATCTTCCATGTAACTATATTTATTCTTAAATAGATTTGCTACATCTTCTTCTACTTCAAAGTGACACTTTTTTATATGTGGGCCAAAAAAACATAATACATCACTTGCCTTACACCCATACTCATCTTTCATTCTTTGTACTGCAACTTTTCCAATACCTTTTAAAGTTCCTTGCCACCCCGAATGTATATTTCCAATAACCTTTTTTACTGGGTCGTATAAATAAATTGGAGTACAATCTGCATAACTTAGCGAAAACATAATACCTTTTTTATTAGTTAAAAGACCATCTACATTCGTAAGTTCTTTTGGAAATATACAATATTCATTATATTGGGTATTAATACATTTTACTATATCTGTATGAGTTTGATATGGTCGTAAAAGCATATTTTTTGATATTTGCAAAGAATTTGCTAATCTTTCATAATTAATATCAATAGCATTTTTCTTTATTTTATAAGTATCATTACTACCTACATCAAAATCATAATTTTTCAATGTATAACAATGCACTAATTCCTTATACTCCAATAATCTTCTAAACTGTAGATATTCAATATTATTTTGTTTTATATGAACAATATTATCATTAGATAAATCCTTCAAAACTATTCCTCCTTAATTTTATCTAATATAACTTCTTTATCTAAATTTGGCACATAGTTATAAGTGTTTTTAGTTTTATCGAAATTACAAATCGACTTGTATTCACAATATTCACATGGTACTTTTTTCTTTTTCGTGTTATATGAAGGGTTAATATCAATATTTCCTGTTAATATTTCTTGTGCAATTTGTTTAATTATTTTTTTAGTGTATTTTTGCAAATTTTCAAATTGTTCCTTTGTTACAATAGATGATTTCGCACTGCTTAAATTTCCTTTTGTATCAATATATGCTGGTATAATATTAGATGCTCCACTTTCTAAAGTTTTATCCATCATTCTTACTACATTTACATCTGCAAGTATTAATCCTTGCATTTTAAATTGTTTTTTTATTTCATGTTCAATTTCTTCATCAGTCATATTTTTATTGGATTTAATAATTGGATCAATTAAATTAAAATATAATATTCCCGCTGGAATCATATCTTCTAACTCAGTTACAGCATCTAAATATGTTAATAATTGAATTTGCAATCCTGCTACTACTTCATTTAAATCCACATTTTTTATGCTAGATTTATAATCAATAATACGCACATATTTTCCATCTTTATTTTTTGCTAAATCAATTCTATCAATTTTACCTGTAAGTTCTACCTTTTTACCATCTTCTAAATCTATTACAATTGGTTTATATGTTTTATCTTTTTTAAATTCTACTTCATTTCCAAAGATTTCAAAATCACTTTGTTTTAAAGTTTCAATAATATATTGCATTGATTTTAAAATTACTTTTTTTAATCTGTTAGTAAGAATAATATATTTAGGTGTGCTTGTAAATATGTAGTTTCTACTAAAAGTTAGTTTTTCATTAATTATGCTTTCTACTATTTCTTGTATTTGTTCATCAGTGATGTTTATAATTTTTATGTTTCTTTGTAAAATTTGATCAAAAAATTCATCAATAACATCATGCATAAATGTTCCTGTATCTAAACTTTGTATCATAAAAACCTTTTTGTCCTGTATCTTAAGTCCATATTTTAAATAAAATGAGAAAGCACATCTTTTATATTGTTCTAATCTTGAAATTGTAGTATGTAAAGTGTTTCCATATAATTTTTCTAAGTTTTTACTATTAATTCTAGTAGGCTTGTTTGTATATTTTAATCCCTCTATAGCATTTTGTAATTTTTCTTTATATTCAGAGTCAGTTTCATATAAATGGTATATATCAAACCATACTTGTTCAATTTCTTCATTATCTTGAAATTTTCTGATATTTTGCAATAGTTCATCAAATGTTGCTCTTTTAGTTGTTATAGTAGTTTCTCCACTTATTATATCGCTTTTTTCTACTATTTTTTCAAATATATTTTTTATTTTTGTTAAAATCATAGATGGTCTTAAAGCTCCTCCTTGACTATCTGAAGAAGGATATGATAAATATAATTTTTCTTCTGCTACAAGTAGTGCCTTATATATGTTAAAATTATCATCAAATAATAATTCTTTTGTAGTTTTTGCAAGTTCCATTCCATTTTCTTTTAGTATTTCTCTATCTTTATCATTCAAAAATCCCTCTTCTTTATGAATAGTAGGAAATACTCCATCATTTAATCCTATTACAAAAACTGCCCTTACTTTGTGCGTTCTAGATCTATCAACATCTCCCATAATAACTTGATCACAAGTAGCAGGTATGCTTCCTAATTCACTATTTTGCAATCCAATTTTTAAGATTTTTACATAATCTTGAAATGATATTTTATTATCTCTTAAAACTAATACCATTTCATCTAGAACTTTCATAACTATATCCCAACTCATTGTATATGAAGCTGCAAGTTCTAATTCCCCTATTTCTTCTAGTTGTTTTACTTTTTCACATAATATATTATCTATATTATTATCAATAAAAAATTCATATAAAGCCTTTGAAATTTCTAAGGTAGTCTTCGTTCTACCTAATTTTTCTTTTAACTTTATAAGTGGCTCTACTATTTTTCTTCTAAGCTTGTTTAATTTTTCTAATTCTTCATCATTCTCTGCTACTTTCCAGTCTTCTTTATACCATTTATTAGAACGTATTCCGTACCCTATACAATAATTGTCTAATAAAAATATATCTTCAGCAGAAATTCCTGTAAGTCCAGTTTTTAAATAATTAAAAACTGCTTCGTATGACCAATTTTTCGCAAATATTTCTATTATGGATAATACATATTTTACAAATATATTTTGACTTAACTCTTTTTTTTCATCCATATATATTGGTATGTTATATTTTGTAAAAACTGCTTTTGTAATAGCAGAATATGTATCTATATTTTTAGTAATAATTGATATATCTTGATATCTATAACCATTATCTCTAACTAATTCCACAATTTTTTTTGCTATGTGTTCTATTTCTGAAAATGGATTTTGTGCTAAAAATAATTCTATATTTTTAGGTTCTTTTGTATATTTTTTATATTTTGTTGCATATAAATTATTTTCTAAATGTTTTAATTCTTCTTTTTTATATCTGTGTAGCTCTTTTAATTCAACCGGTTCTTCTATTTTTACCTTTTCATTATTTGCTATATTTATTATTTTTTGAGCTGTTTCTTTATTTGCAAAGAATAAGTCTGATTCCTTATCATTACTAATATTTAAGCTGTCTGTGCAAACTGTAATATTTACTTGTTTTGCTTTCTTTATTAACTCTCTTATAATTTCGTATTCTTGGCTAGTATAGCCTACAAATTCGTCTATATATATAATTGAATCTTTAAACATATCAGTTTTATCTAGCTTGCTTGCAAGTATTGTTAAAATATCTTCTTCATCAATATAATTGTTTTTTAGTGCAAGTTGGTATTCATTATATAAAACATATAAATCTTGTAATTTGTATTTTAAATAAGGTGTATCTGTTTTTTCTATCGCTTCTTTCACATTATTTACTTGAACATTATGCTTTTTAAATTCCTTTATAATTGTTCGTGCAATTTCAATGTTTTCATCTGATTTATTTAAAAATGTTAATTCTTCTTTATGCTTAGATAATATGCTATAAATTAACATTGCTTTTCCAGATTTTGAAATATTAGTTTCGTTTTTTTGAATACTACTCATAATGCGATATGCCATACGTTTAAATGTTAAAACTTCTGCATAAATAACAGCATTCGTTTCTAAACTATTTAGCAATTTTTGTTCTTGTGTAAACGAAAACTGTTCTGGTGTAATAATATATATTTTATTATTTTTAGTGATTTTTTCTTTTATGTCGTCAAAACAAAACTGGCTCTTTCCTGTACCTGCTCTACCATAAATTAAACGTATACTCATTTTACCCTCTCTTTTTTACCATTTTAAGCAGTTTCTCTTTTCCAGTAAAATAAATATTGCTGTGCAAGTCCTGCTAAATTTTTATATTTTTTATTTGCTAATTCTTCGATTTCTTTTTGTTTTACTTTGGTTTCATCATCATTTTTTATGTATAATTCATTCATAACTCGTCTTACCCAAACATCTATAGGAAATACTTCCCATCTTTTTAATGAAAACAGCAAAATGCAATCTGCAACTTTTGGACCTACTCCTGGAATAGTTAATAGCTGTTCTCTTATTTTTAATGTATCTTTTTGTTTTTTTAATTCTTCTAAATCGAATTTTTTACTAACTATTAATCCGAGTTGTTTCATATACTCTTTTATCTCTAAATCCTAACCCTAAATCTCTTAAATCTTGTATTGAGGCTTTACTTAATTCTTCTGGAGTTGGAAATGTATAGTATTCTTTTTTATTCCATATAATCTTTTTTCCATATTTTTTGCTAATTCTTTCAATAATTCCTTTTATTCTTGGAATATTGTTGTTTGCTGAAATTATAAATGAAATAATCATTTCCCATAAGTCTTGGTTTAATATTCGAATACCTTTGCCAAATTTAATGCTTTCTTTTAGGTAATCGTCAACTTTACTTAAAGTTTCTTTAATTTGTTCATAATTAGTAGAAATATCAAAGTAATCATCAACAACTTCTTTAATATTTCCATTACATATACCTTTAAAAATTATTTTATTATCCTCTTTTTTTACCTGCAATACATTTTCGCCAAACACACCAATATAACTTCCGTCTTCTTGCTCATTCCATCTAAAACATTGACCACAATCAAAAATATGCTTTGGCTCAAATGCAATTGGTTCTTCTAAAATATATATTTGCTCTTTCATATATTACCTCTCTAACCTTTTATATTCTATCATAAAATACAGGTAATCGCAATGCAATTTTTATGCTAATGTATGCCAATTATTCTTTTTTAAAACCAAATCCAAATGCTTCTCTTGCATTCGATATTACTACAAATGAAGATGGATCTATTTTTTTGCTAATTTGCTTAATTCTTACTGCTTCATTTCTAGACGCTATACACCATAGCATCATCTTTTCATCATTTGTATACATTCCTTTTGCATAAATTCCTGTAATTCCTCTTCCTACATGTTCTGTAATTTTATCTGATATTTCTTCATATTTATTTGAAACAATGTATATCATTTTTGTAAAATCTACTCCTTCAAAGACAATATCAATTACTTTACCCATTAAAAATATTGCAATTGCAGAATATAGTCCGATTTCTATTTTTCTAAAGAAAATAACATTTAATATTATAATAATTGTATCAATGATAACTATTAATCTTCCTGTTCTATAATTTGGCTTGTACTCTCGTATAACATATGCCATCATATCAGTTCCCCCAGTAGATGCATTTGCTTTTAATACAATAGATGTTCCAAACCCAATTATAATTCCACCATAAATACACGCAAGTAAATGATCTCCGAGTTAAAGCTTTAAACTGGTCTAAAAAATCTATAAATATAGATAACATCGTAGTTCCAATTAGACCTTTTATAAAAAACTCTCCGCCTTTTTTTATCCATGATAATATGAACAAAGGTACATTTAATATAAATATGGTTAATCCCATCGGTATGTGTAGAAGATAGTAAAAAATGGTAGCAATTCCAGTAAATCCTCCAGATGATAATTGGTTTGGTAATAAAAAGCTTGATACTCCAAAAGCCATAATAAATGTTCCAAGTGCTATTTGAAAAAATTCAAATGTATATTTTCTTATTTTTAATTTAAATCTTTTTTTCTTTAAACTCATACAACCACCTATATTTGTATTATTAACAAATATAGGTGGTTTATACTAATTTAAGTTTTATTTAGTTTCTGCTATTTCTTCTTTAAAATCTGTAAAAGTTTTTAAAACTTCTAATTCCATTTTTCCTAACTTTATATTTTCATCTGCTTTTACTTTTATATCAACTTCATATAAATCTTTTAGTTTTTGGGCATTTTCTTTTTTATGCCCTATTACATGATTTACATTCATTGGATTTACTCTAATTTCTACTTCTTTTACCTTTACATTGAATTTTTTTATTTTATTTACTATACTATCATACCAAATACTATCTTCTACAAGTTGCCCAAATGCTGGATGATATGGACCTGCAACTACTTCACTTTCTTCTTTGGTAGAATCTGTAATTACATCTGTATTTTGAAGACCTATTCGAATTATATCAATTTTCTTTTCATTAAACATATATACTAATTCTTTACAGCACTCTATTGCTTGCTCTAGAGTGTTTGGTTCATATATTCCTTCTTCGTATTCTTTTTGTAATTTTGTATTTTTTATTACCAAGACTGGATATATTCTTACCATTTTTGGTTTTAGTTTTATTAAGTCTTTTGCTGTATTTAATTCATCAATTTTTGTACTATCTGGTAATCCTACCATCATTTGATGACCTAAAGTAAATCCGCTCCATCTTATTAATTTTGAGGCTTTTTTTACGTCTGAAAATGTATGACCTCTACCTGCCCTTTTTAGTATGTAATCATTGCTTGATTGTACTCCTAGTTCTATAGTTTTTACTTTATATTTCTTTAATCTTTTTAAAATTTCTTTATTAATACAATCTGGTCTTGTTGATATTCGAATTGAATCTATTTTCTTTTCTTCAATAAATTGATATGCCGCTTCTAATAGTTCTTCTTGAGTTTTTTCATCAATTGCTGTAAAACTTCCTCCAAAAAATGCAACTTCTTTATAGGCATCTTTATCTTTAAAATTGTCTAAATATTCTATTATAATTTTTTCTACATCTTTTTTTGTTACTTGCTTTGTTTGTCCACTAATGCTCTTTTGATTACAAAATATACAATCATTTGGACATCCTAGGTGTGGTACAAAAATTGGTATAACATATTGTTTTTCTTTGTTTTTCATATTCCCTCCTATAGTTTATTGTTTATTATTGCATTTCCGTGCTGCTTCCATTTCTGCACTTTTTTTTGATTTACCTTTCCCTTTTGCTAGTATTTTTCCATTTACTTTTACTTGTGCTGTAAAAGATTTGTTGTGATCTGGACCAGATTCTTCTATTATTTCATATTCAATATGAACTTCTCCATGTGATTGCAATTTTTCCTGTAAAACAGTTTTATAATCTTTTAAACCAACATGTTTACTTGCATTTTCTATTTCTTCTTTTAAGTTTTCAATAATAAATTTTGAAACTATATCTATTCCTGCATCTAAATACATTGCAGCAATTACTGCTTCTACACTATCTGCAAGAATTGCAGGACTTGTTTTTCCACTGTTTAAAAGTTCACTCTTTCCTAAATATAAGAAATCACTAAAATTAAGCTTATTTGCTATTTTATATAAACTATTTTCACATACAACACTTGCTCTAACTTTAGTCATTTCTCCCTCTTTTAAATGCAAATAATTTTTATATAAGTAATCACTTGTTACAAATTCTAGAATAGCATCTCCTAGAAATTCTAGCTTTTCATTGCTTGCTATATTTTTCTCATTTGCATATGAAGTATGGGTAAGTGCATTTTTTAATAAATTTTTATTTTGAAATGTATATCCTATTTTTTGCTCAAATATTTCTAGTTCTATTTTTACCACCTCCTAATATTCGTTTTAGAACCCCCAGTCTTGCTGCGCTTTGACGGAGGGTTCATGCCTTATTCATTTTTACATTAACTATACATTTTCTTTTATGTAATCAACTACATCACTTACTGTAACTATTTTTTCAGCATCTGTATCTGGAATTTCTAAATCAAATTCTTCTTCTAATGCCATAATTAATTCAACAATATCAAGTGAATCGGCTCCTAAGTCATCTATAAAAGATGCTTCCATAGTAACATTTGCTTCTGCAACACCTAATTGTTCTACTATAATTTCTTTTACTTTTTCAAAAATTTCTTCTGAACTCATTATCTTAAGTTCACCTCCCCTCAAATTTTAATCAAAGTATTACCTAAACAATAATATATGTTTCGTTAATTGTCAAGTACTTTTTCATTTTTCTGTTCTACTTTTTGAAATTCTTCTGTCATTTTTTCTACTGCTTTGTTTTTTACGAACTGTTCTGCTTGTTTTATAGTAAATTCAAAAAGCTTTTCATCGCTACTTCCATGTGCTTTTACAACTGGTTTCTTTACTCCTAAAAACAATGCTCCACCATATTCTTTATAGTCCATAGCTTTTGCAAGACCATTTAATGATGGCATACATGGAATTGCTCCAAGAATTGTAAATATGTTTCTTTTAATATTTTCTTTTAAGGTTCTTTTTACTAATTTTCCAACACCTTCTACTGTCTTTAAGAATACGTTACCTGTAAAGCCATCTGCAACAAGAATATCAAGCTTTCCTGAAAATGCATCTCTTCCTTCTACACTTCCTAAAAAGTTAATATTTAATTCTTCTTTCTTTTCTTGTATTAATTTATATGAATCTTTAATTAATTCATTTCCTTTTGTTTCTTCTGTACCTATGTTTAACAAACCTACTGTTGGATTTTCTTTTCCAAAAGTATTTCGTATATAAATACTACCCATTTGTGCAAATTGTAGTAAATTAATTGGCTTACAGTTTGTATTTGAACCACAATCAATTAACAATAATCTACTTTTGTAGGCAGGTAAAATTCCTGCAAGTGCTGGTCTATCAATTCCTTTTATTCTTCCTACAAGTAATGTTGCACCAGTTAATAATGCTCCACTGTTTCCAGCAGAAATAAATACATCACCCTTTCCTTCTTTCAGTAAGTTAAACCCAACTACCATTGAAGAATCTTTTTTGTGCTTTATTGCTTGTGTAGGAATATCACACATTTCAATAATTTCAGTAGTGTGATGTATTTTTAATCTAGGTGATATTTCAGAAATGTCATTCTTTTTATATATTTCCTTAATTTTTTTATTAATAATATCTTTATCCCCAATTAAAAGAACATCTGCTTCAATTTGATTAATTGCTTTTACAGCACCTTTTATATTAGCATCAGGTGCATTATCTCCACCCATAGCATCTAACAATATGACCATATTATTCCTCCAAAGTTTTTACTTTTACAATTGTATTTGCGATGTTATCATTTTATTATTTATTTATTAAAATTGCAATAGTTTTTGACCAAATAGTCGTAATTTGCAAGTTGAATACATTTATAATTATTGTCCGTATTCATATCTCCATTTTGTGAAATTCTTAAGTACACATCCCATTCACCTAAATCTATATTATCTGGACTTGCATTATGTTAATTTATTTGATATAATATATTCGTCACAATTGAATAAAGTACTTGAAGTTTAAGTGCTTTAAGTAAAAAGGAGGTATTACTATGTTTAATTCTTTTGATACTTTTGATGCTTTTGAAAAAATGCTGTCATTACTAATAGGTAAAACTACTGCTGAAGAGGCCTTACCAAACCTTAAAACAGCTAAAGAGGCTCGGGAACTACTTGAAGAAAAAATATATAACGACTGGAAAGCAGAAATTAATTTTGGCATTAGAACAGCGATTGATATTCGGAGGAATTACTGGAGCTTTAATGGCTGGATGCCAGATAAGCTCATAAATGAGCTTATGCAACTTGGTTACAGGGTAGAAAAAAAGGAGGAAGATGGCGAAAAAGAAACGTACATATACTGGTAAAAATAATTTCAAAATTTAAAGATAGCTACTGATTCTTAGTTGCAGAAATTTAAGTAATACCAAATTAAGGAAAGCTGGTATGCCAATGCATACCAGCTTTCCTTAATTTTACAAACTTTATGAAAAATTTTTTGTATTCAATTTATGCAAAATACAATAAAAAAATATTATCTATCTAATATTTGTGAGATAGATAATATTTTTTTAATTAAGCAAGTTCTATAACTGCTCCAACTTCTGTGAATTTAGCTTTTAATTCCTCTGCTTCTTCTTTTGAAGCTCCTTCTTTAACTGTTTTTGGTGCTCCATCTACTAATTCTTTTGCTTCTTTTAATCCTAATCCTGTAGCATCTCTTACTACTTTAATTACTTGGATTTTATTTGCTCCAGCATCTTTTAATATAACATCAAATGAAGATTTTTCTTCAGCAGCTGCTCCTGCTGCTGCCCCTGCTACTGGTGCTGCTGCTGCTACTGCAGATACTCCAAATTCTTCTTCTATTGCTTTAACTAAATCAGCTAATTCTACAACTGTCATTTTTTTGATTTCTTCAATCATTTCTTCTTTACTCATTTTATTTCCTCCTATTTTATGATTAGATATATATATACTAAAATCTTCTAATCTTTAATTTTTTCTAGTGATATAAGTTCACCACTCTAATTCTTCTAAGCGTTTGCTTCTTTTTGTGCTTTAACTTGGTCTAGTGCAACTGCAAGTTTTGAAATATTTCCAAGTAATGCACCAGCAAGCATAGATAGTAATGTTTCTCTTGATGGAAGTTTTGCAAGTGTTATTATTTCTTCTGCTGTCATAACTTTACCTTCAATTATTCCACCTTTTATTTTATAATAATCATTTTTCTTTGTAAATTCATATATAGCCTTTGCTGGGGCTAAGTAATCCTCACTACCTAATATAACTGCTGTTGGACCAATTAACGCTTCATCTAAACCAACTAATTCACATTCTTTTAATGCTCTTCTTGTTATATTATTTTTGATTACTTTATATTCTGAATTTGTTTCTCTTAATGTTTTTCTTAAACTTGTTACATCTGTAACATTAATTCCTCTGTAATCTGTTAAAAGTACAAGCTTTGCATCTTTTATTTTTTCTGCTAATGCTTTTACTTCTTCATCTTTTTGTTTAATGATTTTCTCATTTGCCATTTGGTTTTCACCTCCTCAAAATTATTTGTAAATTAAAAACTACTCATAATAGCCATACCGAAGCAATTATGAGTAGTTTCCCCGCTCACTTTTTTACCTCGGTAGGACTTAGCTTAATGCCTACTGTCTTTGGCTATATTCTATTTTTGGTTAATGTATACACTTGGACCCATTGTTGTAGTTATTGCTACACTCTTAATATATTGACCTTTTGCTGCAGCTGGTTTTGCTTTTATAATTGCTTCCATTACTGTTTCATAGTTTTCTACTAATTTATCAGCTCCGAAAGAAACTTTTCCAAAACCTAAGTGAATAATGTTTGTTTTATCTAAACGATATTCTACTTTACCAGATTTAATTTCAGAAATTGCTTTTGTAACATCCATAGTTACTGTTCCTGATTTTGGGTTTGGCATTAAACCTTTTGGTCCTAATACTTTACCAAGTCTACCAACAACACCCATCATATCTGGAGTTGCAACGATAACATCATATTCAAACCAATTTTCTTTTTCAATTTTTGGTATTAATTCTTCTGCTCCAACGAAATCTGCTCCAGCAGCTTCTGCTTCTTTTGCTTTATCGCCTTTTGCAAAAACTAAAACTCTTAAAGTTTTACCAGTTCCATTTGGAAGTACTACTGTACCTCTAACTTGTTGATCAGCATGCTTAGAATCTACTCCTAATTTTACATGTAATTCAACTGTTTCATCAAATTTTGGCTTTGGGAATTTTTCAATTAATTCCATAGCTTCTTTTACTTCATATAATTTTGAAGAATCTACAAGCTTTGCAGCTTCTTCATATCTTTTTCCTCTTTTCATTTTTATCCTCCTTTGGTAATAACGAATATTTCTATTCTCCCAATTTTATTACTAATCTTGTACAACTACACCCATTGAACGAGCTGTCCCCATTACCATGCTCATAGCTGTTTCAAGAGAAGCTGCATTTAAATCTTCCATTTTTTGTTCTGCTATTTGCTTTACTTGTTCCTTTGTAATAGTTGCAACTTTATCTTTATTTGGTTTTCCTGAACCTTTTTCTATTTTTAATGCTTTTTTAATTAATACTGCAACTGGTGGAACTTTTGTAATAAATTCAAAAGATTTATCTTTATATACAGTAATTACAACTGGTATTATCATACCTGGTTGGTTTGCTGTTCTATCATTGAATTCTTTAACAAATTGCATAATGTTTACACCACTTGAACCTAAAGCTGGTCCAACTGGTGGAGCTGGAGTTGCTTTTCCTGCTTCTATTTGTAGTTTAATAATGTTTGAAACTTCTTTTTCAGCCATTTTTTTCACCTACCTTCTTCCTCTTAAATCTTTATGCTAGAGCTAGAACTTTTATAAGGTTACTAGCTACTATATTAAACAACTTTCTGTACTTGAGAAAACTCTAAGTCTACAGGAGTTTCTCTTCCAAACATAGATACTAGTACTTTTACTTTATTTTTTTCTTTATTAATTTCTTGTACAACTCCTATAAAATCTACTAATGGTCCATTTACAATACGAACTGAATCGTTTACATCATAATCGATATTAACTTGAACATCTTCAAATCCCATATTTCGTATTTCGTCATCAGTAAGTGGTATTGGGTCTGCCCCTGAACCAACAAAACCTGTAACTCCTCTTGTATTTCTAACAATATACCACGATTCTTCTGTTACAATCATTTTGATTAGTACATATCCTGGAAAAACTTTTTTAAGATTTGTTTTTCTTTTCCCATCTTTTATTTCTATTTGTTCTTCCATAGGAACTACAATATCAAAGAAAAAATCCTCTAGTTCTCTATTTTTGATTGTTTTTTCTAGGTCTGTTTTAACTTTATTTTCATACCCTGAATAAGTATGAACAACATACCATTTTGGTTGTATTTCTTCACTTGCTTGAGACATCTATTAGTAGCCTCCTTTTCAATATTTTAAGATTATTCTGAAACAGTATTATCTTCAGAAACGGTATTGTCTGTAACTGTATTAGTGTCTATTTCATTAGTATCAACTGAATTATCTACTATGCTATTTGTAAACTCTTCTGTTTTAACAATACTTCTTAATCTATCTACTCCATGTGTATTTAATTTTTCAAAAGCTAAATCCAATACAAAAACAATAACTGCAGTAATCAATACAATGCTAATAACTGCTGTTGTATTATTTGCAACTTGTTTTGGTGTTGGCCAAATAACTTTTTTTAGTTCTGCTTTAAAATCTTTCCAAAAATGTTTGTTATTTTCTTTTTTATTTTTTGCTTCTTTCGCCATTTTATTTCCTCCTTAAAATAGCTTATTTTGTTTCTTTGTGTGTTGTACGTTTTTTACAGAATTTACAATACTTAACAATTTCTAATCTGTCTGCATTGTTTCTCTTATTCTTTTCTGTCATATAATTTCTTCTTTTACATTCTGTACATTCTAATGTTATATGTTCTCTTGGTCCTTTTGAAGCCATCTTAAATACACCTCCGTAATCTCTTGCTTTACTTTTTAAACGATGTGAACATATGCTTCTAAGCAATATGCTAAAGTAGTTTATCACACTTTCATAAAAAAGTCAAGAAAAACCTCCATATTTCGTTGACTTTTTTGTAACTTTTTACTTTTAACTTAATCTTCTTTATACAATTAAATGATTTAAAGTAAAAAACCATACTTTAAAAATAATTTTATTATTTCTAAGGTATAGTTTTTATTCAACTTTAAAATAATTACGAATTTTCCTATATAATAAAAAAAAACCTGGCGATGACCTATTTTTCCAGCAGGGTAACCCACAAGTATCTTCGGCACAATAGAGCTTAACTTCTGTG
>CANRBJ010000027.1 GCA_947628815.1 uncultured Clostridia bacterium | reverse complement strand
CTATTCATATAGAAAAAAACATTAAATAGAACTGATTAGGAATTGCGACATAGTTTTGTCGTAATTCCATTTATAATTGCATTTCCTATTGCATACAATAAGTGAGTTTTACCAAGTCCATTTTTTCCATATATATATAATACATTTCCTACTCCAGATGACTCTTTAGTTGCTGTAACTGCAAGTGAATAAGCTAGTCTATTACTATCTCCAACAACAAAGGTATCAAAATTATATTCTTTTACAAAATTACTCTTTTTCAAATGACACCTCCTTAAAAATATTATATTTTTATGCTGAAAATCCAATTTTTTTCAATTTTTCACAATTTGTTTTTAAACTTTCAACTACTTTTTCAATATCACATTTTTTTATTAAATTTATATTTTCATTAATATTTGTAGCTACTCTATAAGATTGTTCTATTTTTATTTTTTCATATAAATTTCTTACATATCTTGCATTTGAAAAATTTTTATTACGTTTTGCTTTATTAAAATGATCTATCAAAAAAGCTTTTACATTACTAGATATTTTATATTTTTCTTTATTGCAAAGATTTTTAAAAATGCTATATAATGCTTCTGATGAATAGTCTGGAAAGTCTATTGTAAATTGAATTCTACTTTCAAATCCTGGATTTACTTCTAACATATGTTTCATCTCATTTGTATAACCTGCAAGTATTACGCAAAGATTTTCTCTATTATCTTCCATTCCTTTTAGCAAAGTTGCTATACATTCTGCACCATAATCTCTGCCTCCCTCATCTTGAATATATGAAGCAATAGAATATGCTTCATCAATAAATAAAATTCCACCTAAAGATTTTTCAATCATCTTTTGAGTCATAGGTGCAGTATGTCCAACATATTTTCCTATTAAATCACATCTTTGAGCTTCTACAAAAATTTTTCTATCTGATAAAATTTGTTCTTCTGCAAAAATTTTTCCTACTATTCTTGCTACTGTTGTTTTACCTGTTCCTGGATTTCCATTAAAGCACATATGTAGCATTGGCACATTATTTCTTGTTTTACTAGTTTTTACAAAACTTATAATTTTTTTTATTTGTTCTTTTACTTCATCCAAACCTATAAGCTCATCTAGTTCTTGCATGCCTGTTTTTTGTAACACTTTTTCTTTACTTTTTTCAAGTTTCTCGTCTTTTTTTAGAATTTTTATCAAATTTTTTTCATTATTTATTTTACTGTTAACTAATATATTAGTTAATTTATTTTTTATTAAGTAATAAGGATTATCAGACAATTCTTTTATAATTTCTTCATTGTATGTTAATTCATTTGAATCCATAAATTTTTTTATATATAGTTCCTTTTCTTTAGTTGAAATGGCATCTATTTTCATTGCCCATGAAAAATATTCAGTTAATATAGCATTTACTTCACCTTCTCTAAATTCATCTTCTAATATAATAAATGCTTTTGTCGGCATTTGCTCTATCATAACTTTTATTTCCTCTTTTAATCCTTTTGGAGTTCTTCCTATTGCTTCTAAATCAATAACTATCAGTCCTTCTTTTATATCTTTATATTCACTTTTTTCTTTTTTTCTTGTATTATGTCTAAATTCATCTGGGTTAAAATATAAAATATTAGGGTTAAGTATTATCCCATTTTTATAATATATTTCTGCAATAATAGATATTAATTCTTCATAAAAAGTATAACTAGAGTTATTTCTAATAACAATATTATAATTTTCAAAATCAATATTGCATTCATATTGTTGCATAACATTATGATATTTTATAATATCTCTCAATATTGCTTTATTTTTACTTAATCCAATAGTATCATCTAATTTACTTAAAATTTTTTCATTTTCTTCATCCAATAATTCTTCATCTAATTTCATATATAAAAACTCCCTTCTTAATGCTTTATATATTATACTGTATTAAGAAAGAATAGAAAAGATATATGGTCATATATTGTATTGATAAAACAGTGTTTTAATTTTCATATAATTTTATATAATGATTATTTTTATATACAAAAGGTATATCTAAACTATTAATTTCTTCAATTTTTATATCTTCTACTCCAACATAATTTTCTGGAATAATGCATGCTGGATATTGATGTATTTCTCTAATCTCTCCGTTATTGGTTAAAGCAACAATATTCATTGTACTGAATAAGATTTTCTTATAAGAACAATCATGGTTATTTAAATATGTATCAATATCATTCCATTTAAAATCATCATCTATAGGTCTAATTTTGTTATCACTTGTTACTTTATATAAATGACACCCATCAAACATATGAAGCTCTTTTATTTTTTTATCAACCAACTCACCATTTTTGTATAATTTACCATCTATAGTTAAAACAAATACATTATCATAAAAATCAGTTTCAATATGTTTTACACTTTCTTCTTCAATACCTTTTAGACCATTGGTATTATTTATTATATAATCGATTCTTTTATTTTCTGGCATATTATATATTTTGTCTTGCTCATGATGTATTTTTGAAACTTCCCAATCACTAAAACCTGCCAATTTTAAATCTTCATCTATAAAGATGTCTGGCATTTTTCCTTCATAATCTGATTTAAACGATTCATATGCTTTTACAAATAATTCTAAGTTATCAATTTTTCCTTTTAAAAAGCTACTAATTAATTTTAAAATACGATTAGTTTCTTCTAATTCGTTTTCAAAATACTCGAAGGAATCATAATCAGAGATATGATCTAAAACAAAGTTTTTACTGCCATCAACTAAATAATATCCATTTCCCATCATATCAGTCATATCCAAATTTCTAGTACAATCTTTATCTTTTATTCCTTCATGCCAAATAGTTAAGCTATCTAATACAAATATGCAATCTTTTTCATCTTTCATTACGTTCTTATACGGAGTTGCAGTATCACTAATTAAAATATCACCTTTTTTAAATGGAACAGGTATATTTATAAAAATCCCTTCAAAATCTGATATTTCTTCACCAGTTTCCTTTATTTCTATAATTTTAGGAATCTTTTTTATAACTTTACAATTTGCAACTATCTTTTTCTCTTTATCTCTAAAAATGACTTCTGGTCCATCAAAATATTTTTTTGTAATACTAAAATAATCAATGTCGTTATATTCATTTATTAAATTTTTTATTTCATTTTCTATTTCTTTGTATGTTCTTTTTGCATTATCAATTTCATAATTAGAATAACCGTTTATATTCCAATCGCTCCATCCATATATACAATCATCTTCATCTATGAAATTTTGATATAATTTTGTAATTCTGTTTATTTCATTTTTTATCATTGTTTTAACACTGCCATAATGTTTGCAATTAAACCTTTCAACCACTTCCATATCTGGATAATTATCTATCAAATTTTGATATTTAGAAATTTTTTCAAATATATCCATTTTTTTATTTCTATACACTAAAACAGCAAGTTCTTCAGTATTGAATTGATACCCTATTTCCCTACAATAATCTCCTATTGCTTTTGAATTTATTAGATCAAAAATATCCTCTTTTCTTTTTGTGTCTTTTTTTATTCCCCTATTAAACATTTCAAGCAAAATCTCAAATTCACAAATTTGGTCTTTTAGCTTTTTTTCCTCTGTATAACCCTTTTTCCAAATTCCTAATTGCTCATCATAGAGTCTTTTTAATTTTTTTTCTACATCTTTTTTTGTATAATAGCAATTAATATTTATTGTTTTATATGTTTCAAAATATACTTTATAAAATGCTTTTGGATAATGTGCTTTATACCAAGCAATTCTAAAAGAATTTTCTGCAGCACTTATAGAATGAGCTTTTGAGAATAAATATTTTATATTTTCAAATGAGTCTATATAGTATTGTGGAATATGGTGGTCTTCTAATATTTTTTTATATTCTTTCCATTTTATGCTAAAATTTTTTTGTGCAAATATGTATGTTGCTCTATAGCAATGTCCTTTTCTTAAAAATTCAGTTATATCATAAGCTTTTTCTTTATCAATATCTTTTGCCATTAAATAGTTCATAACATCTGCTCTGTTAGAAACTAGCATATCTATAGGTATATCAAATTTTCTAATTACATATTCTGCATTGTTAGTCCATGTTCCAGTTCCATGACTTAAAGCCGATACACAAACTAAATCATTAAAATTCCTAATTTTTGCTTGTTTTAACATATTAATCATAAAATCTGATGTAAAATCATATATTCCTCTAGTATCTGCTTTTGCAAATAAATTAAAAGTATCTTTGTCATCAAAATCAATATCTTGCGGGTTAATTTTTGTTTCATCTTGTAATTTTTTTAAAAATGTAGGTAGATTTGTTCCTCGAATTTTTATTTCTTCTTTTACATCTTTTACTTCATCAAGTATTTTTTCTATTATTTCTTCTGAAATATATATTTCTATGTCAGGTTCCTTATCATATTTTATTCCTGCAAACATCTCAAATGGTAGATTGTATTTTATAGGATTAAAGTCTGTAATTTCTAGTAAAAATGCTACAAAAGAATTTCCTACACTACCTCTTGTATAGGATAAATATCCCTTTTCTTTTGATTTTTTTGCTGCTTCTGATGTTACTAAATATTTTATTTCAAAATTATTCTCTATTATAGAGTCAAGTTCAAGTTTCAATCTTTTTTCTACATCATAAGGTAAATTTTCTCCATATATTTTTTTAGCTTTACTATAACATTTTTCTTTTATATATTTTGAAATTGTACTTTTATCTAGTTTTTTTATTTCATTTATATTTTGCATTTTATTAATCCTCCTTCATATATATTTTTTCCAATTATCTTTTTCATTTTGAATATCTATATCAGTAAAACCTGCTTTTTTTAATCCTTCTTCTGTATAAAAATCTGGCATGGCTTTGTTTATGCTTTCAACTTTAAATACATCATAAGCATGTATTAGAAGTTCAAAATCTATTTTGCCTTTTAAATAACTACTAATTGCTTTTAAAATCCTATTATTGCCTTCAATGTCTCCTTCATAATATTCAAAGCTATCATAATCCCACTTATTATCATAAGTAAATTTTGCTTTATCATCATATAGATAATATCCATATCCTACCATATCAGAAGAATCATAATTTCCTTTTGCTAAACATTCCTTTATATTTTCACTCCAAGTAATTAAATTATCTAAAACAAATATATTTCCATTATCTCCAATATTCGACATTGTTTGATTTTTAGAAATTAAAATATCACCTTTTTTAAATGGAGTAGGCATATATACAAAAATATTATTTATATCTAAACAAGTATCTTCATATATATTTATTAATATAATTTTTTTATTTATAACATTATATTTTGAAATGATTGTTCTTTCTTTTTCTCCAAAAAATTTTTTTATAATAGTAAATGAAATTGTATCATCATATTCGTTCACATAGTTTACTACATCATCATATACATCTTTATATGTTCCTTTTAGATTTTTTGATATATGATAAGGGCTAGAATCTTCTTTTTTGGTTGTTTTATTATATTCATACCATGTATAAGCACATCTTTCATCCTCTTTTATAAAATCTTCAAATAAATTTTTTAATCTATCAATTTCTTCTTGTATTAAAGTCTTTACACTATCATAATGCTTACAATTTATTCTCTCTATAACTTCCATATCTGAATAATTATCTATCAAGTCTTCATATTTAGAAACTTTTTCAAATATATCCATTTTTTTATTTCTATACACTAAAACAGCAAGTTCTTCTGTATTAAATTGATACATTATGTTCCTACAATAATTGCTAATTGCTTTTGAATTTATAAGCTCATAGTCATCACTTATCTTTTCCTTTAAAATACCATTTTCAACAATTTTTAAAATTATTTCTAAATCTTTAATTTTTCCATCATTATTTTTGGCAATAGTTAATTTCATAATATTATTTTTTTCATTTTCTGTATAATTTAAATCTCTATACAAAAATAAAATTTTATCAGAATACTTTGTAATTCCATATTTTGAACTTGAAAAATCTTCAATTATAGGTTTTTGGCTCCTTCTTTCTTTTGGTGCTCGTGATAATTGGCTTGTTATTATAACTGGAATATCTA
This sequence comes from uncultured Clostridia bacterium, assembly GCA_947628815.1. Lineage (GTDB taxonomy): Bacteria > Bacillota > Clostridia > TANB77 > CAG-508 > RGIG8482. Next base: position 13,549 of record CANRBJ010000027.1, on the reverse strand, counting down.
ATTCCTTGGCTAAAACCTTTAATCGTCTTAAAATTTCTGTAATTTCGTCATCTCTACTTAACAATTTTTGTTTATCAAAATTTATAAGTTGAAGATAATCAATAATAATTACCCCAATATTTTTTTCTTCTTTTAATTTTCTTGATTTTTTACATATATCTTCTATAGATAATGCTGCTTCAGTAGATAGATATATTGGACTATCTTTTAATAGTTCTTTTGTAATAGAATTATTAGTAACCAATCTTTTAATTATGTTTTCTTCGCTATCTTCTAAACTAAAAAACAAAATTCCTATTTTTTCTTCTAATCCAATATGGCTTAATATATTTAAAGCAAAAGTAGTTTTTCCCATAGCTGGTCTTGAAGCAATTACAACCAATTCTCCATTATTTAATTTTATATTATTATCTAAATCTTTAAACCCTGTTTTCATAGTTTACACTTTCCTTTCCCAAAAAATAAGCTAGTATATTTTTATTATACTAGCTATATTTTATATATTCAATTATATTGGTCATATAATGTATTAGTGCATTTATTTACAGTACCTTCTTACTGCATCATCAAGTAATGCTTGTATTTCCTCTATAAATGCTTGTGGTTTTGTTACTGTCACTATATCTAAATTTCTCATTGCCCATAGTTTAAACCCTTTTGGATTTGCATATAAGTTCATTTTAAATTCTTTATCATTTATTGGACTAATTTTCACATTTTTTCCAAACTTTTCTATAACTTCACCTAGTAATACCTCGTTACATTTAGCCTCAATTTCAATTTTGTTTCCACTAAAAATTTCAACTGCTGTATCTGTATATTCTTCTATTTCTTTTTCTGTTTTCTTTATAGTTATTTTTTCATTTGTTTCAGTCAAATTTTTTATTCTATCTAATCTATAATGGAAAAATTCATCATTTCCATTCTTTATTCCTAACATATAAAATTGTTGATTATCATATAAAATGGCATAAGGAGAAACAATAGGCTCACTTACTATTTTCTTTTCTATTTTGTTGCCTTTAATATAATATTTCCAGTATTCAAATTGTATCTTATTTTTGTTTATAATACTATTTGAAATATCTTCAATATTCTTTATTACCTCTATATTGCTTGTCTTACTCTTAGGAGAATATACTTTATAATTTTTTACTTTTTCATTTTCATATATATTTTGCAGATTTTTACACTTTTTTATTATCCCTTTTGCAATTCTATCTTCTATAAATGAAGAATAACTAAAAATGTCTATAATTGCTCTAATTTCTCCTGGTTCAAAATCTGTTTCAGGGTCATTACTTATATAATATCCAATTTTATTATCATTGTATGTACTAATATCATAACCAAATTTCTCTTTTAGTAAATTGATATTTCTTCTTATAGTTCTTGGGTCTATATCTTCACCATATATTTCATTTATTTTTTCTTTTAGTTCTGATATAGATAACTTGTGTTCCTCATCACTATATTTTTTTAATACATTTAAAATGTATAGTATATTTCCATTTTTTTCGTATAGTTCCATCGTATTTCTCCCATATATAATTTTATTAATTATAGTTATATCCATGAGGACTATAACTATATAATACATTTTTCCATCTCTAGGTAAGGTTTATTAGTTATTTCAAATATTTTTCATTATTAATTGAATATTGCAATCTAAACAATATTTTATTGATTATTTCTATTTGGGTAAAGATCAAAAAGTTTTAGAACAGTATTATATAACTTTAATATTTTTTCTATAATAATTTCTGCTATTTGATTTAGGCTTTTACCTTCTATAGTTTTATTTGATATTTCTATTTGGGCAAAAGTTGGTCTTCTACCTGTTACTTTTATTTCTTTGTCTTTCTCTTCTAAAGTCCTTTGGCAAAAATCATGAAAATCCTTTCTTTTTTCAATTTCAGTATTACAAAATAAAATTACTTTTTGTCCATTATTTTTCCAATCTATTCCAAATCCCCAAATATTTCTTTCTACTGAAATTATTTTATTTGATTTTTCTAAAAATTTTTTATTTTGAATTTCGAAATTTGATCTGTCTGCCTGATTTCCAAGTCCACCAGGTCGTCTTATTCCTATTGCCTCCCCGTTTTCATTTTTACTTTCTTCTATATCTAATTTTTTTAACTTACTAATTATTATATTATAGAATTCATTCCATTCATTTTTATTAATTTGCAATTTCCAATCATTTGCCTTTAATTTCTCATTATCAATTTTTACTTTTTGATAATATTCAACAACCATTTTTAATATTATATTATTAGTATCTAGTTTTAGAGAATCTATAAATGATTGAACATCTTTTAATTTGAATTCAATTTCGATATTTCCTATTTCTTTTTTTATTTCTTCTTGTTCCATTTCATATTGTAATTCTTCATATGGAAAAATGTTTCCACTTTTAAATAATATAACTATTATTTTTTTATCTTCTTCTTTTATTCTATTTACATATTTTAACAACTGTTTATCGTGTAAAAAAGTTCCTCTTTTATTTTCAATTATTATTGAATATTTTTCTTTATCTGTTTCAATTTTCATAAATATATCAATTCCATGAAATGATCTTTCTATTTCTATACTCTTTATGTTTTCGTAATCGTTTCCTAAAATAAATTTTCTTATAAACACTTCTCCTATCTCTTTTGTTGAATTGAAATTATAACAGTTTGCCAGCCAAGCTACTACTGCATCTTGAGCTAGTTCTTTTGTAGCAAATTTAAAAATATTATTTTCCATTTTTTATTTCTCCTTCCACTTCTTTTAATTTCTCCCATATTTTAACCATAGCTAAAGTATCTAATCCACAATAAACTAATAATCCATTTCGTATTTCTTCTTGTTCTTCTTTTGTATGATTTACTAAATCACTATAAGCAAAGCTTGCTTCACCTCCATTATGTACTACTGGCAAATTATGATAATCTAGTTCTGGATCATTTGGAAATAAAGCAGGTAGTACATATTTTATTGAATATGAACCTTGCATTGCTTTGCAATAATAATACCTTTCCTTAAATGGAATCATTAAATCTTTTATGTTTTCTCTTATATTTAATAAATGTTCACTTAAATCTGGATAAGTTTCAGCTAATTTTTTTATTACACTTTTTTCAAAACTCATATTATATGCAGTAACACATACATTTTTAGGAATATCTTTAACTAATCTTTCTGCCAAAGTTCTTCTAGGGTCTAATCCAGCTTCAGCAAGAAATTCTTTATGTTCTAGTTCTCCACCTTCTTTTTCAATATAATGTAGTGAATATTGAAAAGGAATTTGCATGTAAGGACTTACTCCATCATATTCTGGAATTGCTTGCTGAAAAGTTTCAAAATCTAAAAAATACAATGGATATGAAAGAGTGTCTAAAAAATCTCTAATTTTGTCTTTGTCTATTTTTGTTTCTTTATCATTTAGTTCAAACTCTATTTGTTCTAAATATTTTTCATTTATATCTTCATATAAAACATCCTCAAAACTAATTTTACCTTCATTATACAATTTAAACTTTTTATCTTTATGCATTAATCTAATTTTAAAAATATTGTTTTCTGGTAATTCTTTAGTACAATACTTCCAATATGCACATTCATAAGGATCAAAACAATTCATACTAATCTTTTTTTCTGGCTCATTTTCTTCATTATCATATTTTTGCATATATTCATTTATTTCTTTTATTTTTTCCTGTATTTCATTTTGCTTTGAAATAGCTATTTCAGTAACATCTTCAATATTAAAAAGCTTTTCTAATTCCAATTCGCCATTCCTTACATATTCGCTATTGATATACATTATATGGACACTTTTTATATTAAAACCTAAGTTATCTAGCACATAATATTGATATGAAACATCATCTAAATATATATCATGAATGTCTGTAGAACTTTTTACTTCATATATTTCTATTCCATCTATGTCGTTTTTTAATATATCAACACTACAAAAATTATTATCGAAATTGAATGATGCTTCTGTTATTATATTTGGAACATTTTTTAGTTCTTTTTCTGTATCAAAAATCATTTTTGATAAATCTTTGTTAAATTCTATATTTGTGTATTTCCAAAAATATCTTCTAGCAAGTTCTCCTACTTTTGTTCCATTTTCTAAAACTGATTCATTTCCTATATCTGTTGCTTCTTCTTTTTTATATTTATCTAACCACAAAATTTTATTGCATTGTTTTGCCTTACAATATTTTGATTTTGATAGATTAACCTTATTCATTTTAATCCTCTTTTCTTTAAAAACTTATTATCTTATTATACATGTCTATTGCATAATTATCTGTCATCCCAGATATATAATATATAATTACTTGATAAAATTCTTGTTCTTTCTCCATATTGAAAATAACTTTATTTTCACAACCATTATATCTATCATAATTCCAATATAATTTTAACCATTTTTCAAAATCTTTTATAATCTCTGGATACTTTTTAGCAGTATTTTCTTTTTCTTTATAGTATTTTTTTAGTGTATTGTATATAGTGGTAATTACAATTTCACCACAATGTGAAATAATACCATCTTTTACACCATAAGTAAGATTAAGATTTTGTAAGTTTTGTATTTAATCCTAAATATTCTGCTATTGTATTGCTAATTGATTCAACTAAAATTATATGTTCCATTCTGGTACAAATATGGTCATTGGTTGGTGAAAAGAACACTTGTGTTTTATGTTTCATTCTTCTAAAAGCTAAACTATGTATTATTCTCGTATAATCTCTTTCAAATTCAGAACGAATATCATTGCCTCTTGAATATAACTCGTATTCTCTTTTAATAATATTATCCCATTTTGAATTTTCTGGTATTGCAGCTTGATTTTTTAAACTATTTTTCATGTTTTTATTCCTTTTATTTTATTTCTACTTTTATAACTACATTGCTTCTTTTTTTTTGTTCTTTTATATAATTGCCTTGACCGTAACAAACAATTGATGAAGCATTTTTTATGCCTTTTGGAATCCCTACATCAATCTCATTTGGTTCTTTTTTTCCATTTTCACATATTTGCATAAATTTAATTTTTTTAGTACATCCATTTTTTGCTTCTTGCTCGGAAATTTGGAATTTTAAAAAAATATTGTTTTTATTATTTAAATCAATATTATCCTTGTTAAATATTTTTTCTAATTCTTCAATGTGCATTTTTTCAAATACTTCTTCTGTTTCATTTCTTATTTTCATACACCCCCTTTTAATCTATAAAATTACAAAAGAGTTTTTTCTTTTTATTTTATATCTTTTAAAATTTTTATAAAATTTTCACTAATCACGTCTTTATTATTATTTAATCTTTTTATTATATCATCAAATTCTATGTATTCTTTACTATCCAATTTTTCTTTTATAATCTTATTAGCATATGGAATTATATATATTATTTCAACTTTATAATTTGAAAATTCTTTATTGAATTTATATCCTTTTTTCTTCTCAAATTTTTTATCTTTGTCCTCATCAAACACAATTATTTTTACTTTTTCTGCTAAATCTTTTAAGAAAATATCATACTTTTTCCATACCTTTGATTTTGTTTTCTCATATATATTTATAACATCGTTTATTAATGTTTGAACAGAAATTTTTTTTGCCACATTTTTATAATGATTTAATTGATTTTCATTAATAGACTCCATGTCTGTTTTTAGTTCAATTATATACATTTTTTGATTAGAAAAAACAACATAATCTGCCCTTTTGCTAGCAAGACTTTTTTCTAAATCATAAAATTCATTTTCATATTTCTTTAATAACGGAAATTCTGGAAATATGAAAGTATCTGAAATGTCAATACCTTTTATTGTCAATATTTCCTTTAAGTATATTAAGAAAAATATATCTAACCTTCTTTCTAATTGATAATCTGGATAATTAGCATATTCTGTTAATTTTTCAAATATATCATTTATTTTTTCATTTACCTCTATTTCTGAACTTTCTTCTTTATTCACAATTCATTTCCCCTTTCAACTTACTATAAATTCTTCTCCATCGTCTAATATAACAGCTTTATCAGTTAATTCTTTTATTTTTTCTTTATCTTCTGTATGTATAGGTATTACATATTTTGGATTAGTAATATTAATAACTTCTTTAATTGCCTCTGGAGTTGCATGACCACTAGTGTGTAAATAAATATTATCTTTTGGAACGAAATCTTGGATTCTTTTATAATCTTCATTTGTTCCTGTTAAATATCCATGCCACTCTGAATATATAAAGGCATTATTTTCAAACATTTTTAAAAATTTTGCAAATTTTGCATTTGCCCTAACTAACATTACAAAACCATATTTCTCCATCTTTTTTAACATATTTGGAGCATAACGATAAACTTTGGTATCTTTTATGTTATCGGCATCATTAAATTTATATAAATTACTTCTTGAAATTGTATTAATATATTCTAAAAGATCACATTGATAATCATCACAAATAAACATTTTGTGATTTTTTAATGTTGCTTTGTGAATAGCTGCTATCCTGTCTATATTGGTACTACTGCATAATACAAAATTATATTTATTTTCATTAAAAATTTTTTCAGCTTCTTTTTGTAACTCGAATTCTGTTAATATTTTGCTCTTATCTCTTGTTAAAGTTGTTCCTTCACAAATTAAGCAATCCACTTTTCCAACATATTTTTTAACTGCTGCTAAAACTGCTTTACCTCTTTGACCATGTGTTCTAAAATCTCCTGTATGTAAAACTTTTTTTCTATCTGCTTCAATTAAAAACATATAGCTATCGAAGGCTGAATGATCAACAGCAATAGGAGTGATTTTTATATCATCAATTATTATTTTATCTTTAATATTAAAAGTTCTAAATTTCGATATTCTTTCTAAATCTTCTCTTTCCACAAGATTAGCTTTACTAAGTCTAGTTTGCACTATTTTATAAATTTGTTTTGAAACCTCTCCAATATAAATTGGTATATCCGGCACTACCTTATTATATAATCCTATATGATCTCCATGATAATGAGTAATAAAGATAGCTTTGTAATTAGGAACCCCCTTTGTCAAGCCTTCTAATTCAATTTCTGGTTTTTTTCTACCCTCTGAATCTGGTAAATTGCTACCTATATCTATAATTATTTTAGTACCCTTACTTGATTCAATTTCAGTAATACAACCTCCTATTTGATTAGTTCCTCTATTAATTTTTATTTGCAAAAAATACACTTCCTTTTTTAATATTATATATAATATATTATTTTTTTATTTTTTTCAATAGGTTTGGTCATAAAATGCATTGTTGTTTTTTTGCTAGGTTAAATATTCTTCTCCGTTATTGTTATAAAAAAAATACCAGTAACTAAACTGGTATTAAAAATTATATTTTTGATTTATATTCCCTTCATACTTAATTTTACTTTTTGTCTTTCTAAATCCACCTCAATAATTTTTACTTTTACTACATCACCAACAGATACAACTTCAGATGGATTTTTTATAAATTTATCACTTAATTCTGATATATGTACAAGACCATCGTGTTTTACACCTATATCTACAAATGCTCCAAAATCAATTACATTTCTTACAGTTCCTGATAATATCATACCTTCCTTTAGGTCTTCTATTTTTAATACATCACTTCTTAATATTGGTTTTGGCATATCTTCACGTGGATCTCTTCCTGGTTTTGTTAATTCATTTACAATATCTTGTAAAGTCATTTCACCTATTTCTAGTTGTTTTGCTATTTCTTTTATGTTTATTTTTGATAATTCTTTTTTTATCTCATTAAGTTTTTCTTTGTTTTTTATGTCTTGTACTGTATAGTTTAGCATTTGTAGTAATTTTTCTGTTTTTTCATAACTTTCTGGGTGCACTCCTGTTATTTCTAATGGATTTTTTCCGTCGTAAATCCTAATAAATCCTGCACATTGCTCATAGGCAACTTTTCCAAGTTTTGGTACTTTCAGTAATTCTTTTCTTTCGGTTAATTTTCCATTTTCATCACGATATTTTACTATATTTTTACTAATTGTTTGGTTTAGCCCAGCAACATACGATAAAAGCGATGGCGTTGCAGTGTTTACATCTACTCCTACTTTATTTACAGCATCTTCTACAACTCCTGTAAGACTTTCTTCTAAACGTTTTTGGTTAACGTCGTGCTGGTATTGACCTACGCCTATTGCTTTTGGGTCTATTTTTACAAGTTCTGCTAGTGGATCTTGCAAGCGCCTTGCTATTGATATTGCTCCTCTTAATGATACGTTTATATCTGGATATTCCTCTGTTGCAAGTTTTGATGCTGAATACACACTTGCTCCCGCTTCTGATACTATAGCATAACATACAGTGTGTGGTGCTTCTTTTATTAAGTCTGCTACAAACATTTCTGATTCGCGAGACGCTGTTCCATTTCCTATAGCTATCATATTTACATTGTGTTTCTTAATTAGTTGCAATAATACTTTTTTTGCCCCTTCTACATCATTTTGTGGCTGGGTTGGATATACTGTTGTTGTGTCTAAAACTTTTCCTGTTTCATCTATTACAGCAATTTTACAACCTGTTCTATATGCTGGATCAAAACCTATAACTGTTAGACCTTTTAATGGTGCACCTAGTAATAATTGTTTTGCGTTTTTACCAAACACTTTTATTGCCTGCTCTTCTGCTTTTTGGGTTAAATCTGAACGAATTTCTCTTTCTATTGATGGCTCAATAAGTCTTTTCCAAGAATCTTCTATAGCCTCTTGTAAATATTTTTTATACTGAGTTTCTCCTTTTACTATTCTTTTTTGCAATAAATCTAAAATTTTATCTTCTGGTTTTTCTATTTTTACTTTTAAAAATTCTTCTTTTTCTCCTCTATTTATTGCAAGAATACGATGACTTGGAAGTCTATTTACATTTTCACAAAATTCGTAATACATTTCATAATTAGATTTTTCTTCTGGGTTTGATGCTTTTGTAGAAACTGTTGCTTCTCTATAACATATTCTTTTTATTTGTTTTCTAAATGTTGCATTATCAGATATGTTTTCAGCAATAATATCTAATGCTCCATTTATTGCATCTTCTACTGTTTCAACCTTCTTTTCTTCGCTTATATATTCTTTTGCAATTTCTTCTATTGGTCTATTATCTGTTTGTTCGTAAATAATTTGTGATAACGGCTCTAACCCCTTTTCTTTTGCAATAGTTGCTCTTGTCCTTTTCTTTTGCTTATATGGACGATATATATCTTCTACTTCCGCAAGTGTAATAGCATTTTCAATGTCTTTTATTAGTTCATCAGTTAGTTTTCCTTGCGATTCAATAGATTTTTTTACTTCTTCTTTTCTTTGTTCTAAATTTCTTAAATAAGTAAGTCTTTCGCCTAATTCTCTTAAAGTTTCATCAGAAAGCCCACCTGTTACTTCTTTCCTATAACGTGCAATAAATGGAATGGTGTTTCCGTCATCAATTAATTTAACGGTATTTTCCACTTGTGCATATTTTACATCTAATTCATTTGCAATTGTTTGTATTATTTTTTCCATTTTTATTCAACTCCCAAGTATTCGTTATATGTAACTTCTCTATCTATTATTTTACCATCTTGTTTAATATCTATTATTCTATTTGCTACTGTTTGAGTTAATTGATGGTCATGCGATGTAAACAGTATGTTTCCTTTAAAGTTTTTCATGCCTTCGTTTACTGATGTAATGCTTTCCATATCTAAATGGTTAGTTGGTTCATCGAATATTAGAAAATTCGCTCCAGATAGCATCATTTTAGAAAGAACACATCTTACTTTTTCTCCTCCAGATAATACATTTACTTTTTTTAGTGCTTCTTCTCCTGAAAATAGCATTCTTCCTAAGAAACCTCTTACAAATGTTTCGTCTGGGTCTTTTGAGTATTGTCTTAGCCAGTCTACTAGTGTTAAATCTTGGTTAAATAGGTAGTTGTTATCTTTTGGAAAGTAGCTGTTTGTTATTGTTGTTCCCCATATTATTTCACCAGCATCTTGTTCTAATTCCCCTGCTATAATTTGAAATAATACAGTTTTTGCGTTTTCGTTATCTGCTAAGAATGCGATTTTATCTCCTTGTTTTACTGTAAAGCTTATGTTATCTAGTATTTTTTCACCATCTATTGTTTTTGAAATGTTTTTTACTTTTAAAATTTCTTTTCCTGGTTCACGGTCTTGTTTAAAATCTACATATGGATATTTTCTGTTTGATGGTTTTATTTCTTCTAGTTCTATTTTTTCTAATGATTTTTTTCTTGATGTTGCTTGTTTTGATTTTGATGCATTTGCACTAAATCTTGCTATGAATTCTTGTAGTTCTTTTATTTTTTCTTCTTTCTTTTTATTTGATTCTTTTGCTTGTTTTAATGCAAGCTGGCTTGATTCGTACCAGAAGTCGTAATTTCCTGGATATACTGTTATTTTTCCAAAATCTACATCAGCTGTATGTGTGCATACTTTATTTAAGAAATAACGGTCATGTGATACTACTATTACTGTGTTTTCAAAGTTTATAAGAAATTCTTGTAGCCATTCTATGCTTTTTAGGTCTAAATCGTTTGTTGGCTCGTCTAGTAATAGAACATCTGGATTTCCAAATAGTGCTTGTGCAAGTAGTACTTTTACTTTTTCCCTTGCTTCTAATTCTTTCATATATTTATTTTGTTTCTCACTGTCAATTCCTAAATCGTTTAGTAATGTACTTGCATCAGATTCTGCATTCCAGCCATCAAGTTCTGCAAATCTTTCTTCTAGTTTTGCAGCTTTCATTCCGTCTTCTTCATTGAAATCTGGTTTTGCATATATTGCGTCTTTTTCTTTCATTATTTTATATAATTCTGTATTTCCCATTATAACTGTGTCTATAACTTTTTCTTCTTCATATGCAAAGTGGTCTTGCTTTAGTATTGATAGTCTTTCTCCTTTTTCAAGTGTAACTTCTCCTTTTGATGGTTCTATTTCACCTGATAATACTTTTAAAAATGTTGATTTTCCAGCTCCATTTGCCCCTATAATTCCATAGCAATTTCCTTTTCCAAAACGTATATTTACATCTTCAAATAATATTCTTTTTCCAAACTGAATTGTTACTCCGCTTGCTACTAACATTTTTTTCCTCCTCTTGTTTTAATACTTATCTATTATACACACTTTTGATAAATTTGGCAATGGGATTACATTAGAAAACATAGTGATTTCATAAAAAATGTTCATGGCATCAAATATTTCTAAAATACGAAGTATGTTTTTAAAATCAAAAAGTTATTTCTCGTTTTCGAAATAACTTTACAAATAAAAAATAAAATACTATATTAATATGGGTGATAAAAATGTTAAAAACTTTAAATAAGTACTATATGACAGATTTAGGAATTGCCCAAATAAAAAACAATAATTTTGAAATAAACAGGAGTTTTGCAATTGAAAATGTTGTATATAATGAATTATTAGAAAGGGGATACGATGTTTATATAGGAAAAATTAAAAATGGAGAAATAGATTTTATTGCGACAAAAACAGATGAAAAATTATATTTCCAAGTTACTTATCTATTAGAAAGTGATAAAGTTCAAAATAGAAAATTTGGCGTATTTAAAGAAATAGAAGACAACTTTCCTAAATATATTCTTTCTTTAGATAAAGTAAATCTTTCAAGAGATGGAATAATCCACAAAAACATTATAGATTGGTTATTGGAAAAATAGCAAATTTTGACTTTTTAAGAATTTTTTGCTATAATTTATATATGTTAGGAAATTTTATATAAAGGAGGAATTGCTATGAAATTAATGGATAGAATACGTGGATTTTTTTCGGGGGCAAAAAATACTCGGATCTGTGCAACCACAAATAAATGAAGCATATGAAAAGTCAAGATTGGCTGATAGAATAAACAGAATAAATAGTTTCGATAGTAGTATTTGGAATTTATCACATACTTCTAGTACTATATTAAAAAGAAAAAGCTTAGATGAATTAACACGTCTTAATTATACTTTAGAAAATCGACTTTCAGAACTTACTATACAAAAACAAAGACAAGCAAGTAATCCAAGAAGAGATGAGCTTGAAGCTTCTAAATGGACTGGTCAAAAGCTTCAAAATATGAGTGATCTTGATTTTGACAGATTTCAAAGATATGATGATGGAAGATAAACGAAGATGTTGCTTAAAAAGTAACATCTTCGTTTACTGTATACTCTCTACTTCATATGAACCCTTAGTTTAAATAAAGAACAACCCTAAAACCTATATCGTCGTTGAACCCGGCATAATCTGGCCAACCAGTACAACAAGTTACATCGTTATATGAACCATTAGATCGCCCAGTTTTGTAGCGAGCACTTCCCCCTCTTTTTGGTATCGGAGCGAGAGAACCTTTATCGCTGTAGTCTGAACAATATTCAGCTACATTGCCACCCATGTCTGCTATATTTTTAAAAATACTATTTTTATTTAAACCAGACGCGTGAAACAACCCATGGTCATCAGCGTTTGCCTTATGTTCTCCCTCTCCAAGAACCCATTTTATTGTAGAACTTGTCGAACTTGTCGAAAATTCTTCTGGTCCATAGAAAAAATAACCTGATACAGAATAACTTTTATCTTTATATGTTCCCCAATCCTGTGAAACTATGTGTCCGTCTTCATCTAATTTTATTATTCCTGAATTAGCATACCATTTTATTATTGTATCCCATTGTTTTCCGGTTACTAAACCGCTTTTGGTGTTGCCATATTTGCTCTTATCGTTTATCATTTTATCTGCTGCTACATAGCTGTGTGTATAGTCTATATAATTCCATACTTGTGCTCCTCGTTTGCTTACTGGTATTTTTGTATATACATTATTTATATTAGTACTTGCTTCTGTAATTAGTTTATCTAGTCCTGCTTCATATCTTGCTATATAAAATCCTCCATATTTAGCTATTTGAGCATCTTCATTTTCTACTGGTCTTGCTTTATATGTTACTCCATCTACTGTAGTTTCTTTTGTTGAATCTACAAACCCACTTGATCTTGCACAACATTTTTCATATTTTGCAATTTTTGTTCCGTTTATTTCTTTTTCACTATCTAAACTACATGGAACCCATACAAATTGGTTTCCTTTTTGGTCTTCTATTACTAATCCCTCATTCCAGCCTTGTACTACTGTTTTATTATTATCTGTATATGCCCATTTTGCTTTTTCTGTATCTATGGTTTTAAATCCTTGTGGTATTACGGGATTGGTTGAACTATATCCTTTATTTTGTCCTGCTAATGTTACATTCTTATTTTCTTTTTCTGTTTTTGAATTCATGTTATTTATGTTTGAAGTTGATATTTCTTCTGTGCTATTATTATCTATTAACATTTTTATTCCTATTGCACCTAATACAACAAGAATAACTATTCCTATTATTATTAATGTTTTTTTCATTTCTTCGCCTTCCTTTTTTTATTTTTTTACTCCGCTCTTGCTTTTGCAATAAATCTTTGTTTTCCATTATTGTAGCACGTTATTAACGTTATTTC
>CANRBJ010000026.1 GCA_947628815.1 uncultured Clostridia bacterium | reverse complement strand
AAAATTTGACAAAAAAATTAAGCATTTTTCATGCTTACAAGATTCATTTTATTAATGGACTGTTAAATTTCCGAATACTTATCAAAATTCTCAACATATAGAAGAGGAATTAGAACTGTAAAAAATGTAAAGAAGCCAAGAATTTTTGAAAACTATTGACTTTTGTTAATAAAATGGTCTATAATGAATATAATAATATAGATACTTTAAATGTATCTTGTCCAAATCAAATGTTAGCCGCAACCCTGTTTTGCGGGGTACAAATGCACAGGTGAGCAAATGTTACTCGGAGCCCTACCTCCGACAAATAAATGCGTAGGTGGACAAATGTTAATAAAAATCTACCTTTTCGAAGGTAGATTTTTTGCTAGAAATGAGGTAAAAATGAAAGTAGAAAACGGAAAATTTTATTTTATAAAAGATGAATTTTTTGATATATTTAAAGGTTATAAATTAATGGAAAACAAAGAAAATGGTAATAAAAGACCATGTTATTTTTGCTTTAATGATCCAGAAAATGAAAAAATAATATGGTTTGTACCTATATCTAGTAAAGTAGATAAATATAAAACAATATATGAAAGCAAAAAGAAAACTAGAAAAAAAGTTTATAACTTTGTTTTTGGAAAAGTATTAGGAAAAGAAAGAGCATTTTTAATACAAAATATTTTTCCAACAACTGAAGAATACATAGAAAGTAAATACCAAAATAAAAAACAAGATGTAGAGATAGCTGAAACTTTAAAAAATGAAATTATAGAAACATCTATGAATGTTATAAAACTAGCAAAAAAAGGTATTAATATTCCATTCTACGATATAATTGAAATGAAAAATATATTGCTAAAGTAAAATATATAAATGATGAAGGAGGAAACTATGGCAGTACCAAATGTAGAAAATTTGTCTATTGAAATATTAAATAATATGAGAAATAATATACAATATTCACGAAAAGATATTATTGATGAACAAAAAAGAATATTATTAATTACAAAAAAAGAAGAAAATAGGTTTAAACTTACAATAGGATTTGCTATAACAAGATTAGTAAATTTAGGATTTATAAATAGAGTCAATAGAGGAATATATGTAATTACTGATTTAGGAATTGAGCAATTAAAATTAGATAAAGAGGAGTTAAAGAAGAAAATTATACAATATAATACAAAGATAGGTAATTATAGAAATATTGCATACAAACTTTTTGAAAAAGCAAATGAACAATTTTTGAAATATGAAAAAGTAAACATTAAACGCAATGTATCAGAAAGAAATCTTTGTCAAAATTTAGCAAATTATTTAAGAGATAATATGAAAAAAATTGGATTAGAAGGATATTATGCAGATACTGAATATGATAGAAATCAAAATATGGTAAAAACTATAATAAATAATGAAATGAAAATAATAGAAATAGAATGTGATCTTATAGTCCATAGTAGAGGAGAGAATGTGAAACAAGATAATCTAATTGCTATTGAAATGAAAAAATCTACTAATATGCAGAAGAGAAATGAAGACAAAGAAAGATTAAAATATATGACTAAAAATACATACTATAATGAAATAACTTATCAAGAATTACCTAGACATATTTGTAGGTATGCTTTAGGAATATTTTATGATATAAATATAGAAAAACAAAAAGTTAATTTAGAATATTATGAAAATGGTAAACTATGTAAAGAAAAAGTATTAAAATTTTAGAATATAGTAAATATAACTAAATATTAATCTTTAAAGAGGAAGCATACTATTAAGCATGTTTTCTTTTTATTTTGATAAATAATATGCTTTTATATGATTAATTGTTGCAAAAATAAAATCAATATGCTACAATGTAACCGAACGAAAATAAAGTAACCGAAAAACAAATAAAAGAAAGAGTGATGTTATGAAAATTGCAGCATATTGTAGAGTTTCAACTGAAAAAGAGGCACAAATTGATTCTCTTGAAAAGCAGATAGAATTTTTTAATGAATTTACTAAAAAGAATGGTTATGAATTGTACAAGCTATATGCAGATGAAGGAATATCTGGAAAACAAATAAAACATAGAAAACAATTTCAACAAATGATGATTGACGCCAAAGCGAAAAAATTTGATAAAGTAGTTGTAAAAGATGTTAGCCGTTTTGCAAGAAATACAGTTGATTTATTGCAAAGTGTAAGAGAACTTAAATCATATAATGTACAAGTAGATTTCTTAAACAATGGTGAAGTAATGGAAGGTGGCTCTGAATTTATACTAACTATTTTAGGTGCAATGGCACAACAAGAAAGTGCCAATATGTCTAAAAGGGTTAAATTTGGAAAAGACATTACTGCACAAAAAGGTAGAGTTCCTAACATTGTTTTCGGATATGATAAAATACCAAATGAAAGATATACACTAAAAATTAATGAAGAAGAAGCAAAAATTGTAAAAGAAATATTTGAAAGCTATGTATACAAAGGAATTGGAACTACTAAAATTGCTTGGAACTTAAATGATAGAGGAATAAGAACTAAAAAAACAAAATCAAAATGGGTACAAACTTCTATTGTTAGAATGCTTAAAAATCCAATTTATACTGGTAGAGTAATAAATAAAAAATCAGAAGTAACAGACTTTATCACAGGAACAAGAAAAGACTTACCAGAAGAAGAATGGATAACTGTAGAAAGACCAGAAATGAGAATTATATCAGATGAACTATTTAATAGAGCACAAGATATTTTAGCTCAAAGGTCAAATGAATTTAAATTAAATAACAAAAGAGAAAAAACAGAATATGTATTTAGTACACTTATTTATTGCAAACATTGTGGTTATTCATTTAGAAGAATAAGAAGAAAATACACAGATGATGGAAAAGAATATATAAGATGGGTATGTAGTGGAAGAAACTCAATGGGAGTAAATCATTGCCCTAACACAACTGTAATTGATGAAGAAGAACTTTTAAATGCAATAAAAATATATCTAAAAAGCATTATAAAGAATAAAAAGAACTTTATGAAGACAGTAGAAAAAGAATTTGAAAAGATTACAAAATTAAGAGAAAATAATGAAAGAAGTGAACAAAGTCTTTTACAAGAAATAGAAAAAGTTACAAATAAAAAGCAAAAATACATGGAAATGTTCCAAAATGAAGTAATAAATATCCAAGAATTAAAGCAATATACAAATCCATTAAATGAAGATATTGCAAGATTAGAAAGAGAACTAAAGTTAATTACATCAGAGATAAAAGAAAAAGATGTATTAGAAAAAGAACTTACTAAAACAATTAGTACAGTTGATGACATACTTAATAATGAAACAATAACAAATGCAATGCTAAAAACAATAATAGATGTTATTGAAGTAGATAGTGATTCAAATGTTGAAGTAAGATTAAAATTATTAGATGAAATAGGCTCCAAACCAACTGTTATGACTAATTTCAATGATATTAAAGACACCGCTCTGAAAAGTAACATCAGTACATAAAGATGTAAGCGAAAGATTACAGAAGATAAACCCTGTTCTTGCAATTGAGGTAAGAAAAATATTGGATGAAAATAAGGCAGAACGCCATATTCGAGGAGGAATGGCTACAAGACTTAAATATAGTCATGAAAGAAAAAATAACGCAGGTTAAGATTAAAAGTTTATTTTTGTTAAATTTTAAGTAAATAGGTTGTAAAATTTATAAAAAATTGATATACTATGGTAGTAAAAATAGTATATCAATTTTTTATAAGGAGGAAATAATTATGGAAAATGAAAATGTAGAGAATGTAAATGAGGAAGTATTAATAGAAGGGCAAGATAATAACGGAATAAAAATATCAAATGATGTTGTTTCTGTTATTGCAGGAGTTGCTGTATCAGAAGTTCCAGGTGTTTCTGGAATGGCAGGAGGTTTTGCAGGAGGAATTACAGAAGTATTAAGTGGTAAAAAGAATTTATCTAAAGGTATTAAAGTTGAAGTTGGGGAAAAAGAAACAAAAATAGATGTTAATATTATTGTTGAATATGGTACAAGAATACCAGATGTTGCTTTTGAAATTCAAACAAGAGTAAAAAAAGCAGTAGAAACAATGACAGGATTAAAAGTTGTTGCAGTTAATGTTCATGTACAAGGAGTTAGTACTGAAACACCAACAGAAGAAACACAAGAATAATTTAATATAGTAGTATTTAAAGAAAAAAATATAAAAGGGAAGGAACATAGAAATGAAAGTATTAGATAAAATTGCATTGGTACTATTTTCATGCATCGTTTTAATTATATCTGTTTTATCTTGCTTAGTTATATTTGGATGGATTCCTTTAGATGTGGTAACACTATACATAGAGCACGCATTAAATGATTCACTAACAACAAATGTATCATTAGGTGTATTAGTTGTTCTTATATTACTTGCAGTAAAGGGGATATTCTTTAGTTCTGACACTAAAACAGAAAAAGATTCAAATGATGGAATACTAATTCAAAATGAAAATGGTAAATTATTTGTATCTAAAGAAACAATACAAAATTTAGTAAGTGGAGTTGTAAAAGAAGTAGAAGGTGCACAAGATGTTTTGGCTAAAGTTGTTTTAACAAAAGCAAATGAAATTAATATTGATGTTGTTTTATATGTTTCAGAAAATGTAATTATTACTGAACTATCAACTTCTTTGCAAACAAAAATAAAAGAAGTAATTAAAAAGACCATAGATGTTGATATTAAAGAGGTTAATATACAAATTAAGAATATTACTCCTAAACAAGAAAATGTGTAAAGTAGGAGGTAGTGCAAATGGATGGATTTAAAAATTTTATAACCGAATATAGAGGAGCAATTATTGGAGGAATTATTGCATTAATTATTCTTCTTACTCGTTTATATGAACTAATTATAGGAATTATTCTAATAGCTATAGGAATATTTATAGGAAATTATGTTCAAAGAAATAAGTATGATGTAAAAGAAAAATTAAAAAACTTCATTGATAGAATGTAATGGTAGAAAGGAATTATTATGAACAGATCGCATGCAAGAGAGCAAGCTTTTAAGTTATTATATAGTATGGAAATGCAACAAGATTATAGTGATGAACAAATGGATTTATATATAGAAAATAACGAAATTACAGATGAAGAAATGAAAGATTATATTTCAGACACCGTTCATGGAATTAAAAAAAATAAAGAAGAGATTGATACACATATTATAAACAATTTAAAAGAAGATTGGGAATTAAAAAGAATACCAAAAATTAATGTTTCTCTTTTAAGACTTGCAATCTATGAAATTCTATATAAAAAAATACCATATAAAGTAGCAATTAATGAAGCAGTAGAACTTGCTAAAAAATATGGTGAAGAAAATTCGCGTGCTTTTATAAATGGAATTTTAGCAAGTGTTGTAAAAGATACAATGGTAGAAGATTAAAAATAAAAAGATGTCGGAAGTAAGGTCTCTTAGTTTGAGGCTTTATAGACATCTCTTTCATTTTTCTTAAAAGGGGTAATCTCATGAATTATGAAGCAATATCAGTAACAGATTTAAATAAATATATTAAAGATAAAGTAGCAGGTGACGAGTATTTAAATAATGTACTTGTAAAAGGAGAAATATCTAATTTTAAAAATCATTATACAGGGCATTTATATTTCACATTAAAAGATGATAACTCATTAATAAAATGTATTATGTTTAAGTCTTTTACAAGTAATTTAAAATTTGTTCCAAAAGATGGAATGAAAGTAATGGTTTTTGGAACTGTATCAGTATTTGAAAGAGACCGGCGTGTACCAAATATATTGTAAAGCAATGCAAGAAGAAGGAATGGGAAGCCTTTATAAAGCATATGAAGAATTAAAGAAAAAATTAGAACTAGAAGGCCTTTTTGATGCAAAATATAAAAAGAAAATTCCATTTATGCCAAAAGTTATAGGAGTTCTAACTTCGCAAACTGGTTCAGTTATAAAAGACATTATAAACGTAAGTACAAGAAGAAATCCAAATGTATACATACGATTATTTCCGGTTCCAGTGCAAGGTGAAGGGGCAGGAGAAAAGATCGCAAATGCTATTAAATATATGAATGATAACAAACTAGCAGATGTACTTATTTTAGCAAGAGGGCGGTGGCTCACTTGAAGATTTATGGCCGTTTAATGAAGAAGTAGTAGCAAGAGCTATATTTAATTCGGAACTTCCTATTATATCAGCAGTAGGGCATGAAACGGACTTTACAATAGCAGATTTTGTTTCTGATTTAAGAGCGCCTACACCATCTGCTGCAGCTGAACTTGCAGTTGCGGATGTAGAAGAATTAAAAATAAAATTATTAAATTATAACAATAGATTTAAACTTGCTTTAAGAAAAAAAGTAGAATTAATGAAAATGAGATATGAAAAATGTATGGCTTCTAGGGCTTTTAAAGAGCCATTACAACGTATTAATGAGCAATATATACAGGTAGATATGTATGTAAAAAGTTTACAAAATAGTATAATAAATAAATATAAGGATAAGAAAAACGAAATGATAACATTAGTTTCTAAACTAGATTCGCTAAGTCCTTTAAAAACACTAACAAGAGGATACTGTATTGCGCGGAATGAATGGGAAAAATATAAAATCTGTAGAGCAAGTTACAAAAGATGATGAGATTGAACTAAGATTTATAGATGGAAAGAAAAAAGCACGAGTACTATAGGAATAGGAGAAAAATGAAAGGGGGATATGAAAAATAATATGAGTGAAGCAAATTTTGAAGAAACAATAAAAAAACTGGAAGTAATTGCAAACCAATTAGAAAAAGGTGATTTAAATTTAGATGAATCTGTATCTAAATTTGAAGAAGGAATGAAACTTTCAAAAACATGTAGTGAGATTTTAGAAAATGCAGAAAAAAGAATATCTATATTAATAAAAAAAGATGATGGTGTAACAGAAGAAAACTTTAATGTAGAAGCATAATAAAAGAAATGAAAGGGGAAAATATGGAGCAATTAACACAGTTTAAGTACTTATACGTTCCATTTTTACTATGGTTTGGAATACAACTATTTAAAGTAATTTGGGATTTAGTAACAACAAAAAAATTTAACTTTAAAAGAATTATGGGAGCAGGCGGAATGCCAAGTTCACATTCAGCAGTAGTTACATCACTTGCTACATTAATTGGAAAAAGTGAAGGAGTAACAAGTCCTATATTTGCATTATCAGTAGTATTCTCCTTTGTTGTTATGTATGATGCAGCAGGAATTAGAAGAGCTGCAGGAAAGCAAGCAAGTTTATTAAATAAAATTGTTAATACGCCAGGATTAAGTAATTTAGAAGTACAAGAAAAATTGGTAGAAGTATTAGGACATACACCTATACAAGTATTTGTTGGAGCTTTAATTGGAATTATTGCAGGAATAATATTATAAAAGAAGGAGTGAAAAAAATGAGTGATATTGAAATTGCAAGAAACACAAAACTAAACCCAATAACAGAGGTGGCACAAAAGTTAAATATTGATGAGGAGTACATAGAAAATTATGGGAAATACAAAGCCAAGATATCTGATAAGGTATTTGAAAAAATAGAAAACAACGAAAATGGAAAATTAATATTGGTAACAGCAGTAAATCCAACACCATTAGGAGAAGGAAAAACAACTATATCTATTGGTCTTGCAGATGGGTTATCTAAAATTGGTAAAAAATCTGTACTTGCATTAAGAGAACCATCTTTAGGTCCTGTATTTGGTATAAAAGGTGGAGCAACAGGTGGAGGTTATGCACAAGTGGCACCAATGGAAGATATTAACTTACATTTTACAGGAGATATTCACGCAATAACTTCAGCAAATAACTTACTTTCAGCTATTATTGATAATCATATTTATTTTGGAAATGAATTAGGATTTAAGAAAGTATTATGGAAGAGATGTGTTGATTTAAACGATAGACAATTAAGAAATATTGAATGTGGTTTATCTGGAGAAAAGAATGTTGTTCCAAGAAAAGATGGATTTGATATAACTGTTGCATCAGAAATTATGGCAATACTTTGTTTATCAACAGATATCTATGATTTAAAGAAAAGAGTAAGTAACATTATAGTTGGATATAATAAAAATGATGAGCCAATTCGTGTAAAAGATTTAAAAGTAGAGGGAAGTTTAGCGGTTTTATTAAAAGATGCTATAAAACCAAATCTAGTACAAACACTAGAACATACACCTGCTTTCATTCATGGAGGACCATTTGCCAACATTGCACATGGTTGCAATAGTATAATGGCGACAAAAATGGCATTAAAACTTGGAGATTATGTAGTAACAGAAGCAGGTTTTGGTGCAGATTTAGGAGCAGAGAAATTCATAGATATTAAATGTAGAACAGCAGGAATTAAGCCATCAGCAGTAGTTTGTGTAGCAACAATGAAAGCATTAAAATATCATGGAGGAGTTGCAAAAGAAGATATACAAAAAGAGAATTTAGAAGCATTAGAGAAGGGAACACATAATTTATTAAGACATATAGATAACATTAAAAATAAATTTGGGTTAAACGTAATTGTTGCAATTAATAGATATGTAGACGATACACAAGCAGAAATAGATTTATTAAGAGCAAAACTAGAAGAAAAAGGAATTAATTTAAGTTTAGTAGAAGCATGGGGAAAAGGCGGAGAAGGAGCAAGAGACTTAGCAACAAAAGTAGTAGACCTATGTGAAAAAGAAGATAATTTAACATATATGTATGAGTTAGAAGATAGCATTAAAACTAAAGTTGAAAAAATTGCAACAAAAATATACGGAGCAGAAGGAGTAGAGTTTTCAGAAGAAGCAATAAATGAAATAGAAAGAATTGAAAAGCTAGGATATGGAAATCTTCCAGTATGTATAGCAAAAACTCAATACTCATTCTCAGATGATCCAAAAAATTTATTATGTGATGAGCCATTTAAAATTCACGTTTCAGAAGTAAACCTAAGAACAGGGGCAGGTTTTGTAGTAATATTAACAGGAAAAATCTTCACAATGCCTGGACTTCCAAAAGTACCAGCAGCAGAAAGCATAGACATAAATGAAAACGGAGAAGTAGTAGGAATTTTTTAAAAAATATTGACAATAATATATAAGTAGCATATAATAAAAATAATGTTATGCATAATATTTAAATTTGGGTTATCTATCCCATAAAAAATAGAAAAAATCTTTGGAAATTCTAAGCCATTAAGTTAGAGTTAAATCTTTTGGAGAATCCAAGCCATTAAGTTGGAGTGAAAATTTGGGCAAAATATTAATGTATTTTGCCTATTCGATTTTTTCATTATATTTTATTCTTTTTATCCCATTAAGATAAAGAAAAATTAAAAGAAAGGAGGAATTATGAAGTTATATATAATTGAAGATGACTACATAGAGTATCTGTCTAAATATGATAGCTTAATAGCTCTAAATAAGTCAAAGACAAGACCATATGTAGGAATAGTTTTAAAAATAAATAATATTTCGTATTTTGCACCACTATATTCTCCTAAACAAAAACATAGTACATATAAAAATAATCCATCATTTATAAAAATTAATAATGGAAAACTTGGAATAATACGCTTTAGTACTATGATACCAGTTCCAGAAGAATGTATAGAATTATTAAATATAGAAGAGCAAGAAAAAAAATATAGAATATTACTTAATGAACAAATTATATTTATTAACCATAATAAAAAGAAAATACAACAAAAAGCTAATAATACATATTATGGAGTTACAAAAGGAACAAATAAATTTTTAATGAATATTAGTTGTGATTTTAAGCTTTTAGAAAATATTTATAGAAATTTTAAAAAATAATATTTGTATAAATTCACCTTTTTTGGAGAAAATATTTAAAAATAGTATTTTCTTAAGAGGTGAATTTTTTGAAGAAATTAAGAAAGAACATATATGAAAAACGAATTGCTATTATTAGTATTAGTTCTGTTTTATTGCTATTTTTGCTATATAATATTTTTAGTGTAAATATTGTTCAAGGGTTATCTAAATATGGTTCAAGAGGAGAAGAAGTACGAACTATTCAAACTAAACTAAAACGTTGGGGATATTATAATGGAAGCATAGATGGAATTTATGGAAGTCAAACAATGCAAGCTGTTAAATATTTTCAAAGAAAAAATGGTCTTACTGTAGATGGAATTGCAGGAAATAGTACATTACGAGCTATGGGAATTTATAATTCTACAGGAAATTCAAGTACATCGTCTAATTCAAATGATGTAAATTTATTGAGTAGATTAGTGTATGGTGAAGCAAGAGGGGAACCATATGCAGGGCAAGTAGCAGTTGCAGCAGTTGTTTTAAATAGAGTAAAAAATTCAAACTTTCCAAATACAATTGCAGGGGTAATTTACCAAAGTGGAGCATTCGATGCTGTATCAGATGGTCAAATTAATTTATCACCTAATAGTACAGCTAAAAAAGCAGCACAAGATGCATTAAATGGATGGGATCCAGCATATGGGGCAATTTATTACTTTAATCCTGCTACTGCAACAAATAAGTGGATATGGTCAAGACCGTATGTAATAACAATTGGAAAACATAGATTTTGTAAATAAAATAAAAGTCTTAGATTTTATAATAGAAAATCTAAGACTTTTATCCTAATTAATTAATTTCAACAAATTTAATATCTTTTTCAGGATATTCTTCTGGTCTTAATCCAACTGTATGTTTCATATGTTCTAAAAGCATAATAAATATAACACTAAATACACATCCAAGAATAACGTATACATATGAAGTAGTAGTAACTTCTAATAATGCAGAACAAATAAAACATGCAATTGCTCTTACAATACAGTAAGGAATTTCGACGGCAGCATAAATTTTTGTACGCATAGATGAAGTAGAAAAACTATTTAGATATCTTTTAATTAAAGTATAATAAGGTCCTTTAACAGCACATTGAATAGCAAGCATAATCAAAATAACCTCTACAGTTAATCCAAAGTTAAGACCTATAATTTGGCAAAATCCCATAGCAATCATTGAAAAAGTAACGGATAAACTAAACACTGTTAAAGTTCTATTACGAAATCTATTATGGAACCATTCTTGTTTACTAGAAGCAATTCCAGAAATAATTTGTGACACAGCATAAATTATTCCAAAATATTGCTCAGGTAAAGAAATATCTGTAAATATACTACTGCTTAAACTAGAACGTAGTGCTAATACAGCTGTAAATAGCGAGTAAAATATGATTAGTCCTTTTAATCTACTAGATTGAAAAATAAATCTAAATCCATCTTTCATATCCCTAAAATTTTTCTTTATACTAATTTTTTCTCTATCTACACAAGAAACTTCTTTGAAATTTAAAGATAATAGTGTAGAAACAATACAAAGACCAAAGCAAAGTAGCATAGGAAAATATCCATTAATAACAAATAAAAAACCAGTAGTTAAAGAAGTTATAGCATCGATATAGTAATAAAAGGCAGAACTTCTTCCATCTATTTTTGAAAACAAATCATTTCTTTTATCTGATTTTTCAATAGAATCAAACAAAAGATTTGTTTCAGTTAAATTTTTAAGTGCATATCCAAAAGCAGATAAAAATTGTGAAAAAATAAGCATTGGAAGACCATTTGCTAAAATAATAAAAAGAATACTAGCGCTAACTAATAAATTTCCTAAAATAGTAGTTTTCCTGTTTCCCAATTTGTTAGTTATAAGTGCAGTTGGAATTTGTAAAATAAATTTAAAAATTGGATAAAATGCATCATAAAACAATACAGTTGAAGCGCTAATACCTTTTGTTCCAGTTAAAAAAAGAAAACTTACAGCATAATAAAATAATAAATCCCAAGAAATTGCTTTATAAATAGGGAATAATCTAACATTATATTTTTTATTTTGAATTAATTCGATATTTTCGTTCATAATTCTCTCCTAATCTTTTGAATAAAAAGATTATATAATAAAGAAAAATGTTTGTAAATAAAAATTGACAAAAATGATAGATATTGATAATATAATAGTGAAAAAAGCTAGGAGTTAATTTATGATATTATATCCAGATATTTATGTAAGTAATGTAAAAAAGATTACATATGAAATGTTACAGAACTATGGAATAAAAGGTTTAATTTTAGATGTAGACAATACCTTAATTGATTATTATAGAAATATGCAAGAACGGAACCAAAGAATGGTGCGAAGATTTAAAGAAAAAAGGAATCCGGATTTTTTATTGTGTCAAATAGTAATAAAGAGGAAAAAGTAAAAACGGTTTCTGAAAAATTAAATATACCATATATTTTCTTTGCAAAAAAACCATTAAAAATGGGATTTAATAAAGCAAAAAAAATGATGGGATTACAAGCAAGTGAAATAGCAGTAGTAGGAGATCAAATTTTTACAGATGTATTAGGAGCAAATAGAAGTAAAATGACATCTATTTTAGTAGATCCAATACAAGAAAAAGATATATTTATAACAGTTTTAAAAAGACCAATAGAAAATTGGATAAAAAATAGTTACAAGAAAAATGTTACAAAAGAGGGGAGAAAATAAGAATGTATATTAATGATTTACATATACTATATTATGTACTAGCAGGAATTATAGGAATGCTAGTTGGAAGTTTTATAAATTGGTGTAATCACCGTTTACCTGATAACAAAAAAGTTTTTTCAAAAGAAATATTTGATAAAACAAAAAAAGCCAAACCAAGTTACATTTTAATAGCAGTTACTGCAATTTTATATGTTGTACTATTATACTTTTGTGGAATACATAAAGAATTCTATGCAAACTTAAACCTAATAAAATTTGCATTCTTAATACCAATGCTATTATCAGCATTAGTTATAGATTATCGATTGCAAATTATTCCAAACAGATTAAATTTTACTATGTTTGAAATAGGGTTATTATTTACATTTTTATATGGAATAAATAATATTAACATAGCCATAAATATGTTACTCGGAATGGTTGCAGGAGCAGGAATCTTTTTTTTAATTACACTGCTTGGAGGATTAATTGCTGGAAAAGAAGCGATGGGCTTTGGAGATGTAAAATTAATGGGAGCATTAGGCTTATATTTTGGCTTAAGTGGTATAATAGTAATTTCATTAATAGCATTTTTAATAGGAGCAATAGTTAGTGTTATATTACTTGCTACAAAAATAAAAAAGACAGATGAATATATTCCATTTGGTCCATTTATTGTAATAGCAGCATTAATAGTATTATTTGTACCATTTGGAACTCTTTTAACAATTTTACTTCAAGTGTTCACACTAGGAATGTATGGAAGAATATAAAGAAAGAGGGATAAGTATGAACCAAAAAATAAAATGGTTAAGAGATAAAATATCAAGAATGGATATGCAAGGCATGATTATTTCCAATCCAACAAATATTAAATATTTGTTGGGAGTAAAAGCAGAGGGGATTCTTTTACTAACAAGGAAAGAAAACATATATATAACAGATGCAAGGTATATTGAAAAAGTAAATAGTATGTTAACAATAGATGATGAAATCATTGTAACAGATATAAGAGATGTGTCACAAGAAGACTATGAAAATTTCTTTATGTTTTGTGAAAATGTAGGTTTTGAAGAGAATTATTTAACTTATGCCAAGTATAAAACCTATTTACAGCTATATAAAATTAATAATTTTGTAGAAACAGGAAATATAATTGAAAAACAAAGAATGATAAAAGATGAATACGAAATTGAATGTATAAAAGAAGCTTGTAGAATAACAGATGATTGTTTTACATACATACAAAATTTTATTAAAAAAGGTATGACAGAAAAAGAAATTGCAAGAGAAATAGAAAATTATTTTTTACTTCACGGAGCAGATGGACTTGCATTTGATACAATCGTAGCATCAGGCTCAAATTCTTCAATGCCACATGCAGTACCAACAGATAGAAAAATTGTATCAGGAGACATCATTACCATAGACTTTGGATGTAAATACAAAGGTTATTGCTCAGATATGACAAGAAATATATTTGTAGACTTTGTACAAGACTATATAAAGCCTGTATATGCCTTAGTATTAAAGAATCAAACTTTAACTCTAAAAGAATATTATGATGGTGCAAATGTTAGAGTTCTTTCGAAAATGGTAGAAAATGATTTCAAGCTAAACAATTTTGATTTAGTGCACGCATTAGGTCATGGGGTAGGATTAGATATACACGAAGAGCCAACAATAAGCAGTAAAAAAGGCGATTTTTTACTAAGAGAAAATATGGTAATAACAAATGAACCAGGAATTTATATTGCTGGAAAATTTGGTGTAAGGATAGAAGATACAGTATTAATTACAAAATCAGGAGCGCAAACACTAACAAATTCAAGCAAAGATTATGTTATAATTCACCCAAAAGAATAAACATAAAACATAAAAATTATTAAAAATCTTGATTTTACTATAAATTTAGTATAAAATAGATAAGAATTAGAAATAATATTAAGGAGGAAATAAAAATGGCAGAAGTATATATGGCAGGAGATTTTAGAAACGGAACAACATTTGAAATGGATGGAAATGTATATAAAGTAGTAGAATTCCAACATGTAAAACCAGGAAAAGGAGCAGCATTTGTAAGAACAAAATTAAAAAATGTAATAAGTGGAGCAGTTCTTGAAAAAACATTTAATCCATCGGAAAAGTATCCAGGAGCAGAAATAGAAAAAAGAGATATGCAATATTTATATAATGATGGAGATTTATACTACTTTATGGATAATGATACATATGAGCAAATACCATTAAACAAAGAACAACTAGGAGATAGTTTAAAATTCATAAAAGAAAATATGAGTGTAAAAATACTATCTTTCAAAGGAAACGTATTTGCAGTAGAACCACCAATGTTCGTTGAACTAGAAGTAACATATACAGAACCAGGGTTTAGTGGAAACACAACAACAACATCAGGAAAACCAGCAACACTTGAAAATGGATATGAAATTAGTGTACCACTATTCATTAATATAGGTGATGTTATCAAAATTGATACAAGAACAGGCGAATATATGGAAAGAATTTAACAAGGAGAGGATGAATAGCAAAGTGTCAAAATTACAAGATAACTTTAATGCAATTATTAAAAAAATAGAAAAAAGGATTACCGATAAAGAAGAACTTGACTTTATAAAACAACAAATAGCAGATCTTTCAATGTTATACATTGATGAATTAAACAAAATTATGGATTTAAGTGAAAGACAAGTAAACCAAGTTTACGAAAATCAAAAAATCTTAGAAAAAAAATTAGCAGACGTAGAAAGAGGAATGAATAATATAGAAAAAGAACTATTTGTAGAAGACGAATACGATTTTGAAATTGTATGTCCATATTGTAATCATGAATTTGTAGCAGATATAGATTCAAACAAAAAAGAAGTAGAATGTCCAGAATGTCACAACATAATAGAATTAGACTGGAACAACGACGACCACGAATGCGGAGGCCACTGTGGTGGTTGCCACGGATGCGGTGAAGATGCAGGCGAAGAGGACGAAGAAGATAGTGGCGTAGAGGATAATGATGATGATATGTAATAATAAAAGAGAAACATTGAAAGCTAATGTTTCTCTTTTTAGTTAAAATAAAATTATATTTAAAGTATTGATAAAATGTAAGAAGTATGTTTAAATAAATATTAGGAGGAAGACATATATGAGTGAAAAAGTATATTCCATAGAAGAAATAAAAAATATTTTAAAAAAAATATTAAAAGATATGCCTGTTTATACAGTTACATTATTTGGTTCTTACGCAAAAAAGTCTGCTAATAAAAATAGTGATATGGATTTTATTATTGATACCAAGGAAACTCTAATGGGATTTAAATTATACAGTCTAATTACTAAAATAGAAGAAGCATTTAACAAACCAGTAGATGCCTTTGAAAAATCAGAAATAATTGAGAATTCAAAGATAGATGAAGAAATAAAAAAGACAGGAGTAATAGTATATGAAAAATAAGGAATATATAACTTTAACAAAAATGATAGAATATATAGAAAAGGCTATTAAATACACTAGTGGTTATACTTTTGAAGAATTTTGCAAAGATGAAAAAACGGTAGATGCTACAATATTTTCTATTAGCCAAATAGGTGAACTTGTAAAAAATATATCAAATGAAACAATGAAGAAATATTCATACATAGAATGGAATATGATAAGAGGTCTGAGAAATAGAATTGTACACGATTATGAAGGAATAAGTTTAAAAAGCATATGGTATATAATAAATAATGATATAGTTCAATTAAAGAAAGACATTAGTAAAATCTTAAAAGATGAGCAAATAAATGATGATGATATGCAATAATAAAAGAGAAGCATTGAAAACCAATGTTTCTCTTTTTAGTTAAAATTTTGGTGGAGGTGAGGAGAGTCGAACTCCTGTCCAACAAATCTTTCATATAAACCTCTCCGAGCGCAGTTTGTTCTGGAATTTCCCAATAAAATAAATGAACAAACAAGTTTATTTTATTAGTAGCTTCTATTTACCCACTATTTTTGAAGCAAAAAATAGTTTTGTTTCCTACTAATTTTGCGCCCTTATAAAACCGTAGGCTTTTTTATAAGAACGTAGCCGCATTTAGGCAGCTAATGCTAATTCGTTATTTCTAGCGTTTATATTTAATACCCGTTTTTTAAAGTGGTAACGAGTTCCACTGCTCGCTATTCATACTGCTAACTTGCTGTCGAAAGCCAGTTACACCCCCATATAGAGTACATAATCTATTATATACTATTATAGTCATTTTTACAACATATTTTCTTTGATTTTTCAAAGTTATTATTTTCCACAAATAAAATAATAATTTTGAAAAATTGTATGGATTGATAAAAAGTATTAAAAATATGTAATTAACTATTGATATTTTTTTGTACATGTAATATAATTGTAATAAATCTGTAACGGCTAAGAAACAATATAAGCAATGGAAAGGAAGAGATTCATGTTTGGGTTTGGGCAGGATATAGGAATAGATTTAGGTACAGCAACAGTTATAGCATATGTAAAAGGAAAAGGGATTGTATTAAGAGAGCCATCTGTTGTAGCAGTAGATAATAATACAAAAGAAGTTCTTGCAGTTGGACAAGAAGCAAGAAGAATGCTTGGTAGAACTCCAGGAAATATTGTAGCAACAAGACCATTAAAAGATGGAGTTATTTCCGATTATACTGTAACAGAAAAAATGTTAAAATACTTTATTAATAAAGTGTGTGGTAAGTTTATATTTGCTCCAAGAATTATGATTTGTATTCCATCACAGGTAACAGAAGTTGAAAAAAAAGCAGTTATAGATGCTGCATCACAAGCAGGTGCGAGAAAAGTGTATTTAATTGAAGAACCAATTGCAGCAGCCATTGGAGCAGGAATAGATATATCTAAACCTTGTGGAAATATGATTGTAGACATTGGTGGTGGAACTACTGATGTAGCAGTTATATCATTAGGAGGATCAGTTGTAAGTACATCTATAAAAATTGCTGGAGATAAATTTGATGAAGCAATTGTAAAATATATTAAGAAAAAGCATAATGTTATGATAGGAGAAAGAACTGCAGAAGATTTAAAAGTAAATATTGGTTGTGTATACCCAAAAATTCAAGATATGGAAATGGATATAAGAGGAAGGGATTTAATAACAGGTCTTCCAAAAACTATTACTATATATTCAAGTGAAATGATGGAAGCTTTAACAGAACCAGCAATGATGATAGTTGATGCTGTACATTCTGTATTAGAAAAAACACCACCAGAACTTGCATCTGATATAAGCGATAAAGGAATTTATATGACAGGTGGAGGATGCTTAGTAGATGGTTTAGATAAATTGTTACAAGAAAAAACAGGAATTAATGTTATGATTGCACAAGACAGTGTATCTTGTGTAGCATTAGGAACAGGGAAAGCATTAGATGATTTGGATTCATTAGATGGAAAAACAAGATTATAATAAATAATTATATTAAAATAATAAATGTATTTGAAAAAGATGTATGATAGAAAATACATCTTTTCTTAAATAAAATAATAGTGGAGAAAAAAATGGATAAAAAAGTAGCTTTTTTTACATTAGGTTGTAAAGTGAACCAATATGAAACAAATGCAATGAGACAGAAATTTATAGAATCAGGGTACAAAATAGAAGAATTCGAAAATAAAGCAGATATTTATGTAATAAATACTTGCACAGTGACTAATATGTCTGATAGAAAATCTAGACAAATGCTAAGGCGAGTAAAACAACAAAATAATGATTCTGTATTAGTAGTTACCGGATGTTATGCACAAGTAGCAAAAGACGAATTGGAAAATATTAAGGATATTGATATTATTTTAGGTAATACAGAAAAAAAAGAAATTGTTAAATATATTGAAGAATATTTTGAAAATAAAAGAAAACAAGATATAGTAGCAGATATTATGAAAGAAAAAAGCATTGTGGAATTTGGAAGTACAGCATATACTGAAAAAGCAAGAGCTGTTGTAAAAATACAAGATGGGTGTGATAGATTTTGTTCATATTGTATTATACCATATGCAAGAGGAAGAGTAAGAAGTAGAACAAAAATTGATATATGTAGAGAAATAGAACAAATTGCCAAAAAAGGAATAAAAGAAATAGTAATAACAGGAATACATATTGCATCTTATGGAAAAGATTTTAAATCTCAAACTAGTTTAATAGATTTATTAGAAGAAATTAATAAAATAGAAGGAATACAAAGAATACGTTTAGGATCATTAGAACCAACCATTATAGATGAGGAATTTGTAAAACGACTAGTAAAATTAGAAAAAATTTGTGACCATTTTCATTTATCATTACAAAGTGGATGTGATGATACATTAAAAAGGATGAATAGAAGATACACAGTAAGTGAATTTGAACAATGTACGAATTTATTAAAACAAAATT
Source organism: uncultured Clostridia bacterium (assembly GCA_947628815.1). GTDB lineage: Bacteria > Bacillota > Clostridia > TANB77 > CAG-508 > RGIG8482. Next base: position 872 of record CANRBJ010000026.1, on the reverse strand, counting down.
TTCCAAATGTTAATTTAACAACAGATATTATTGTAGGATTTCCAGGTGAAACAGAACAAGAATTTTTACAAACCTATAAATATTTAGATAAAATTGATTTTTACAAAATGCACATTTTCAAATATTCAAAAAGAAAAGGAACAAAAGCAGCTATTATGGAAAATCAAGTTGACGGAAAGCTAAAAGACACTAGAAGTAATAAGTTAATTGAATTATCAAATAAAAAACAAATGAAAACAAATGAAAAGTATATAGGAAAGACTTTAGAAGTTTTAATAGAAGAAAAAGATGGAGAATATATGAAAGGTCATACTAAAAATTATATGACTGTATATGTAACTGATATTGATGAAAAATTAGAAAATAATATTATAAAAGTGCATATTGAAAAATGCTATAAAGAGGGAATAATAGGAGAAATTAGCGAAATGTAACAAAAATGCAATATTTTTGTAATTAATATTTAATAATAAAAATGCTAAAAACTATTGATAAATCTGTTATGATATAGTATAAATATAAATGAAAAGAATAAACAAAACGAAAGAGGAGGATCTATTTATGAGTGAAAAAGTATATGGCGGAGTAAAAACAAATGTAGCAGGAGAACAAACATTACCAGCAAAGGTAGGATTATGGCCAAAAGTAAAAGCATTTTTATTTCAAGAAATAAAAGTTGAATTAACACCAGCACAACAAAAATTTGAAGATGATTTAAATGATTTTCTGCATATAGAATTAACTTGGCAAGACTTTAAAGATTTCTTATTTCAAGAAGTTACATTTGGTAAAAAGAAAAATAAATAAAAGGAAAAAAATACCACATAAAAAATACTTGATTTTATGTGGTATTTGTGTTAATATAAAATAAG
>CANRBJ010000025.1 GCA_947628815.1 uncultured Clostridia bacterium | reverse complement strand
TAAAAATTTTTAATAAAGATTTGTGCCTTCTACAGACGAGTGAAGCGAAGGCAAGGAAGGAATGAGATTAAAATATGTCAAATTTTGATTTTTTAAAGAAAACGCAAATATTTAAAAGTTTTGCAGATGCTTCAATAGAAGCAGAAAATGGAATAGGATTAAATACCGTAACATGTAGTATACTAAGTAGAAGAGCACTAGAACTTGCAGTGAAATGGTTATATGCAAATGATATGGACTTAAAAATGCCATACCAAGATAACATATCAGCATTAATTCATGAAATTTCATTTAAAAATATACTAGATACACAACTATTTCCACAAATTAAATATATTGTAAAACTTGGAAATTTTGCTGTTCATAATAATAAAAAAATAACTAGACAAGAGGCAGTAATATCTTTAAGATATCTATTTAACTTTATGCAATGGATATCATATTGCTATGGACAAGACTATAAAGAATTAAAATTTGATGAAAGTATTTTACCTAAAGAAAACTCTAATATTTTAGCAGTAAAAGAAAGAGAAAACTTATATGAAGAATTAAGTAAAAAGGACAAAAAACTAGAAGAAGCTATAAGAGAAAATAATGAATTAAGAAAACAAATAACAGAAAGTAGAGAAAATAAGAAAAATATTTATGATTTTAAAGTAGAAAACATATCAGAAGCAGAAACGAGAAAGAGATACATAGATTTAGAATTAAAACTTGCTGGATGGGATTTTGATACTAATATGACAGCAGAGTTAGAAGTATCTGGAATGCCAAATAGTGAAGGAATAGGATATGTAGATTATGTACTATTTGGAAGAGATGGATTGCCACTTGCAGTGGTGGAAGCAAAGAAAACAAGTGTAAATGCAAGAATTGGACAAAATCAAGCTAAATTATATGCAGATTGTCTTGAAGCAGAAAAACATCAAAGACCAGTTATTTATTATACAAATGGTTATGAAATATATATGTGGGATGATAAAGAATATGCTCCAAGAAGAATTAGTGGATTCTATACACAAGACGAATTACAATTGTTAATAGATAGAAGAAAAAATAAACAAAGTCTATCACATGTATATATAGATCCAAATATTGCAGGAAGAGAATACCAATTAGAAGCTATAAAAAGTGTATGTGAAACATTTGAAGAAGGACATAGAAAAGCACTTCTTGTTATGGCTACTGGTACAGGAAAAACAAGAACAGCAATATCAATAGCTAAAATATTAACAGAGCAAAATTGGGCTAAGAATATATTATTTTTAGCAGATAGAACTGTACTTGTAAAACAAGCAAAAAATAGCTTTAATAAATTACTACCTAATATGTCTGGTTGTAATTTGTTAAACACAAAGGATAATCCAGAAGATTCAAGAATAGTATTCTCAACATATCAAACTATGATAAATGCAATTGATGATATGAAATCAAAAACTGGCAATAAATTGTTTACTCCTGGACATTTTGACTTAATTATTGTAGATGAAGCACATAGAAGTATATATAACAAATATCAAGCAATTTTTGAATATTTTGATGGATTAATTGTAGGACTTACTGCAACACCTAGAAGTGATGTAGATAGAAATACATATAGATTCTTTGAAATAGAAAATAATGTCCCTACTTATGCTTATGAATACGAACAAGCTGTAAAAGATGGATATTTGGTAGAATACCAATCTATATGTACAAGTACAGACTTTATGGATAGAGGAATTAAATACAATGAATTATCTGAAGAGGAAAAAGAACAATATGAAAATTTATTTGAAGAAGATGAAGCTCCAGAAGAAATAAATGCTTCTGCCATAAATAGTTGGTTATTTAATAGAGATACAATTAAAAAACTTTTAGAATTACTAATGGAAAAAGGAATAAAAGTTGAAGGTGGAGACAAGCTTGGAAAAACAATTATATTTGCTAAAAATCATAGACATGCACAGAAAATAGAAGATATATTTAATGAATTATATCCATCATATAAAGGAGAATTTGCAAAACTAATTGATAATCAAGTTAAATATAACGATGATATAATAGATGATTTTTCAAAGAAAGATGATTTCCCTCAAATAGCAATTTCAGTTGATATGCTAGACACAGGGGTAGATGTTCCAGAAGTAGTAAATTTAGTATTTTTCAAACCAGTAAAATCTAAAATTAAGTTTTGGCAGATGATTGGAAGAGGAACTAGACTTTGTAAAGATTTATTTGGAATAGGACAAGATAAACAAGAATTTTATATTTTCGACTACTGTAAGAACTTTGAATTTTTTTCTGTAAATGAGAATGGAAAAGAAACAACATCTCAAATTAGTCTTACAGAAAAAATATTTAATTACAAACTAGATCTAATAGTTGAATTACAACATATGAAATATCAAGCACAAGAAGAATTTAAACAATATAGAGAATCTTTAATAAATGAATTTATTGAGGAGATAGCAAAACTAAATAGAGATAGTTTTATGGTAAAGGCAAAATTATATTATATTGATCAATTTTCAAAAAGAAAAAATTGGAATTACTTGTCAATATTAGATTCAACAAATATAAAAGAAAATATTACACCTATTTTGTTAGCTTCAGATGAAAATGAAGATGCAAAGAATTTTGATAATCTATTATATAGTTTACAAGTAAAAAGGATTAATAATCAAAAGACCAATAAAATAGAAGAACATATTTCTAGTTTAGTGGCAGAATTAGAAAAGTTAGGAACAGTACCAAAAGTAGTAGAAAAACAAGAATTGATTTTAAAAGTTGCAGAAACTGATTATTTAAGTAGAGCAAATTTCTTTGATATTGAAAAAGTAAGAGAAGAATTAAGAAATTTAATTCAATATATAGATCCATATATGAGACCACCTATATATTCAGACTTTGAAGATACGCTGATGGAGGTTAGTGAAGATTATATATATCTAAGTAGTGGAAATGACTTTACTAACTACAAAAAGAAATTAAGTAAGTACTTTAATAGTAATTTAGATAATATTATTGTTTGGAAAATAAGACATAATGAGAAAATAAATGATGCCGAAAAAAAGGATTTAGAAAGAATATTATTTGAAGAACTAGGAACTAATAAAGAATTTGAGGGAGCATATGGAGACAAAGGAGTAGTAGAAGTAGTAAGAAATATTATAGGATTAGATCCAGCAACTGCAAGTGAAATTTTTTCAAAATATATCAATGAAAATCAATTAAATATGAAACAAATTCAATTTGTTAAGTTACTAATCGATTATGTTATAAAAAATGGTACAATTGATATGATTGCTTTAACAGAAGATCCTTTTAGAGCTTTAGGTGAAGTTGGAGATTTATTTGAAGATAAGGTTAATGTATTTATGCAAATAAGAAAGGATATAGAAAGTATAAATGAAAATGCTAAAAAATTAGCATAGAAATAAATAATAGGAGTTTGATTATGAAACTTAAATGTTTAATTTGTGACGATGTAATTGAATCTAAGAGTATACATGATTTAGTATCTTGTAAATGTGAATCGTGTTATATAGATGGTGGTCAAGATTATTTGCATTTCGGAGGAAAAGACTTTGATAAAATTTTAATTATATTTGATGATAGGACAGAAATATTAGCAAGTGATGAGATAAATTATAGAAAAAAATATGAAGAATGGGAAAATAAAAAGTACTAATTTGCTATATGTAATTTTAGTATTTATAATATCTACTATTATAATCAAGATTAATTCTACATTATGGATAAATGTTTTTGAAGTAATGGTTACAGTATATTTTACAACAATTTATAAGGAGATGAAGTCTATGAAAAAAATTTCACATGGTGTTAGCTCTTGTATATGTGTAGAAACAAATGTGATAGTAAGTGGATATAATACTAGAAAATATATAGATAAGAGCGTTAGGTTCGATTCCTAAACTACACACCAAGCAGGCAATAATGTCTGCTTTTTTGTATGAAAATAATGACTAAAAAGATAAAATATGAATATAATAAAATAAAAAAGTTTTATAAAAATAATACAAAATGTATTAAAAATAATTGACTTATATTTGAAAATGATGTAAAATAGTATAGAAAAGTTCAAAAATGATACAATATTATAGGAGGTTGATATCAATGTTCACATATGTAAAAGCTAAAAATTTTAAATCTTTAAAAGATATTGAATTCAATTTAAATAAAACAAAAACTAAAACAAACAAATTTATATCCATATATGGTGAAAATGGAAGTGGAAAAACTAATATTGTAGAATTATTTAAATTATTACAACAATCAGTAATGGCAAGAACGACTGATGTTGCTATGAATAAAATGCCAAAAGAATTTTGGAAAATACAAGAAGAAATGTCAGATCAATTACCTACAGAGATTAGACAAATTTTTCAATTATGTATAGATTTGAAAGAATATAGGATGTTAGATGAAAAAGAGGCAACTGAAATTGAATATGGATTTAAAATTAACAATAAGGAAGGTTTTTACTATATAAAATTTGATAATGAAATAATAGAAGAAAAATTATATTATATGGCAGGAAAACAAAGAGCATATTTATTTGAAATACACAAGGATAATAATATAATTGATAAGAATCTAAATAATAATATATTTATGAATGAAAAATACAATGAAGAATTAATTGAAGGGATTAATAAATATTGGGGTAAATATTCTTTTTTATCGTTATTATCATTTGAATTGGTTGAAAAAAATAAAGATTATATAAATGCTAATATATCTAAAAATATTTTTGATGTAATAGATCAGTTTTGGGCTATGACAGTACATGTAGATAAAGGGGCATTAAGAATAATACCTGATAGTTTTGTAAAAGTAAGAAAATTAAATAATATACAAAGAGGAATTGTAAAAAAAGAAAAACTAGATGAAATAAAAAAGTATGAAAATGTTTTAAATATATTTTTTACACAAGCATATGCAGATATAAAAGAAGTAAAATATAAAATTGATGAAAAAGAAGATCGAGTTCATTATGAATTATATTTTAACAAAATGATAGGAGGAAAGATTAAATCTATACCTTCTAAATTTGAATCAGATGGAACCAAAAGAATATTAAATCAATTTGATACGATAATAGGCTCTTTACTAGGAGAGACTGTAATACTAGATGAAATAGATAATGGAATTCATGATGTACTAATGAAAAATATTATAATGTCAATAAAAGATGAAATTACAGGACAATTAATTATAACAACTCATAATACTCTATTATTAGAAATATTACCAAAAGAATATATTTATATATTGTCAACGGATTACAATGGAAACAAGACAATAAATTCTATAAAGGAATATGGAATTAAAATACAAAAAAATAATAATGCTCGTGATTTGTATTTTAAAGGAGTTTTTGGAGGAATTCCAACAACAGACTATATTGATTTTGAAGAAATTAAATATGCTCTAGAAGATAATGATGAGGAAACTGCTGATGGTGAGGAAACTTAATTATTGCAAGGGAATTGTAATAGCGCATGGAAAAAGTGAACTTCTTTTAGCAGAGCATATAAAAAGTAACCTACATTTACCTATAGAAATATATTCAGAAAGTAATGGAAAAACGAGCATACAAATAGATAGTTTAATGAGAATACTAGGAAATAATATTTTTAAGAATAAAAGAGTATTTAATCAAAAATATATTGTAGAGGAAGAAAAAGGAATATTAAAAAATTTTTCATTAATGCCGATAATGGATTTGGATGATACCAGTGAAGAGAAAAAACAAAAATACATTTCAGGAGAAATGTTTGAAAATCATTGGTTAAGTCCATACATAGTTCCAATTTGGAACAGAAGTAATCTAGATGAGGTTTTACTGGATTTAAAACTGATAGATAAACTACCAAATAATAAAGAGAAAGGCAAAGTATATAGAGATTTGTTTCCGACAAATAAGGGAGAATCAGATATACAACAAGTTAAAAACTTAATGGACAAGTTTGAAGAATCAAATAGAACTAATATGCAAGTTTTTATAAAAAAATGTCTGGATAGTCTATAGATTAAAATAGGAAAATTAATTAATAATTTACATTTAAATAAAAGGGGAAGAATAATGAATACAGCAATGAATATAATAGATAACAGTGTAATAAATGTTGCAATTTTAAATTCCAAAATTTTAGGAAATAATATAATAGAAGCATATATACCATTTGTTTCGACTTTAATTGCTACTAATCACTATAAAGAAATAAAAATAGAACAAATTTGCTCTGATTTTTATTATAAATATTCTTTTAAGATTCCAGCTATGCCAATGAAAGAAATACTTTTAAGAATGCAAAAAAAAGGTATGATTTATAGAGATAAGAAAGGAAAGATTATACCAGATTTGGATAAGATTTATGAGACTGATTTTGAATTAGATTATAAAGATATTTTAAAAAAATATGAAAACATTTCAAATAAATATATTGAATTTTCAAGAGAAACATTTCAAATAGATGTTAGTAAGGAAAAAGCAGAGGAATGTTTTAGTGAATTTATAAAAGAAAATTTTTTGGACACAGTATTAAATGATGAGAATATCAAAGAAGTTATAGATAATATAGACAAAGAACAAATTAGTAAAGAGATGTATGCTTTTTATAAATATGTAATATATATGTATACAATAGATTATGATCTATTTAAAGTAATTCAGAAATTTTGTATGGGATATATCGTTGCAAATGCACTTAGTTTAGATAATATATCTTCTAACAATATAATATTTAAGAATAAAAAAATATTTTTTGATACTAATTTTGTATTGAGACTTTTGGGGTTAGATGGAGAATTTTACCAGAATTCATATATGGGTATCGTAGAAGTATTAAAGGAAAATAATTGTAAATTATATATTTTTCCACATACTTATGATGAAATTAAAAATATTTTAGAAACTGCAAAATTAAATTTAAAAAATACTAATGAATTATCTCCTGAAGTTCAAAAATATTTTTGGAAAAACAATAAAACAGAAGGGGATATAGTATTGTTAATAGCAACATTAGACAAAAAATTAAATGATTTAGGAATATTTATATCAAAAATAGCCTATGGCAATACTAATCAAAAAGATCAAATAAATGAACAAACATTATATGATGAAATAATTAATATTTATTCTAAAAGAAAAAATTTTGACGAAAAAGCAAAAAGTGATATGATATGGAATGATGTAAAATCCATGGCATTAATATATAGAGATATTAAATCGATTAGAGCTTATAGCATACAAACATTACAAGATGTATTTATAACAACTAATCAAGGATTAGCATATGCCTGTAAAAATTTTGATAAAACATTAGGAAAAAAAGAAAATGCAATAGCACCATGTATGACAGATGTATTTTTAGGTACAATTTTATGGGTACAGAATCCTGTAAGATACGATAAATATAATGAAAAGCAAATTCTAGCTAGTTGTTATTCATCTGTAAAATTGGATAGTAAGTCATTAAATAAATTTTCTATAGAATTAGAAAATCTAAAAGAAAAACAAAAAATTACTAATGAAGATTATATGTTAATGAAGGATTATACAGTAGTAGAAGATATGTTATCGGATAAAATTATGGGTAATAGTGATAATATAGATGAGAGAACAACATATGAAGTAATACAAGAAATAAAAAATAATATTACTGAAGATTATGAGAAAAAAATATTAAAAGCAAAGGAAGTTAATGAAAAGAATGAAAGAGAAAAAAATATTGTAGAGAAAAAATATGCAAAACTAATGGCCAATGTCAAAGATGAAATAAAAAAGAAAGCAAAGATAAAAAGTATAGCAAGAGTTATTCTATATATGATAACATATATTATTATGATTATAATTGACTTGTTTTTTAATATTTTAGATATATTAAATGAAACTCCAATACCTATAGTAATTATGAGAATTTTTGCATATATAATTTTGGCTATACCATCCTTAGTGGAAATACATAATTTTCCTAAACATTATAAGAGATATATGATGAAATTATATAGGAAAAAGTGTAAACAATTTAATATAGATGAGTCAGATATGCTATAAATAGAATTAAAATTTAAAAAGTGTGAAAAATGATATTTAATTATTAAAGTCAAAATTCACACTTTTTATTATTTTATGTTGTTATTTTAATACACTAACAATCAACTTAATAGCATCACTAAAACCAGCAATATAATATTTATCATTCCAATGACTACAATAATCAATAAAGTTATCATGCATAAATTCCAATTGTTTAGAAACATAATTATAGCCTTCTTTAGTAGTATTTTTCAAAATTTTCTTAGAATAACCATCAAAATTAAGCAAGTGTTTTTTATCTTCTTCCTCCATATGGCATAAATCTTCCTCTCTAAATTCTAACCATTTTTCTAATAAATTTTCACTTTCTTCATCATTAAAAATATCATTAATTTTCATTTTTATAACCTCCATTTTTATTAAAATTATTGGGGACAAATTGGGGACAATCATTGCAAAAAATGACCTAATTTAACTAAATTCATAATTGCACCAATTTGCTCTACCCCTATTAAAACTAATAAAAACTCAAGTTAACAAAATTTCTCAAAATCACTTATCAAGCGCTCATAACCCGAAGGTCGCAAGTTCGAGTCTTGCCCTCGCAACCAGAAAAAAAGCAAGTCTTTTAAGGCTTGCTTTTTTTTCATTTTATTTTTATTTTATCTTTTATTACATTAAATTTTGCATCTCCTATTCCTTGTACATTTTTTAGGTCTTCTATTTGTTTGAAGTTTCCGTTCTTTTTTCTGTATTCAATTATTTTTTGTGCTGTTGCTTCTCCTATTCCTTGTAGTTGTTGCAGTTCTTCAATTGTTGCTTTGTTTATGTTTATTGTTTTTGTGTTTGTTTCGCTTATATTGTTTATTGGTTCTTCTTCGTTTATTTCGTTGTTTATTTCTTGCTCATTCTTGGCTGTTTTTGAAGGTATTATTATTTTTTGACCATCTTCTACTATGTAGGCAAGGTTTATGTTTGTTATGTCAGCGTCTTGGTTTAATCCTCCTGCTTGTTCGATAATATCTGCTATTCGTGCTCCTTGTTTTGTTCTTACTATTCCAGGATTTTTTATTTCTCCTGCTATATGTATTACTATTTCTTCGTCTTGGTTTTCCACATTTTCGTTTGTTTGTGTGAATTGTTGTTCACTTATTGTTTCCAATTGTTCATAACTATTTTCTTCAGTCTTAGTAGATATGTAATATCCTATAACAAGCAGCACAACTGCTCCTACTAGTATTAGTATTATTTTTTGTTTTTTATCTAAATTAATCATTGTTTTTCTCCTTTCGAATTTTTATTAAGTTTTTATGATATGGATTGATTTTTTTCTTTTTTTACGATAATATAGTTTATATTTTATACAAGAGGAGTTTTATGATGAAGTTTAAGAAGTTTTTTATATATATTTTTTGTTTGTTTATTGTAGCAAGCTTTATTTTGCCTACATATGTTAGTTTTGCAGTTTCGGATGCAAGTGAAGTTGTGGTTGATGCTCCGGTTGCTCTTTTAATGGAAGCTGATTCTGGAAAAATCCTATATGAAAAAAATGCTTATGAGAAAATGTTTCCTGCAAGTACTACTAAAATTATGACTGCCATTCTTGCTCTTGAAAATAGAGATCTTTTGCATGTTGCAAAGGTAAGTTATAATGCTATTTTTACTGTTCCTTCTGGTTATACTAATGCTAATCTTCAATTAGATGAGGAGCTTACTATGGATCAACTTTTACACGTTTTGTTGATTCCTTCTGCAAATGATGCTGCAAATGTTATAGCTGAGGATATTGGTGGGTCTATTGAGAGTTTTGCAAATATGATGAATACTAAGGCAAGTGAGCTTGGATGTAAAAATACTCATTTTGTGAACCCTAATGGTGTTCATGATGAAAACCATTATTCTACTGCTTATGATTTGGCTCTTATGGGACGTTATGCTATGCAAAATGAAACTTTTAGGAAGCTTGTTACTACTGTTCGTTATACTTTGCCTACTACTAATAAGTATAATAAGGAAGATAGAACTTTTTTAACTACAAATCGTTTAATTAATTCTAATAGTTCTTTGTATTATGAATATGCTACTGGTATTAAAACAGGATATACGGATGCTGCTAAGAATTGTATTGTTGCTAGTGCTAAAAAGGATGGTATGGAGTTGATTTGCGTTATTTTAGGTGCTAATAATGATTCAAATTCTAATAATAAATTTACGGATTGTAAAACTCTTTTTGATTTTGGTTTTGATAATTATTCTTATAAGACTTTACATTTAAAGGATGATGTTTATAAGGTTATTAATCCTCGTGGTGCAACTCGCGAAACTAAGAATTTGAATGTTTTGTTTGAAAATGACGTAAATGTTCTTATTGATAAATCGGATACTAATGTAGAGTTTCTTCCAGATGTGGAACTAGATGTAAATATGAAAGCGCCTATTGCAAAGGGAGATGTAGTTGGTAAAATTTCTTATTCAATTTTACGGTATTAACTATACTACAAATTTAATTGCTGGTCAAGATGTTTATGAAAGTTCTATTGGAATAATTGTTTTTAGGATTGTTGTAATTATTTTTGTGCTTTATCTTTTTAAGTGTGTGTTTGTTTTGTTGAATGGCGGTAAAAGAAAAAAGAAGAAGAGAAGTAAGAAGAAATATAAACATAGAGCATAACAAAATAGGAACTAGATGATCATTTCATCTAGTTCCTATTTTGTTTAATATTTATTATCATTTTACCTGTTATACAATTCTTCTAGTTTGTAATTTTCTCGTTCTTTTCCGAGTAAATATGTGCACTACTATATCTCCATAGTCCATTAATATCCACTCTGTGTTATATCCTTCTATTCTATTTGGATATATTTGTTCTTTTTTTAATTCAACTTCTACATTGTCTGCAAGAGCTCTTATGTGTGTTGTTGATGTTCCACTTGTTATAACAAAGAAATCTGCAAGTGTCGTTGTTTCTTTTACGTCTATTGTTTTTAGGTCTATTGCTTTTTTGTCTTCTAATAGTTTGATAATTTTGTTTAATAATTTGTTTTCCATTGGCATCTCCTCTTTTTATTTATTATAGTCTTGACCTATAATTATGGTATAGTCTACTTTTGAATTGTCTGCTTTTTCGGATATTGTTCCTACTTTTAAAAGTTCTTTTAGTTTTGTTGTTGTTTTTGTTGGTTGGTTTGTTTTATTTATTATAGATGTCTTTTTTGTAGTTTTAGTATTCCCCGTTTTTACTACATTATAACCATTTTCTTTTAATAGGTTTGTTACTTTTGTTAAAGTTGTTGATTTCCCTGTTCCATTTAATAATTCTATTCTTATTTCTTCTGTTTTGTTTGTTACAGTGGTTGTGTCTGTTGTGTTAGTTTGGGTGTTTACTTCGTTGTTTTGTTCATCTATTTCTTCTTGCGATTGATTTACAAATAGTTCGTCTATTAATTGGGCTGTTTGTTTTTTATTTACAGTATATATCCATACACCGTTTGCAAGTTCTGGTGTCCCTGGTAATGTTCCTGTTTGTAAATTTTCGGTTTTAAAGTTTACCGCATATGGAATATAGTCTTTTACTGTTTCAAATGTCATATTTGTATTTATGTTTCTAAATGCTATTTGTGCCATTTTTGTTATATTAAATATATTTTCTGGTTTTAGTGTTTGTTTTAATGTTGCTTCTATAAATTCTCTTTGTGTTCTCATTCTTCCAATGTCGTTATCTCCATATTCTTGAGAGTATGTTGTTCCATCATTGTTGTGTCTAAAACGAACTAACCATTCTGCTTGTTGTCCATTTAGTTTTTGATATCCTGCTTTTAGGTTTATATGCAAGTTTTGTGTTGCATCATCATATTTCATATCTATTGGTACATCAAATTCTACTCCACCTATTGTGTCTACAACTTCTATTAGAGCATTTGTATCTACAATAATATAATTGTCTATTTCAAGACCTACTATGTCTTCTATGCTTTCAACCATTCCTTCTATGTTTTCACCGTTTCTATATACTGCATTTATTTTATAGCTTGCTGATGCCTTTTCTTTATTTTTTCCAACATAGGTGTCTCTTGGAATTGATAAAAGTGATGCTTTTTGTGTTTTTGGGTCGTATGAGCATAGCATTATTGTGTCTGCTAGTTTGTAGTCTTCTTCACATCCACTAATTCCTATTACTAAAAATTTTATTTTATCTAAATCTTTTAATGTGTATTGGTCATGACCGACTGCTGTTGCAAGAAATCCTTGTAATCCTCCACCGTTTTTTATAACCTTATATGTAAATTTTCCTATAAATATTAGTAGCGATACTATAAGAATAAGTAATATTAGCTTCCATATTTTCCACGCTTTGCTTTTTTTTCTTCTTTCTTTTTTCTCTTGCTTTCTTTTTTGCTTTTCTTGTTTTTTTATTTCTTTTTTGCTCATTGGTTTGTTGTTTTTTTCTATATTTTTTATATTATTTTTTCCTTTATTATTTTTAATTTTATTGTTATCATTTGCTTCTTCTTTTTTCAATTTTTTCACTCCTATTTTTTATTGGTATTAGTATAACAAAAATAGGATAATTTATCAATATTTGTTGTTGATTTTTTGTAGATTTAAGATTATTGTTAAGAACCCTCCGTCTTGATTTGCAAGTTAGAGGGTTCTTATTAAAATAATATCATTAATATTAAATTGTTGTTATATAAGAATTTCGTTAGTATGCTATTATTTATTATTTCAAGTATTGCATTATTTTGAAGCATTGGTACTATTATGCTTATAAGTGCTAGAATTACATATATTATTAGTATTCCTTTTAGTATTCCATATGCAATTCCACCTACTTCATTAAATTGTTTTATTATTGGAATTTCTGCTACCGTTTCTAACATTGTTTTTGCAAATATTAGTAAGAGCCTTGCTATTATAAATAGGCTTACTATAACTCCAAATTCTATAATTGTATGGCTTAAGTTTTGCGAAACTGTTTTTATTACACTATCTTTTGTACCGATTTATTGTGTTATCTATTCCTTCATTTATGTAGTTTATTATAACTTTTGGTAAGTTGGTTTCGTCTTTGCTAATTTCTCCATTTTCTATTTTTACATTTGATAGTTTTTCGGTTATTGCAGTTTCTAGTTTTTGTGATATTTCTGTATGGTTTATTATGTAGCTAGATATTGGCTTAAACAATATTAAAGTTATAACTAATGCTATTAGAAACGATGCTATTTTAAATGCTACTCCTATTAATCCTTTTTTATATCCTAAAAATGTGCTTATTAACAATATTGCTAGTATTATTAAATCGATAAATATTGCCATTTCTTCTTCCCCCTTATAAATTTGAAATTTCCACTTTATCCTTATATACTATTCCTACTATGTTTTCGCTAAGGACTATATCTTTTACTTCTTTTTCTGATATGTATTTTTTTACAATCCACCCATTTGTGTTAATGAATTCTACACTACTTCCTAAATTTAATGCAATTTTATTTGCATATGTTTTCATATCTTTTATTGTTCCCCCGCGTAGTATATACGTTTTCTTTATTTGTGCCTGTGTTTTTAATGATCACTTGTGTGCTAGAATTAAATAGCCCTGTACTTTTATCAATTGTATATGCTAAGTAATTGTCTAAATCGATACTTGCAAATGTAATTTTATTTTCTTTAAATGCTATTTTTCCTTCTTCACTTTGTTCATATATTACGTTAATACCATCATCGTATAAAACACTTAATCTGTCTTTATCTTGATACTTTATGTGTGTTATTAATTTATTTGATTCTTCATTATGAGTAAATACAACTGAATTTGTTGGATCAGTTTCTGCTTTTTCAACTGATATTATTTTTATATTGGATTGTATAAGTGTTCCTGATGTGTTTATTTCTGCAACTGCTAGATATTTGTTATCGTTAGACATACTAGTATCTATTGCTATTGTTGTTGATAAATATGTTTTAAATAATTCTTTTCCCCCGCGGGCTGTATGTGGATATTATTGATTTATGACTACTTCCTGATATTATTACTGATACATACCCATTTTTGTTTACATTAATTTTTTCTATCTCTCCTTCTATTTCTGTTTCCCATAGAATATTTCCTTCTGAGATTAGATATAGGTTTTGTCCATTTCTTTGCGCTACTGCTAAAAATCGATTGTTTGATGAATATATAGCATCACTAATTTCTATTTCGTTTTCATATTCTTTTTTTCCATAGGTTGAATACATAGTTAGTTTATTTTTATTTAATATGGTAATGTATTTATCATATGCATATATGCTTGCATTTTCCATACTTGATATATCTATACTTGTTACATTGTTTTCTACAATTTCCTTTCGTAATATTTTTCTATCAACAAAAGTTTTGAAACCGCTCATTTCCTATGTAAAATCCAATGCATATGATTATGGCTATTATTATTATAAAAAGTATTGCTACTTTTATTTTTGTATTCCCTTGCATTTTTAATTTTTCTTCTTTTTCTTTCATTTGTTTCCCCTCGTTTTTTACTACTTATTTTATATCAGTTTTATACTTTTTTTTCAAGATTGTTTTTAATTTTTGTTATTTTTATTGTTGTTTTTTTCTTAATATAAAATATATTTGTATTATTCCTAATATGCCAAATACAGGATATAGAGTATTTATTAGGTTTGAAAATCCTATTTTTGAAACAAATAATGCACTAATACAAAGAAAAATTGCTATTTTTTTGTATGTTTTTGGCTTTTTTACATAGTTTTCAAGTATGCTGTATCCTGCTGCTATTGCAGATGTTAGTATTGCAGAAAGTATAATGAAACCATATGCGTATTTATATATTTTTCCATTCTTTCCTGCTATATATACAGTTGGAAGTTCTACTTGGTTTATGTTTATATCTATTTTTAGCAATATGCCATATATAGATATTGCAAGTATTATTAGTATTATTACACATAGTATTGATAGATTTACTGCTTGTTTTTTTGTGTTTATGTATTTTTTTAGTGATACAATAATTGGTATCATTGTTATACTGTTATAGCTACTATATAAAATTCCACTTGCTATGCTTTTTATTAAGTTTGATTTTGTATTTATCTCGTTTAGTTTGGTATATGCATCTATGTTTTTTATGGTTAATATAAGTATAAATATAATTAATATTGGAATAAGTATTGTGTTTACTTGTATTAGTCTTTCTATGTTTCCCATAAAAATTATATAGCAAATTATGCTTACTATTATTGTTCCCCATATATTTGGAATTCCTATTTCTTGTGAAAAATATGCACTAAATCCTGCTATCATTACATAAAATGATATTAATAAAAATATGTTTATGATTATTTTTATTACTTCATTTGTTTTTGGGTGAGTACTGATTTTTTGATTAAATTGCTCATAGTTCTCTATTTTGTATTTTTGTGATATTAGTATTACTTTGTAAATTATTAATCCTATTAAAATTTGTGATATTAGTATTCCTATTATTCCATTTTTTCCATATATACTAAAGAATAAGAATATTTCTTTTCCGGGATGCAAATCCTGCTCCTATTATGGTTCCTATTATTACAAATATTACTTTTAGTGTATTTTTCATATTATAAAATCCTCTCATATTTTTAATATATGAGAGGGTTTGTTTTTTTATTATTTTTTTCTTTTTCTAATAAACCATATTATAATTCCTATTAATATAACAATACTTGGGTATAAAGTTATTAATATTCTTATATTTCTATCTTGTGCTTCTGTTGCTGTATATGTAATTATTCCTGTGTCTTTTCTAATTGATATTGTATCTTCTCTATTTGTTAATTCTGCAATTGTGTTTAGTATATAGTCTTTGTTATTGTAGAATTGTATTGGATACATTTGAGCATTTCCAATTGTTATTGGATAATCTACTACAAAGAAGTTATTTGATATTACATACATAACCGATTCTTTGCTATTATTTTCTTGTTTCTCACTTTCTTCATTACCATCCGAATCAGATTTTATCGTTTTTGTTAATTTCGCCCCTAGTATGAAACTTCCTTCTTCATCTGAAGATATTTTAGAAGTGTTTGTATTTGATACTTCTTTTCTAAATAATGCTGTATCTCCTGTTGATAAGATTGTTTGACTAGTTACGCCTAATTCGTCTAATTTTTCATCACTTTCTAGGGTAATTTTTCCTGCATTTATTAGTAGTATTCCTCCATCTGTAGTTATGTCTTTTGTTGCCTCAGTGTACGCTATTTCTGGAATAATATAATTTGGCGATTGTAATGCCATTTTATTTTCGTCTTGTTCTAGTACTACACCTTCTTCGAATTTTGCTCCGAATAGATCTAATATTTTTTGCATATTTGGATATTCATTATTTGTAAGTGTTGGATCATTCATCCATAGTATTTTTCCTCCATTATTTATGTAGTTTGTAATTTGTTCTACTTCTGTATCTAAGAAATCCTTTTGTGGACTTGCAATTACTAAAAGGTTTGCATCTTCCGGTATTTTATTCTTTACTAATAAATCTAAAGTTTCTATGTCATTTACTTCATTTTCAAGATATGCACTTAAAATTGTCATTTCTGTATTTATTTCATATTCATTATGTCCTGTTAAGAAGTAAATTTTTGGTTTTTTACTTATAGTTAAGTCTACTAGTGCATTTGTTATTTTTTCCTCAGATATGTCTATTTGTTGATATGTTGTATAATCATAGGTATATAGTTCATCTATTGTTAGAATTTTACTTTGTTCGGAGGTCTCTAGTATTATTACTTGTGTTTCATCTGTAATGCTGTATTTGTTTTTAATATCAACTCGGTCTTGTATGTCTTGTATTACTTCATATGTTATTTTTGGGTTTTGATGATTATATTGTTTTATTAAATCTCCTAGCGAAGTATTCTCATCGAGTCCAATTATATAAATTTTTACATCTTTTTCTATATTTTTTATTTCATTAATAGATTGTTCAGATATACTGTAAATTTTGTTTTGGGTTACATCTATATCTTGAAAATCTAGTTTTTCTATTCCAATATTAATTCCTATGAATATTGCAAATAGTATTAGTATTAGCAATATGGTTTTTGATGTGTCTCTTAACCATTTCTTCTTTAATATTTCTATAAATTTTTTCACTTTTTCACTCTCCTTTATTTAACACTCTTTTTTCTTTGTAAAGTTATTATTGTAAGAATTATAAAGAATGCTGTAAATGTTATGTATCTTGCAATTTCTTCTAATGCAATTAGTCCGTGATGGAAATTTATCGAACATATTTATTAGTGATAATGGTTCAAGTATTGTACTAAAGTTTGGTAAAAACCATGTTATGATAAAAAACGCTATTGTTACAACTCCTGCTATTATTTGGTTTTCTGTAATGCTTGATGCAAACATTCCAAATGATATGTATGCCATACTTAACATTAAAAATCCAAGTAATGTAACTAGTATTGTTTGTATGTGTGGCGTACCGAAAAAGTATAGTATTGCTAAATATGCTAGTGTACATATTTCGGTGATTATTATTATAAACACTGCTGATAAAAATTTTCCTGCTACTATGCTTGTTATGCTTCTTGGTGAGGTGAATAAAAGTTGTTCTGTTCCCATTTTTCTTTCTTCTGCAAACATTCTCATTGTAAGTATTGGGATTATGAATGTAAGTACTGTTGCAACAGAATAGAACATGTTTTCAAATTGTAAGCTCCCATAATTTGCAACATCTAGGTAAAAGAATATACTACACATTGCTAAAAATAATCCTATGAATACATAGCCAATTGGTGATAAGAAGTATGTTTTTACTTCTTTTTTAAATACTGCCCACATTATTTTTCTCCCTCCTCGTTTTTGTTTTCTATTAGTTTCATAAATGCATCTTCTAGAGTTGCTTCTGTCTTTTTTAATTCAAATATTGTTATTTGTTCTTTTGCAAATTGTTCAAATATTTCTTTTCTTAGGTCTATTTCCTTATCTGATGTTATTATATATTCCTTTGTGCCGTCTTGGTTATCTTTTATAAATTTAAGTTCCTTTATACCTTTTATATTTTTAATTACTTTTTCAATTCTATTTTCTTTATCTTCTACTGTTACTGTTATTTGATTTCCTTCTTTTACTTTTGTTTCTAGGTTTTGTGGTGTATCAATTGCAACTATTTTTCCTTTATTTATTATTATAACTTTCTCACATATTTGGCTTACTTCTGATAGAATGTGTGAACTTAAAATTATTGTATGTTTTTTTCCAAGAGATTTAATATATTCTCTAATTTCTGTTATTTGTTTTGGGTCTAGCCCTACTGTTGGTTCGTCTAGTATTAGTATTTTAGGATTTCCAACTAGTGCCTCTGCTAGACTAACCCTTTGTTTGTATCCCCTTGATAAGTTTTTAATTAATTTATTTTGTACATTTGTTAGGTTGGTTTGTTCTAATATGTTTTTAATATTTTCTTTCTTTTCTTTTTTTGATACCATTTTTAAATCTGACATATAATTTACGAATTCTTTTACTGTTAGGTCGTAATATAGCGGTACATTTTCAGGCATATATCCTATCTGTCGTTTTGCTTTTTTGGATTTTTTTAATATGTCATAACCATCAATTAAAATTTCCCCTTCTGTTGGTTCTATAAATCCTGTTATCATATTCATAGTAGTACTTTTACCAGCCCCGTTTGGGCCTAGGAGTCCTACTATTTCTCCTTCTTCTATCTTGAAGCTAATGTTATCTATGGCTGTGAAACTACCATATTTTTTAGTTACATTTTTTACTTCAATCAACTTTATTCCTCCTATCTCATCATTAATAAACTTTTTTAATATTATCACTTACATTTTTTATTTTCAATACGTTTTACAGTTTATTCACATACTTTTCACATTTTATACGGAGAGAATTAGTTTCGCATATTTTTCATTGTTTCTACATAATTATTTAATGGTGATGATGATGGAATTTTTATATCCTTGCTTTATGGCTTTTTTTATTGTTTTTATGTCTGAACTTGGTGATAAAACTCAGCTTTTAGTTTTATCATTTTCATCTAAGATGAAAAGTTATACTATTTTACTTGGTGTTGCTCTTGGTTCTTTATTTAGCCATGGGCTTGCAATCGCCTTCGGAAGTACTCTTGGATCTTTAGATAATGCATGGGTACATATTATTTTAGAGTTTATTACATATCTTTCTTTTTTGTTTTTTGGTGTAGTTACGTTATTTGAAAAGGAAGATGATGAAGAAAATACTTCTAAATCTAGCGTTTTAAAGAAGATTTCTAATTTAAGTGTTCATTACATTTTTATTATTGCTTTAAGTATTGCAGTTGGTGAACTTGGAGATAAAACTTTTCTTGCATCTCTAGGTCTTGGTATTGGCTATCCCAATGTTAAGATTTTTTTAATTTTGGGTGCTGTTCTTGGAATGGTAGTAAGCGATGCAATAGCCATTATCTTCGGAAAAATACTAAGCCATAAGCTTTCAAAAGGTACTATGAATTTATTATCTGGATTTATTTTTCTTGGTTTTGGGATTTTTGGTATGATTAAACTTTTTATAGATTTATTATAATACATAAGAACCCCTAGCACATGATTTGTAACTAGGAGTTCTTAAAGAATATATTTTATTATACTAGCAACTTCCGAAATTTTTATATAACATTAAGCATCTAAAGAGTTATCTTTTAATTGTTTAATAAATTCTTGATTAGCATCAAGCAATTTTTCAATAATAGTTATTTGAGCATCAGATAATTCCTTTTTTGAATTTAACAAATCTAAAGAATCCAATTTATCATAAATTTTTCCAAAATTATTGCTAGTTTTATCCTTAGTAAAGTTTTTAGCATTAGAATATCCGAGTAAATAATCTGTGGAAGTACCTAATGCTTCAGCAATTTTTACAATAATTTCAAAACGTGGTCTACGTTGACCATTAACATATCTTGATACTGTAACATTAGAAGTACCAATTTTTTTACTCAATTCCAAACCGTGACATATTTTTTTCTTCCATTAAATTAATTAATCTTTTAACAAAAATATCTTGCATAGTAACCTCCATATTACCAATATATCAATATTATAAAACTTTGGAAAATTATAGAGATAAATATTACCAAAGTTATAAACTTAGTCTTGACATTAACCAAACGGTAATATATAATTTGAACGTATATAAACGTATATATTTAAAAAAACAGTAAATACTATACTTGAAAAAATAATAAAGGAGGAACTAAAGAAAATGAAAAATTTTTTAGAAAGAAACGGAGAAAAAGGTATAACACTAATAGCATTAGTAATTACGATAATAGTGCTATTAATACTTGCAGCAGTAACAATCAATTTAACACTTGGAGAAAGAGGTATATTTAGAGTAGCCCAACAAGCCGCGAAAAATTATACCAATGCGCAAAATAGAGAATTAGCAAAATTAGATGATTTGAATTATGATATAACGTATGTAACAACAGGGTCAAGTGAGAAAGAATGGAATGAAGAAAAGCAGGTAAATGAGCCACAAGTAGAAGGAACAGGGTTACAGCCTGTAACTATAGCTTCAAATGGAAATATAACACCAGTAGCAGGCAACACAGCTTGGTATAATTACCAAAAAACAGCAAATGGGACAGTGGCTCCAAAAACATGGGCAAACGCGATATCGAACATTGATTCAGAAGACTATAAAAGTTATTGGGTATGGATACCGAGATTTGCGTATAAATTAACAAAAATCACTGACACAGGAGGGGAAATAGATATAGTGTTTTTAAAGGGAACAACAGATAATCCAGCGAGCACAACATCAAGTGGAAAAGAAACTAAAAATATAGTAATAAAAAGAGCGAGTGATGTATCAAATGATGGAGCACAAACAACCCAAGAAAATGGAAAAGAAATATATATAGTACATCCAGCATTCACGAATGAAAGTAGCACGAATTATGCAAATGGAGGATGGGATAGAGAAATACCCGGATTTTGGATAGCAAAATTTGAAGCAGGATATGTTGGTGAAGCAGGAACTCTTGGAACTGATGCCGCAAAAAATTCGCCAGTTGTATATACTACAACAAAGAGTTGGAATGGTTCAACTGAAACTGAAACACAAAATAACTATTATGGAGAAAGGAGTGTTGACTCAACGAACGTAAAATGGCCAACATTTCAGCCATTTAGACCAAGTTTTAATTATATAGGAATAAGTGACGCATACGAATTATGCAAAGCAATAGATGGAAGTGAGAATAATGGACAAGAAAATCCATACAAATTAAGTAGAGTGGATAGTCATTTAACAAAAAATAGTGAATGGGGAGCAGTAGCGTATTTATCATATAGTGATTATGGTCAAGGTAACGCAACAGAGGTAACAATAAATAATAGAAGTGCTGGAGGATCTAATAATGTTTGGGCAGTAACAGGATATGCTGGAGATACAGCAAAAGCTACAACAGCAGAATTTAATTTAGCTGACTTAACAGCTGGTTCAGTATCAAATCCATGGTATTCTGCAAATGGAGATAATGCAAGTACAACAGGAAATACAAGCGGAGTGTATGATATGAGTGGAGGCTTAATGGAATGGACTGCGGGGTACATTGTTCCTACGGTAGAAGGGCCTTATAGGATATATCATGGGAAATTTGAAGGATCGAATACTAAATATATGAGCAAATATTCTAATTCTGATAAAGGCCAGTTTGGTCCAAATAACTACAATGTGGACAGTAATAAGAAAAGACTTGGAGAAGCGATTTGGGAAACTTCTAGTTCCGGGAAGGACAACACAGGATGGTTTAATGATAACAGCGATTTCCTAGCGAGTGATACTCCTTTTATGAGAAGAGGCGGAACGTATGGGAACGCTGCGAGTGCAGGTATATTTGCGTTCAATCGCTTCGGTGGATATTGCGACTGGCTAACGGGTTTCCGTGCAGTGCTTGTGTACGAATAACACTATTATATAAATAAAAAACTTTAAAAGGGTGACCAGAAAAAAGGTAAAATAAGAATTACCTCTTTTGGTTACTTTTTTGCATAAGTGTAAATAATAAAACATTTCAATAAATTAGTTCTCGCTGGCATTGCTTTATGTATAAATTAAAAAAAATACTTTACAAAAATAAAAATATAGATTATAATAAAACAAGTTTTTGTTGATTCAAAAAGTTTTATTATAAAAATTTAT
>CANRBJ010000024.1 GCA_947628815.1 uncultured Clostridia bacterium | reverse complement strand
GGAATAGCTATGTTATCTGGCTTACTAAAAAATGATATAGCTGTTCAAGTAAGTATAAATATTATGAATGCATTTGTTGAAATGAGAAAATTTTTAATGCTAAATGGACAAGTATTTGAAAGAATGACAAACATGGAATACAAACTATTAGAACATGATAAAAAATTTGACGAGGTTTTCAATCAACTTCAGCTAGAAGATAATATCAAGCAAAGAATATTCTTTGATGGTCAAATATGGGATAGCTATAGTTTAATTGTGGATATCATAAAAAAAGCAAATAAAAAAATTTTAATAATAGATAATTATATAGATGACAGTATTTTAAAAATGTTAACTAAAAAGAAAAGCAATACTGAAGTAGTTATTTTAACATCAGATAAAAGCAATATTGAAATTTTAGATATTAAAAAATTTAATAAAGAATATCCTATTCTTAAAGTTGCTAAAACAAATAAGTTCCATGACAGGTTTATTGTAATAGACAACAAAGAAATGTATCATTTAGGTGCTTCTATAAAAGATTTAGGTAAAAAATGCTTTGCAATCAACAAAATTGAAGATATAGAAATTATAGAAAAAATAATTAACTTATAAATATTACAAAGACAATGCTTATTTAAATATAGAGACTATCGTAAAAGTTGTGTAAATCGGATTTCCTTCCGATTGATAAATTAAAAAATTTAATATTTTTTATAATTAATTATATTTTAATTATATTTTTCTAAAAAATCAACATTTTCTATACTCTTGCAATTTTATTGATCATAGTGTTTTGAAAATGTTTAAACATAAAAGAAGTAAGTGCTGCCATCATGCAAACACTTATAAAAAAACATAAATATTAAATTATTCTAGAACTTTCTTTTACATTTTTTATTATCTTTTAAAACTGGAATTTAAATTTTCACTTCACAAACTTTTTTATTTTGTTTTATTTTAAACAAATGCCTCTGTCTCCTACTTTTGTTTCTGCTATATAGTATTCATTTCCAATATAGGTTATTAATTTTGCTTTTGCTAGATTTATTTTTCCATTTTCAATTAACTCTTTTTTCGCATTTACAGAAACAATTTCTCCAATAAACATATGATGACTTCCTAGTTCTTTTATTTCTTTTAATTTACATTCTAAGCTAATTGGACATTCTTCTATTGACGGTGCTTTTACTATTTTTGATGCTTGTTTTGTTAAATGTGCTTCTTTAAATTTGTCTACATCTTTTCCAGATTTCGTTCCGCAATAGTCGGTTTGCCATACTAGTTTATCATCTGGAATATTAATTACAAATTCTTTTGTTTTTTTAATAATTTCATAAGAATGTCTGCTTGGTCTTATTGATACATACACAAGTGGTGGTTCTGAATTTATTACTCCAGTCCATGCAATTGTGGTTATATTTGCTCTTTCCATATTTCCACAAGACACCATTACTGCTGGTATTGGTGCAAGTGTGGTACTTGGTTGTAAGTTTTCTTTCATATAATTATCATCCTCTCTTTTTATTCGTGATAAATCGCAAATCCTACTTTTCTCGTTTCTTTACTTGCATCTATTACTTGAACAGTTACTTTATCACCTATTTTATAAGTTTTACCACTTCTTTCTCCTATTAAATGTTTATGCTCATCATCATAAATAAAGTACTCATTTTCTCCTAAGTTTTCAAATTTTACTAGCCCTTCTACAGTGTTTTCTAGTTCAACAAAAATCCCAAAAGCAGTTACACTACTAATAATTCCTTCGTATATTTCCCCTATTTTATCTTGCATATATTCTGCTTTTTTTAAATCTATGCTATCTCTTTCTACTTTTTTTGCAACCTTTTCCCTTTCAGATGACCTATTTGCTGCATCTTTTGCTATTTCGTTATATTCTACTTTGTATTGTTCATCTATATTATAGTTTTTTTCTAGATACTTTGATATTATTCTATGAATAAACAAATCAGGATATCTTCTGATTGGTGATGTAAAATGACAATAGTATTTGCTAGATATTCCAAAATGCCCTTTATTTTCATTTTGATATTCTGCTACTTTTAGCGTTCTTAATATTAATGTAGATACTACCATTTCTTCTGGCTTACCCTTTATATCTTCCAATACTTTTGCAAATTCTTTTGGATGTATATTGTCTTTATTTCCCTTTATTTTATATCCAAAATTATATAGAAATTTATTTAATTCATTTATTTTTTCCATATCTGGTACTTCATGAACTCTATATACAAATGGTGCTTCTAACCAATAAAATTTTTCAGCAATTGTTTCATTTGCTGTTAGCATAAATTGTTCAATAATCGTATTTGCAAAAGTTAGTTCATATTTTCCAACAGAAACTGCCTTTCCATTTTCATCTAGAATTATTTTACTTTCTGGTATATCTAAATCTAAACTTCCACCTATTTCTCTTCTTTTTTCTAATATTTTCGCAAGTTCTTCCATCAATTTAAAATTATCAATATACTTTTCATATTTTTTTACAACTTCTTTATCAGAATTTTCTAAAATTTTTGTTACATCTGTATATGTCATTCTTCTTGTTACATTAATAACTGCCTTAAATATATTTGAAGATACCACCTTTCCTTTTTTGTCAATTTCCATTTCAATTGATAATGTAAAACGATCTTTTCCTTCATTTAAACTACAAATTCCGTTTGATAATTTTTGTGGTAACATTGGAATTACTCTATCTAACATATAAATGCTTGTCCCTCTTATATATGCCTCTTTATCCAAATTTGAACCTTCTTTTACATAGTAACTTACATCTGCAATGTGCACTCCTAATTTGTAATTTCCATTTGGTAATTTTTCAACAATAACCGCATCATCTAAGTCTTTTGCATCTTCTCCATCAATTGTGAAAATTGTTTTATTTCTTAAATCTACTCGGTTTGGGATATCTTTTTTTTCAACTTCCTGTCGAATTTCGTTTGCTTCTTCTAAAACAAATTTTGGGAATTCATATGGAAGGTTATATTCTCTAACCAAGCACATCATATCTACTCCTGCTTCATCCATTCTGCCAATAACTTCTATAACTTTTCCTTCTGCATTTTTCCCTCTTTCTGGATACTTCGTAATTTGAACTACAACCTTTTCATTTTCTTTAGCATTTGCAAAATTCTTTTTAGATATAAAAATGTCAGTTCCTATTTTTTTATCATCAGGAATAACAAAACCAAAATTTCTACTTTTGGTAAATGTTCCTACAACTTGCTTTATATCTCTTTTTATAATATTAACAATACGCCCTTCTTTATTTTTACCTACAACTTCTAGTATTTCAACCAAAACAGTATCACCATTTAACGCATTTTTTATATTTTCACTTGATATGTGTATCTCTTCATCGCTATCTTTTAATTTTACAAATCCAAAGCCTTTAGGATTCATACATAAAATTCCTTCTATATATTTTTTATCCATTAATATATACTTATTTTTTCTGTTTTTTCTAATTTTATATTCTGCTTCTAATTCATCTAAAATTGATTTAAGGTTTTTAATTTCTTCTTTTGGCACCATTAAAACTTGTGCAATTTCTTTTGTTTTCATTGGCACATAATCTTTATCTTTTATAAATTCTAAAATTTTTTCTTTCCTGTTCATATATTCTCCTCTTTATTAATTTGAAAAACTTATTTAACAAAATAGGAGCAACACATTCGCTGCCCCCTTTTTACTTACTATATTATTTGTAAAAAACTAAATTACATACATAATTGATAATACAATTGTTAAAATTGCAAATACAACACCTAAAATAATAGTCCATCTTTTTAGTTTTCCTTCTTTCGTTCTTCCTTTATTTTTTTCATAAAAATTATTAGTAGATGAACCTTGTATTGCTCCACTCATTCCTGCATCATCTTTAGATTGCATCATAGCAAGTATAATTAGTGCTAAACAAACTATTACATAAATTCCTATTATTATATATTTTACGATTTCCATTAATACGTTCCTCCTTAAAGTACATTTAATACAACAGAAATATTTTAGCACAATCTTTAACAAATTGCAATTGTTTTTGCAAATTTCTTTATTATGTACCTACAATATAATTATGCAAATAATGCAATATATAATTATTTTCAAAATTTCTTTACTTAATATTTCATAATTAACTAATTTAATTCCCATATCGTTCATCAAGTCATATTTTGCAACAAGCTTTTGTATTGTTTCATTATCACATATATTATTTTCCTCCAAATACTCTTTTGCTACATATCTTGCTTTAGTCATAGCATCGGTTTCTAGCATACTTCTTATAGAATAATGAATAAGACCCATTATAATTAATATTTCTAAAAACAAGTGTGGCATTTTAATAATATGTAATATAGTTAGGATTGATATTATTAAAAAATATAACATATATATATTGGTATAAATAAAATTAAACCACAGCATTCTTTTACTCTGCACAGAGTGAAGACATTCATGTGCAATTGTTTGAATACGAGTAAATGAATTTCTAATATTTGCTATTGTAATTGTGTTATTAAAAATAAGATATAAACTTGTTTTGCTTTCTTTTTCTTCTTTTATTACAACACTATTATTGCCTAATTTATTCAAAATACTTTTACATATTTCTATATTTTCTGGAAATGTAGCAGTTATCTCATCTAATTTTTTGTCATCAGCAATTTGCTTTAGTTTTCTTATATTGAACCCTAAAATCCAAGCAAATATTATTAGAAGTAGAATACTAATTGCAACAATAATTATATATTCCATACTTTCCCCTCTTTTTTTGCAAAAATAAACTCTATTTTATTAATTCTTGAACAGCATCTGCTATTATTTTATTCACATCTGTTAATAACACATTAAACTTTAATTCTGCATCAAAATACTTTTTCATACTTTCATTTTGTATTAGTTCAATGTATTCTTTTTGCATATCTTCTGCCTTTTTATTGTCTTGCTCTAACCCTTGAATACTTGCAAGTTGTATTTCATATCTTAGTTTTTCAAAATTATCTAGCTTTTGTTTTAACTCTGGATTTTCTTTAATCTCTTTTTTTAATTTCTTGTAATTATTGTATTCTTCACATTGCTTAATCTCGTATGCAAGTTTATTTGCTGTATCATAAACATTCATTTTCTTTCCACTCCTTATTTATATTTAATATTTCCATTATATATTTTTTTATTTCAAAAAAGGTCGGTGTTTTTTGCACCAACCTGTATTTTAAGCATATGCTTGTCTTTTCCTGAATGATAATAAATTTGTAATTTCGTTTTCTGTATTCCTTGCTCTTTTTGCTTTTTTTGCTTTTTCTTGTGCAATTTGGTGTTTTTGCCTTTCTGCCATTGTTTGACAAATAGCTTTTTGGTATATAAAATGTGTATCCTGTGCAATTTTTGCCCAATTATATTCATTTTTTACTTTTGCTTTTGCTTTTTTTACTATGTTATCAGAAAGTTGTGGATTATATAGTAGTGCAAGAATTGAATCTGCTAATGAATTTGGATTTCCTGCATAACTCTTCATTCCATCAACACCATGTTCTACAATTTCATTTAATCCTCCAATATCCGAAACAACAACTGGTGTTCCAGAAAGCATCGCTTCTAATGCTACAATTCCAAATGGTTCATATGTACTTGGAAATACAGATATATCCGCACATTTATACATTTTTGCTACTTGCTTTGCATCCATATATCCTGTAAAATATACTTTATTTCCAATTCCCATAGATTCTGCCTGTGCTTTTAGTTCATCGTACATTCCACCTTTTCCAGCAATAACAAGTTTTGCATCATTATATCCTGAAAGTATCTTTGGCATAGCAGATATTAGGTGCTGTACTCCTTTTTCATAAACAAGCCTTCCCATAAATAAAATAATTTTTTCGTTATCTAATGCATATTGCCTTCTAAAATCATAATCTTTTTCTACACCGCTAAACATATTTACATTAATTCCATTAGGTGCTACATTTATTTTTTCAAAAGGTAATCCGAATAAAGATTGCAATTCCCTTTTCATATAATTACTATTTACTATAACTTCTGTTGATTCGTAAGTAAGCATCCATTCAGTATCATTTATATATCTTTGTGTTTCATCATGAATTCCAGAATTTCTTCCAGATTCAGTTGCGTGTATTGTAGATACAATTGGTATATCATATGAATTTTTTAATGTTTTTGCAGCATATGCAACTAACCAATCATGTGCATGAATTACATCAAATACTCCTTCACGAGCAATAATTTCATTTGCTTTTGCTAGCATATTAAAGTTCATTTGCATAACCCAATCTATAAAATTATTTGGGTTAATCATATAATTATCCACTCTATATACTTTTACACCTTTATCATCTTCAAAATATGGTGTATTTCCTTCATGATAAGTAATAACCGTCACATCGTGTCCATCTTTTATAAGTCTTTTAGATAAGTCATTTACAACTCTTGCAATTCCCCCTACAATTCTTGGTGGGTATTCCCAAGTTAACATCAAAATTTTCATCTTCCAATATGCTTCCTTCCCAAACAATTTTCTTTTGTTTTCTTCCTCAAAACATATTTTATACAAAATTTCGATAATTGTAAATATATTTTTTAAAAATATATTTTATTTTTTTATATACTTAAATTCAATTCAAAATAAAATTCAATTCCTTCGTCTTTGTTTATAGCTCCATAATCATTTTTATAATTATTCATAATTGCTTTTACCAGTGATAAACCAATACCGCTTCCTCCATCTTCTCTATTTCTTGATTCATCAATTTTATAAAATCTGTTCCAAATTCTATTTAAATCTTCTTCACTAATATTATCTCCTGTATTAAATATACTAACTCTTACTATATTTTTTTCGATGTTAGTTTCTATTGTAAATTTTATAATTTTTTTACCATTTACTTCTTTTACATGTTTTATAGCATTGGTAAAATAATTACTTACTACTTGTTCTATGTAAAATGAATCAGCATATACAAAAACAGGATTTTCTGTGTTTAATTGTATTTGTATAGCGTTTTCTTCAAGGATTACCTTTGATTTTCTTACTACTTCTCTAATTAATTCACATATATCAAATTTTTCATTGTTTAGCTCTCTTTTTCCATATTCAAGTTTCATAAGTTCTAATAACTGTTTTACTAATTTATCCATTTTATTTGCTTCATCTAAAATAACATTTGCATAAAATTTTCTGTTTTCTTCGTCTGTATTTACATTTTCTATTAATCCTTCTGCATAACCTTGAATTAATGCTATTGGTGTTTTTAATTCATGTGATACATCTCCGTATGAATTGTTTTCGCATTTCATCAATTTTAGATTTTTCTTCTATATCTTTTTCAAGTTCTATGTTGGTATTTCTTAATTGCTTAATTGTCTTTTCCAACTTATCAGACATAGTATTAATGCTTTTACCTAAATTGTTAATTTCATCTTCTGCATCTGTTGTTCTATATTTATGGCTAAAATCTAACTTAGACATTTTATTTGCAATATCATTTAACTCTAAAATTGGTGTTGTAAATTTCTTTGAAATAAAGGAAACAACAATGCCTCCTACTATAATTGTAAATCCACCTATTAAATATAAAAAAGTATTAGATATTTTAACACTTTCATGAACTGATGCAATTGGCATTCTTATGTATAGAATGTATCCATTATCTAGTGTTGCGCTAAACAAAATAAATGTTAAACCATTTCCGAGTATCTTCAACTCTTCTTATTGTAACTTTATCATTTTCATACATTATATTATCTTTGTTGTTATTTTTCATTAAAGAAGTAATTGTATTTACTCTATTTAAATTAGACAAAAAATCTTTATTAGATGAATATATGCTTATATTATTATTGTTTCTAATTAAAATATCGAAATTATGGTTAATTGCCATCTTTTCTAGTTCTAGTTCAATATCTATGTTTTTATCTTCATTTTTATAATAGTTGTTTATTCTATTGTACACAGACATTAAGTTTTTTTGTTTAGAATAAAGGTAAAATGTTTCTAAAACAAAGTTGTTTGTTAAAATTAAAAATGCAATTATTATTACTACTACAATGCTAAGTGTTAAAAATAGTTTCACTCTTATAGATTTAAACTTGTTTTTAATTTTTTCCATTTTATTGTTTCACCTCAAATTTATATCCTACTCCTCGCATTGTTTGAATATATTTTCCTTTTTTTCCAATTTTATGTCTTATCTTTTTTATGTGACTATCAATAGTTCTTGAATCTCCATAATAGTCATAATTCCATACATTGTTTAATATCTTGTCCCTAGATAGTGCAATGCCCTCATTATCTACTAAATATTTTAATAATTCATACTCTCTTAAGCTCATTTCAACATTTTTTCCATCTACTTTTACAGTTCGACCATCAGAATCTATAGTAATTCCGCCATAATCTTTTACTTCGTTTTCATTTTGCTTTATTCTCTTTAAAATTGCCTCTACTCTTGCTACTAATATTTTAGGGCTAAATGGTTTTGAAATATACTCATCTACTCCTAGTTCAAAACCAAATAATTCATCTTGTTCTTCTCCTCTTGCAGTTAGCATAATAATTGGTACTTTTGAAGTTTGGCGAATTTGTCTTAAAACAGACCAACCATCAAGTTTTGGCATCATAACATCTAATAAAATTAAATCTATTTTTTTCTTATTCTCCTCAAAAACCTCTAATGCTTCTTCACCATCTTTTGCCTCTATAACACAAAATTCTTTTTGCATTAAAAAGTCTTTAATTAATTTTCTCATTCTTGCTTCATCGTCAACTACTAATACCGTAACATTGTTCATATTCTTCACTCCTATAATCTTTTTTTAATATTTATATTATATTTTACAAATGTGTCTTTATTGTGACGATATTATTACCTCTTTATTCTTCCACTACCAACTAATTCTTCAAATTCATTTAATATATTTTGCGTTAAATATATTCCTCCACATGGCTTAATTTCATCATTTTCTTTTACACATAGTGCTGTATTGTTTTTATCTCCTGAAAAGAATTTTATTGCTCCTCTTAGTTTTTTCTTTGTTTCTTCATCTAAATTTGTTATATCAATTTCTAATGTGTTTTTTTTCGTTTGCCCAAATTCTGTTATACGATTTGCTACAATTTTTACATCTTCATCTTCTCGTATGCTAAGTCGCCCCTCAATAAGAACTATTTTTTCGTTTAATAATATATTTGAACTTTGTGCATAGCAGTTTTCAAATATTATTATTTCTGCTTGACCATATAAATCTTCTATTGTTACAAAAGCCATAATTTTATTATTTTTTGTGTATTTTTTCTTAACACTCGTAATAATTCCTGCTATTTTTACCATTTGCCCATCTTTGTATTCTGTTATTCTATCTTCTAGCTGATTCTGCTCTTCTTGAAGGTTTTTCATTTTTATTGTATTTATGTTAGTTTTTTGTTCAATTTCCCTTCTTATTCCTTCTAATGGATGACCAGATATATATAAGCCTAACATTTCCTTCTCCATAGATAGTAATTCTTTTTGACTGTATTCCTTTAAAATCGTAAAATTATACTTTAGGTCATTTACTTGTTCATCTTCTGGATTTAAATCGAACATTGTCACTTGCCCTTTTAGCATTTTCTTTGCACTATCTGAAATTGTATCTATTATATTTTCAAATGACGCTATTAAAGTACTTCTTGTCCCGAGAAAAACTGTCAAATGCTCCCGCCTTTATTAAACTCTCTATACATTTTTTATTAACCGCTTCATTTTGTACTCTTTCACAAAAGTTCGTAAAGCTTTCAAATTCTCCATTTTTTTCTCTTTCTGCAACAATAGCGTCTACTACTGCTGTTCCAACATTTTTTATACTTCCTAAACCAAATCTAATTTTACCATTATCTACTGTAAATTTAGTAAAGCTTTTATTAATATCTGGCTTTAAAATATCTATATGTAAACGTTTACATTCATCAATATAATCTGGTACCTTTTCTAAATTACCTAAAAAGCTATTTAATGTTGCTGCCATAAATTCTTCTTTATAATATGCTTTTAAATACGCTGTCCTATATGATACAACAGCATATGCTGCAGCATGAGATTTATTGAAAGCATATTTTGCAAATTCTGCCATTTCATCAAATATTTTGTTAGCAGACGCTTCATCAATTCCATTTCTAATACAGCCTGGAATTTCTATATTTCCATTTTCATCTTCTTTTCCATATATAAAATATTGCCTTTCTTTTGCCATAACATCTAGCTTTTTCTTACCCATTGCACGTCTTACAAGGTCTGCTCTTCCAAGTGAATATCCTGCTAAATCTCGTACTATTTGCATAACTTGCTCTTGGTATACCATACAACCATATGTTACATTAAGTATTGGCTCGAGTGCAGGATGAGTATATTCTGCATGTTCTGGGTTTAGCTTGTTTTTAATATATCTTGGTATTTGATCCATTGGACCTGGTCTATATAACGAAACACCTGCTATAATATCTTCTAGGCTATCTGGTTTTAATTCTTTCATAAAGTTAGTCATACCTTGACTTTCAAACTGGAATATTCCTACACTTTCTCCATTTGCCCATAATTTATATACATTTTTGTCGCTCATATCTTCATCGAATTTAACATCTATTCCTTTATGTTTCTTTACAAGATTAATAGCATCTTGTATAACAGTTAAAGTACGCAAGCCTAAAAAGTCCATTTTTAATAAACCTAGTTCTTCTAGGGTGGTCATAATATATTGTGTAGTAATCGCTCCATCTTTTGTATTAACATATAATGGTACATAATTTACTACTGGTTCTTTTGTAATAACAATACCACAAGCGTGAGTTGATGCCTGTCTTGGCATTCCTTCTAGTGCAATTGCGATATTTAATAATTTTTTTATTTCTTCATCTGTTTCATATAAGTCATTTAATTCTCTATTTTGTTCTAAAGCTTTTTTTATTGTTATATGTAGCTCATTTGGAATCATTTTTGCAAGTTTATCTGCTTGTGCATATGGAACATCTAGTGCTCGTCCCACATCACGTATTACCATTCGTGCAGACATAGTTCCAAATGTAATAATTTGAGATACATGGTCATACCCGTATTTATTACATACATAATCAATTACTTCTTCTCTTCTTTCATAACAAAAATCTACGTCAAAATCTGGCATACTAACTCTTTCTGGATTTAAGAATCTTTCAAAAAGTAGGTTATATTTTATTGG
The DNA here is from genome assembly GCA_947628815.1 of uncultured Clostridia bacterium. Lineage (GTDB taxonomy): Bacteria > Bacillota > Clostridia > TANB77 > CAG-508 > RGIG8482. Next base: position 11,542 of record CANRBJ010000024.1, on the reverse strand, counting down.
GTCTATATCAGTAATTCCAATTGCATAAGCAAGAATAGAACCGTGCACCTGAACCACGACCTGGACCTACTGGAATCCCTTGCGATTTTGCATAATTTATATAATCCCATACAATAAGATAATAGTCTACATATCCCATTTTGTTAATTACACTTAATTCATATTCTGCTCTTTTTCTAATTTCTTCTGTAGGATTTTCTCCATATCTTTTTTTTATTCCATCTTCACATAGTTTCTTTAAATAATCATAATGAGTTTCAAATTCTTTTGGTACATCATAATTTGGAAGTACGGTATGTCCAAATTCAAATTCCACATTACATTTTTCTGCAATTTTTACTGTATTTTCTATAGCTTCTGGAATATTTTTAAAATAGTCTATCATTTCTTGTGGCGACTTAATATATAGTTCTTCTGTATCAAATTTCATTCTGTCTTCATCATTCATTTTTTTGCCTGTTTGAATACATAATAGTACCTCGTGGTTATATGCATCTTCTTTTCTTGAATAATGCGCATCATTAGTAGCAACAAGTGGAATGTTTAGTTCTCTTGAAAGTTGTACTAATTTTTGGTTTGCAACTATCTGCTCTTTAATACCATTATTTTGTACCTCTAAATAATAATCTTCACCAAATACATTCTTAAACCATAATGCAACTTCTTTTGCTTTTTCAAAATCATCTCTTAAAAGTGCTTGGTTTACTTCTCCTGCAAGACACGCGCTACAACAAATTAATCCATCATGATATTTTTCTAATATTTCTTTATCTATACGAGGTTTATAATAAAATCCTTCTGTAAATCCCATAGATACAAGCTTTGTTAAATTTTTATAACCCTCATTATTTTTTGCAAGTAGGATAAGATGGTTATTAAAATCAATTCCTGCTTCTTTATCAAACCTTGTCCTATTTGCTACATATACTTCACAACCTATAATTGGCTTAATACCTTCTTTTTTGCAGGCTTTGTAAAAGTCTATTACTCCATACATAACGCCATGATCTGTAAGAGCTATGGCATCCATTCCTAGCTCTTTTGCAATAACTGGTAAATCTTTTATTCTATTTGCTCCATCAAGTAAACTATATTCACTATGTATATGTAAATGAACAAAATCTGACATTTATTTTCCCCCTTCTAAAAAACTATGAAAGCCACTTTGTCATCCTGTTTGCTACATCTGCCCAAAGAAGCACCGACCAAATACCTGCAACAAATATTATAATCCAAGTTAAAATAATCATTCCATAAATTGAAAATCCAAGTATATAACTAATAAATCTAATTAATTCTTTATGAACACCTTTTAATCCTTCTTCTAAAGTATTAGTTCTAACTTGCATTATTTCTTCTACTGGAACATCATATAAATCAGATATCTTATACATCTCGTCTAATTCTGGAAATTCTAAATCGTGTTCCCATTTTCTAACACCTTTAATAGTAATTGTTTGCATATTTGCTCTTTCTACAAATTCCTCTATAGTCCATTCCTTCCCGCATCCTTAATTCATATAAAAAAACTCCCAAATCGTTTTCCTTTAACTTTTGTTTTAAACTTTTCATTAGTACTCCTTATAATATTTTAATAATCTCTCCCATATCTTTTGTTTGAACTGTTGGTATCTTTAGTATTTCAAATTTTGATACTTTATCTCCAAAAGTAATTTCACAAACATCTCCTACTTTTACCTCATAACTTGGCTTAACTTGCTTTCCATTTACCATAACTCGTCCCTTATCTGCAACTTCGTTTGCAACTGTTCTTCTTTTAATTACTCTTGATACTTTTAAAAATTTATCTAATCTCATAATTCACCTCTATAGTTTATTTTATATCACATTTTATGCAAACAGTAAAGTATTATAAATTAAATATTTTAGACCCTCAGTCGTGCTATTCGTATAACTGAGGGTTCTTACATTTTTATCTAAATCTTCTACAATTACAATTTCCACCATTCATATTATTAATTGCATTTGTGTTATTATTTATTGCCTGTGTATTACAATTCGTTGCATTAGTATTGTTGTTTATAGCGTTTGTATTGTTATTCAATGCTTGTGTATTTCCATTTATTGCTTGTGTATTATTGTTATTTGAATTCGTATTACAATTTAATGCTTGCGTATTATTATTAATTGCATTTGTGTTTCCATTTAACGCCTGTGTATTATTGTTTAATGCAATCGTGTTTGTATTATCATTCATATTATTGTTACAACAATGATGATGGTTACAATTGTTATTGCAATGTATAAAATGAACAATAATTTGTGTAATTATCGCTGTTATAAACGCAAGGATTGTATATACTACCGCAAATACTAAAAAGCTTGCATCAAATGCTGCAAAAGCAACAATTAAGTATATTGCAAAAAATACTCCCGCTACTAAAAATGGATTATTTAATATTTTTTGAAATGCAATTGCAAGAATAATTGTTGCAATTGGTAGAGCAAAAAATAAAAGTAAAATATTCATAGCTTTCTCCTCCTCTATGCATATTCTTTTTGTATATACTATGAATATTTTACTTTTTTTGTTACTTATATAAATTCTTGCCAAACTAAATTCGCTAAATCAATTCCTTTATTAGTTAATTTTATATAGTTTAAGTCAATTTCTAATAATTCTTCTTTTACTAATTTCTCCAATTCTTTTCTAAACATATAAATCGGATTTTTACTAAACTTATTTTTAAACGATGAAATACATATTCCATCTATTTTTCTTAAACCTAACATCATATATTCTTTTTGTTCATCCTCTGGTTTTTGAATTTCGTGAATGGTTTTATCTGTTTGTTTTTTAATATATTGATCTATACTTTCAGTATTAGAATATCTTGTTTTATTATAATATGAATGAGCCGATACTCCAAATCCAACATATTCCTTTTGTTCCCAACAATTCAAATTATGTTTTGATTCATACCCTTTTTTTGCAAAATTTGATATTTCATAATGTTTGTAACCATTTTCTTGTAGCATATTTTTAACTTTCCAATACATCTTCCTTTCTAATTCCTCATCTACTAATTCCAATTTTCCTTTACTTATTAAGTCATCTAATTTTGTTCCTTCTTCTAATATTAATGAGTAAACAGATATATGTTCAGGATTTAACAAAACTACTTTATTTAAACTATCTTCTAATATTTCCATTGTTTGATTTGGAAGCGCTATCATTAAATCGACATTTATATTACTAAAACCTACTTCCCTTGCCATAGAATACACATCTAAAAACTGCTCATATGTATGAATTCGCCCTATTTCTTTTAATAAGTAATCATTTGTAGATTGTAAACCTATACTTAATCTATTAATTCCTGCTTTCTTATAATCTTGTAGCTTTTTTCTAGTAACAGTTCCCGGATTTACTTCTATCGTAATTTCAGCATTACTTTGTATATTATAGTTTTTATTTAATTCTTTAATAATAGAAACTATATAAGTGCTTTCTATAGAAGAAGGTGTTCCGCCTCCTATATATATTGTTGTAACAATGTAATCATTTGAAAATTCTTTTGCAAAACTTTCAATTTCATAAGTTATTGCATTTATGTAATCTGATATTTTTTCTTCTTTATTTGCATATGATACAAAGTCGCAATAAAAGCATTTTCTAGCACAAAATGGTATATGTATGTAAATTCCTATTTCTTTTTGTTTAATAACCACTTTTATTTTCCCCTTTTTAAATTAATTCTCCTGTTTTAGTTCTTCAGCAAGTTCCGTAATCTTTTTTAGTCTATGATTTACTCCCGATTTTCCAATTGGTTGTTCAAGCATTTGCCCAAGTTCTATAAGACTTGCCTCTGGATTTTTTATTCTTAGCTCTGCAATTTCCTGCAAATTATTAGAAAGCTCTTTTAACCTTCCCTTCTTCTTCAAATACTTAATCGCCTCAATTTGTTCTACACTCGCATTAATTGTTTTATTTAAATTCGCTGTTTCGCAATTAACCAATCGGTTAATATTGTTTCTTGTTTCCCTTACAACTCGTATTTCTTCAAAATTTAACACCGACTTTCCTGCCCCTATAAATGCCAAAAATTTCGATATTTCCTCTGCTTCTTTAATATAAATTGAATACGATTTTTTTCTTTGTAACAATTTACTTTGAACACCATACTTTGCAAGGTTTTCCTTAATAAATTGTGCATTTTCTATTGTAGAAAATATTATTTCTAAATGATATTGATGGTTTGGATTATTAAGTGATCCCCCTCCAAGAAATGTTCCACGAACTAAGGATTTTACAAATGTTTCTAGGTCTTTTTTTTGTATGTTTTCTAAAGCATTTTCTTTAATTTTTATTCCATTTTCTATATATTCTAGTATATCAATTTTTTGCTTTTTAAAAGTAATAACATATAACTTACCTTGTAGTTCTATATTATAATCAATTTCTAAATTAGTTAAGATTTTATTTAATCTATTAATATTATATTCATTTTCAGTTGCATATCTTATTTTGTTATTAAAAATACTAATATGATTAGTTAGTAAATATCCAATTCCCTCTGCCATAACACTTTGTTTATTAGATAGATTGTTCATTTTACTTAATTCTTCTTTTATGGTACTTGAAAAAGACATAAAAAACTCCTCCTTTTTAAAGTGTTTTACAAAAAGCCTTTATTACTCTATCATTTCCCGCTAAATCTTTTAGTGTTTCTACATTATAAATTTTTACATTTTCTTTTAGCAAGTCTGTTACATCTTTATTTTGGTCATATCCAATTTCTAAAAATATTGCTCCCTTATCTTCTAGTACATTATTTACATTTTGTATAATCTTTCTATAAAAATCTAATCCATCTATCCCACCATCTAATGCCATATGTGGCTCATTTTGCACTTCTTTATCTAAATGTACAATTTCACCTCGTTTAATATACGGCGGATTTGATACAATTATATCGAATTTTCCTGTTATATTATCAAATAAGTTCGAATATATAAATTCTATATTGGTTATTTTATTAAATTCTGCATTTATTCTTGCTACTTCTAAAGCTTTCTTACTAAAATCACTACATACAACATAACTATTTTTTATATATTTTGCAAGTGATATCCCAATTGCTCCACTACCAGTACATAAGTCTAAAATTCTAAATTTTTGATTCATACATTTTTTACAATAATTAATAACTTCATAAACCAAAATTTCTGTATCCTGTCTTGGAATTAAAACATTCTCATCCACATAAAATTTAAGCTTCATAAATTCTTGCTGATTTATTATATATTGAATGGGTTTATTAAGAGTTAGTTCTTTAATTTTTTCATTATATTGTTTTACTATTGCTTCTTTTAGCTCATCTTCACTATGAATAACTAAATATTCTTTTTTTACATCTAATAAAAACGCAAGTAACATTCTTGCTTTTAAAATAGGCTCGCTTATTTTATTATTCTTTAATTCATTTACTGCATTTTTTAATGCTTCATTTATGTTCATTAATTATACTTATCTCCTTATAGTTTTAAAAATTATATCAAATAAATCTTTTTTTGTCATTAAAAAAAGCGATAGAAAAATTTTTATTTTCTATCACTTGAATTTCCTTTAACCAAAATAACATAGTAATATTACTGCAGCAAGTAACTGTGCAAATCTTAATTCTACACTTGTAAATTGTTCTTCTGTCACGTTTTCATCTAGCTCATCTACCATTCCAATTTTACAATGGTCTACATCAGTTAATTTAAATCCCATTCTAAAATCCTTTGTTTCGTTTGGTAACATATTGGTAATTTCTACATATCTTGTTCCTAGCAATATATCCCTTTTTGAATATAAATCTATTTTTATGTATGTATTTACAACTCCTTCTCCTGTGTTTTTGATGTTTCCACTTACATATCCATTTACATATGTTGCTTTTGCCTCATTTGTATCTACTTTTATCGTATCCCTTTCTATAAGTTCTACATCAATTGGCATATACATCGATTTTATTGCTACATTTATCATCACATTGGAAAATATAAAAAATAGTATAACACATAAAGCATATATTCCAAAAGTTTTTAATCTGTCCATAATTTTCTCCGTTTCTTATTTTATTATTCTTTCAGCCATATTATACCATAAGTAACATAATTTGTAAACGTTATATTTCTATTTCAATACTTTTTTCTAAATATGTAGAATAAATATATACTTTATCCACCTTTTTTCCTATTGCTTCCTCAATTGCTTTTTTATAAATTTCTAGTTGTTTTTTATATTTATCAATTAATTCTTCTTCACCTTTTTTTACATAATCTGTTTTGTAATCTACTAATACAACATTATCCTTTTCATCTATATAATATAAATCTATAACACCTTGTACTAAAATTTTGTTATCCACATCTATTCCATAAACTTCTTTAGCAGGTATTTGTATATAGAATGGTTGCTCCTTATATATTTCTTTTGCTTTTTTTAAAGCTAAAAATAATGGCGAATTAGTATATGCTAGTAATTTATTTATATTTATATTTTTTTCTTCTTCTTTTGTTATTAATCCACTTTGTACCCATTTATTTATTGTATTTACAATCTTGTCATAACTGTATTGTTGCATTTCATCTAAATTTTGAATACATAGGTGCATTAGCGTTCCTATTTCTGCCTTTGTAATACTATGCTCACCTTTTAAAAATTCTGGCTCTTTTAAATCTTCTTTATTATAATCTAATACTGTAACTTGATCTTGCATCTTTTTTATTTTTGTTACAGAAGTTTTTGCAGGTATTTGTGATGCTACAATATTCGGATATTCCCATTTTAGTAATTCTTTTATCTGTATGTTTTCTTTTTTTGGTAGCTTTTTCTTTATATCCTTTACTAGTGTCTCTTTTTCTTCTACCTTTTTCCATTTTTCATATAGTTCATCTTTTGTAAAAGTTTTTAACTCTATAATTTCTTTAATACTATCTTCATTTTTAATATATACTAGCTCCATCCAATCTAAATAAGATTTATATTTTTTTAGAATATATGGATGAATTTTATCACCTTTATGCATTTGCAATAATTCCTGTTTTGTTTTCCAATCTTTTTCAAAATCCTTAGAAAAACCAGTTATTATTAATTTTTCCTTTGCACGAGTAAGTGCAACATATAAAATCCTCATTTCTTCGGAAATTGTTTCTATCTTTATTTTACTTGCAATAGCTAATTTTGCAAGAGTGTTATATTCTATTCTTCTTTCATAATCAATATATTTTGGACCAATTCCTATATCTTGGTGCAATAATATACTATCATTTAAATCTTTCATATTGAATTTTTTTCCTGTTCCACTAAGTATTACAACCGGGAACTCAAGCCCCTTACTTTTATGGATACTCATAATTCTTACAACATTTTCATTTTCACCTATTAATTTTGCTGAATCCATATCATGGTTACTTGTTTTCAATTTATCCATAAAATTTATAAAGTTAAATAATCCTTTAAAACTAGACTTTTCATATTCTTTTGCTTTTTCAAATAAAATTTTTAAATTTGCTTGCCTTAATGCTCCATTTGGCATTAAGCTAACATAGTTATAATATCCCGTATCTAAATAAATTTGCCATATTAACTCATCAAGTGATAAATACTCTTGTTTCTTTCTCCAATCTTGTAACTTATTTAAAAATTCTACTATTCTTTTATGTATGTCCAATTCTTCGTTTTTGCTTGTTTGTATAAGAGCTTCATAAAAACTATTATTAGAACCTTTATTTGATTCTAATTTTATTTTTATTAAATCATTATCATTAAACCCTCCAATAGGCGAACGCAGTACACAAACAAGTGGAATATCTTGCAATGGATTATCAATTATTTTTAAAACAGACATCAAAGTTTCAATTTCAACTGTTTCTAAAAACTCTGTTCCTGTATCGCTAAATACAGGTATTCCTAAATCACTTAATTCTTTTTCATATATTGGAGCAAGAATAGATGTAGCTCTTAGTAAAATAACTATATCTTTATATGTTACATTTCTATAACCTATTTTCTTATCCCATACTTGATAATTACTTTTTATTAATTCTTGTACTCTATTTGCAACAAACTTTGCTTCAATTTGCATATTTTCTATATGTTCAATACTTTCTTCTTCATCATCTTCTTCGTCTTCGTCATTTTTTTTGTCATATTCTTTTAAATCAATTATATTAATTTCTGTTTTTCCTGCATAATTAGAAGTTTTTTCATTTTCTTCAAAATTTGCCCCTAAATTTAAGTATTCCTGTTCATTATAAGTAATATCTCCTAGTTCTCTACTCATTATGTTTTCAAATATTAAATTTGTAACATCCAAAATATTCTTTCTACTTCTAAAGTTTTTAAATAACTGAATTTTTAAGTTATCGTTTTTTGTCTTATTTTCTTTTATTTTATATGTATCGTATTTTTCAATAAATAGCTCTGGCCTTGCTTGTCTAAATTTATAAATACTTTGTTTTACATCTCCTACCATAAAAATATTATTGCCTTTAGATACAGTTGATAAAATATATTCTTGAACTAGGTTACTATCTTGATATTCATCTATTGCAATTTCACAAAACTTTTCCTTATATGTTTTTGCAATTTGTGTTGGAATATAATTTCCATTTTCTTTTTTTACTAGAATTTGTAAGGCAAAGTGTTCTATATCGTTAAAATCTATCATATTTTTTTCTTGTTTTGCTTTTTTATATTTATCGCTAAATTTCAATATTTGATTCTTAATATAACACATTACTTCATACATTTCATTAATATCTTCATATGCTTTTTTAGACAAACATATTAACGTTTTATCTTTAATATTTTTAAATTTCTTTTTTACATTATCTCTTTTTTCTTTTGCTATATCTTTTGTTTCAGAAACAAGTTTACTATCTCGTGGCCATGTAGACCATTTAATAGAATTTGCAAGTATATAAGCTTTGTCCCAAGAATCTAAATTACTTTGTAATTCTTCCATTTTTTCTATATCACTTTCAATTGTTAATGAATATTTACTTAGTTCTTGAAACTTATCTAATTCTTTTTTTATGCTTATTAATTCTAGCTTATATGAATTTACTGCTTCTTTAAATTCTGTCATTAAAATTTTTCCCCATATGCTATTTAAAAAATCTTTATCTAATTCATTATCTAAATTAAATTGTTCAATCTTTTCTTCTAGCCACTCTTCTGGAAATGGGCTTGCTTGAATATACCTATAAATTTTAAGTATAAGTTCTTTTAAAGGTTCATCTTGTTTGTAGCTTGTATACATATTTACTAATTTCAAAAACTCTTTATCTTCTTCTAAATAGGCTTCTTCAAACATTTCTTCTAAAACCTCTTGCTTTAATATTTCAATTTCTGTTTGATTTCCAATTCTGAAATTTGGTGATATATCTATTTCAAAAAAATTATTTTTAATAACTTCTAAACAAAATGAATGAATTGTACAAATATTAGATTTTGCCATTAATACTGTTTGCCTTTGCATATGAGCATCGCCTGGATGTTCTTCTAAGTATTTGTAAATTGCTTCTAAAATTCTTTGTCTCATTTCACTTGCAGCAGCATTTGTAAATGTTACTACAAGCAAAGTATCAATATCAATTTTTTCATTTACTATTTTATTAATAATTCTCTCTACCAAAACAGCAGTTTTTCCACTCCCGTGCTGCTGCTGCAACTAAGATATTTGAATCTTTTTCATGTATTGCCATACTTTGTTCATTTGTCCATTTTACTTCACTCATATAATTCTTCTTTCTAATTCTATTTGTAATGACCTAATTGTAACATAATAATACTAAACATACAATATTATACGAAAAAATGCCATTACTACTACGAAAACTAAATAACATGTTTTCAAAAGAGAGCAAAAATTACTTTTTGCTCTCTTTTGCATAACCTTGGACATTCGCATACTGCTACTAGAACAACGTTACTGTTTATGTGTTTATGGCATAAGAACCTAGTCTATGTAAGGAAAAATAACCATTTTTTAGCATAGCTCCTTGCTTATGCCACAGGAATTACATCTCTTTGATACATTTCACTCGGCATCCTCCGTAAAAAAATGCCCCTCTGGAACGAATTTATTTTCATAAATTCGAGTTGTATCGAAGTGCTACTCGCACACAAGCACCGGGCGGAAACCGACATTGAAATTGCAGTTCCCATTGTTGCGATTGAACGCGAATACACCGGCATTAGCTCCATTGTTCCATCTGCCACCGCGTATCGTGAACGGATTGCCAGAGTCCACGAAGTTGGAGTAGTTCGATGCAATCCCTATATAAATTTTGGGCGCTAAAGCGCCCCTACTTATACCCTACTATTTAAACATATATCCCGATTTATTTCAATACCCAACACACTCAAAATTTATGATTAACTTACAACAAACCTTGTACCCGTATTTATTTTTGCCCGAAGACCCTGGTACTCTAGGAAAAAAGGGAAACTAGGATCGAGGTCACGGGCAAAGTGCTACTCGCACACAAGCACCGGGCGGAAACCGATGTTGTAATAGCAGTACCCACTGCCGCGACCGAACGCGAACACACCGGCATCAGCCCCATCGTTCCACCTGCCACCGCGTATCGTGAACGGAGCGCCAGAGTCCACGAAGCTGGAGTAGTCGCTGTTCCAACTGTTACTAGCAGTATTTCCTTGCGTAGATGTCTCCCATATTGCCTCGCCTTTTCTTTTTTTATTTGATTCTACACTATAATTTTGGCTCGGATCTCTTCCATTGTTGCTATGCGCATATATACTTTTATATTTCCCATTTGCTTCACTTCTTAATTTACCTCCATAAGTAGAAACATTTCCACTACCTATATCTACATATCCTGCTGTCCATTCCCATGCTCCTCCTACCATATCATATACTCCACTTGTATTTCCTGTTGTACTTGCTTTTTGTCCTTGGCTTGAATACCATATTCCTGCTGGTCCGCTTGAACTACCAGGATTGATATATTCTTCTAAATTTTCAATTTTTTGAGTTGCAGAAGAAACTCCGCTTGCTCCGTATCCTGTTACTGCCCATATTGTTTCTGAACCTTCAGCGCTTATATTGTTTATTGTTATCTCTGTTGCATCTCCTCTTCCATAATCACTATATGATAAATATGCCACTGCTCCCCATTCACTATTCTTTATCAAATGACTATCTACATTACTTAATTGGTATGGATTATTTTCTGCATCTTTGTCACCAATTTTTCTGCACAACTCGTATGCATCACTTATTCCTATTCGATTCATACTTGGTCTACATGGTTGGAATGTTGGCCATTTTATCGCTGTAGAACTTACTGTTCTGTCTTCTCCGTAATACCAAGCTGGATTATTTTTCGAAGTTGATCCATCCCATGTCATTATTGTACTAAATTGTACTGGCGAATCTTTCGCTTTTTTAGCTGAATCTTCGTATTCTCCTACATATCCTGCTTCGAACTTCGCCATCCAAAATCCGGGTATCTCTCTATCCCATCCTCCATTTGCATATCCATTTCCACTTTCATTTGT
>CANRBJ010000023.1 GCA_947628815.1 uncultured Clostridia bacterium | reverse complement strand
CGCTAAAGTCTGTAATACAGTATTTAACTGTGTTACAGACTTTTTGTCTATTCTAAACTGTCAAACTTGAGATAATAAATTAGTTTACTTTAGTAAACTATATTTTTCATTATATCAAAAAAGATACAAAAACTAAAGTGTTTTTGTATCTTTTTTGGAATTTACACATTTTTTACAATATTTTAAGCTTCGTTTTAGATATATATTTCTAAGAAAGAAATTAATATATAAGCAACATAATATATTGCTTCAATTATTACAAATTTCTTGAAGAATTTAGAATTTTGCTCTTCTCCACAAATTATTTTTGCACTAAAGTATGTTAATACAATACTAATTACTGAGCATAATGATGCAAATGGATTTGTTAGTTTATATGCACTTGCTGAAAATATTGTAAGCAAGCTTACTACTGCTGCTACAATTACTGGAATTTTTGCAGTTGTGATTGCCGTAATTACTGTAACTATTGATTTTTTGTTTTCTTTATTCATCGCATATACAATTACTGAATATACAATAATTCCTAATGCTGGTGCAATAATTGTTTTTATTAAAGATAATATATTTTTGAATAAAGCATCAAATGACCAATGCTTAATTGATAATGCTTTTATAAATACAACAATTGTCCATACTGCTATAAAAATAATTGCTGTTTTTAAATGCTTATTATTACTATCTTTTGCTATTTCTTTAATTGCTCCAAATGGGTCTTTAAACATAGATGCTATAAAACCCGTTGCAGCTTTTGCATCATTTTTAATATCTACATTTTTTATAGTTTCCTTTACCTCTTTAACTGCTTCTACCGTTTCTTTTTTTAGTTCTTCTGTATTAATATTTTGTTCTTTATTTTCTTCCATTTTTGTATCTCCTTTTCTATCTACTTTTTATTTATATGCTTTATATATTAAATTTATGCTTTTTTATATATTATTAATCCCCTAAACAAATACCAATATGCCTTGCTGTTTTTACTAAATCGTGATCCATTGTTACTCTTCGTATATTGCTTTCTTTAGTATTTCCAGACACTGCTCCTATTTCTTTATTATCTCCCACTACATCTTCTAATGGTACAGAATCTAATTTTCCGTCTTTTAATACAGCTAAAACTCCAAATTTTCCCTCTAGCGCAAGTTCCATTGCTTTAGAACCATATTTTGTTGATAAAACTCTATCAAATGCAGTTGGTGTTCCTCCTCTTTGCATATATCCTAAGGTTGTATTGCGTGCTTCTAATCCTGTTAAAGCTTCTAATTCTTTTGCAACACGTTGACCTGCTCCTCCTAATTTTGTATTATCTACACCTACTCCGTTATCTCTTGTAGATTCTACAGACATAGTTCCATCTTTTGGTGCTGCTCCTTCTGCTACAACTACTATACTAAATCTTTTTCCTTTTTCTACCCTTTTACGAATTTTTTCTGCTGCTTTATTAATATCATAAGGTATTTCTGGAATAAGTGCTACATCTCCACCTCCAGCTATTGCAGATTCTAGTGCAATCCATCCTGCATATCTTCCCATAACTTCTAGTACCATAATTCTATGATGTGTTTCTCCTGTTGTATGAAGTCTATCAATTGCTTCTGCTGCTACTGATACTGCCGTATTGTATCCAAAAGTAATATCAGTACACGCTACATCATTATCAATTGTTTTTGGTACTCCTATTATATTAATTCCTTTTAAAGATAAATCTCTTGCAGATTTTTGCGTTCCATCTCCACCTAATGTAAATACACAATCAAATCCATTATCTTTTACATTTTGAACACACTTATCAGATAAGTCCTTATATACGACTTGTCCGTTTTCTTCTACTTTATAATGAAATACATTTGAATTTGTAGATGAACCAATAATAGAACCACCTTTATGAAGAATTCCAGATGCTGTATTGTATGTGTCTAATCTTATATATTCGTTATTTAATAAACCTTTATAACCTTCAATAAATCCGTAACATTCAACATTATTTTCTTCTGCTGTTTTAACAATTGCACGAATTACTGCATTAAATCCTGAAACATCTCCTCCATTTGCAAGTATTGCAACTTTCTTAACCATTCACTATACATCTCCTTTTTTAACTGATATAACATACTTATTATATCAATAATCAGAAGTTTTACAATAGTTTTTTTAAAATTTTGAAATAATCTATATATTATCAATTCCTCCATTTATTTCATATACCTTGCTATATCCCATTTTTTTAAGCATACTACTTGCTTTTTTACTTCTTCCTCCACTTTGGCAATATACAATTATTAATTGATTTTTGTCTTCTATTATATTACTAATTTTATTTTGCAATTCATATAGCGGAATACAAATTGCACCATTTAAATGATATTCATTATATTCTTGTATACTTCTAACATCTAACAAAATTCCTTGTGCATCATTTTTTAGTAATTCCTTTGCTTCAACGTAATCAATTAAGCTATTACTTCTAAAAAACTGATTACTAAAAATTCTTTTTATTTTTGCTTTTAAATTATCTATTTCCATATTTATCTTATTCCTTTCTCTTAGGTTACTTGTATTTAATTTTTGCCAACAAAAAAGATAGATTTTTATTATATAATATTAAAAATCTATCTTTTTTGTTAATGTTTTTTTCTTTATATTTAACAGTGTTACAGTTTTCTTACATAATTATTACGTTTTCATTTCAATTCTATTGTTTTATGTTCCCAATTTTGTTTACAAAACTATTTTTTTGTCAAAAAAATTATATTGTGGATAATGTGGATAACTCTGTGTATAATTATTTTTAGGCATTTTTGGGACACAAGTTATTCACATTGTCAGTTAGTTAATTTTATCCGAATTTTTCTTCCATTTATTGTTAGATATTATGTGTACATTTTATTGTTTACATACAAAAAATAAGGAGCTATTTTTTATTAATAACCCCTTATTTTCATTATATAGAAAAAGCTACAATTGCTAGTATTTGAAGAATTAATAGCGCTGGCATTCCATACTTAAATTTATTCTTTTTTGTTTTATGTCTAAACACTTGCATACCTATTATGCTTCCTATTGTTCCTCCTAAGAAAGCATATAAAAATAATGTGTTTTCAGGAATTCTCCATCTTCCATATTTTGCTTTTTTCTTATCTATTAACATTGATAAAAATGCAATAAAATTTATAGCAAGTAAATATATGATAATATTTTTTATTGAAAATATATTTTCCATTTTCATTTTCTTCTCTCCTATTTACCCAAACAAACTCATTTGATTACTTTGACTCATGCCTTGTAAACATCCTGCATTAGCAAGCATTTCTATAATAGATTTTCCTGCTTTTGAACGAATTTTTAAATCGTCTATGGACATAAATTTTCCGTCTTTTCTTGCTTCTACTATGCTATCTGCTGCTACGTTTCCAAGCCCTGGAATACTATTTAATGGTGGTCTAATTTTATCATCTTCTATTAGAAATTTTTTGGAATCTGAATTATACAAATCAATTGGCAAAAATTCTATTCCTCTTTGGTACATTTCCCATACTATTTCTAAATCGTCAAACATATCTTTATCTTTTTGTGTTGCTGTATTCCCCATCATTTCTATTTCTTTCATTTTATTTTTCACTTTTTCTTTTCCATGTATCATAACATCACTATCAAAAGCCTTTGCACGAATAGAAAAATATGCTGCATAATATGCAATTGGTTTATGTACTTTAAACCATGCTATACGAAATGCATTAGTTACATATGCTGCTGCATGGGCTTTTGGAAACATGTACTTTATCTTTTCACAAGATTTTATATACCAATCTGGTACATTGTGTTCTTTCATCATTTTTACATATTCAGCCCATTTTTCTGGATCCTTTAGTGCTTTTCCTTTACGTACTGTTTCCATTATTTTGAATGCTGGGTTTGGTTCTAATCCCTTTTTTATTAAGTAAATCATAATATCATCTCTACAGCATATTGCTTCATCTAGGGTAACTGTTCCTTCTTCAATTAAACTTTGTGCATTTCCTAGCCATACATCTGTACCATGTGATAAACCAGAAATACGTACTAATTCATCAAATGTTTTTGGCTTTGTATCTAGTAACATTCCTCTAACAAATTTTGTACCAAATTCAGGAACACCATAGCTTCCTACTTCTGAATGTATATCTTCTGGTGTTACTCCTAATGCATCTGTTGAAGAAAATATTGACATAGTTAGTTTATCATCAAGTGGTATTTTTGTTGGGTCTATTCCTGTAATATCTTGTAACATACGAATAACAGTTGGATCATCGTGCCCTAGTATGTCCAGTTTTAATAAGTTCTGGTCTATTGAGTGATAATCAAAATGCGTGGTTATAATATCTGAATTTGGGTCATCTGCTGGATGTTGTACTGGGCAAAATTCATAAATTTCTCTTCCTTTTGGTACAACAATAATTCCCCCTGGATGTTGGCCTGTTGTTCTTTTTATTCCAGTACAACCTTTTGCAAGTCTTAAAGCTTCTGCATTGTTAATTGGAATACCTCTTTCTTCATGATATTTTTTTACATATCCAAAAGCTGTTTTATCTGCAACTGTTCCTATTGTTCCTGCTTTAAATGTAGTTCCTTTACCAAATATAACTTCTGTATATCTATGAGCTTTTGCTTGATATTCTCCAGAGAAGTTTAAGTCTATATCTGGTTCTTTATCACCATTAAATCCAAGAAATGTTTCAAATGGTATGTCCATTCCATCTTTATCTAATTTGTGGCCACATTTTGGGCAGTCTTTATCTGGTAAATCGAATCCATTTTTATATCCATAATCTGAAAAATCAGAATACTTACAGTTTGGACATCTATAATGCGGTGGTAAAGAGTTTACCTCTGTTATCCCTGTCATATTTGCTACAAATGAGGAACCAACAGAACCTCTTGAACCTACAATATATCCGTCTTCATTAGATTTCCATACTAATTTTTGTGCAATAATATACATTACTGAAAATCCATTTTTTATAATTGACTGTAACTCTTTGTTAAGTCGTTCTTCTACAATTGGTGGTAGTGGGTCTCCATATAATTCTTTTGCTCTTGTCATTGCTATATCTTCAATTTGCTTTTCACAACCTTCAATGTGTGGTGGACATTTCTCTGGTGATATAGGGCTTATTTGTTCGCACATATCTGCAATTTTATTTGTGTTTGTTACAACTAATTCATATGCCTTATCTAAACCTAGATATTTAAACTCGTCTATCATTTCGTTTGTAGTTCTTAAATATAGTGGTGCTTGTTCATCAGCATCGTCATATCCTTGGCCTGCCATTAATATTCTTCTATAAATTTCGTCTTGTGGATCCATAAAGTGAACATCACATGTAGCAACTACTAATTTTCCTAATTTTTCACCTAATTCAACAATTTTTCTATTAATATCTTGTAATGCTTTTTCATCTGGAACTGTCCCATTTCGAACCATAAACATATTATTTCCAATTGGTTGAATTTCTAAATAATCATAGTCCTTTGCAATTTGCTCTATCTCGTCATCAGATTTTCCTGCAACAATAGCTCTATATAATTCTCCCGCTTCACAGGCACTTCCAAGAATTAACCCTTCAGAATATTTTTTATAAATAGATTTTAATATTCGTGGCTTTTTATAGAAATAATCTAAGTGTGAGAAAGATATTAGTTTGTATAAGTTTTTTAGTCCTACATAATTTTTTGCAAGTATAATTGCGTGATAGCTTGGTAGCTTTTTAAAATCTGCTTTTCCTTCCCAAATTTTATCAATATCATCTACTGTTTTTGCACCATTTTCTTTTATTAAATCTTGCATAACCTTAAATACTTTTACTAAAGTAATAACATCGTCTAAAGCACGGTGTGCTACTTCTACCTTAATTCCTAAGTTATCTGCAATTATTCCTAATTTATATTTTTTATAATCTGGAAATATATCTTTTGCAAGCCTTAATGTATCAATATATGTATTTTCTAGTTTTAAACCTATCTTTTCTGCATTATATTTAATAAAACCAACATCAAAATCAGCATTATGAGCAACAATAATTCTATCTCCTATAAAGTCTAAGAACTCTGGCAATATCTCTTCAATAGTTTTTGCATCCTTTACCATTTCATCTGTAATATTAGTTACTTTTACTACTTCTTCTGGAATTGTTTTTTCTGGGTTTACAAAACATTCAAACTCACGAAGTACCTCTCCATTTTTATAAATAACTGCTCCAAGCTCTGTTATTTTTTCTGTTCTAAAAGATAGACCTGTTGTTTCAATATCTAATACACAATATTCTGTATCTATATCTTGACCTTTTGGTGAACTTACACTTGGTGTTTTATCTGGAACAAAATATGCTTCTACTCCATAAATTATTTTCATATCTGGATTATCTCTACCTAATAGCTTATGTGCTTCTGGAAATGCTTGTACAACTCCGTGGTCAGTAATAGCAATCGATTTCCAGCCCCATTTCATTGCTCTTTTAATTAAGTCTGTAGCAGAGGTCATTCCATCCATTTGGCTCATTTGTGTATGCATATGTAGTTCTACTCTTTTTTCTTTAGCTAAATCCTGACGTTCTTGCTTTTTCTTACCTGGTGTTTCTACTATAACATTTGCAATTACACCAATTTCCTTTGCAAATGGGTCAAATTGAGCTGTTCCAGAAATTCGTATCCCTTTTGCTTCTTTTAGGCGAGATAATACTTTTTTTGCTTTTTCTTCTTCTACAAACGATTTACAAGTAATTGTGCTAGTTCCATCATATACATCAAACATAACTAGGAGCTTACCACTTTTTAATTCACGAGAATCTATATTAATAATTTCTCCTTCTAATGCAATTTTTCCGCTATCTATAGATATATCACTAACTTTTGTAATTTCATCTTTAATATTCGCATTTCTGCCTAAAATTAACGGTGTCTTTTCTTCTTTCTCTTCTTTTACTTCTTGCTCACTATTTTGAGAAGCTATGCTTTCTTCTTTTACTTCTTCACTATCATTCTCCTCATCTTCACTTGCCACTTGTGTTTCACTAATTGCTTTTTCAATTTCGAACCTTTCTGTCATTTTACTCTTTTGTTCCATTTTTTGAATTTCTTCTTCGTGAATCTCTTCTATGTATTTTACTTTATAGTTTTTACCATACAAACTCTTTAAAATTTGCTCTAATGTTTTATCAAATCCTCTTGCATTTAAAAAATCAACCCCATTAACAAATACAGTAACTTTAACAAGATTATCTTGTAACTCTACTTTACTATTTTGCAATATAACTTTAGTTAATGGATGTTTACAAGACATATATTCCACAATATTTTTCCAACTAGATTCTAAACTTGGAATTTTTGTATTTTCATTATATTTAATATCAATTTGAACATTCTCTATAAAAAATCTATTTTGTAAATATGTTTCAAAAACCAACAATTCTTTTGTGCTAATATATTCATTTGATTGTAAAGCAATTTCTAATTTATTAGTCTTTTTAAACAAATTTATTTTTTCTATTTTACTATCGCAAATCGGTCCATCTGACTCAAAGTCTGCAAAAATTTCCCTTACGTTTTTTAATTTCTCCCCGCATGAAATTAAGCCTCCCTTTTTAAAACTTATTCTATCATAACAAGTCAAAATTTAAAACTATAAAATTTTATTTTTTTAATTTTTATTTTTTTATTGGGACTATTTCTATAGTATACCCTAATACTTCCAATATTTTAAATAATGTATATGTATTAGGCACATGTTTACCACTTTCTATTCTTGCTATTGCTGATTGTTTTAACCCAGTTTTCTTGCTTAATTCTTCTTGAGTTAAATTTGCTTTTTTTCTTGCTTCAATAGTTGCTTTTATTAATTTTGTTTCAAATTCAATCCTTGCTTTTTCTTCTGGAGTTAAATTTAACTCTTTTTCAAATTCATCCCAAGTTTTAAATTTTTCACTCATCGCTTGCGCTCCTTTTTTTAAAATCTTCTAATAATCTTTTAGCTTTTTGTATTTCTCTTTTAGGTGTTTTTTGAGTTTGTTTTATAAATATACTTAACAATACAAATCTATTATTACACCAACTAGCAAATAATATTCTATCCCTTAATGGACGTAATTCCCATATTGCTCCTTCAATATGTTTTATATATGGTTCTCCTATGCTTAAACCTTCACTCCTCAATATTGAAATATACGCCATTATCTTATCAAATTTTATTCTACTATTTTTATTTGGATTGTTTCTTAATTTTATAATGTATTGCTCTATTTCACTTATTCCGTTTTTGTCTTTATATAATATTATTTCAAACATTGTGATTTTGTTCTCCTTCCTATTATAACATTTTTGTTATAATTTAGTCAACATTTAATATAATTGATATTTTAAGTTTGTTATTTATTTTATTTTTTTGGATTTTTTTAAGATCTTAATTAATCTTGATTATTAAAAAAATTTGATTGGTAATGAATAATATGTTTTAAAATAATTTTATTACCTCTAACTATATATAAAATAATATATTTTTGAACTATAATTTTTCTATAAATTTGATTTTGTATTAACTTTGGATACATATATGGAAAAATTTGGAGATAAAGTAATTTTTCTACTAAGATTTTATAAAATTTTTTTATATTTAGAGATAAATTATAAGAATCCTGTACGATTTTTTGAAATTCTTGTAAAAAATTATTATGTATTTTTATTTTATATTTCAATCATTTATTTCCTCCTTTTTTAATTCATTTTTTAAAAATTGTAAAAAGTATTTTATATCACATGTTCCATACTCTATTCCACTTTTACACGAACAAATAAGAGAGTCATATATATATTCATCATATAAGGCTTTCTTTTCTTTTTCATTTAATTCTGATTTTTTCTTTTTTCTTGTTTCATCTGTAATATTTAAATTTCTTTTTAGTTCTTCATTAATTCTTATTTCTTCAATTAATTCACTTTTTTCTTTATTGCTTACTGGTTCAAAAAATTGGAATATGTCCTCAATTGTATTAATTTCATTTTCTTTTGTATCTATTTTAGATGTTTTTATCTTTAACATATTTACACCTACCTTTCTTTTATACTGTATCATACTTTGTCATTTTATGCAATATTTTTTACAAAATTTTGTTTTTAAAAAATCTGCACATAAAGTGCAGATTTTCTTAGAAAATTCTTAGTATGTCGTTATATGTTACATATATTGATAACCCAATTAATATTGCAAAACCTGCCATTTGTATAGAGGCTTCTACATTTTCGTTTATTGGCTTTCTCCTTATTGCTTCTATTATATAAATAACAACTTTTCCGCCATCAAGTGGTGGGAATGGAAGTAAGTTTGTAACTCCTAATGATAAGGATATTAATGCTACTATATAAATAAAATCACTAAATCCGCTAGTTTCTGCTACAATTCCTGAAATTCCTATTGGGCCCATTAATTGATTTGTGTTTACATTTCCTGTAAATAGCATTTTTAAATTATCTATTATAGATACTGAAAAATCTATTGTATCCCAGAATCCATAATAAACATTATTTACAAAGTTATTGTCTGCTTGTTTAAATTGAATTCCTAGTAAATATGTATTTACTATATTAGGTATTATTTCTATATCCATTATCTCGTCATCTCTTTTTATAGTAAATATGCACTTTTCATTTTTACTTTCATCTATAAAACTTACTACTTTATATGGATCACTCTCTACATCTTTTCCATCTACTTTTAAAATTACATCATTTACTTGTATTCCTTCCTTTTCTGCAGGACTTCCTGGATAAACTGCTACAATTTTTGTTGTAATTTCATCTCCGCTTGTTCCTAAATAAATTCCTGTATCTCTATTTTCTATTGTTGTTGGTGTAACTGTAAATTCCATTATTTCACCATTTCTTTTTACTGTAACACTAACATCTTTTCCGTTTGATTTATCCATTTCTTCTGTTATATCTTTTCTATTTCTTATTCGCTTTCCATTTATTTTAATAATTTCATCATTTGGCATAATTCCGGAAATTTCTGCTCCATAATCTTTTTCCACATCTTCAACCACTTGAGATACAAAATTTCCACTGCTAGATACTAGTATAAAATATACTAATAATCCAAAGATAATGTTAACACTTCCTCCTGCAAGCACAATTGCAATTCTTTTAGGAATACTAGCTTTACTAAAAGAACCTTGCTTTTCAGAACGCTCTTCTTCTCCTTCCATACTTACAAAACCACCAAGTGGTATTAAACGTAAAGCATATTTAGTTTCTCCTTTGGTCTTCTTCCATATAGTTGGCCCAAAACCAATTGCAAATTCATTTACTTTTACTTTGCAAAGTTTTGCAACTAAAAAATGGCCCCCTTCGTGAATAAATATTAAAAAGCCTAATAAAATAATTACTTTTAACGCTGTTATTAAAAAACTAATCAAGCTTACTCCTCCTATAATAACCTTAACAACATATAAGCAAATGGTGCAATAAATATAATACTATCTAACCTATCTAGCATTCCACCGTGCCCTGGTATTAAATTACTAAAATCTTTAATTTCTACATATCTTTTTATACTAGATGCTGCAAAATCTCCTATCTGACCTACAATACTTAGTATAATTGATATAAAAATAGTATTTATATACGAAAAACTTGCTCCGAAGAAATTATCGCATACATATGTGCATATGAGTGATAAGCAAACTGCACCTATTATCCCACCAATACATCCTTCTATACTCTTGTTTGGGCTAACTTTACTAAATTTATGCTTTCCTATTCTTTTTCCAACAATATATGCAAAAGTATCTGTTCCCCAAGCACAAGTTATTATATACCATACCAGTAATCCACCATCTTTAAAACCATTTATTAATGGTATAAACATTAAAAACAATGGTATATAACATATCCCAAAAAATGTGATAGCAATATCATTTACAGTTGTTTTCATATTGCTTAATACTACTTGTAAAAACAATAATGCAATAGCAGATGGTATTAAAACACTTACAATTGTAATTGCATATTCTAATGGAAATATATGAATAAATGCAATTAAGGCAGATGCAAGATATCCCATCCAAATTACTGGTTTTGCTTTTCCTTTAAATGCATTAAAATATTCATGCAAACTTAATGCTGCCACAACTGCAAATAAAATATCTACAATATATTTATTACCAAAAACTAATATTATTACTACTAATGGAAATCCAAGTAGTGCTGAAGTTATTCTTTTTATATCCATATAAAAGTTACCTTTCTAGATTATTTTCCTTTTTTTATAGTTCTATTTTGATATTCTTTTATTGCTTCTAATAAATCCTCTTCACTAAAATCTGGCCAGTTTTTATCTAAAAATACGAATTCAGAATAAATAGACTGCCAAGGTAAAAATCCGCTTGTTCGTATTTGTCCACTAGTTCTAATTAATAATTCAGGGTCTGGTTGGCCTTTAGTATACAACGAGTTACTTATGGTTTCTTCTGTAATATCATCTATTTTCATCTCTCCATTTTTTACCTTTTCTGCAATTTTTTTAGTAGCCATAATAATTTCTGCTCTTCCACCATAATTGAATGCCACATTAAATACAAGCCCTGTATTATTCTTAGTTCTTTCTATTGCATTAGCAATACTTTTTTGTAACCTATCTGATAATCCTTTTACATCACCAATTATTTGAATTTTAATGTTTTCTGTATCTACTCTTTTTGCGAAATCATCTAAATAATTTTCTAATAAAAGCATTAATGCTCCTACTTCTTCTTTAGTTCTATTCCAATTTTCTGTAGAAAATGCATATACTGTAAGATATTGCACTCCTATTTTATTTGCATATCTTACTATTTTTTCAAGAGTTTTAGCGCCTTCTTTATGTCCAAGTTTTGGATCCATTCCTTTTTGTTTTGCCCAAGTTCTATTACCATCCATAATAATTGCAATATGTTTTGGTAAACTATTTTTATCTTGTAATATCATTTTTGTCTCCTTCACTTTGAAATTTACATTAAATACTCATGATTTCTTTTTCTTTATTTGATAAAATTGAATCTATTTCTTCAATTTTTTTATCAGTTATTTTTTGAATTTGCTCTTCTGCTGTATGTAATTCGTCTTCTGTAATTTCAGAATCTTTTTGTTTCTTTTTAAATTCATCAATTCCATCTCTTCGAATGCTTCTTACAGCAACCTTTGCATCTTCTGCTGTCTTTCTAATTTCTTTTACTAACTCTTTTCTTCTTTCTTCATTTAATTCTGGAAAAGCCAAACGAATTACTTTTCCATCATTATTTGGATTAATTCCAATATCAGATGTTAAAATTGCTCTTTCTATTTCTTTTAATATGCTTGTATCCCAAGGTTGAATAACAATTAATCTTGCTTCTGGTACTGATACTCCTGCTACTTGGTTAATTGGTGTTGGTGTTCCATAATAATCTATTTTTACTTTATTTAAAATTGCAGGATTTGCACGACCTGCTCTTACTTCTGCTAAATTTTCACTAAAAACACTTATTGTTTTTTCCATTTTTTCTTCAATACTTGTATAATCCATAATTTTCTCTCCTAACATTAATAACTTTATACCTATTTTACAATAGTTCCTATTTTTTCACCTTTTACTATTTTTACCATATTTTCTGGTTTTTCTATTCCAAATACCATTAGTGGAATTTGATTATCTCTACATAATGCTGTAGCTGTTGAATCCATTACTTTTAAATCTTTTGTTAAAATATCTGTATAGGAAATTTCATCATATTTTACAGCTGATGGATCTATTTTTGGATCTGCTGAATATACTCCATCTATTGTTTTAGCAAGTAGAATTACTTCT
The DNA here is from genome assembly GCA_947628815.1 of uncultured Clostridia bacterium. Taxonomy (GTDB): domain Bacteria; phylum Bacillota; class Clostridia; order TANB77; family CAG-508; genus RGIG8482. Next base: position 11,944 of record CANRBJ010000023.1, on the reverse strand, counting down.
GCATTAATTTCCGCTGCTCGAAGTGCTGCTCCTGTATCTGTAGAAAAATATGGATTACCTGTTCCACATGCAAAAATAACAACTCTACCTTTTTCTAAATGTTTTACTGCTTTTCTGCGAATATATGGTTCTGCAATTTGTCTCATTTCAATTGCTGTTTGTACCCTTGTATTTAATCCTCTTGCTTCTAAAGCATCTTGAAGAGCTAAGGCATTCATAGTAGTTGCAAGCATTCCCATATAATCTGAAGTTGTTCTTTCCATTTCATGACCATACTTACCTCTCCAGAAATTTCCTCCTCCAACAACTATACCAATTTGAACACCTAAATCTGCTAAGTTTTTAATTTGATCACATATACTGCCTAATACATCAGCATATACCCCTGTTTTTTTATCCCCCGCTAAAGCTTCTCCGCTTAATTTTAGTAGCACTCTTTTATATAGTACATCTCCCACTTAAAACACTCTCCTAATTCTTTAATAATTTATCGTTCCTATTCTATCATACATCTTTATAATTTTGCACTACTTTTTTAATAATTTCTTAAAAATATTGTTTATCCATATAATCTATTGTAAAAGATTTTTTTATTTTGTATAATATCTTTATGAAAAGTTTAATTGTAGATGAAAAATATGATAAAAAAAATATTAGTCGAATTTTATTAGATTCTTTTAGTGGGCTAACCTTAAATGATGTATATAAAGCTCTTAGAAAAAAGGATATTAAAGTAAATGGAAAACGTGTACATGATAATGTGTCAATTTATACTGGTGACTGTATTGAGATTTATATTATTGATGAAATTTTGTATAAAAAATCTAATAATATAGAAATTATATATGAAGATGATATGATTTTAATTGCAAATAAGCCTTCTGGTATTGAAGTTACTGGAAATAATGGTTTAACTGATTTATTAAAAGAAACTAACTCTTTAAATACTCTTTTTCCTTGTCATCGTTTAGATAGAAACACTTCAGGTCTTATTCTTTTTGCAAAAAATGAAGAAGCTTTATCAATTTTGCTTGAAAAATTTAAGAATGAGGAAATTGAAAAGCATTATGTTTGTCATATATACGGCATTCCAAAAATGAAAAAACAAACTTTAGTTGCATATTTATTTAAAGATTCAAAAAAATCTTTGGTTTATATTTCCGATGTACCTAAAAAAGGATATCGTAAAATTATGACAAGCTATAAAATTATTAAAAACTTTGCAGATAATACAAGTATTCTAGACGTTCAATTGCATACTGGAAGAACTCATCAAATTCGAGCTCATCTTGCACATATTGGTTATCCTATTATTGGTGATGGAAAATATGGTAATAATGATATTAATAAAAAATTTCATAAAAAAACACAGGAATTATGTAGTTATAAAATGAAATTTTCTTTTAAAACTGACGCTAGTATTTTAAACTATTTGAATAATAAGGAAATAGAGATAGAAAAAAATTTTTAATTTTTTCTATCTCTATTTTATTATCTTTGTTCTAATATTTTCTTTATTTCCTCAAAACGTTTTATTTTTTGTGTTGTTGTTTTAATCATTGGTTCATCTGTTACTATAATTTCACGTATATATTTATATGGTGGCATTGTTTTGTTTATTTCTTTTATATCTTTCCATATTTTTTCTTCTAATTCTTCTTTTCCTATGTTTCCAAACATTTCATTTACATATTCCTTATTGTATACAATTTTTACAGCCAAGTCTAAATCATCATCTCTTGTTGGAACTCCAAACACCATATTTTCTGCAACATATGGAAGATTTGTAATTAATGCTTCTAGTTCTTCTGGGTATATATTTTTTCCGTTTTTCATTACAATTACATTCTTTTTACGTCCTGTTATAAATAAGAAACCCTCTTTATCTATATACCCTAAATCCCCTGTATGAAACCAACCGTCTACTATTACTTCATTTGTTGCCTCTTGGTTTTCATAATAACCTAGCATTACATTTGGACCTTTTGCAATAACTTCACCAATACCTTTTTCGTTTGGCTCAAAAATTTGTATTTCTACATTTCGTAATGGAAAGCCAACTGAACCAAACTTAATATTTTCATCGTTTTCAGCTACAATAACTGGTGATGTTTCTGTTAAACCATACCCTTGAACTGTTTTTATTCCAAAGTTTGTAAAATTTTCTACTACTTTTTTATCAATTGCCGCTGCACCACTTACTGCCATTCTTAGTCCACCTAGTTGATTTATTACGTCTTTAAATATTTTTCTTCTAATATCAATTCCGAATTTTAATAAAAAATTACTAACTTTGATTGCTATTTTAATTAATTTTGTTTTTCCTTGTTTTTCAATTTCTTTTAAAATTCTTTTGTCCATTGCCTCTAATAACAAAGGAACACATACGAAAATTGTAACTTTATATTCTTGCAAATTTTTTTGAATATATTTTAAACCATCACAAAATACATTGCTTACACCATTGCTAATGAAAAATAATAATCCAGTTGAACCGAATGTATGGTGTAATGGTAAAAATGCCATATTTCTATCTGTTGGATATACTTTTATTATTGAGTTCAAGGCATAAATGTTTGATACTATATTTTTATGTGATAGCATAACTGCTTTTGATGCAGATGTTGTGCCAGATGTAAATAATATAATACTCATTTCTTCTGGGTTAATTTCTGCCGTTTTAAAACGTGTATCACCTTTATTTAGTAGTTCTTCTCCCTTTTTTAATAAATCACTAAAAGATAAAAAGCCTTCTATATTAGTATTATCCATACAAATATAATTTTCAATATTATGATTTGTATTTTGCTTCATTTTCTCCATAACTTTACTGTATTTTTCTTCAAAAATAACAGCATTTGCATAACTTCGTTTTAATGAACTTTCAATTTCACCTTCTGGTAAGGATTTATCAAGTGGCACTACAATTCCAACTCCACATAAAGTAGCAAGATACGCTAAACACCATTCGTATCTATTATTCGCAATAATAGCAATTCTTTTATCTTTTAGTCCTAAATCTATCAATGCTGTTCCTAGTTTTTCAATATTCCTTTGTAACATTTTGTATGTAATATTTTCATATTCTACTTCTTTATCGTGCTTTTTCTTAATAATAAATGCTATATTATTTGGATACTTTGTAACTGTACTTTCTAACATTTGGCGAATATCACGGTATTCTTCCGCTTCATACAACACTCTTTTCTTATTCATAAGTTTCTCCTTCTTTATTAACTGCTATTATTATACTATAAAAAAATTTATTTTACTACTACTATACTACATAGTCAGTTTATAAAAAAATTCTACATATCTTATTTTATCCAAATATGCCTCTTTTCTTTACAGGAGGTTGTTCATTCATTGTTTTTGCAAGTTGTACAAGTAATTCTCGTTGTTCTTTTGTTAATCGTTTTGGTGTTTGTATTTCTACTGTAAATATAACATCTCCTTGATAGTTTCTGTTTACTGCTTTAAATCCTTTTCCCTTTATTCTAAAACGCGTTCCAGTACTTGTTCCTTCTGGAATTTTGAAGGTTTCTGTTGTTCCATCTACCATTGGTATTTTTAATTCTGCACCAAGTGTTGCTTGGGTAAATGTTATTGGAATATCACATAACACATTATAGTCTTGTCTTGTATAAATACTATGTCTTTTAATATGTACTGTTATATATAAATCACCCTTTGGACCTCCTTTTGTTCCTGGAGCTCCTTCACCTCTTAATACTACAGTTTGGTTTTCATCTATTCCTGCAGGAATTTTTACTTTTATTTTTGCTTGTTTTCTTACTGTTCCCTTACCATGGCAATTTTCACAAGGCTCTTTTATTACTTTTCCTTCACCATGACATGTAGGACATGTTCTTGTAGTTTGCATTTGCCCAAGTATTGTAGTTTGTACTTGTTTTATTTGACCAGTTCCTCCACACATTGTACATGTTTCTACTTTGCTACCAGGTTTTGCTCCACTACCTTTACAACTATCACAAGTATCATCTCGTGTAATTGTAATTTCTTTTTCTGTTCCTAAAAAAGATTCTTCAAACGTAATCTCCATATTATAGCGTAAATCTGCGCCTTTAGTTGGTCCGTTATTTTGTCTTGCGGAATTTCTTCCACCAAATCCGCCACCAAAAAATGATGAAAAAATATCGCCTAAATCTCCCATATCAAATCCATCAAATCCAGAAGTAGAATATGAATAATATCCGCCATTTCCACCGCCAAATCCTTGTGGACCATTATGACCAAATTGATCATACATTCTTCTTTTTTGTGGATCTGATAAATTCTCATAAGCTTCATTTACTTCTTTAAATTTTGCTTCTGCCTCTTTTCTATTGTCTGGGTTTGCATCTGGATGATACTTTTTTGCAAGTTTTCTATATGCTTTTTTTAATTCTTCATCACTTGCATTTTTATCTACGCCTAAAACCTCATAATAATCTCTTTTTTGTTCAGCCATTTTATGCCTCCATTTTTTTATTGTTTCTAGGCAGGCATTATACCTATGCCTGCCTAGTGTTAGTTAATTATTTATTTTCTCCATCTTCTTCTACTTTGTAATCCGCATCATAAACATTTCCGTTTGCTTCTTGACTTGCATTTTGTGCATTTGGATCTACGTTTGGATCACCTGCGTTTGGATTTGCTTGTTTATATAATTTTTCAGATAATTCATAGAAACTTTGTGTTAATTTTTCTGTTGCTTCTTTTATTTTATCTGTATCTGTTCCTTCTAATGCCTTTTTAACATTTTCAATTTCTGTTTCTACTTTTGCTTTTTCTTCTCCTGAAACTTTATCTCCTAAATCTTTTAATGTTTTTTCACTGTTGTATACTAGGCTTTCTGCATTGTTTCTTGTTTCAATTTCTTCTTTTTTCTTTTTATCCTCACTTGCATGTGCTTGCGCATCTTTTACTGCTTTTTCAATATCTTCATCAGATAAGTTTGTACTTGCTGTAATAGATACATCTTGGCTATTTCCTGTTGCCATATCTTTTGCAGATACATGAACAATACCATTTGCATCAATATCAAATGTTACTTCAATTTGTGGCACTCCACGAGGTGCAGCAGGTATTCCTGTTAATTGGAATCTTCCTAATGTTTTATTATATGCTGCCATTTCACGTTCTCCTTGTAGAACATGTACTTCAACACTTGTTTGACCATCTGCTGCTGTTGAGAATATTTGTGATTTCTTTGTTGGTATAGTTGTATTTCTTTCAATTAATTTTGTGAATACTCCACCATATGTTTCAATTCCTAATGATAATGGTGTTACATCTAATAATACTAAGTCTTTAACATCTCCAGATAATACACCACCTTGAATTGCAGCACCAATTGCTACACATTCATCTGGGTTAATTCCTTTATCTGGTTCTTTTCCTATTACTCTTTTTACTAATTCTTGTACACATGGTACTCTTGTAGAACCACCAACTAGTAATACTTTATGAATATCATTTGCAGAAACTCCTGCATCTTTTAATGCTTGGTTAACAGGTCCTACAGTTGACTCTACTAAATCGTGAATTAATTCTTCAAATTTTGCTCTTGTTAGTGTAATATCTAAATGTTTTGGTCCTGTTGCATCTGCTGTAATAAATGGTAAGTTAATGTTTGTTTGTTGTACACCAGATAATTCTATTTTTGCTTTTTCTGCTGCTTCTTTTAGTCTTTGCATTGCCATTTTATCGTTTGATAAATCAACACCTTGAGATTTTTTGAATTCTTGCACAAGATAATCTATAATTTTTTGGTCGAAGTCGTCTCCTCCTAAGTGGTTATTTCCACTAGTTGCTAAAACTTCAAATACTCCATCTCCTATATCTAGAATAGAAACATCAAATGTTCCACCACCAAGGTCATATACCATTATTTTTTGGTCTTGGTCTTCTTTATCCATTCCATAAGCAAGAGATGCTGCTGTTGGTTCATTAATAATTCTTAGTACTTCAAGTCCCGCAATTTTTCCTGCATCTTTTGTTGCTTGTCTTTGTGAATCGCTAAAATATGCTGGTACTGTTATAACAGCTTGTGTTACACTACTTCCTAAATAATTTTCAGCATCTTGTTTTAATTTTTGTAAAATCATTGCTGATATTTCTTGTGGAGTAAATTCATCTCCTTCAATTTTTACTTTTTTGTCTGTTCCCATACTTCTTTTAATAGAAATAACTGTGTTATCTGGATTAGTAACTGCTTGACGTTTTGCAATTTGACCTACTAATCTTTCTCCATTTTTTGAAAATGCTACAACTGATGGTGTTGTTCTATTTCCTTCTGCATTTGGTATAACTACTGCTTCTCCACCTTCCATAACTGCAACACATGAGTTTGTTGTTCCTAAATCAATTCCTATAATTTTTCCCATTTTAAAATCCTCCTTAAAATTTTTCTATTTATTTCTTTCTTTTGTATTTTTTTATATAAATTAAATTTAAAAACTTATTTTAGTTTGCTACTACTACCATAGAGTGGCGAATTACCTTATCTTTTATTTTGTAGCCCTTTCTAAATTCTTCTTTTATTTCTTTTTCTCCCAAATTTTCATCTTGTACACTACTTACTGCTTCATGATACTCTGGGTTAAAAGTTGTTCCTACTGTTTCTATTTCTTCTACTCCTAATGAATTTAAAGTATCTATAAATTGTTTTAACACCATTTCAATTCCTTGTTTATATCCTTCATCTTGTGTTTCTACATTTACTGCTTTTTCTAAGTTATCAAGTGTTGGTAATAATGATGTTACTATATCTGCTACTAATGAATGATATAAACCTTCTCTTTCTTTTGCACTTCTTTTTTTATAATTATCAAATTCTGCCATTAAACGCTTATATCTATCTGTAGTTTCTTCTAATTCTTGCTTTATTTTATCATTTTCAGAAATTTCTCCTATGCTATTTTTTTCTTCATTTTGTTCTTGAGTATTATTTTCTTCATCCATTAATTTGCTCCTCCTTTATTTTTTTATTCATCTTGCTCATTCATCTTTTTGCTAATATATTTCATAACAGAAATTACTTTTGAATAATCCATTCTTTTTGGTCCTATTATTCCAATTGTTCCTAAATCTTTGTTTCCTACCGTGTGTTTAAATGTTACTATACTAAAGTCTTTTAATTTTTCATTATCATTTTCTTTTCCAATGTATACATTAATATCTTTTGCAATTCCTGAGTTTAGCATATCTACCATAATATCTTTTGCATCTAGTACATTTATAAAGTTTTTAGCAAGTTCTAAGCTTTTAAATTCTGGTAAATCAAATGCCTTATTTGCCCCTTCTAAGTACACTTTGCTTTGTTCTTCAACTATTTTGTTTATCTGTTCTATTATTGGTTTTATTACTTCTACACTATAGTTTATTTCAGATAATATATATTCTTCCATTGGTTTATCTATTTTGCTAAGTGGTTTTCCTTTTAACTTATTATTAAATAAATTGTTTAATGTATCTACTTGGCTTACATTTATATCATCATCATATTTAATAATAGTCTCTTTAACTAATCCTCCATCAGTCATAATAACTACCATTAGCATTCTCGTTCCAAGAAGTACAAATTTAATTTCTTCAATTATTTGCATATCGCTCTTTGGTCCTATTGCAACTGTTGTATAATGTGTTATTTCAGATAATGTAGATGTTGCAATTTTTGTTAAATCTTCAATTTCATTTACTTTTGTAGATAATTTTGATTGAATATACTTTATTTCTTCAATTGAAATGTCTTCATCATTTAATAATTCATCTACATAAAAGCGATAGCCTTTTTCAGATGGTACTCGACCTGCTGAAGTATGTGGTTTATCTAAGTATCCTATATTTTCTAATTCAGCAAGTTCATTTCGGACAGTTGCACTACTATAATCTAAACCGTATTTTTTTACAAGTGTTCCTGAACTTACTGGTTCGGCAGTATTAATGTATTCATCAATTACTGCTTGCAATATTTGTTTTTTCCTTTTATCTAGCATATCTTCACCTCTTTTTAGCACTTTGTGTGTCTGACTGCTAATTTCTTGTATTATATTATAACCAAAATTAGCAATTGTCAACCCCAATTGCTAATTTTTTTGTGAATTTTATGTGTTCTATTTTATTCCAAAAATTCTATCTCCTGCATCTCCTAAACCTGGCACTATATAACCAATTTCATTTAAATGGTCATCTATACTTGCACAATATATTTGTACATCTGGATAAGTTTCTTCCACTCTTTTTATTCCTTCTGGAGCAGCTATTAAACATAAGAATTTTATTTTCTTTACTCCATCTTCCTTCATCATCTTAATAGCATCTACTGCTGAACCTCCTGTTGCAAGCATTGGATCTACTAAAATAACTTCTCTATTTTGTATGTCTTTTGGTACTTTATAATAATATCTTACAGGTTCTAAAGTTTCTTCATTTCTGTACAATCCTATAACTCCTATTTTTGCATTTGGAATAATTTTGGTTATCCCATTAGACATTCCAAGTCCTGCTCGGAGTATTGGAACAAAGGCATATCTATCCTCATTTATCTTCTTTGCAATAGTTTTTCCCATTGGTGTTTCTACTTCAACTTCGTCTTGTACTGCATCCTTTAATGCTTCATAACATAATAACATTGCAATTTCTTCTGCTAACTCTCTAAATTCTTTTGTTCCTGTTTTTTTATCCCTTAATATGGCTACTTTATGCTGAATTAATGGGTGTTTTACTTCAATTGCTTTCATATAAATACCTCTTTTCTTTTTATTTATTGCTATATTACTAAAACAATCTATTTATGTTTTGTAAACAACCTCTTAAAAAATGATTTTATTCTATGTACAATACTTTCCTTTTTTATAACCACTGGAAGATTTGTATTTGGAATATTATCTATTTTGTGCACTTCTTTATTTTTAAATATATTATCTGGATTATATTTTTCCTTAATTTTCTCTTGGTATAAAATTTCATTATTCTTCCAAATATTTGTAATCTTTTTCTTTTCTTCTTCTGTTGCAATATATTCATAATACATCATTGATATTAAATCTTTACATTCACTTGATATTTTTGGATCTTTTAATTTTAAATTTTTATCTATTGTTACAGTTATATCCGATTTTTCAGCTAGTTCTTGCAAGTATTTCAAAAAATTACTTGAAATTTTTGAAACAAAGCTTACATCAAAATATTTTAATACTTCTATAGTTTCTTTTGCAACATTATTCATCTCAAATTGATTGTTCATCTAATTTTTCTCCTTTATCTTTTGAAAATAAATTTGTCATTTTCCTTTGCATAATCAATGATTCTTTTAATTTTTGCTGAATGTTTACAATATTACTTATTTTTCTTCCATTTTCTCCTTCTTCCATGGCTATATCTCTTGCATCTTCAATATTAAGCACTACCTCTTTTTTAGAAATTTCAGGTTGAATTTCGCTTTCTTCTAATTGTTCTATTGGTTGTATTAGTTCTATATTTTCCATTCCATAGTCTTTTACATCATCTTCTTCTAAATGCATATCCAAATCTGTAGGAACTTTTCCTATAAAGTCAAATAACTTCTCTGCTATTTGTTCTTTTTTAGCTTCAAATACTCCACTTGCTCCATTTTGAGTAATTGTTCCTATTCCCGGTAACTGTTCTACCATTTTCTTATTACAAATTTTTGGAATAAAATATCTTACTATATCTGCTTCTTCCGTACGATCTATATCTATTGTTAATGCATGCCCTCTATCCCTAACCATCATTAAAGCTCTATTTTCCACTGATACTATATCAGTCCATCCTACATCTAAATCGCTCGGGAAATTATCAAAAATACTTTTGGTAAGTTCAGTATCTTCTCCATATAACGTTATTGGATAACCAAAATCATTGTCTTTCTTATCTATAATTGGCATAGACTCCATTATTTTTTCATTATTCATTATATATGAATGAAAAATATGTAATAACTCATTAATCGTCTTTGAATTTAAAGTAAGCCCCTTAATACCACCAGAAGCAAAAATTGTATAACCTACAAATGTTTCTTTTACTTTTTCAATTAATTCTTCATTCATATCAGAAAAATTTTGTTTATATAAATCTTTAATATCCCCATTCTCATAATTAAAATTAACTAATTTGTTTCTAATTTCAGAGAATTTGTTTTTTATTATATTATCATCTCCATAAAAATTTTTACATATATCTAAAAAATCAAATTCTATATTTTTTAATTCTTGGTAAAGTTTATCTACATATTGTATTTTACTTTCCTTATCATACTCATCTTTTGGCGTTGGAGCCAATTCTATAAGAGTATTTTTTATACGCATATCGCTATTTAGAAATCTTTTTAATTTTTCAAAATTCTCTTGTCTTTTGTTTTCCTCGTTCATAATTTTACCTCCCTAGAATTCATTTTCAGCATAACATATATATAAAAATATGTCAACTTTTTACCATTTTTTAACCTGCATAAAAAAATAAAAATTATTTATACTAATGAATAATTGAAAAGAGGAAAATATATGAATAACACACATCAAAAAAAAGTTTTTAAAACTATTATTTGTATAACATTTATATTACTTATTATTATTTCTCTTATCTATATTATTCAATATTTTCATAGTATGAATAATATAGTAAAAGAAGGTAAATTACTAAACAATATTATTAATGATACAAACATTGTTGCAGAAGAACCAAATAATATAGTAAACGATGATGAAAAAATTCAAAAAACCGAAAGAATGTTAAAATTAGAAGAATTACAACAGGATAATTCCGATATTGTTGCATGGATTGAAATTGAAAAAACCAATATAAATTATCCTGTGTTACAATGTTCTAATAATGACTACTATATGAATCATAATTATAAAAAAGAGTATTCTGTTGGTGGATCTATATTTTTAGATAAAGACTATGACTGGAATATTCCAAGTGATAATTTATTAATTTATGGACACAATTTAAAAAATGGTACAATGTTTCAAAATTTATTAAAATATCAAAATAAAAGTTTTTTCGAATCTCATCCTACTATAAGATTTACTACAAATAAAGAAGATTCAATATATGAAATTATTGCTGTATTTAAGTCTAAAATTTATTATAAAACAGATACCAATGTATTTAGGTATTACTATTTCATTAATGCAAAAAACGAAAATGAATATAATGATTTTGTAAACAATGCAAAAAAAGCATCTTTATATGATACAGGCAAGACAGCACAATACGGTGATAGTTTAATGACACTTTCTACTTGTGCTTATCATACAAAAGATGGAAGATTCGCAGTTGTAGCTAAAAAGGTAGACTAGGTATCTCCCTCTTTAGCTACAAGATTTATGTTGTGTAAGAAGTGTAATAAAGTTCAATGTATATATCTACAAATTTTGGAAATGATATTTTTAGGTGGTGATATTATGACGAGTAAAGAACTTTTATATGTTGAAGATGCTTTGGGGCATGAATCTTTTATGAAAAAATGTGCTCAAAAAACTTCTTCAAAGTTACAAGACCCTACTCTTTCTACTTATATGGGGGAACTTCAACAAAAGCATACTGAATTATTTAACAAATTTTTAAATCTATTATAGGAGGATGTTATGGAAGATAAAGATTTAATGGAAAGCGAATTATTGGTTATTAAAGGTGTTTGTGATTTATATCTTCACGGAACTATTGAATCAACAACTGCTGAGGTTCATATGGCTTTTAAAGATGCTTTGAATACATCTTTAGATATTCAAAATAAACTTTATAATTTAATGGCTGAAAAAGGTTGGTATAAAACTGATACTGCTGAACAAAATAAAATTGATACTTTAAAGCAAAAATTTGCTGCTCAAAATTAGATAAATCATAACCACCAGTAAAACTGGTGGTTTGCTCTTAGCCTAGAAGGCATTTGTACTGGCACTTCTGGGCTTAAGCC
>CANRBJ010000022.1 GCA_947628815.1 uncultured Clostridia bacterium | reverse complement strand
TGCAAATATATTATACAAAATTTTTAAAAGAAAGGAGAGTATAATTAGAATATTTTGTATATTTTAATTATACGAGGTAAATATGAAAAAGAAAATATTACTTATTATTTTTATTATTATATTAATTGTAGGAAGTTTTATTATTGGTAGGCAAGTAGGATTAAATGCAGAAGATGATAAAACACAAATTGTTACTAGAGAAGAAACAGTATCAAATCATGATATAAAAAAGACATTAACTGCATCTGGAACAGTTGAAGCAAAGACAACAGAAAAGTTGGAATTAGAAACAACTAAATATTTCAAAGCAATGTGTGTAGAAGATGATGATACAGTAAAGGCAGGAGAAAATATATTAGAATATACAAATGGAACATATCTAACTGCACCTTATGATTGTGTTGTAATAAGTTCAAATGTTCCAGAAACTGAAAATAAATGTACTTCATCAAACTATATAGAAGTTTCAAATTTAGATACATTAATAACAACAATTTCAATAAACGAAAATGAAATAAATTCTGTAGCTGTTGGGCAAGAAGTAGAAATAACATTAACTGCTGATGAGAGTAAAACATATACAGGTAAAATTACAAAATTAGATTCAGTTGGAAGTTATCAAACTTCTGGAACTACATTTTCAGGTACAGTAGAATTTGAAAATGATGATACAGTAAAACTTCGGAATGAGTACATCTTGCACAGTTATATTAAAAGAAGAAAAAGAAGTAATTAGTGTTCCAATAGATAGTGTTTCAGAAAATAGTGATGGAAAGCAATATGTAACTAAAATAAATGAAGATGGAAAGACGGAAGAAGTAATAGTTGAAACTGGAATTGCAGATGAAAATTATGTTCAAATCCTATCAGGATTAGCATTAAATGACAAAATACAAATAGAAACAGAAATAACAGAAAGTACAAATAATTCTAATAATAATCAAGGAATGTTTGGAAATTTTGGAGGACAAATGGGAGGAGAACAAAAAGGATTTAGGCAAAATGGAGAAATGCCAGAAGGTAGTGGAGAGCCACCAGCTGATAGAGGACAAATGAAACAAAATGGACAAAGCCAGCAGAGTCTTAATAAGTAAAAATAAAATTAGGAAAGGAAAAAGATATGATAGAACTTAAAAATATTTGTAAGTCCTTTGTGCTAGGAGGAGAAGAAATAAAAGCATTAGACAACGTAAGTTTTAACGTAAAAAAGGGTGAATTTGTTTCCATTATTGGACCATCGGGCTCTGGTAAATCTACATTGATGAATATATTAGGATTATTAGATGTTGCAGATAAAGGAGAATACATTTTAGATAATATAACAATCAAAAACGCAAGTGACAATACATTATCTGAAATAAGAAATAAAAAAATAGGTTTTATTTTTCAAAACTTTAATTTGTTACCTAAATTAAATGCAATAGAAAATATACAAGTACCTTTAATGTATAGAGGCATAAAACATGAAGAATCAAAAAAGATAGCTTATGAGTATTTAGAAAAAGTAGGATTAAAGGCAAGAGAAAAACATTTACCTACACAATTATCAGGAGGACAACAACAAAGAGTGGCAATAGCAAGAGCTATTGCTCGGAAATCCAGAAATAATATTAGCAGATGAACCAACAGGAGCGTTAGATTCTAAAACAAGTAATGAATTAATGGACATATTACAACAGTTAAACAAAGAAGGGCAAACAATAATACTAATCACACATGATATAAATGTAGCCAAAAGAGCAAAAAGAGTTGTAAGAATAGCAGATGGAAAATTATACGAAGGAGAGGAGATATAGTTTTGGAAAAGACAATAAGTATTTTTAAAGAAGCATTAAAAAATATTATTAGCAATAAATTAAGGTCTAGTCTTACAATGCTTGGTCTTATTATTGGAATTATGTCAGTTATTCTTTTAGTAGGTATCGGAACAGGAGCAACAACAAATGTTACATCTAGTGTTAAATCTTTGGGAACAGGAACATTAACAATTTCAATAGATTCAGAAAGCGATACTACTCTCGAATATGAACAAATAGATGATTTTAAAAAGATAAACAATATAGAAAATGTTGCACCGTATAAAAATGTATCAGGAACAGTAAGTAAAGGAACGTTAACTTCAAGAGGAGCAAGTATTTTAGCTACAATACCTGAATATATAAATGTAATGAATTTAAAAATAGAAGCTGGAAGATTATTATCAAATATAGATATAGAAAATATGAGCAAAGTGTGTTTAATTGGAAATAGTTTGACAGATACATTATTTGAGAATACAAAAATAAAAGATATTGTTGGGCAAACAATTAGTATTGATGGAGATAAATATACAGTAATAGGAGTTTTAACAAAAACAGGTAGTTCAATGGGAAATAATGTAGATAACAATATTATTATTCCATTTACAACAGCAAAATATTTAGGAAGTGATACAAGTATTAATAATTTGTATGTAAAAGTACAAGATGAAAAATTAATTGATATGACAACAAAACAAATAGAAAATTATTTAGAAAGAAATTTATCTATAACATCAGACTATTATAGTGTAACTTCACAAGATAGTATGTTAGATACAATGTCAGATATTACTTCTACTCTTTCATTATTGCTTGGTGGTATTGCAAGTATATCACTAATTGTTGGAGGAATAGGTGTAATGAATGTTATGCTAGTTTCTGTAACAGAAAGAACGAAAGAAATAGGAATAAGAAAGGCATTAGGAGCAAAAAGAAGGGACATATTAGTACAATTTTTAGTAGAATCGTTAATTTTATGTATTTTAGGTGGAACAATAGGTGTGCTTCTAGGAATAGGAGTAGGAACAATATTACAAACATTTGGATTTAACTTTAATAGCAGTTCAGGTATAATAATTATTTCATTTATTGCAAGTAGCTTAATAGGATTAATATTTGGAATATTCCCTGCATATAAGGCAGCAAAACTAAATCCAATTGATGCGCTACGAACAGATTAAGGAGGAAATAGTAATGAATAAGAAAATAAAGATAGGAATTAGTATTTTATTATTAATAATAATGATAAGTGTTCATGTTTCTTATGCTATAAGTAATCAAAATGAAAAAGATTTTTTTAGAGTAAACAAAGAAGAAATTTCTCCAGAAGAAACATTGGAAATGACATTTGATATATCTAATTTAAAATATAATAAGTTTAAAATATTGCTAAAATCAAATGTTGATTCAGAAGATATTTACACAGAGAATCAAGAAAATGTATCAATAGATAATGATGAAAATGCTATTAGTATTGATGTAGATAAAGAAAAAATAAGTTTAAATCAAATTAAGCTATATTATCCAATACCAAAGGAAATGGCAATTGGAACAAAAATACAATTTACTACTCAAATAATAGTAGATAATGAGATAAAAGAGGAAAATCAAAAAACGAATACACTAGATAATACTCGAGAAGAAGTTGTTACTGAGGAAATCACCCAAACAATTACAGTAGTAGAGAAAAAAATAGAAGATAATAAAAATAATGAAAACACAGAACAAAGCGAAGAAAAAAATAGTTCTAACCAAGAGAAAACCAATAATCAAAGTGAAAAAATTTCTAGTAGCAATATGAGTAATCAAAAAATAAGCAGTAAAGCAAATACAGGTTCTAGTTTATCTAATTCGAATATGAATAACGAAAACCAAGCAACTTATAACGGATCAAATAACAATTATCTATCAAAACTAGAAATTGATGGAATGGAACTAAATACATCATTTAATAAAGAAAATGAAAATTATTTTATGAATACTGACAATACAAATACTATAAATATTGTTGCAACAGCAGAAGATAGTACATCTAAAATAAATATAACAGGAAATGATAATATACAAAATGGAAATAATAAAATCTTAATATCAGTAACAGCTGAAAATGGAGATGTTCGTTATTATAGAATTTTTGTAAATTGTGAGGAGGGAACAGATGAAACATAAAAAAATAATTATTTCATTAAGTATAATCATATTAATTGTAATTATTGTAGTTTGTTTTATTGTTTTTTCTAAAAAAGGTAATTCAGAAGATTTTGCTATGCAAAGACCAGATATGGAAAATACGCAAAGGCAAGATAAAGCAAAAACTGGTGAACTAGAAAATCGAACACGAAAAAATCAAACAACAACTTTAAACGAAAATTCAGAAATTACATCTGCATTAATTGAAAATGTAGAATTACACGCTACTTATTATTTAAGTGAGATTTGTGTAGAAGAAAACCAATATGTTGAAAAAGGTGCAAATATCTTAAAATATACTAATGGAACATATTTAACAGCACCTTATGATTGTTATATTGTAGAATTAAATCTTCCAGAAATAGAAGGTAAATGTTTGAATAGTCATTATGTGCAAATAGAAAGTAAAAATATGTTATCTGTTTCAATGAAAGTTGATGAAACTCAAATAAATAATGTAAATATAGGAAAAGAAGCAACTATTGAAGTTACAGCAATTGATAAAAAATATACTGGATATATTACACATATAGGAAGTATAGCATCTAATGGAAAATTTGATGTAACAATAGAATTTGAAAATGATGGAAATGTAATGATAGGTATGACAGCTGGTGTTGAAATAACTATATAGAAATATTCCTAATACTATTTATTAATTTTTCAATGTTTAAATGATATGATAATGTTATTAAAAAAATAAAATTGGAGGTAGAAAATGAAAAATAAAATATTACCATTTGTTATTGGTATTTTGATAGGAGCAATTATTACAACAGCAGGATTTTTGATTTATGAAAAAACAAATACTAATGAAATGATGCCTAACAGAGAAAGAGCAGGAAAAATGATGAATCGTGGAGATGGAGAAACTCCACCAGATAGACCTGATGGAGAAGAAGGAATGAAATCTAATAGGCAAAAGAATAATCAAAATACAACTGAGAGTACATCAAATAATATATAAAAATGTGCTAATTGTATGTGTTAAGTATAAAATATGAAAATTAATTTAGGCAGTATAGAAGTAAAAAGTATTAAAAAATAGCTCCAGAAAGAAGAAATCATATCGCAAGGTATTGACAGATATCAGTTGTTTATAGTATTATATTATGGAAATAAAAGGTTAAGATTTAGTTCTTTACCTTTTATATTTTTTAGGAGGAAACATATGATAAATGGTATAATAATACAATACTTTGAGTGGTATATGAACTGTAATCAGAATTTATGGAATATGGTTGCAAATAAAGCAGAAGAGTTATCAAAAATGGGCATTACGGCAATATGGTTACCACCAGCATATAAAGGAATTGGTGGAAAGGATGAAGTAGGATATGGTGTATATGATGTTTATGATTTAGGAGAGTTTGATCAAAAAGGTACAATAAAAACAAAATATGGTTCAAAAGATGAATATATAAACTGCATTCAAACTTTAAAACAAGCTGGAATAGAGGTATATGCAGATATTGTTCTAAACCATAAAATGGGGGCGGACTTTATTCAAACAATACCTGCAACAAAAGTTGATTGGAGCAATCATTATCAAGAAATTGCAAATCAAGAAATTGTGAAAGTTGCAACTAAATTTACTTTTCCAGGAAGAAAAAAGAAGTATTCAGATTTTGAATGGAATTGGACACATTTTGATGGTATAGACTATAACATGGCAAATGGTGAAAAAGCATTGTTTAAGTTTAAAGACAAAAGTTGGGAAAATGCTGTTGATGAGGAATTTGGAAACTATGATTATTTAATGGGAGTAGATTTGGATTTTACAAATGAAGAAGTTATAGAAGAATGTAAAAAGTGGGGAAAATGGTATTTAGAGCTCACAAAAGTAGATGGATTTAGATTAGATGCCGTAAAACACATTTCAGCTAGTTTTTATAAAGAATGGATTGAATATTTACGAGGACAAACAAAAAAAGAATTATTTACAGTAGGTGAATATTGGTCTGGTGATGTAGATAAGTTACATAAATATATAGAAGAAACTCAAGGCTATATTTCACTTTTTGATGTACCTCTACACTATAATTTTAGCCAAGCATCAAAAGATGAACATTATGATTTAACACAAATCTTATCAAATACATTAACAAAAGAAAATCCAGCAAAAGCAGTAACCTTTGTTGATAACCACGATACACAACCAACTCAAGCACTAGAAAGTTTTATAGATAGATGGTTTAAATTACCAGCATATAGTATAATTCTTCTAAGAAGTGAGGGATATCCATGCATATTTTATGGAGATTTATACGGTATACCACAAAATAATATTGAACCATTAATAGAAATAAAGACTTTAATAAAACTAAGAAAAGAACGAGCATATGGAAAACAAAATGACTATATGGACAGCAAAAATTGTATAGGTTGGACAAGAGAAGGAGACGATGAACATATAAAATCTGGACTTGCCGTTCTTATATCAAATGCAGGATATGCAGAAAAAAGAATGTATGTTGGAACAAAATTTGCAGGGAAAAAGTTTATAGATGCAATGGCAAATATAGATGATGAAGTAGTAATAGATGAAGAAGGTTTTGGTATTTTTAAAGTAAAGGAAAAATCTGTATCAGTATGGGTATATTAAATATAAGATTATTAAAATTTAGGAGGTATTAAATGGAATTTATATCAAATGAAGGTAAAAATGTTGAAATAGAAGTAGGAGGTATTACATATTTAAGACATGCTATTAAAACACGATTTGTACAACAAGGAGAATCATATATTGATATTTTTGAAGAATATGTAAAACCAATTTATGAAGAAGGCGATATTGTATCATGCAGTGAAAAAATAATTGCATTATGTCAAAATAGAATTGTAAAAAGAGAAGATATAAAAATAGGTTTTTGGGCTAAATTATTATCTAAATTTGCATCTCATCCTACTACTGGTGTAGGTGTTGGTGAAACCATTAAAATGCAATATGCAATTAATACAGTAGGATTAATGAAAGTATTATGGGCAAGTTTTGCAAGTGCTGTTACAAAATTGTTTGGAAAAAAAGGTGTGTTTTATAAAATAGTAGGTCAAGATGTAAGTGGATTAGACGGATTTTATGACCATGTTTGGAAAGAATATGGAGATATAGGAATACAACTTCCTGAAAATCCTAGTGCTGTTTGTAATGAAATAAAAGATAAATTAGGAATTAGTTGTATGATTGTAGACGCAAATGATTTAGGACAAGAAATACTAGCAAAATCTGATGATATAGAGCTAGATTATGATAATTTAAAACAAATAATAAGAGATAATCCAGCAGGACAAGGAAGAGAAACCACACCATTAATTCTTATTAGAAAAAAGAATTAGATATAATTTTCCATAATTAGTAGAAAAATTTCTTTAAGTATGATATAGTGTTTTTAAATTTGCAATTATTAAAAAGAAAAAGAGGAAATTATGGAGAAATTAGAAAATAAAAGTATTTTTAAATGGCTTTTTATAATTTTAATATTAGCATTTATTAGCCCTTCTGTAGCATATATGCTAAAAGGAAGGAAAATACAGAATTTATGTTCAAATTTTACATTTTTTTATGCACAATCAACAGATATTAATGTAAAAAAGATAGTTGGATGTTTGCTATTTTTTGGAATATTTATAGGTATATCTATTTTATACTATCTAATTTTAAAACATCATAAAAAAATATTTAAAAACAGAAAAGAAATGTCTATATTCATAGTTATTGTTGCAGTATTATTTTTTGTTATGCTACCAGTAACAAGTACAGACGTATTTTATTATATAGGAACAGGTTGGAGTGAAGCACATTATGGAGTTAATCCATATTATACATCTGTAGATGACTTAATGAATTCTTTGCGGGGAAGAAGCACAAAATGATAATATTTTATTAAAAATGAAGGGAACATGGAGTGGACAAACTGTTGTATATGGCCCAATGTGGCCACTTGTATGTAAAATATTAAGTGGCCTATCAATGGGTAATTTGAGCTTAGCATTATTCATATATAAATTATTTAATCTTATATTACATCTCGCAAATACATATCTTATATATCAAATTAGTAAAAAGAAAAACTTATTTACGCTAATGTATGCATTAAACCCTCTTGCATTGTTTGATGGAATAGCTAATGTACATAACGAAATTTTTGTTATATTTTTTATATTGTTAGCACTATACTTTTTCGTAAGAAAAAAGAATATGCTTTTAACAATAGTTTTTATGGCACTAGCAACAGCAATTAAGTATGTTGCAGTATTGCTAATACCTTTTTTAGTATTATACAAATACCAAAAGGAAAAGGCACTAAAGAAAATGCTATATGCTTTTTGTTGGGGAATTTTATTTATATTAGTTTTAATATTATGCTATTCATTATATATGAGAGATTTTTCTGTTTTAAAAGGAATACTTACACAACAGAATAAATTTGCAAATTCAATATTCATATTTTTTGCAGTAAAAGATATAGACCTAGCTATTAATGTATCTAGAGGATTTATGCTAGCTTTTGCAGTTGTATATGTAGTAACACTAATTAAAAGAATTATTTGTAAGAAAACATATATTTTTAACAAATATATGCACGATTATAATGGCTTACTAATACTATTCCTATTTGGAACAATTACTAACTTTCAAAGTTGGTACACATTGTGGCTATTACCAACAATAATGTGGCAAAAATCGAAAGATATAAAAATGATATTATGTATTACAATTGCTGCAGAAATTGCTAATATTATTTATTTTATATTTTTTGAATGGTATAAATATGGAACAATATATTGTTCGATTTTATTTAGTCTAATATTAATAGTAAATTGCATATTGGATAGAAAAGATATAAATTTACTAAAGAAATTTAATTACATGAAAAGGAATAATATATGAAAAAAATAATTAAAAAAAATAAAGTGTTAATAGTTTTCATTTTGATATTAGTATTACAAATAATAGCAATTGTTTATGCAACAAGTAAAAGAGAATACTATCATATAGATGAATATTATTCGCATGGATTAATTCAATATAAGAGGGCTTTTATATATGAAAATGAAGATTTTATTGAAAATTGGCATAGTAAAGAATACTATAAGGACTATTTAACTATTAGCGATGATGAAGTACTAGATTTTAAACCGGTATATCTTAATCAAGCAGAAGATGTACATCCACCAATATATTATTTACTTTTACGCATTGTATGTAGTTTTAATTTAAATAATTTTTCAATATGGCCAGGTACGATACTTAATATATTTTTTTTTATGTTATCCAGTGTATTCCTTTTCCTAATATCAAAAGATATATTTAAAAATAAATATATCGCATTAATAGTATGTACAATTAGTGGCTTTTCAATTGGTGTTATAGAAACAGTTATGTATGTAAGAATGTATCAGCTTTTAACGCTAAATATACTAATGCTTATTTTTTGGCATATACGAAAATCAAAGAAAGAGTTATTAGAAAAGAAAGATTTATTACAGCTATATGGAATAATCTTGTTGGGATTTCTAACTCATTATTATTTTTGTATTATTGCTGCTGTTTTGTTTATAATGTATTGTATAAAATATATGAGAAAAAAAGAATATAAAAATATACAAAATTATATATTTACACAAATTGCAGCATTCTTAACAGGAATTATTATTTTTCCATATGCTATATACCATATATTTTTTAGTTATAGAAGCCAAGACGTTGCTACTAATTTAATGAATTTTAATAATATATGTAAAAGAATATCATCAAATGCTAAATTAATTAATATGGAAGTATTTAATAATTTGGGTAATATACTATTAGTTATAATTTTTGTGATAGGTTGTTTATGGTTTTTTACAAATATTATTAAAAAACGAAAATTAAAAAAACATAAGAAAAACACAGGTATTATATATATTGTAATTACAACAATAATTTATCTAGGACTTATATTTATAGCATCACCTTATATAGATTTAAGATATATTATGCCAGTAATACCAATGATATTTTTAATATTTATATATATTATCACAGATTTATTACAAGATATATTTACAAATAAGAAAGTATATGTTATTTTAGGGATAATATGTTTATGCTTTTTCGTATCAGTAGTTCCAAAATTATCAAATAATAGTTATTCGTATAAGGGATATAAACAAGTGTTAAATAATATAGAAACGAATCTAAGTAATAAGCCTTGGATATACATTTACGATAATTTATCAGCTAAATACAATAAGTCAATGGAATGTTTTGAAGCATTAACCAAAATAGATGAAACATATATTATGGTTTACGAAAATGTAAATGAGGAAAATATGAGTAAAGCTTTGGAAAATAAAGATATTTCGGAAGGTGTAATGATTATTGTAGATTATACGGAATATGAAGAGTTACTTGAAAAAATAGAAGAATTTGAGATGTTTAAAAACTATGAATATGTTGGAAAAATGGGAAGATATAGAATACTAGAAGTAAAACAAGGAGAAGAAAATGAAAAAAATATTTAAGTATGTATTAACAATGGTAGTATTAGTAATAATTTATATAACTACATTACATATTACTTCATTAATTCCAAGTAAATATTTAAAAGAAAATGTAAAAGAAACATCTGAAATATTATTACAAGAAGGAAATAACCTAATTATTCCGTCAAAATTAAAAAATATCTATATTAAATATGATAATTATACAGATGCTCTTATGATAAACACCGCATATTCAATAGATTCAAACAATCCACTAGAATCATGTATGGTATGTAGAAAAAACTATATACCAGGTACCACAAAAATTATATTTACTGATACATTACATGAACTAAAATCCGCTTCTAAATATAGCGAAGTAGATCAAGTTGGAGAATTACGAGATACAGTAAATAACGATATTGATGAATCATTTGAATATGCAAGATATTGGCATGGCTATTTAATAGTACTGCGTATACTTTTATTACTATTTAATATAACTGAAATAAGATTATTATTCAGTGTTATATTAATTATATTATTAGCTATTTTAATATATTTATTAGTTAAAAAAATAGGTATACATATGCTATTTATATTTTTAATAGGCTTCTTGATGGTAGACTATGAATATATTGGGAATTCTTTACAAGGCTGCAGTGTGTTTTTTATTACAGTGATTTCTAGTATATTTATAATATTAAGATATAATAAAATAAAACATTTTCCGCTTGTATTTTTAATAATAGGATCGTTAACTAATTTCTTTGACTTTCTAACAGTACCTATTTTAACATTGGGAGTACCTTTTACTGTATTCTTTTTATTAAAGCAACGGAAAACCCCAAGAATTATCATTCAAACAAACAATTATATGGGCAACTAAATTAGTATTAGCATGGGGAATTGGATATATACTAACTTGGGTTTCAAAATGGATTATTGTAGATTTAATATGTAAAAGAGATGTTTTAAAAACAGCAATTGACCAAGTTAAATATAGATCAATTGGAAGCAAAATTAATTTCTCAAGGTTAGTAGAAATAACATATGTATTTATAAGAAATGGTATATTATTTGAATTAATTATATCATTAGTGTTTATTATAATTAATAGAAAAAAAATTGGTAATAGGATAAACATAGTAAAAGCATTACCTTACATAATAACAACATTTATGCCGATTGTATGGTATTTAACAATAAGGCAACATTCGTATCAACATATGTGGTTTACATATAGAAATACACTTTTATTAATGATAGGAATACCGCTAACTTTATTAAATTTGTTAGAAATAAAACGTTTTCCTATAAAAAAAGATATTGATGTGTAGCTATGTTATAAGAGATGGGAGATATTAGTTATATGGAAAGAATTTTATTAATTGATGGAAATAGCATTTTAAATAGAGCTTTTTATGGAATAATGGGTAATAAAATGCTTATGACAGAAGATGGAACATATACAAATGCGGTATATGGTTTCTTAAGTATATTATTTAAGGTAGAAGAAGAATTGAATCCAGAATATATTGTTGTTGCTTTTGATAAAAAAGGACCAACAAAAAGGCATGAAATGTATAAAGAATATAAAGCAAACAGAAAAGGAATGCCAGAAGAACTTGCAATGCAAATGCCCATTATAAAAGAAATTTTAACAGCTATGAATATTAAAATTATTGAAAAAGATGGATATGAAGGCGATGATATTATTGGTACATTATCTAGATTTGGAGAAAAAAATGGATTAAATGTTACAATTCTTTCAGGTGATAGAGATAACTTTCAACTTGCAACAGATAAAATAACAATTCAAATTCCAAGAACAAAACAAGGAAAAACAGAAACAGATTTTTATGATAGAAACAAAGTATTAGAAGAATATGGAGTAGAACCATATCAATTAATTCAAGTAAAAGGATTAATGGGAGACACCTCAGATAATATTCCAGGAGTACCAGGAGTTGGAGAAAAAACAGCACTTGCATTAATAAAAGAATATACAGATATTGATAATTTATATGAAAAACTAGAACACGGAACAGATAATGTAAAAGGAAAGCTAAGGGAAAAGTTAATAGAAAATAAGGAACTAGCATTTCTTTCAAGAGAGCTTCGGAAGAATTAATATTGATTCACCTATTGAAGAAAATTTAGAAGAAATGAAAGTGGAAGAATGGGATAAAAAGCAGGTATTGGAACTGTTTAAAAAGTACAAATTTAATAGATATATTGAACGTTTTGGTCTTGTAGAAGATAAAAATGAAGAAAGCATTACTAAACAACAAATTGAAATAGAAATAATAAAAGATGTAAAAAAACTAGAAGAAATAATTAAAAAATTAAAACAAACAAAACAATTATTTTATCATTTCCTAACAAATAATTGTGAAGAAGAAACATATATTATTAAAAAAGAAATTACAGGAATTAGCATGCAAGAAGTTAATGAAAATAAAGTATATTTCTATGAATTTAAAAATAATGAAGAATGTGCAAATATATTAAAAGACATATTTGAAGATAAACAAATGAAAATTTATGGTTATGAACTTTCAAGAGATGATATTTTGTTAAAACAAATGGGAATTGAAGCAAATTATTTTGAATTTGATGCAAAAATTGCAGCATATTTATTAAGCCCAACCACATCAAAATATACATTAGAAGGACTTGCATTGCAATATTTAGATTTAGATATACAAAAATATCTTGAGGAAAGTGGAGTAAAAGAAGAAAAGCAACAAATAAATTTATTTGAAGAAATGAATGAAAAACAAGATAATATGTATGAGCAATACAAAAATAGCTTATATGCATATGCCATATATAAACTATATGAAATTTTAACAAATAAATTAAAAGAATATAACAGTTTAGAATTATTTAAAAGAATAGAGATGCCATTAATTAACGTATTAGCTGATATGCAGTATGTTGGTATGTATGTTGATAAAAATGAACTTGTTTCATATGGACAACAATTAAAAGAACAAATTGCAATTTTAACAAAAGAAATATATAATTTAGCGGGAGAAGAATTTAATATTAATTCACCTAAACAATTAGGAGAAATACTATTTGAAAAACTAAAATTGCCATATGCTAAAAAGAATAAAAATGGTTATTCAACAGATGTTGATGTATTAGAAAAATTAAAAAGTGAACATGAAATTATAGAAAAAATATTAGAATATAGAGGAATGATGAAGCTAAATTCTACTTATGTAGAGGGTCTACTTCCATATATTCATAAAAAAGATAATAGAATTCATTCATATTTTCATCAAACAGTTACAGCAACAGGAAGAATAAGTAGTACAGAGCCAAATTTACAAAACATACCAACTAGAGTTGAAGCGGGTAAGAAAATTAGAAAAGCCTTCAAACCGGAAGAAGGGTATATATATTTAGATGCAGATTATTCACAAATTGAATTAAGAGTCCTTGCTCATATAAGTAATGATGAACATATGATACAAGCATTTTTAAATGATGAAGATATTCATAAGCAAGCTGCCTCAAGAGTATTTAACATTCCGCAAGACCAAGTAACAAGCCAAGAAAGATCAAAAGCAAAAGCTGTTAATTTTGGAATAGTATATGGAATAAGTGATTTTGGACTTGCAGAACAGTTAGGCGTATCTCGTAAAGAAGCCAAAAACTATATTAATCAATATTTAGAAAAGTATAATGGTATAAAAAAATTTATGGAAGATATTGTGGAAGAGGCAAAGGAAAGAGGGTATGTAGAAACATTATTTTCAAGGAGAAGGTATATACCGGAATTAAAATCTTCAAGTTATGTAGTAAGACAATTCGGATCACGAGCAGCTATGAATACGCCAATACAAGGAACAGCAGCAGACATTATGAAAATTGCGATGATTGAAGTTCATAAGAAACTTAAACAAGAAAATATGAAATCTAAAATTATATTACAAGTACATGATGAACTAATTATAGAAACTAAAATAGAAGAGCAAGAAAAAGTTAAAAAAATATTAAAGGAATCAATGGAAAATGCTATGGAATTAAAAATACCATTAAAAGTAGAATTGTCTGTAGCAAATAATTGGTATGAAGCAAAATAAATTACAATAGGGGAGATGACTTTGCATAAGAAAAGAAATAAGATATTGCTAATATTTCTTATAGTAGTATGTATTTTCATACTACTATTTGGAGTATTTAAAGTTCAAAATATTATTCTAAAAAAGATATATCCTACTACCTATTCAGAATATGTATATAAATATTCTGAAGAATATAAAATAGATCAAAATTTAGTTTTTGCAATAATTAAAGCAGAAAGTAATTTTAACCCAAATGTAGTATCGAAAAGTAAAGCTATAGGGCTTATGCAATTAATGGATACAACAGCAGAAGAAATAGCAAATGACTTACATATAAACTTTATAAAAGGTACATCTTTATATAATCCAGAAATAAATATTAGGTTGGGGATTAAATATTTTTCAAATTTACTTAAAGATTATAATGGAAATCAGCTACTTGCACTAACGGCATATAATGCAGGTCCAGGTAATGTAAAGAAATGGATAGAGCAGGAAATTATTAAATCCGATGGAAGTGATATAGAAAATATTCCTTTTAAGGAAACTAATAATTATGTAAGAAAGATTTTACGAGATTATAAAATATATATTAAACTATATGATAACTAATGGGAGATGAGATTATGATTGAATTAGAAGAAAATAAAAAAAATTTAATCGAGATAGAGAAAAGAATAGAAAGTATTGGTGAGTCTCTTTGACCTTGCTAGAATGAGTGCACGAATAGAAGAACTTGAAAAAAAATCTATGCAAGAAGGCTTTTGGAATGATTCTAAGACTTCTAGCATTGTATTGCAAGAAATGAAGTCTTTAAAAAATAAGTATAGTAAAATTACTAAAATTCAGTCTGAATTAAAAAATTTACAAGAATTAAATGATTTACTTTTAATAGAAGAAGATGAAGATTTAGCAAAAGATTTGCTAAAAAATACAAAAATATTAGAGCAAGAATTAGAAAAATTAGAAATTGAAACTTTACTTTCTGGTAAATATGATAAAAATAATGCAATTGTAACTTTACATCCGGGAGCAGGTGGAACAGAATCTCAAGATTGGGCAGAAATGCTATATAGAATGTATTCAAGATGGGCAAGTGCTAATGGATATGATATAAAAGAACTTGATTATTTAGAAGGGGAAGAGGCAGGTATTAAGAGTGTTACTTTCTTAATTTCAGGTGAAAATGCTTATGGATATTTAAAATCTGAAATAGGTGTACATCGACTTGTTCGTATATCTCCTTTTGACGCAGGCGGAAGAAGGCATACATCTTTTGCATCTGTTGAAGTATTACCTGAAATAACAGATGATGTAGAAATTGAAATTAATCCAGACGATTTACGTATAGATACGTATAGAGCTTCGCGGAGCAGGAGGGCAACACATTAATAAAACTGATTCAGCAGTTAGAATAACGCACATTCCTACAAATACAGTAGTATCTTGCCAAACAGAAAGGTCGCAGTTTCAAAATAGAGAAACAGCTATGAAAATGCTTAAATCAAAATTATTAGATTTAAAAGAAAAAGAGCAAAAAGAGACAATACAAGATTTAAAAGGAGAACAAAGAGATATTGCATGGGGAAGTCAAATTCGTTCATATGTTTTTTGCCCATATACAATGGTAAAAGATCATAGAACAAATTATGAAACAGGAAATGTTCAAGCTGTTATGGATGGCGAAATTAATGAGTTTATAGAAAGTTATTTAAAAAGTTTAATAAAATCATAAATAAAGTGCTTCGTATTGAATAATAATACGGAGCATTAAAATATATATTTATACATCAATAGGCAACTTTTTATTAGAAATAAAATATACTATTAATATAACGATAATTAGATTTAAATATCGTTTATACATTAAGAAAAAGAAGGTGCCAAAGATATGGCAATAATAGTACAAAAATTTGGAGGAAGTTCTGTAGCAGATACTGATAAATTATTTCAAGTATGCAATCATATTATTAAAGAATACAATGAAGGAAACGATGTAGTAGTTATTGTATCAGCACAGCGGAAAAACAACAGATAAGTTAATTGCAGAAGAAGGTGAGATAACAGGTACCCCTAATAAAAGGGAACATGATGTATTGGTATCTGTAGGAGAACAAATTACAATTTCAAAATTAAGTATGTGTTTACAAAAACTAGGATATGACGCTATTTCTTATACAGGATGGCAAATACCAATTCTTACAAATAGTGTTTTTGGAAATGCTCGCATTCAGAATATATATATAGAAAGAATAAAAGAAGAACTAGAGAATAGAAAAATAGTTATAGTTGCTGGATTTCAAGGAATAGATAAAGACTTAAATATTACAACACTAGGACGAGGTGGTTCAGATACAACAGCTGTAGCGATTGCTGCAAGTCTCGGAGCTGATAGATGTGATATTTATACAGATGTAGATGGTGTATACTCTGCTGACCCACGTATTGTAAGAGATGTTAAAAAAATAGATAAAATTTCATATGACGAAATGCTAGAACTAGCAAGTTTAGGTGCAAAAGTGTTACACAATAGATGTGTAGAAATAGGGGAAAAATATAATATTCCAATTTATGTAAAATCAACTTTTGAAAAAGAATCAAGAGGAACTCTTGTAACTACAAAAAACTATTTAGAAGACCTATGTATAAGTGGTGTTGCAAAAGAAGACAATATTGCAAGAATCTCTTTAATAGGAAAGAAAAATAAAATTGGTAGAATATATAATGTATTTAAACTTCTTGCAAACAATAATATTAATGTAGACATCATAGTTCAAGCATTTGGTGAACATATTACAAAAGATATATCATTTACAATAAAAGAAAAAGATTTAAAAGAAACATTAGAAATACTGCATGAACACGCAAATGAATTTGATATACAAGAAATAAAATCATGGGAAGGAATGTCAAAAGTATCTATTGTTGGAATAGGTATAACAAATAATCCAGGAGTAGCAGCTACTTTATTTGAAGTTTTATATGAAAATAATATTAATATGCATATGATAAGCACATCAGAAATTAAAATTTCTGTTTTAGTAAATAGTAATGTTGCAGAAATTGCATTAAATGCACTTCATGAAAAATTCATTACAAAATCAGAAGAAATCTGTTAATAAAAAAGAACCCTTGAGTTACAATGGCTTAATTCAAGGGTTCTTAAAATTAAGTAGACAAAAAATTTTTAGTATGGTATAATTGTTTCATATTATAGGAAAGGAAGTAAAAAAATGAAAGCATTAATTAGCGTATCAGATAAAACAGGAATTGTAGAATTTGCAAAAAAATTAGAAAATTGTGGAGTAGAAATTATATCAACAGGTGGAACTTATAAAAAATTAAAAGAAGAGGGAGTTAAAGCAATTGAAATAAGCGAACTTACTGGTTTCCCAGAATGTTTAGATGGTAGAGTAAAAACATTACATCCAAAAGTACATGCTGGAATTCTTGCAATGAGAAATAATGAAAATCATATGAAACAATTACAAGATTTAGGAATTGATACAATTGATTTTGTGGTTGTAAACTTATATCCATTTAAACAAACTATATTAAAAGATAACGTAACAAGACAAGAAGCAGTAGAAAATATAGATATTGGTGGTCCAACTATGCTACGTAGTGCTGCAAAGAATTATCAAGATGTATCTGTTATAACTGACCCTGCTGATTATGAAAAAGTATTATCAGAATTAAAAGAAAATGGACAAGTTAGTATAGATACAAAATTCTATTTAATGCAAAAAGTATTTGAACATACCGCTAATTATGATGCTATGATTTGTAAATATATAAAAGATCAAAGAAATGATGAAAGTTTTCCAAATGAACTTACATTAACATATGAAAAAGTACAAGAAATGAGATATGGTGAGAATCCTCATCAAAAAGGTGCTTTATATAAAGAAATTGGAAAATGTGAAGGCTCATTAACAATTGCAGAGCAATTAAATGGAAAAGAATTATCTTTTAATAATATAAACGATACAAATGGTGCTTTAGAATTATTAAAAGAATTTGATGAACCAACAGTTGTTGCTTGTAAACATGGAAATCCATGTGGAGTAGGAAGCGCAGATGACATATATACTGCATGGAAAAAGGCTTTTGAAGCAGATAAAACTTCTATATTTGGAGGAATTGTTGTTGCAAACCGACCAATTACAGCGAATGTTGCAAAAGAAATGAAAGAAATTTTCTTAGAAGTAATTGTTGCACCTAGCTATGATGATGAAGCATTAGAATTACTAAAAACTAAGAAAAACTTAAGAATCCTATTATTACCAAATATAACAAAAAAACAACCAGAAGGTTCTTATGATATTAAGAAAATAAATGGTGGACTTATTATCCAAACAATAGATTCAAAATTATTAGACAATTATGAAGTTGTAACCAACAGAAAGCCAACAGACCAAGAATTAGAAGATATGATGTTTACTTGGAAAATTGTTAAATATGTAAAATCAAATGGTATTGCATTAGGAAAAAATAAACAATCTATAGGAATTGGTCCAGGTCAAGTAAACAGAATTTGGTCTACAAAACAATCTATAGAGCATGCAGAAGAATTAATTGAAAAAGGAATTACAAAAGGAGCAGTTCTTGCATCAGATGCATTCTTTCCATTTGCAGATTGTGTAGAAGCAGCACATGCTGCAGGCATTACAGCAATAATTCAACCAGGAGGTTCAATTAAAGACCAAGACTCTATTGATAAGTGTAACGAATATGGAATTAGTATGATATTTACTAAAATGAGACATTTTAGACATTAATATTTATATATTATGGTCCTCAGTTTGCTAAAAGTAAACTGAGGACTTTTGTGACTTTTTTGTAAATTTATTAAAAAAGCAGTTCTATAGTAGACAAGGTGTGAATATATATAATTTAGACTGTATATATAAAATGGGGAGGAGATAAAAATGACATTAGAAGAAAGAAAAGGTTTATCTAATAATATTATTCAAAATTTGGTCTTAGAAAACAGAGGCAAACTTAGCATTTCAGGAGTATTAGATGTTTTAAGTTTTGATGATCAAGTAGTAATAGTTGAAACAGAACTAGGTTTATTAACAATAAAAGGAGAAGATCTAAGAATAAACAAACTAAGCATTGACACTTCAGAAGTAATAGTAGAAGGAGATATTTACAGTATGAATTATAGTGAAAAAGATATGGACAAAAAAGGTGGAAGCCTTCTAGGTAAAATATTCAAATAGAAATAGGTGTTGCATAGTGAATAATCAAGCTTATTTATTTTTTATGTTTATAATAAATGGAATTTTAATAGGCTTACTATTTGATATATTCAGAATAGTTAGAAAATCATTTAAAACTTCCGATTTAGTTACATATATAGAAGATATTTTATTTTGGATACTTACAGGAATTTTAACTTTATATTTTATATTTACTTATAACAACGGAGAAATACGCTTATATATCTTTTTAGGCATTTTACTTGGTACATGTATTTATATGCTAACAATTAGTAGTTATTTAATAAATTTAAGTGTACGCATAATAACAATAATAAAAGGAATTTTAATAAAACTAGTAAAAGTACTTATATATCCATTTCAAATTATATTGTGCATTGTAAAAAAAATTTTGTTTCGACCATTCTCGTTTATATTTATCAATATAAGAAAAAGTTTTTGCCAAAAGAAACAAAATTTATTAAATTTTGCAAAAAAGATACAGAAATCACCAAAAAATCAAACATAAAAGAAGGATTTTACAAATATTTGTAGAATTATATAATAAGGTGTATTTTTCATAGACTTTTTAGTATTTAATTGTAAATTTGGAGAGTTGAGCACATATGAAGGTAAAACAATTACTTAAGAAATGCTTTCTTGTTGGAATTATAGTGTATATATCTATTATATTTATTAATCAGCAAAAAACAATAAACGCCTATAATAATGAACAAATAAGTATAAATAATAAAATAAATGAACAAAAAGAATACAATCAAACTTTACTTGCTACAAAGGAAAATATCTCTTCACCAGAGTATATAGAAGCTTTAGCACGTGAAAAGTTGGATATGTATTTGCCAAATGAAAAGGTATATATTGATGTGGGAAAATAATCTATAGAACCATATTAAGTTTTATAGATTATTTTTGTTCAAATCTTAAATAATCTATAAAACTAGTTATTTCTTATAAAAAATTCCAAAAATTGCAAATAAAATAAAAAAAGGCTAGAGATATCAGAACTTATATGGTAAAATAAGAAAAAAGGGAAGATATTATGAATGTGGGGGAATAATATGAACTATGAAGATAAGTCACTAGTTGAATTAAAACAACTAGCAAAAGAGAGTGGAATAAAAAATATTTCCAAATTAAAGAAAGAGGAGATTATAAAAGTATTGAAAGAATCGGAAACTGAAACAAATAATAAAACAAAAGAAGTAGTTGAAAATAAAATAATAAATGACGATAATTCAAGTGAAAACAAGACATCAGAAGGAGGATACAAGGTAACTAACGAAGACGACCAAATTGTAGAAGGAATACTAGAAGTATTACCAGATGGATATGGTTTTTTAAGAGGCGATAATTATTTATCTACACCAAATGATATATACATATCACCAGTTCAAATTAGAAGATTTAGATTAGATACAGGAGACAGAATAAAAGGTATATCTAGATTTCCAAAAGAAGGTGAAAAATTTCCTGCTTTAATATTTGTAGGTGAAGTAAACGGAGAAGCTCCTGAAAAAGCATATAGAAGAAAAACATTTGACGATTTAATACCAATTTATCCACAAGAAAGATTGCGTTTAGAAACAACACCAAATGAATATGCTATGAGATTAATAGATTTAATTTCACCAATTGGAAAAGGACAAAGAGGAATGATAGTTGCTCCACCAAAAGTAGGAAAGACAACACTTTTAAAGAAAATTGCAAACAGCATTAGTGCAAACAATCCAGAAGTAGAATTAATAGTATTACTAATTGATGAAAGACCAGAAGAAGTAACAGATATGAAACGTTCTATAAAAGGAGAAGTTATCTATTCAACATTTGATGAATTACCAGAACACCATGTAAAAGTTGCTGAAATGGTATTAGAAAGAGCAAAACGTTTAACAGAACAAAAGAAAGATGTTGTAATTCTATTAGATAGCATTACAAGACTTGCAAGAGCATATAACTTAGTTATTCCATCATCTGGAAGAACATTATCTGGAGGTTTTGATCCAAGTGCACTACACAAACCAAAAAAATTCTTTGGTGCAGCAAGAAACATAGAAAATGGAGGAAGCCTAACAATTCTTGCTACTGCATTAATAGAAACAGGAAGTAGAATGGATGAAGTTATCTTTGAAGAATTCAAAGGAACAGGTAATATGGAAGTACATTTAGACAGAAAGCTATCTGAAAAACGAATTTTCCCAGCAATAGACATTAATAAATCAGGAACAAGAAAAGAAGATTTATTATTAAATAAAAAAGAACTAGATACAGTATTTGCTTTAAGAAAAGCTATGTCTAGTATGACAGTTGCAGAAGTTACAGAACAATTATTAAATCAATTAGTAGCAACAAAAAACAATCAAGATTTCTTAACAAAAATGGAATTCTTTTTAAGAAAATTTAAGGATTAATAAAGAGAGTATCGACTCTCTATTTTTTTGCAGGGAGAATAGCATTTTATAAGATTAGATAAAAATATAACATTGCACAAAATGAAACTTTTGTGCAAATAGGAATAGGACAAATATATACTATCTTTTTAAAACTAGCTTATTTTTATATTTTAACCCAGTATTCTAAGCTAATTTATCTCTTACTTTTTATATGTTATTCCTTATTTATTCCTTACTTTTTATCAATATCTTTGCAACATTATTTTAAAATTTTATTCATTTATAATTATTTATATTTGATTTTATATTTTTTAACAACAACTTATATTGTTTAAATAAAAAAACGCCTAAAAAACGATTTTAGGACTTCACTTCAAAATAGACTTATTTTTTAGACAACAAACTTATATGGCTAATTTTTAAAAACGGCTTAAAATCGATTCTCGTGCGTTGGTTTTTTTGTTTTTTTTCATTTTAACTTAAGTAATGCCAACAATTACACAGATTTTATTAGATCTCAATATTTATCATATTATAATATTAAAATTGTTATAATTTGATAATATTTTTTATATAAGTAATATTATAATGAAATTTATACAAACTAAAATAAACAATTAAATTTATTAGATGATTAACTTTATTAGTTTAATATTAAAACATCTTAAAAACGATTTTCAGCTTAAATAATATTAATAAATTTATTATTAATTTGAAATGAATTATAAAAATGTTGTAAATAACAAATGTTCGGTTTTTGAAAAATTATGCAAATAAATTTGAAATCAAAAATTTTAAATTTTTATAAATTTTATAATTATATTTTATTTTTTGAAAAAAAAATCTAATACTAAAATTTTTGAAACTTTAATATTAGAATTTCGGAAATTTTTTAATCTATTACATTTTTTTATATTTTCGAAAATTTTGAAAATTAGCCCTCTCTCCTACTTCGTGTGATTTTCGTTTTTCATTTTTTATTACGTAAATTGTTTTTTAGTTATGTGTTTTAAAATCTTCTAAAATTAGTGATTTCATTTTACATTTTACACAACCATAATCAGTATGAGATCCCAATATATATAATTTCACTACTTCATGTGAACATTGTTCTCCTGATTTTGTTGTAGGTTCTATTTCATCAAATTCATCTTCTTGCATTTTTTTCATTATTGATAGTCCTTTCATAAATAAAAATTGCTATTTAACTAGCTAAAGTATGTAAAAAAAGTAAGTGATTGTAAATATTTTCACTTGCTCATACAAGCTCATACAAATTGTAAATTGTCGCTAACTTTATTATTCCTTAATTGCACTTATTCCATAATACCTTCTAATTAATAAAATACCCTTATCAGTTGTATTTTCTTTAATATATTTATCTAATAATTCTTCTTCAATATGCTTATCTCTAATTATTTCCATTTCAAAAAAATCATTTAAAATTGGAGTTTTTAATAATAAAGCTATTAAATCTTCTTTTGTCTTATAATATTCTCTTATATGTATAGGAACTAACTCCACTTTTTTAAACCCTGCTTCGATTATATTTTCATAATCTATTAAACTAATTGGCTTTGGTTCATTATATGCTTGTCCTCTTCCAAATAATAATTTTAATTGCCAACAGTCTAATTTATCTACACCTCTTAATAATAATTTTCCATATTTCTTCAAAGTTTTATATATTTGTTTCGCATCAATACATGTATTTCTTGCTACTACTATATCAAAATAATCGTCTGGTGTATCCATATTAAGATTATCCATTACTCTAAATTCTATATATTTTTTTTCAGATTTTAAAAGATTATTATTAGCTGTTTCTATCATATTGGGTGAAAAATCTGTGCCTATTATTTTTTTTACTTTTGGAAAGTCTTGTAATACAATTTCGCCACCACCAGTACCTAAATCTAAAATAATACTATCAGCATTGCTGTTTTCTTTAATTTTTTTATCAAGTTCCCAATTAGCTATTTTATCGTAAAAATTTTTCTCATTTTTCAAAATAATCACCTACTATTTTATACATTATTTTACAACTATATCAAATTACTAATCTATGTCTAACCTTTTTAAAATCATTCCATCTCCTAAATCTGCATCTATTCTTCTGATAAAACCAAATTTTTCATAAAATTTTTCTTTACCTTTAGAAGCTCCTAAATATACTCTTAAACTTTTATTATCTTTTTTCAACTCTTTTATTTTTTCTAATAATTTATTCATTATCAATGTACCTATTTTTTGTGATTGATATTCTGGTTTAACCATTATGTCTTGTATATATACATAACATATAGTATCACCAATTAATCTTCCATAACCAATTATTTTATCTTCATCATAAACACTTACAGAATAAAATGTATTATCTAAAGCTATTTTTGAAATTTTTTCATCATATGCTCCCCAGCCAACTGAATCATAAAGTAAATTAAATTCTTGAACATTCTTATTGTTTTCTTTAATATTTATTTTCATAATTTCACCTACAACTTACTATTTGTCTTTTTTTAATTTAAATTCAAAACTTTCCAATATTCATTTTTATTTGAGCCAACTCTTTCGATTATTCCTTTTTCTTTTAATGTTTTTAAGTTTTTATAAATGCAATTTTCTGAAATACAAAGTAATTTAGATAATTCTGCTTGAGTAATATATTTTTCTCTAACTAT
>CANRBJ010000021.1 GCA_947628815.1 uncultured Clostridia bacterium | reverse complement strand
GCATGTAAATTTTTTCAGTAAATATTTTTTAGATTTTTTTGTACCTAACTATTGACTTTTAATAGTTAGCCTCCAAAATTTCATATTCATATACATATATTTTATTTGTTTCTAATTTAAATTCATTTAATAATTTACATAATCTAAACTCGTCTTTACGAATTTGTTTTAAATTATATTCATCTATATCGATTACGCCTTTTGTTCCTAAATCCATTCCTAATGGCAAAGTTTTGTTGTTATTATCATAGTACACACTATTTGAAAAATAAATAACATTACTATTTTCTTTTAAATAAATTTTGTATAGATGTACTTCCTTTTCACCTTCAAATTCTTGAATAATTTCTTCTGGATTTATTGAAAATGTTTGAAGGTTTTTTATATTGTTTTTTTCTTTTGATGCAATGTATATAGGAATAGCTAATGGTGATTTTGCTTTTTTAATACAATCTTGTATATTATCAATTATTTTTTCTAAATTTTCCTTATATTCTTCTACACTAGTATTTTTAGTAATATCTAATATTTTTTGCTTTTCTTTTTTGGCTTCTCTATGCTTATTTTTTCCTAACATTTTTATCTTAGTATGGTCTTCTACCATATTACCAAATATGTCCATTTTATCGGTACTAAATAATATTTCCTGTTCTTTTTTAAGTTTATCCAAACTTTCTTCTAATACTTCCTTATCATCTATATTTCTAATAACATCTAAAATATCTGTTGTTAATATATAAATAGAATCAAAATCTGTTTTGTTAAAAATCTTTCTTTGTTCTTTATCTATTAAATTACCTATTTCCTCCAAATCCTCTTTATACTTATATACTTTTTCTATTTTCTTATTTACACTCTCTTCTTGAATGCTTGCTTCATTTAACAATAAACTTTCATCTTTATTTGTAAATTTCCAAAATTCAAAAATATTCTTTTCGTGATTATCAATTTCTTCAATGTATAAATTAGCATTTTTTATCTTAGTTTCAACCTTTTCTATTTTATTTTCTAGAGCCTTTATATCTTGTTCTAAATTTTGTACATTTGCAATTATCTTATCTAATTCTTTACAAATTTTCACAACATCTTCTATTGTATAGTATTCTTTACTTATAAATTCAACACAAGATATTTTTTCTATTTTCTCTACATTTTCCTCTTGAACAATTACTTCTTCGGTTTGATTTTTCTTTTTTTTCTTTGATTTAAAGAAATATTTTACTCTTCCAAAAAATGTTTTCCTACATTCTAAATATGTTGCAATTTGTTTTTCTTTTACGAAATATTCTAAATCTCTTTTTGCTGCTATTTCTTTTAATTCTTTAAGTTGAATTTTTAAATTTTCTTCTTTAGATTGCAAATTTATAATATCTTCTTTAAATTTTAAATATTCTTTATTTAAAAATTCAATCAAATAGTTATAATGAATTTTCTTTTGATTATATTCAAACTCTATAGCTCCATATCTATTTAATTTTACTAAAAAATTATAGTGAT
Source organism: uncultured Clostridia bacterium (assembly GCA_947628815.1). Taxonomy (GTDB): domain Bacteria; phylum Bacillota; class Clostridia; order TANB77; family CAG-508; genus RGIG8482. The sequence continues at coordinate 25,424 of CANRBJ010000021.1, read as the reverse complement.
GTGGTAGTTCTGTTGCTAGTATAAATAATGCTTTTAATAACTTGTAAAACTTAGTAGAATCATCTTTTGTTTTTAATACATTTCTATATATGCTTACCATATCATCATATACAATTGTGTCTCCTACAATTACTATATTTAAGCTCTCATCTTTATTATATACTTCATATATATTGCACCAATTTTTAGTAAAAAACCATAAATATTTTTCCAAATCTGCTATTTCAGATGGTTTTAGGTATTTTCCACTATAATTTTCATAGCAAATAGGCACAAATATCATTTCTTCTTTTTTAGTTTTATGATATTCTATTTGCTTTTTTAATAAATAAAAGAAACTTGCGTATTCTAAATCTTCTGTTGGAACAAGCATAAAATAAGTATCTAAACTCTCAGCATAATAAATTTGCCACAAATAGTTTTCTTCAAATTTTACTTTAAATGGCATTTGTTTGTTTAGTTTCTTTTGTTCTTCACCAACTTTTTCAATTTCACTAATTTGAATATGTTTAAGCATTTTTAAAAATGTTGTATGTTTTATAATATCTTCTTCTTTTTCTGGTTGCAAATATTCACCTAACGGTCTTGCTTTTGTATATTTTTCTTGTAATGTATTTAATCTGTTTGTAGGCGTTAATAAAATTTGAATTTTAGATATCGGAACATATCGATATACTTTATAAGAATTCTCGCCATATGCTTTTAATGGTTTATATTCTAAGTTTGTATATTCTTTTAAAAACTTTGGTATTTTTTCTAAATTTAGTCCTATATACTTTAACTTTTCCTCTATATTGTTTTCATTCGTAATTTTAGGCATAACTTCCTCCAAAATATATTTTCTTGGATTAGTATATCACAAAAAAATTTTTACTACAATTATAATATAATTTTTCTTAATTTATTTTCATTTTTACTTGAATTTATTTGTATTTTGATATAGTATTATTGTAGAAATTTATACGAAATCTACTAAGGAGGAAAATATGCCAAGAATAACAAAAGATGCAAAAAAAGAAATAGATAAAAAAGCAAAAGATGCACAAAAAGAAAAAAAGACAACAAAGACATCATCTATTGTAAAAAAATCTACTACAAAAAATACAACAACAAAGAAAGAAAAACAAGAGAAAAAGCCAGTTAAAAAATCAACAAAAACTAATGCAGTAGCAAAGGAAAAAAACACTAAAGTAGCAAAAGCTACAACTTCTACCACAAAATCAAACACAAAAAAGAAAACTACTAAATCTAGTAGTAAAAAAACTGTGCAAAAAAATATTATTTCAATTATGGAGTACTACGATTTACCTTATCGCTATAGTCAAACTATTGTAAAAATACTTGCACAAACGCCAAAAATGCTATTTGTTTATTGGGATATTTCAGATGAAGATAGAAAAGCTTTTGAAAATCACTATGGAGATGATTTCTTTTCAAAAACAAAGCCTGTTTTAATAGTTCATAATGAAACCATGAACTATTCATTTGAAATTGAAATTAACGATTTTGCAAATAGTTGGTATCTTCATATTCAAGATGCTAACTGTAAATATGTTATTGAACTTGGTAGAAGACCTTTGCCTCATACATCAAATATACAAGATAACTACATTTATATCTCTTCTTCAAATAAAATAGATGCACCAAATAATCATATTTTATTTGAAAAATTTAATCCAAATGTAGTTTATAAAAATACAAAAAGTGGTACTACTTATACTAAGAATTTTAGTACTCTATCAAATTTTAAAAATATGCAAAAAATATATAATATTTATGACCTATATAAGAAAATATTTAAAGATGAACTTTTCTCTGAAGTTATTCAGGAACCCGCTAACCCATCATCAATTTTTAAACGCAATTTACACAAAGGAGAAAAATAATAATGAATAATAAAAAAGGATATGTAAGCTTCGTTTTACATGCTCACTTGCCTTTCGTTCACCATCCAGAAAGCGAAGATTATTTAGAAGAAGAATGGCTATACGAAGCAATTTCAGAAACATATATTCCACTACTTACAAATTTTAAAAAATTAGAGGATGAAAAAGTAGATTTTCGAATTACGATGTCTATTACTCCCCCTCTTCTTTCTATGCTTGATAATAAAATGTTACAAAAAAGATATATTAAATATTTAAAAAAACATATAGAACTTTGCAAGAAAGAAGTTGTTAGAACTGCCTATGATGAAAGATTAAATAATTTATCAAAATACTATTTAGATAGGTATACAAGTGATTTACACATTTTTAAAGATGTGTATGAATGCAATCTTATTAATGGTTTCAAGCATTTTCAAGATATTGGCGTTTTGGAAATTATTACTTGTGGAGCAACTCATGGCTATTTCCCTATTTTATATGTTAATGAAAAAACTGTAAGAGCTCAAATTGCAGTTGGTGTACAAACTTATGAAAAATATTTTGGTAAGAAACCTCGTGGAATTTGGCTTCCTGAATGTGGTTATGTTCCAGAAGCGGATAAGTATTTAAAAGAATTTGGAATTCAATACATAATAACTGAATCGCATGGAATTTTATATGCTGATCCTACTCCTGTTTATGGTACATATGCTCCTATTGTTTCACCAAACGATATTGTTGCATTTGGGCGTGACATTGAATCTTCAAGACAAGTATGGAGTTCAATTAATGGCTATCCCGGTGACTATAACTATCGTGAATTTTACCGTGATATTGGCTATGATGCTGATTATGAATACATTAAGCCATATATTGCTCATAATGGTGTTCGTGTACATACAGGAATAAAATACTATCGTATTACTGGAGATACAGAAAACAAAGACTATTACAACCCAACTTGGGCAATGGATTCTGTTGAAAAGCAAGCAGGTCATTTCTTCGATTCAAGGCAAGCACAAATTAATTACTTAGCACCACATATGCATGTTCCACCAATTATCCTATGCCCATATGATGCTGAACTTTATGGTCATTGGTGGTATGAAGGTCCAGATTGGCTTTATATTTTATTTAAAAAAATTTATTATGATAAATGTGACTTTACTTTAATTACACCTGGCGAGTACATTGATAAATATCCTGAAATACAAGAGTCTACCCCTTGCCGTTCTAGTTGGGGCGCAGGTGGCTATAGTGAAGTGTGGTTAAATACTACTAATGACTATGTACATAGACATTTACATGTTGCTGGTGATAGAATGGTTGAACTTGCAAACCTATTTCCAAATGAGAAAAACAAATTAAAAAAATTAGCACTAAACCAATGCGCAAGAGAATTATTACTTGCCCAAAGTAGTGATTGGTTATTTATTATAACAAATGGAACAATGGTAGATTACGCTAAAAAAAGAATAAAAGACCACATTGGTCGTTTTACTAAACTATATTATATGTTAAAAGAAAATAACATTGATGAAGAATTTTTAAAAGATATCTGCAAAAAAGATAAAATTTTTCCAGATATTGATTATAATATTTATAAATAAACTTTTCCTTTCATACTTAAAACAAGTTTCCAAAATAACGGATTTTGCATAAAATAATGTATATCTAAAAAATTTTGGTAGATACTAGTTTTAAGTCGTGAAAGGAGATTTTTTTATTATGAAATCTATATGCATCAAAAGCAATAATAAATATATAATAGATTATCTACTAAAAGAATTCGCGAGTATCAATTTAGATTCAGTATATATATCAAACCATCGTTTTAAAATTTATGATAATGTAATTATTCATTGTTGTAGTAATGAACTTAGTGTTTTTTATGAAAGAGTAATTGATATACTTACAAAATGTATTATATTTTTCTATGAAAAAACTTTAACAAAAAATATACTTTTATATAATTATTTTTATTTTAATGATATAGAATCAAAACAAATATTAGATGAGTGTATGGATTTATTTAATTCGGATATGATTGTTTATGCTGAAAAATATAATGCAATATATTCTGCTGTTTATGACTATATTTTAGAGCATAAATCACTGGTTTTAAATGGTTTTGTAAATTTTAGACTAAAAAAGTATAAAGAAATTCTTGATTATAATGTTGATATTTGCGTAAATAACTATTTAATTGAAAAAGAGTATTATGAATTTATTAACCTATTACACTTATATGTCAATTCTAAGGACAGTACTATAGATATAGTTCATCTTGTATATTCAAATAAAGAATCTATTTTGCTAGATAGTAATAAAAATGTTATCCCTATTCAAGATAATATATTTGAGGCAAAGTACCTTTCTGATATTTCTTTTTCTTCAAATGACTACTCGTTAAATACTCTTCTTAACTTATTGCCCAAAAAACTGAACATACATTTAATTGATAATTATGAAGATGAATTTATTACTACTTTAAAACTAATTTTTGAAAATCAAGTTTCTATTTGTAATGATTGTGATATTTGTAGAGTTTATCGTCTTACTAATCATGTTGTTACAAATATGAATAAATAAGAAAAAAATATTTACTCCATATGAATTATGAGATATAATAATCCATATGGAGGTTTTTTTATGGAAAATAACAAAAAATTAGTTACCATTCTTGTTCCTGCCTATAATGAACAAGAAGTTATTGAATTATTGTATGAAAGATTACAAAAAATAATGACAGAGCAATCAAATTATGATTTTGAAATTTTGTTTGTTAATGATGGAAGTAAAGATAATACATTAAAATTAATACAAGATTTAAGAAGCAAAGACAAAAGAATTTGTTATGTAAATTTATCTAGAAATTTTGGTAAAGAAACTGCTATGATTGCTGGTCTTGATTACGCTAAAGGAGATTGTGTAGTTATTATTGACGCTGACTTGCAAGACCCGCCAGAACTTATACCTGAAATGCTTAAATTTTGGGAACAAGGTTATGATGACGTATATGCAAAACGTAAATCTAGAAAGGGTGAAACTTTTATGAAAAAGTTCACATCAAAAATGTATTATCGCACTCTTCAAAGCGTTACAAACATAGAAATTCAAAAAGATACTGGTGATTTTAGATTACTTGATAGACGTTGTGTAGAAGCCCTAAAATCTATTCGTGAATCTCAACGTTATACAAAAGGTTTATTTAGTTTTATAGGATACAACAAAAAAGAAATTTTATATGACAGAGACCCTCGTGCTGCAGGTCAAACTAAATGGAATTATGGAAAATTAATTAATCTTTCAATTGATGGCTTAACGTCCTTTACTACTGCCCCACTTAGATGGGCTGCTATTATGGGAATTTTAGTTTCTTTTGCAGGATTTATATATATGATTGCCATAATTATAAAAACTCTTTTTTATGGTGTAGATGTTCCTGGTTATTCTTCTACTATGGTTGTTATTCTTTTCTTAGGAGGAATTCAATTAATTTTCTTAGGAATAATTGGAGAATATTTAGGTAGAACTTTTAATGAAACAAAGTATCGTCCTCTTTACTTTATCGATTGTTATAATGAAGAAAAAGAAACTAACGAACACTTAAATAAGAAAATTAAAAAAGAATTGTAATACAAGGAGAACTATAAATGACAAATTTTGTTTTAAAAATAATTGCTATAATCACTATGTTTTGTGACCATTTAGGATATGCTATTTATGGTAAATTTTCATATTTTAATTATATAGGTAGAATTGCCTTCCCTATTTTTGCTTTTGGCATTAGTGAAGGATATTTACATACCAAAAGTAAGAAAAACTATTTAATGCGCCTTTTCTTATTTGCCTTAATTTCACAAGCACCATTTATGTTTTTTAATTCAATGTTTAGAGAAGAATTTATGTTAAATATTTTCTTTACATTATTTATAGGTCTTGTTGCAATTATTGGCTATGAGAATTGTAAAAACAAAGCAATTGGCTTTTTATTAGTAATCTGCCTTTCCATAGCTGCCGATACTTTAAAAATGGATTATGGTTACTGGGGAATATTAGTTATATTTATTTTTCACATATTTAAAGAAAAGAAAATGCTTATGAACTTATCTTTTATAGGTATCTGTCTTGTAAAATATATACCATCATATATAAATTCAAACTTTTACTATGCTTATCCTCTACTATTTATATTTACAGTTCTATCTCTTGTATTTATAAATTTATATAATGGAGAAAAAGGAAAAGATACAAAATATTTATTATATGGATTTTATCCTGCTCATTTAATACTTCTATATATTATGAACATATTATTTATTAAATAACTACGAAGGCATATGCCTTCGTAAGATTTTGCGCAATAATTAACCATTTATATCCTCTTTCTGTGTTGCTATATTAATACCTCTTGCAACAATTGAACTCATATTTTCAATTAATTCATCAATTTCTTTTGGTGTTACTATAAAATTATAATCTTCTGGAACTAAGACTTGTTTTATCATTTCATATTTATCTTCTTCCTGCAATTTATTTAAAAATTCATTAGACTCTGCTTCTTCTTGCAATTTACCGTATTAATAAATCTAAACTATCTGCTGCAATTGTTGCTGCTTCTACAACTGTTGGTATGCCTAAAGCAATTACAGGTATCCCTAATGTATCCATGCTTAAATTTTTTCTAGTGTTGCCTACTCCTGCTCCAGGTGTAATTCCAGTATCTGCAAGTTGAATTGTACTACTAATTCTCTCGATACTTCTAGAAGCTAAAGCGTCAATAACAATTAATAATTTAGGGTGTATATTATCCACAATCCCTTTTAGGATTTCTAATGTTTCAATTCCTGTTGTTCCTAATACTCCTGGTGAAATTGCACTTACTGGTCGCGTGTCTTGCGATAACACTTGTGGCATATATTCTAAAATATGCCTTGTTACATCTATATCATTTATAACCCTTGGACCTAATGCATCTGGAGTTACATATTGATTTCCAAGACCAACTATTAAAATTTCATCCTTTGGTTGAACGTGTTTTCCTAATAAATCACGCAACTCCTTTGAAAGAACTATTGCTGCTTCTTGTATATCTTCCTCAGTTGCAATCTTAAGTTTTTGAATATCAATTGTAATATAGTTTCCTACCGGTTTTCCAATTGCTTCTGCTCCCTTTTGATCTAATACTTTTACTTTTGCAGTTTTAATTTTTTCGCCTACTTGTTCCTCTTCTGTTTCAATTCCTTCAATTTCATCATCTAATCCTTGTGCTTTCCTATACAAATCTCTTCTTTCTAAAGCCAAATCCGTTCTAAAATTATACATAAAAATCGCCCCTTTTTCATATTATTTGAAAAATAAGCGATTTTTATACATATTTTACGAACAATACCTGCAAAGAATTGTATCTAAACCTATATTAATATCTATTAATCCTGTTTTATAATTTGTGTCTAAATTAATAAATGCCTCTAATATTTGCTTTAATTCTGCAAGTGTAAAATATCCTGCTTGTGTTTTATATTTTCCTATTAAGAATGTTTGATTTGGTTTTAAATTTAACGTTTGTTCTACACTTATTCCTTGCTTTATTGCAAGTTTTGTTAAATATAGTTTTTTAAAGTGATTATATAATGTTATTAATATCTTTTGAATTGGCTCTTTTGCATAAAGCAGATTTCTTAAAACAAGCTGTGCTTGCCCAATATCTTTTTTTCCTAAACTATCTGTTAAATCAAAAATAACACTTTCCATCTTCTTTATTGTAAGTAAATCAATACTCTCCTTTGTGATAGTCCCATTTTCTCCAGCATATTCAATCTGTTTTCTTATTTCATTAATAAGTTCTTGCATATTTGTTCCTATACATTCGACGAAATATTTTAAAGTTGTATCATCTATATTTACCTTATATGCCTTACAAATTGCTTTTAATCTTGCTAAAACATTAGGTAATTTTTGATATTCAAAATTACAAACTATTGCCCCAATTTCTTCTAATGTTGATAACATTTTTCCTTTATCGGCAGATTCTTCTATAAAAATTAAGATATTATCTTGTTTAATTATTTCAGAGTTTTGTTTTAAATAATCGTTTATTTTATCTCTTAAATCAGCAAAACCTACTCCTCTTTTCTTTACTTCTCTTTTAAAAAGTCCTGTATTTTTTACAATAATTAATTTTTTTTCATATCCAAATGCTGGTGTTTGTAGATTCGAAATAAGACTATCCAAAGTTGTTTCATCTATTTCTATATAATTAATACCTTTTACTAATTCTCCAAATAAGTTCTTTATTCTTTTTATATTCATTTCCATTAAATATATTTCTTCACCATAAAAAAGATAAATTTCATTTAGCTTTCCATCTTTTAGGCCGTTTTTCTAATAAATCAACTGTCATATTTTTCTCCTTTATTGTACTAGCTATAATTTTTGTGCAAATTTTGATGAATGTGCATGGCATATAGCTGCCGCCATACTATCTGTTGTATCATCTAGTTTTGGTAATTTTTCTACGTTTAAAATTGTTTTAACCATTTTTTGTACTTGTATTTTATCTGCTCTACCATATCCTGTTACTGCTTGTTTTATTTGAAGTGGTGTATATTCATATGTAGGAATGCCTTTTCTACACCCTACTACAAGTATAACTCCTCTTGCTTGTGCAACATTTATAGCTGTTTTTACATTATTGTTAAAAAATAATTCTTCAACAGAAATAGCCTCTGGTTTATATGTATTTATAATTTCTTCTAAATCATTATTTAGTTTTAAAAGTCTTAATGGAAATGATTCTCCTGCATTTGTTAGCACTGCTCCTGAAGTAATTAATTTAAACTTATTCCCAATATAATCTATAACGCTATATCCTGTAATAGCAAAACCTGGGTCTATTCCTAATATACGCATATTTTTCTCCTATCTCTTGTTTTACATATTCTCTAGTAAAATTCTAAAAACTTCTGCAACACTCCATGCTTGTGCCATTGCTCCCTTTGGTAGAAATGGTGCTTTTGAATCATATAGTTCTGAAATACTTCCTACAATACCGTCTTCATAAAATTGTTTTGGAAATGTTTTTTTAACATTATCTACAAATTGCGTATAGCCTTTTTGCAATTCATTCTTTTTGTCTTTATTTTTTGTTTTAGAAAGAATATTTTTGTAAGCATCATAATAAATACCTAATAGCCATGGCCATGTAATTCCTTGATGATAACTCATATCACGCTTAAACGAATCACCTTCATATTCTTCTACATAATTTTCTTCACCTTTTGCTAAAGTCTTTAAGCCATATTTATTTAATAGTTTTTTAGTAACTGTATTTAATATTTCATAAGCTATATCAGAATCTGGCTCAATTACTGGATAAGTTAAAGATAAACTAAACAATTGGTTTGGTCTTATTTTTTTATCTCCAATTACATCATATAAACATTTTCTTTTTGCATTATAGAATTTATCCAAAAAAGCCTTCTTACAGTTTGCTGCAAGTTCTTTACATTTTTTATTCTCTTCTTTGTCTTCGAATTTTTTTGCAAGTTCCTCCATTATTTTTAAAGAATTATACCATAAACTATTAATTTCAACTGCTTTTCCGTTCCTTGGAGTTACTGCAAAATCTCCATATTTTGCATCCATCCATGTATTTTGAGTGTCTTTTGTTCCACACACTAAAAGATAATCATCATCTAAATATATATTATTGTTATCAAAATCGATTCCTTCTTGATAAGAATCAATTATATTTTTTAGTGACTCATATAAATTTTCTTTTATAAAAGCATAATCCTTTGTATAATTTATATATTTCTTTATTTGTTCGAATAATAATAATGAAGCATCTGCACTATTATATAATGGTCTATTATCAAATCCAGAATATCCATTTGGTACTAAACCATATTTAATGTTCTTTGTAAAAGTTAATAAAACTTCTTTTGCAATTTCAAAACGACTACTTTTTAGTAAAAGACCTTCAAATGAAACAAGTGCATCTCTTCCCCAATCTAAAAACCATGGGTATCCTGCAATTAATGTATGTAATCTAAAGTTTGGTCTATATACCACAAAATTATCAGTAGCAATTATGTAATCTTTTACAAATTCTGTATATTTCTTATCTTGTGTTTTGTTTTTTAAATTAATTAAACCAGATTCTAGCATTAATTCATTTATTCTTATAATTTCACTATCAATAACATCTTTTATTTTTATTTCTTCAATATTTTCTTGTAATGAACAAACAATTTCAACTTCTTTTTCTTCTTTTGGTTGTAATTCAATTTCATATCTTCCTACAACAGAGTGATTTTCTTCTGGATAAAAACCTCTTTTTTCTTCTTCAATATAATACATATCTTTAAATATATCATTATCATGTTTTATGTAATTTTCAATATTTGATTTTATATAGATTGGAGTTTGTGAATTATCATCTACAACAATCTTAATTTTTCTTCCATCATAGTCTTGTTTTATTTTGTATTCATGATTTGTACTCATTTGATGAAAATCCCTAAAGTTAACTATTGGCGCAAATGTAAATTTAGCATTTTTTTCTCCATTTTTTATTCTATATGATATACATACAGTATTTTCCATATATTTCATACAAATCATTTTCTTTATCTTAATTCCTTCTACTTCATAAGTAAAAATTGGAATATAGTCTTTTTCAAAACTTTGTTGATAACTGAAGCCATCTGAAATATAGTTTTTACACATATTAGTATATAAGTTATACTTTTTTCCTTCTATTTCTACACTTTCATCAATTTTAGAAAGAATTAAAAACCTTCTTGCAGGAGGTGTAAGTGGTGCAATTAATAAACCATGATATTTTCGTGTATTACATCCAATAATTGTAGATGAAGCAAACCCACCCATTCCATTGGTTATTATCCATTCTTTCTTTAATCCTTCTTCTAATGATAAATGTTTCTTACTATATTTCATTTGTGCTCCTCCAATTCTTTATTTTTTCTCCAGTTTTAAGTTATTTCCATATACCGCTATTTTCTTTTTTCATTATTATATTCATTAATCTTCTTTAGCTTTTCTAATCTTTTTTTATCACTGGTTTGAATAGATTCAATTCTATCTTTATATTTTTCACTAAATTTACTTGTCTTTTTCATATGTGATGATTTCTTTTTAGGCTCTTTTTTCTTCGTTTTTATTAATGTTTTTTTATGTTTACTCTTCTTCTTTTCCTGTTTTAATCTTGAATTTAACATTACATATTGTGGATCACTTTGCTTATCCTGAAAACGTAAATCATCGCAAATAATTTGTATTATTGCTTCTGCTACCGCTTCTGGATTATGTCTAATATTATTATCTATAATAGTTGACAATTTTCTTTGTAATAATTTAACACCTTTTTCCCTGCACTTTTGTAAATCTTGCTCTACTACATCTTGACTTCCTTTATTATATCTTCTCACAAATTCAGGAATTACTTCACCTGTATCATATACACAATAATCTATAATACCTGGGCCTGCATGATCAATAATTGCTTGTATATGGTCTGAAATTGTATAATTATCAGTTTGTCCTGGTTCTGTCATAATATTACTTATATAAATTTTAATTGCCTTCGATTCCTTTATTGCTTTTGATACATTTTTAACTAATAAATTTGGAATAACATTAGTATATAAGCTACCTGGTCCTATAACTATTGCATCTGCATTTTTTATAGCCTCTATAACGCCTGGCGCTGGAATACAGTTTGATGGATTAATAAAAATCCTATCAATTTTAGTAACTTTATCAAATACCATTTCTGGAATTTTTTCTTTTTCTTCAATTACCATACCATTTTGCAATTCTGCACATATTTTTACTTCATCAAGAGTAACTGGTAACACTCTACCTGTCATATTTAGGACTTTTTTCGTTTTTTCAATTGATTCTGTAAAATCACCATATAATTCTTTCATTGCATATAAATAAATGTCTCCAAATGATAAATCTTTTAAAAATCCATCTTGAAATTCTAAATTCAAAATTTTTTCCATTGTTTGCTCGTCATAAGACAATGCAATTAATGATTCCTTTATATCGTCTAAAGGTAATAAATCTAGCTGTTTTCTCGAATTTGTTGGTAATTTTCCATAATCAGAAACAGTTACTATAGCAGTAATATTATTTGTATAATTTTTTATTCCTCTTAATACAGCGTTTAAACCATTTCCTCCACCAATAACAACAATATTTGGCCCTTTATCATATACCTTTTTATTAAAAATTAAAGAATTAACATTTACATCCTTGTTTCCTTTCTCCAAACGCAAATCACTTGCTTCAATTAATAACTCTAATGTTCTTTTTTGTGCAAAAATAATTCCTAAAATAGTGCAAGTAAAGCCTAATACAAACACTAAAATAATTTTTCCTATTTCAAAAAAAGATATTTCTTGTGCTATTAATATTGATGCTACTCCATAGCCTACTAAGATTATTCCTATTAATGTTAACACCATCCATCTCTTCATTTTTGTGCTTCCTTTAAACCATGAAAAAAATCCCTTCATTTTTCTCTTCCTCTCCTTGTATTATCTCTACTTTTATTGTATTTATTTCTCGCCTATTACTTCTATTTCTAATTCAATTTCTTTTTGAAATTTATCAAAAACTTTCTTTTTTATATAGTTTACTAATTCTAAAACATCGTTTGCTGTAGCATTGCCGGTATTAATAATAAAACCTGCATGCAAGTTAGAAATTTTTGCTCCTCCTATTTCGTATCCCCTTAAACCACATTCATCAATTAGTTTTGCAGTAATAAAGTCATCTCCTCTTTTAAAAGTGCTTCCTGCACTTGGATAGCTAATCGGTTGCTTATCTTTTCTGTAATCTTGATATTCTTGCATTTTACTTATTATTTCTTTTTCATTCCCATATTGTAATTGTAAATTTGAATTTAAAATAATCCATTTTTTTGTATTAAATATGCTTCTTCTATAAGAAAATTCTTGTTCCTTATTTGTAAGAATCCTAATATTTCCAAATTCATCCATACAAGTAGTACTTATAACTATATCTTTCATTTCCTTTCCATGAGCACCTGCATTCATTCGTATAGCTCCACCAATGGTTCCAGGTATTCCGTGATGCAAATTCAAACCCTGCAATCTGCTCTTGCTTAAATCTCTGTGCTAAACCGCATAATCTTTTCTCCTGCACCTACTTGTACACAAACATCATCTTTATTCTTTTTAATATCTATACCGCATAATAGCAACCATAAGAACAATTCCTCTTATGCCTTCATCTCTTACTAAAATATTAGTTCCATTTCCTAATATATATAACGCATTATTTTCACACCTTGCAACTTCTTGTACAAACTTAACTTCTTCTATAGACTCTGCTTTTACAAATATATCTGCTTTTCCGCCAATTTTAAAAGAAGTGTGCTTACTCATTGCTTCATTTTTAAAAACCTTTGATACATCGATTTGCTCTATTAGCCTATTATAAGTTTTTTCTATATCCATACAAGTCTCCTTACATTAAAAACTATTAGACTTTATATATAATGGAGTTTTAGTGCTTAGTCTTTTTTGTGTAAAATTAATAACTTCCCCTGAAATATAATTAACAATATATTCATCATCTGAATCCTTTATTCCAATTTCTTTTAAATGTGCTTTATTTAATTTATAATAATCTTTATTAGAATCAAGTTGTATTCCAAGTTCATTTGCAATTTGTGTAACCTGTGATTGCTCTAGCTTATCTCCAATTAAATACGCATTATCCCTAGTAGTTTTATATTTTGCATATTGCTCTAAAACAGCATGTTGAACCATCTGCAATTCTGTATTTAACTTAGAATCATTAACCTCTTTCGCACCAGTAATCCCCATATAAATAACCACGCCAGCTATAATAGTTAATACAATAATAGTTATAATTAAAGATATAATAGTTATTCCTTTTTCACTTTTAAACTTCATCATTTTTACTCCTCTAACCTAATTTAAAACATACATAAATCTTATCATTTTTTTTATAAATTTACAACCTAAAAGAAATTTTTTTTATATTATTTTGTTAAAAATTTCATAAATTAGTCCTTATTTTTATTTAGTTGGTGTTGCCATTTGTTTATATTAAGTGTATAATAAATAGCAATTATTATTTGAAAGGTAGACATTTATATGAATAAAAATTATTTTACATTAGATGAAAATTTTGAAGAAATTATTAAGAACTCTTTACCTAATAAAGAAATACTTTCTATGAAACAAATAACTACAGGTTGGACTAATATTGTGTATGAAGTTGCAACTAGCAATGGAAATTTCTTTTTTCGCTTCCCAAGAGATGATTTTTGGAGTAGAACTATTGTAAAAGACTATGAATTTTCTCAGTTTATTAATGGAAAAACTGATTTTAATACAGCAAAACTTAATTTATTATATGATAATGGTAGACCTTTTAGTATCCACAAAAAAGTTTATGGACATGACTTAGCAACTAAAATAAAGAATATGACACCTAAAGAGATAAAAGTGGTTGCAGATGATGTAGCTAAATTTATGTATCAATTACATCACATACCATTTGACAAAAAAAATTTTTTTAAAACAAATGAAGTTAGCGTAAAATTAGTAAATTTTCTAGATGAATTATTAAGTGTTCATGTTGACCCTAAAGATAAAGTTTTTTGGAAATATGAAGACTTTTCAAAAAAAGATAACAATTGCCTTGTTCATGGAGATTTGAACTTAAGTAACATTATAATAGATGATAACAATCACATTTCAGCTATTATCGATTTTGGTTTTAGTGGTTTTGGAAATAAATATTATGATATCGCGCGTATTTTCAGTAGAGATTATCCTAAAGGATTTCGAAATGAAGTTATAAAATGTTACCAACAACTTGAAAATGCTGAATTAAATACTTCTGTACTTAATAATGAAATTGATATTTGGAAAAATATTGATGGTGCATATATAAATTATATGAGATCAATTGGAATTTATGAATGATATTTTTTTAACAAAAAGGTGAAAATATTTCACCTTTTTGTTTTCTAATTATATATTATATTTTTCTCTTTCTTCATACTTTGTATGTAATAATTCATGTGCAATATGGCTTCCTGGTTTTTCTAAGAATTCTTTATATATTTTCTTAAGTACTGGATTTTCGTGTGATTTTCGAATAACACTTTTTTCATCTATTGTATATAAAGCATTTGCTCTTTTCTTTCTTACATCTACTTCTCTACGAATTTTAGAACTCTTAATTGGCTGACCACCACCCATTACACATCCTCCTGGACATGCCATAATTTCTACAAATTGGTAGTCTGCTTTTCCATTTTTTATTTCTTCTAATATAGTTTGCGCATTTCCCAGTCCACTTGCTGCAACTACTTTTATATCAGTTCCAGCAAAGTTTACACTAGCACGTTTTATTCCATTTCCTCCTCTAACTTCCTTAAAGTCGATTTTTTCCATATTTTTTCCTGTTAAAGTATCTTGTGCTGTTCTTAATGCTGCTTCCATAACTCCACCAGTTGTTCCAAAAATTGCTCCTGCACCTGTTGCTTCTCCCATTGGATCATCAAAATTTGTATCTTCTAATTCTGCAAATTCAATATTTGCTTGTTTAATTAGTCTCGCTAATTCTCTAGTTGTTAACACTGCATCAACATCATATAGTCCATTATTTTGCATTTCGTTTCTTTGTCTTTCAAATTTTTTAGCAATACATGGCATAACAGACACAACATAAATTTTCTTAGGATCAATTTTCTCTTTTTCAGCATAATATGTTTTTATTAGTGCTCCAAACATTTGATGTGGTGATTTACAAGTTGATAAATGTGGTAATAATTCTGGATAATTCATTTCAATGTATTTAACCCATCCTGGGCTACAAGATGTAATCATTGGAAGAACTCCACCATTTTGAACTCTTTCAATAAATTCATTTGCTTCTTCCATTATAGTAAAATCTGCTCCTGTATTTGTATCAAAAACTTTATCAAATCCTAATCTTTTAAGTGCTGTTACCATTTTTCCTGTAACATTTGTACCAATTGGCATACCAAATTCTTCCCCTAATGCTACACGAACTGCTGGTGCTGTTTGTACAACAACATATGTATCTGTATCATTTAATTTTTCCCATACATATGTGCTAGAATCTTTTTCGCGTAATGCACCTGTTGGGCAAGCTTCAATACATTGACCACAAAACGTGCAATTAACATCATTTAAACTCTTTTCTCCTACTGTTCCAATACATGATTTAAATCCCCTATTTATACAATCTATTGCACCAATTTTTTGTACTTTTTTACAAGTAGCAATACATCTTCTGCATAAAACGCATTTACTTAAATCTCTTACAATCGATGGAGATACATCATCTATTTTTTGCTCTGACATTTCACCTGCATAATCTATCTGTTGAATATTCATCTTCTGGCAAATATTTTGCAATTCACAGTTTCCAGAACGAACACATGTTAAACAATCCTTTGCGTGATTAGAAAGAATTAAATCTAAAACTACTCGCCTTGCTTCCAATACCTGTTTAGTATTTGTATGTACAACCATTCCTTCTTCTACCTTTTGTATACATGAAGTAGCAAAACCACGTCTACCTTCTACTTCTACAATACACATTCTGCAATCTCCAACTTCATTTATATCTTTCAAAAAACATAATGTTGGAATATCAATACCAGCTTTATTTGCTGCTTCTAATATTGTACTATTCTTTTTTACACTTACTTTTTTACCATCAATTGTCAAGTTTATGTTTTCTTCCTTCATACGTTGCTCCTCCTTTTTAACTTTAATTTCCTATTGCCTTAAATGGACAACTTGTTAAACAAGTACCACATTTAATACATTTATCTTGGTCAATTACTCTTATTTCTCTTTTTTCTCCACTTATTGCATTTACTGGGCAATTTCTTTGGCACAATCCGCAACCTTTGCATTTATCTGGATTAATTGTTATTTTAGACATTGCCTTACATTCTAAAGCTCTACATTCTTTTTGTATTACATGTTCTTTGTATTCGTCTCTAAAATACTGAATTGTGCTTAGTACAGGGTTTGGTGCGCTTTGGCCTAGGCCACAAACACTTGCATTTTTTATATTGATGGCTAGTTTTTCTAGTTTTTCAATATCTTCTTCACACCCTTCTCCATTACAAATCTTTTCTAATATCTCTAACATCCTTTTTGTTCCAATTCTACATGGTGTACATTTTCCACAAGATTCATCTACTGTGAATTCAAGATAAAATTTTGCAAGGCTTACCATACATTTTGTATCGTCCATAACAATAAGTCCTCCTGAACCCATCATAGAGCCAATTTCTTTTAAAGACTCATAATCTATTGGCGTATCTAAATGTTCCTTTGGTATACATCCTCCAGATGGTCCACCTGTTTGAGCTGCTTTAAATTCTCTACCATTTGGTATTCCTCCACCAATATCAAATACAATTTCTCTTAATGTGGTTCCCATTGGTACTTCAACAAGTCCTATATTATTAACATTTCCACCTAGTGCAAATACTTTTGTTCCTTTAGAGTTTTCGGTTCCAATTGATGAATACCATTTTGCTCCTTTTAATATGATTTGTGCAATATTTGCATATGTCTCTACATTATTAATTAAAGTTGGTTTTCCCCATAATCCAGATACTGCTGGATATGGTGGTTTTATTCTTGGTTGCCCACGTCTTCCTTCAATTGATTCTAGAAGAGCGGTTTCTTCTCCACATACAAATGCTCCTGCTCCTAAACGAATTTCTATATCAAAGTTAAAACCTGTATTAAAGATATTTTTTCCTAGTATTCCATAATCTCTTGCTTGTTTTATAGCTATATCAAATCTTTTTACAGCTATTGGATATTCAGCTCTTACATATATAAATCCTTTATCTGCTCCTATTGAAAAGGCAGCTATTGCCATAGCTTCAATAACAGAGTGTGGGTCTCCTTCTAGTATGCTTCTATCCATAAATGCTCCTGGATCTCCTTCATCAGCATTACATACTACATATTTTTGTTTTCCTTCCGATGCTCGTGTTAATTCCCACTTTTTACCTGTAGGAAAGCCTGCTCCACCACGGCCACGAAGTCCAGATTCTTTTATTACATCTATAACTTCGCTAGGTGTCATTTCTTTTAATACTTTTTCTAGTGCAAGATATCCATTAAATGCTATGTATTCATCAATATCTTCTGGATTTATTACTCCGCAATTTTTTAGTGCAATCCTTTTTTGTTTTTTATAGAAAGTTAGGTCATCTAATTTATTAACTATACTACCATCTATATCTTTACAAAGTAATCTTTGTACAATTTCTCCTTGTACAATATGTTTTTCAATAATTTCTTCGCAATCTTCTGGTTTTACCATTGCATAAAATGTATCTTCTGGACGAATAATTACTATTGGACCTTTTGCGCAAAGTCCAAAACATCCTGTTTTTATAACACGAACATTTTTTATATTTTTTTCTTTAATAATCTTTTTGAAATTTTCTAGAATCTGTGGTGATTTAGATGATGTACAGCCTGTTCCGTGACATACCAAAATATGTTTTTCTCTATTATTTGCTAGAGTATTTACTCTTAAATCTAATTCTTCTCTTTTTTTGCTTCTTATTTCTTTTATTTCTTCTAATGTTTTCATGGCTTTCTCCTCTCAATTTAAGATTTTTGCCTTATATTTTATACAAGTTCATCTAAAACTTGATCAAGTTTTTGTACAGTTGCTTTTCCATATACTTCTCCATTTACTGTAAATACTGGTGCAAGACCACAAGCACCAACACATCTAGTTGCTTCAATAGAAAATTTTCCATCTTTTGTAGTTTCACCTGGTTTAACATTTAGTCTTTCTTCTAATCTATCCATAATTTTTTGTGAACCTTTTACATAGCACGCTGTTCCTAAGCATACAGCAATATGGTATTTTCCTTTTGGTTTTAGGGTAAACCTTGAATAAAAAGTAATAACCCCATAAATTTCAGCCAATGGAATATTTAAGTATTCAGATATATCTGTTTGTGCATGTTTTGGAATATATCCATAATGTTCTTGCACTTCATTTAATATTTGTATTAAATTATCTTTATCGTTAGTATATATATTCAAAATCTTCTCCATTTCTTCATTTTTACCACAATTTCCGCATTTACATTCATTTTTCTTTTCCGACATTTTCTTCACCCTTTCGACTAAAAAATTAAACTAACCTCATTATACCAAACCAATTTTATTTATACAATTCTTTTGTCGCATATTGTTGATTTTTTTACTTAGAATATTTCAAGATTTAAAAAGACAGGTATATTTTCCTGCCTCTTTAATTTTTATTTTCCTAAAAACATTTGAACAAATATTTTTCCATATTTATTGCTTTTTACTACTCCAATTCCTGTATAGTTATATGAGCTATTTAGTATATTTGCTCTATGGCCACTAGAATTCATCCATGCAGTTACTGCACCGCTATTGCTTGAATTTCCTGCAATATTTTCTCCTGCTGTTTTATATGATATTTTGAAACTTTTTAACATATCAAATGGTGAGCCATATGTTGGTGAATTATGCGAGAAATATCCGTTATTTACCATATCTTGAGCTTTTATTCTTGCTACTCTTTGCACTTCTTCATCTATTTTTAGAGCTGCTAATCCTTGATTGGTTCTTTGTTTATTAATTAAATCGAACACTTCTTTTTCATCACTTGAAAGGCTTGATGTTGTATTTCCCGTTGTTCCACCGTTTGTATTATTTGACGAATTTGTATTTGGATATATTGCTTTTACATATTGCTTGCTAACTGCTCCTACATAGTCGCTATCTGTTTGAATAATATACCAATCTCCAACTCCTGCAAATACTCGTATGTATTCATTTTTATTAACAGTTGTTACTATTCCATATCTTGTACTTGGACCACTTCTTACATTTAATTTAGATGCTGTAACTAATCCTGTTGTAAAGTCTAGCTTATAATAGTGCTGCATTCCAAAGGACCTATTTGCTATTGAAAATATCGATATAACTAGAACTAGCATCATTAAAAGCATTATATTTTTTTTGCTAATTTTTATTACCTTCATAAAATCTCCCCTTTTATTTTTCTTTATTAATTTTATACCCACTACCTGTACTTTATTAATAAAAAAATTAAAAGAGACCATTTTCTTTAAAAGGTCTCTTTTAATTTTTCTATTAATCTTCATCAACAAAGTTAAATTCATCTTTGAATTTTTCTTTAAAAATTTCGAATACTTTATTTAGTGTTTCTTCATTGTCTACACTTACATAAGATTCTTCTTCTTCAGCTTCTGTATCTTCTACTCTTAAAATAACTACTTCTCCTTCTTCTTCATCACCTTCATCTGCTGGTAATAATACTACATATTCTTCTCCATCTAATTCTACTAAGTCTAAAAATTCAAATTTAACCTCTTCCCCATTTTCATCGTTTAATACAATGATATTGTCTAATAATTCTTCATCTGAAATGTTATTTTCATCCATAATAGTAATTCTCCTTTCATTTTTTCTATATTAATTGTATTTCTACAACGTTAATAACTTTTGTATTATTATTTACGGTTTTTATAATGCTATACTTCTTTTGTATTACATTATAAATCTATAATTTTTAAATTATTTATTCTTGTTCATATAAATTTCTAAAATATATACTGCTGATATTGTATCAACAATTCCTCTTTTTTTTGTTTTATTAATTTCTAAAAAATTCATTGTTTTATGTGCTGCAACAGTAGTTAATCTTTCATCAATTTCTTCTATTTCAATTTTCGGAAACCTGCACTTTAATTTGTGAATAAATTCTTTTGTTTTTTCTACTCTATCTGAGCTTGTCCCATTCATATGATATGGCATTCCGTATAACAATTGTTTTTACTTCATATTGATTTATAATTTCTTCAAGCCTTTTTAATACCACTTTATCATTACCTTTACAATGAATGGTTTCTAAGCCTTGCGCTGTTATACCTAAAGCATCTGAAACAGCAACACCTACTCTTGCATCTCCATAATCAATTCCAAGTATACGCATACTATTCATCTAATCCTATATAATTTTTTACCATTTTTTCTAATAGTTCATCTCTTTCAATTAAACGAACTAAATTTCTTGCATCTTTATGGCTTGTGATATATGTTGGGTCTCCTGATAATATATATCCAACTATTTGATTAATTGGGTTATATCCTTTTTCTAATAGTGCTTCATACACACTTTTTAAAATTTCTCTTGATTTTACATTTTTGTCCTTCTCTACTTTAAAATTCATAGTTTTATCCATATCCATAATTCATTCCCCCTATCTAAATATTATTTATATCACTTTCATCTTTATTTGCATTATCTAAATATTCTTCTAATTTTTTAGTTACACTTTCCAATGCTGTTCCTTTATAATATGTTGTTAGAACAAAATTTAATTTTGGTTTTACAAATCTCACTTCTTTATCATCTAAGTCTTCTATATCAACATCTTCTAATACTTCTTGTATTTCTAATTTTTCTATGCCATTTTTTAAATCTTGTACAAATTCAACAACAGCATCTAAGTCGATCCCTGAAAATACAATTACAAACTTAGGTCCCATATATCTTACAAATATATATTCTGATGAAATACTATTACTTATATGTTCACTAATTTCTTGTATCATATCATTTCCAGTTTCACGGCTATATTCTTTATTTGTTTGCTCTAGGTTAATAATTTTAAACATACATACTGTTGATGTTGTATATTTATCTATCGTTTTCTTTCCTTTTCCATATAAATATTCTGCTGAATTTAAACCTGAAAATAAATCTTTCCTTGCAATATTTTCTACTGTACTTTGATAAGACACTGTTTTGTATACTGCTATAATATTTTCTTTTACAACTTCTAATATAGTTGTATCTATATTATCAAATGCATGTGGTTCGCCACTTTCTATAATCCAATACCCAATATATACATTATCTACATACAATGGAAAGAACATTGCAGATTTTGCTCTGCCAAATTCCATTGTTTGATACGGTAATCGTTCTGTATCATTATTAACTGTTACATATTTGGGAGTCGCTGTTGTTATGCTATCTTTAAATATATCTTGGTTGTGAAGACTTCGTAATGCTTCCCAATGCTGTTCTTGAACGTTAGATGCTTTTATTACATATTCTGCTCCATCGAACATAACAATTGTAGAATATTTTATATCGTATTTTTCAATCAATATTTCATTAATTTTTTCTATTTTTTCATCTACTGAAGTATATTCTCCAATTGTGTCCATAAAGTCTTGCAATACATTTAATCCTGTTATTTTTTGATTTATGTTACTAAAGTTTTGTATTCTTTTATACACAACAATATTATATAACATAAGTGCTATTATTATTGCTACTAATACAATTAATAAATATGTCACAATATCACCTCTACCCTTTTACTAATTATTAATCGCGAATCTATAAAGAAAATCTATCTTTTCTTTCGTAATTTGCTACTGGTCTATATTTATTATTTAACAATGGATATACCATATTTCCCAATTCTTTTAATGATGTTATAAAGGTTTTAGAATATCCATTTAAAGAAATTTTACAGTTTACTAATCCTTCTAAATATTTAGCATATACCTGCGCATCAAGTGGTATAACAGAATACCTTACATTATCTTTATCAAATAGCTCAGTCATAAACGACATTGAAGGATCATTATAAAATGCCATTCCTCCTATAATAACCTTAGGATTTAGTGAATATATTCTTGATTGTTTGTTAATAACAACTCTTATTTTTTCAGGTGTCAATACTTTTTTTGCTTTTAAATCACGTAAAAAAGCGGTTAATGGTTGTATAGTAAGTATATCCATACTTT
Organism: uncultured Clostridia bacterium; assembly: GCA_947628815.1. Taxonomy (GTDB): domain Bacteria; phylum Bacillota; class Clostridia; order TANB77; family CAG-508; genus RGIG8482. Next base: position 2,608 of record CANRBJ010000021.1, on the reverse strand, counting down.
GTACTAAATAGATTTCCTGTGAATTTTCAAAATAATGCACATTTGTATCAAAATCACAGTCGATTAATACTAATGAATAATTTTTTACAAGTGTTTTTAAAATTTCTTCATAATTTTCTTTTTCTTCTTCTGTTGGAAGAGATGTATATACTGTCAAATTCTTATTTACTTTTATTCCTTCTGGTATTCCTTTTCCTAAATTTTCCATACAATGTAGAGCAACTTTTCGTAAGTTTTCTTCATTTTTTGTATAAATATAATAAGAGTTTTTATTCTTTGTAACATCTAAAATTGCTGTATTAATTCCCATTGAAGAAAATAATTCTCCTAAATTATTAATTAAGAAGGATGTACCATTTTTTGTTGTTCCTACAAAAGATACTATTTTTTTATCTTTTGAAAGTAGTGTTGTAATATCTAAATTTTGAGGCATAGTATTTCGTCCGTATCATTTCATTTGTATATCCATTGTTAGAATATGCAAAATTATCTACTTCTGGCTTTCTTAGTTCAGTAAACGCATTACTTGTGCTTTCTATATTTTCCTCAAATCCTGGTGTTATATTATCTTCAAATCCAGGCAATATATTATCTTCTACTTTTGGTGATTCATTATCCATTCCTTTTATTAAGTCTTCTCCCACTCCTGGTAAAAGTGTATCTTCATTTTTAATATCATCTAAATCAAATAAATTTATATTTCCTTCTATTGGTTCTTGTGCAGGTGATTCTACAACTTTTTTAGGTCTCCCTCTTCCTCTTTTGGGTGTAACAGTTTTATTTTCTTCTTGTTCCTCTGTTACAACTTTTTTAGGTCTTCCCCTTCCTCTTTTTGGTGCTTCAACTTCTTTTTGCCCTACACTTTCTTCTTTTAATGTATCTTTAAGAGAAACCTCTTGTTGCTTTGGAGTTGGATTTTGTTTTATAGGTTCTTTTATTTTTTCTTCTGCTACATTATCTTGTGTTTTATTTAGTTTTGTTACTTTATTTGCATTTACACCAGCTGGTACTATAACTGGTTTAGTCATTTTTGGCCTATTTAATTGATTTTCTATAAAATCAATTTTTATAGCATTTTCTTTCTTTTCGGTCTTTTTCGCATTTTTTATTGGCGTTTCACCTGTAAAAGCCATAACAGATTGATATTTTGGTGATTTTGTTTCTAAAACCGCTTTTACATTAAGTGGTAAAAATTTTACAATAATTCTTAGCTGTGCATCTGTATATTGAGAGGCAATATTATTGAAACTATCAACATAAGCATCTTCATTTTTTCCTAATTTTTTATAATGAGCTCGTATATTTTGAATTTCAATTTCACTAACTGAATCTTCATTTTCTTCTTGATAGTTTGCCTCTTCTGAATCAATTTTATAATATACTTTTGCTTCTTTTTTTGTTCGTGGTTTTTTAATTAATTTACAAACTTCACCAATGCTTCTATCTTGTCCTAATAAAGCACTGTAAACTCCTATACTAAATAATTTTACTAATAATTGCTCTGATTTTGATCTTCTGTCTGAACAAATTAGTATAATAGGAGTATCTCCACCTTCTGTATCAGTTGCTTCATCACTAATTCTATCTAATTTTTCAAATATAAAACGATCGATTGCTTCATAATCGTTACTTGCAAATGGTTCTAAATCTTCACTTATAACAATTCTATCATAAGTTTTATCTCTTTGTATTTCTTTTAATATTGCATTAAAGTAATAAACATTTTTATATGAAATAATTTCTTTATAATCTTTTTGGTATTTTTTTACTATTGAATCCGATATATTTTCATTACTAACTGCAAATAAAACTTTCATTTGTCACTTCCCCCAAATTCTTTAATTTCTAAATCCTTTTACAACAATTGCAAATACAAGTGGTAATACCTGGCATATTACAAATATTGTTACGAAACTAACAATAAGAAAAAGCCCTCTATCGTGTACGTCTAATTTACGAATACCTATTACATATTGCCATATAGCTCCTATTGCAATTCCTATAAAGCAAAGTGGAATACTATAAATACGAACTTTATTTAGCATATACGCTGTAAAACCATATGCCTCTGATCCATATGCTTCATTATAATCTTCTAATTCTTTTAATTCTTTTTCTTTAATTTCTACTAATTGACCTGTTGTTGATTCTTGCATTACTCCTTCAGAACTAGCATAAACAGAGCAACTAAAAAGTAACATAATTGCTACAAATAAAGCTACCATTATCTTTTTCATTATATGGATTGCCCCTTTCTATCTCTCCTATCTCAGATTACAGTTATTTTTTCTTAATATATCATACAATATTATAAGAAAAATAGCAAGAATTTAATAGAAAGTTTTTTAAATAGTTTAAATTATTTATTTTTTATAAAAATTAAGTAAAATTTAATTTGTTATTTTAGAAATATGTTATATAATGTATAAAGAGGATGTGATGGATTATGAAATTTTTCGGAAATTTAACAGTCCATTAATAAAATGAATCTTGTAAGCATGAAAAATGCTTAATTTTTTTGTCAAATTTTCATTCGGAAATTTAACAGTCCATTAATAAAATGAATCTTGTAAGCATGAAAAATGCTTAATTTTTTTGTCAAATTTTC
>CANRBJ010000020.1 GCA_947628815.1 uncultured Clostridia bacterium | reverse complement strand
TCATATTTACAGAATAATTTAACGACGGCGCCGGTCATATAAAACGGATTGCTGATGTTTAAAAACAGCCCCAGATCGATCTGATTTGCTACCATACCGCCAACACCGAACGCTGATCCCGACACAGCGGATTCCTTCAACGCGAAGCTGTTTTGCAAAATATCGTCCGATGTCAGCCGGATCCTGGTATTGTTTCCCAGATCTATAGTCCCATGAATATATACATTGACCGCATTGTATTTATCGGTTTTGTATTTTGTCGATGTAGTAATCATTCCGTATCACCACCTAGCATTAGCATTCTACAAGCGTAAATGAATAATCTACCCATATCTCTCCGGGACGGTTATCCGTTTTAACAATCTCAGCAGACTTAGTGCCTGCATACATAGTCTTTGTAACTGTTTTTGCGGTCGTTAAGTCAAAACAGGTCACGGAAAATGTCTTAGGCTCTATTGCACTTGCAAGCGCAGTCAGATCACTTATTTTAAGTCTGAATGTAGCTGATATTTTAAAAGTATTGCTCCTCAGTCTGTCACGGTTAGCGATATATCCCCGCTCGTTTCTGGTAGTTTTATCGCTGTCGAGGTCGTTATACTCGATTTTGTACCCCGTAGGGTAGGGAGCGGTATAGCTGCCGATTTTTAAAAATGTGACCATAGTTTAACCTCTCCCGTTTGTCCTTATATTTCTTGATGCGCTCCTGCGCTCTAACCGTGTTGCGATCTCTTCGGAGTCGATAAACACATAAGTATCTCCTGCGTCCGAGCTTCCGCCCTGTACCGCAAAAGCTCCTGTGCGTAAAATTGCTGATTCGACCGCCTGAGCGATAGCTGATGTTATCTGGTCGTTATTTGCGACCGCTGTCCTGCTGCCTATTCGTCCTACCATCTCAGGTCCTGCCTCTCTGGCGATAAACATCTCTCCGTAATCAGGAAATCCGCCGGTGGCGTATATACCTAACTCATGAAATTTAGCAGGTACAGGTCCCGTTTGCCCGCTTACGCTATATTCAAGCCACTCTTTTTGCAATTGCATCACATAACTTGATCTGTTAATCACTTCACTAAGCTTTTGATTAAATGCTTCAGTATCAACATTAAATCCAACAGAAATCATAACTTCTTTTTGCCAATCGGGTATATTACTCCAGCCATCTTGTATTCGTGTAGCTATTTTTTCAGGTAGTTCATCAACTTTTCCAAGATTCTTTTTAAATGATTCGTTATACCCAGTTAAAAAAGCTTGTGCCAATGGATCTGCTGTCTCTTGCAATTTATATAAATTGCCTTGAGAAAGGAGCGATGATTTAAGCCTATCAGGAGTTTTTCCAAAGTCACTTGAAATAACCATTCCCATATTTGAGAAACTTTGTTCAATAACATCTATTGTCGGTCCTACTGTGTCTTGCCAAACATCGCTGTTAAAACAATCTTTTTTAATTACTTCTAAGGCTTCCTGAGCTGTTATCTCTCCTTTGTCCATTAACTCTTTATATATAAGTAACACACTATTTCCGAACTCTGAAAAATACGCATTTATTCCTGTTGTATTAATTCTTTCAGAAAAAATGTCACCGATATCTTGTATGGATTCTCTTAGTTGATCTTTCTTTTCATCAAGCGCCATTGAAGCATTTGTCAATGCTTGAGCGAAAATTTTATCTTCTACTCCTCTCCCTTGCCTTAGAAGCTGCTCATTCATTTTTCTCAGCTGATTTATTGATGTCACTTGAGCTTTATATGCCTCATCTAATTTGCCGACAGCGTCATTATATTGTTCTTCAACATCCTCCCAAAACTTTTTCATTTCGTCCTCATCGTTTAGTTGAATTGAATATGACTTATCTTTAAATTTGCTCATCATTACGTTAAAGTCTTCAACAGATGTGTCCGATGTCAATGAAAAATTTCCCATAAGCTCAACTTGTTCAACGAGTTCTGCATATTTTTGGTTGTACTCATTATTACTTAGCTTTGTGTTGCTAAGCTCATCGACTAATTTATTTGCTTTTTGCTGTGCATCTGCAAGCATCTGGTTACCCTGAGCACCGACAAGATAAAATGCACCAATGATCTCATCCTTTGAACCTATAGCTTTTTCTTTTAACGCATCAAAGCTTCCTTGTACGGTTTCAATCGCACCGTTCATAACTGTTTCCAGCTGTTCTTTAGAAACAGTTGCCAGCTCCTCAATGGCTTTTTTCAATTCCTCGCAGTCAGTTTTTGTGATTTGCTCTCTTGCCGAACCGAATTTTGTCATAAGATTTTGAACTTTATCTCGTGCTTCATTGCATTTTTCAAAAGAGCTCTCTATGTCTTTTCCTAAATCTATAAACTTATCACTGTCTTTTGTGATTTTATCCGTAAATTTAACAAACGAATCATAGAGTTCATCAAGAGATACATTACCCTCACCGTTGTACAGCCATTTATTTTTATACATTTCAATTCGGAGATCGTATTCTGCCTGTTGCCAACCGACAATAGCACCTATAACTCCTCCGACAGTAGCTATTATCCCTGCTATTGGCCCGCCTAATGCAAATGCAGCTGCTATACCACCTACGCCTAGTGTTACGTCCAACAAACCTGTTTTCCAATCAAGAGTGCCTTTTTTAAGTTCATAAAACAAATCATTAAATGAGGCAAATGCTACTATACCGCCTACTATTCCTACAATTACGCTCTTAACAACGCCTAAGACCTTACCTAATGTCGTACCCTCTCCGGCTACGTTTTTAAACCAACCGGATAACTTAGTAAAAGCAGGAGTATTTTTAATAAGATCAAATACCTTTTTAAACGGTGAAAACAACCCTGCTGCAAAGCTTATGAATTTTTTGATTTTAGAAATACCCCAGAGTCCGGCCAGAACTATACCAAGCTTTTCAAGAAAATCCTTATTCTTCTTGATCCAGCCCCATAGATCCTTAAGCTTTTCAACTACCTTTCCTAAAGCATCCTTCATTTTTCGATAGATTTTGTCGCTTTGGCTGTCAAGTCCCTCAAGGAAGTCATATTCAGGCATTTCGATTCCTAAATCATTTCGTGAACCTTTGATGTTCTCATCATCTATTTCGGTATCATTATTAAACGACAATATATTAAGTTCATCGAATCCTGCAAGGTTGCTTATTTTCTTAGCGGTCTTAGCTGCGGCTTCGCTAACATCTGTAAGTCCTTCCTCTGTTTCGTCAAGAGCATTTGCACCGCTTGTTAGACTTGAGTAATCTATCTCCGGAAGCTCAAAGCCCCACATTTCAGCAAGCTTATTAACACCTTCCGTTACAAGCTTTACGAACGCTTGGATATACGGTAGAAGCTTTACCACAACCATAGATATAACATTTCCTATTGCTCTTTTAAGCTGTACCCACTGCTGCTCTAAAATTTTCATAGCGTTTGCAGGGGTATTGATAGTTCTTGCCATATCACCTAAAACTTCATTGGAATGCTCCATAAGAGTAATATATCTGAGCTGCGCCTTTTCAGCCTGTGACATAACGGAAACCTTTTCTGTTATTCCGTGCTTTAGCGCTGTTTCCTGTAATGCTGCAACTGATAGATCATAACCGTACTCTTTAACGCCTTTGATCTGACCTGCCATAGCACTTTCCAACTTCTCCATTGCCGTTTCAATGCTCGAATCAAAAAAAGATGCCATATCATATCCAAGCTGTATGAGGTTTTTACTCATAAGCCTTGATTTTTCAGCGCCTGTGCCAAAACCGTTTGCCATTCGGTTGAAAATGCCTTGATAACGTATAAACTGACTTGTATCAATACCTAGTGCATCAGATACGCTGTCAGCATATCTGAGCGCTTCATCTGAAGCATCTCCCATAGTTACACGGAAAAGGTTTATATTTTCTATGTACTCTGAGCTTTCATTAAAGCACTCTTTAAAAGTGTTTACCACCCGGCTAAGTCCGTAATACATAGCAGTGATCTTGCCTATTGCTATCGTTATCTTACCCGAAAGACTGCCAAAAGACTTTGTGACCGAGTTGTTTGACGCGCTAAAGTTCTGATTGCTTGTAATGGCTCTGGATATAACCGACGGCATATGGTTAAACATACCCTTTATTCTCTCTGCCTGGACTGCAAGCGGTTCAAGCGCAGAAGAAACTGAGCGTATACCTTGCGCAAATTTTGTCATATCCATACTGTTAAGAATCTTAGCTATATTCGGAAGTTTGCTTATCGTATTTATAAATCCGGTACCAGTTTTGCCGCTTAAAGATTTAAACGGCTCAAATGCCTGTGCTATCTGTTTGATTTTCGACTCCTCAACAGCAGGGAGATTGTTAAGGAGTTGAACTGCTTCAGGCAGTTGTTTTGCGTTTTTAAGCCAGATAGACATTTTGTTACTTGGGGTATCGGAAAATGCTTTAACGACATTAGAAAGACTGGAAAGGCTTTTAACCTTAGAAGTATCTATGTTTCCCATTGTGTTAAACTCTTTTGTCATTGCAGCAAGTTTTTCAATGGATTTAGTCACTCCGTTTAAGTTTATAGCTTTTATGCCTGACAGCGATTTAATACCTTGAGAAAGTTTCATTAGGTTAGATGTTACACCGCTAATCTTATCTGCATAAGATTGAAGCTTTTGCAATGTCCCCATAAGCTTTTCAAGGCTTTTGGCAGCCTTAGAACTATCGGCGCTGATTTCTATGTTAATTCTTTCAATGCTCGCTTCTGCCATAAAAACACCCCCTTACTTCTTTTGTTTAAAGCTGTTTACCCAGCTTTCAAATCTAAGCTTTGCTTTAAGTCTTTCTTTTGTCACCTTGTCTTCATTATCCTCAGTTTTATTCTCATCGTTTCCATATGGCATTTTGGGATATGGATGAGGTCTTGTGCCGCTTTTAGCGAATGCGTGAAGGATAGGGGAAGCATCGCATAGCGCTTCATAAAAATACATACCCTGAAGCCAAGCAAGCTGATTTGCTTTTTTGTTTTTGATCTCCTCGGCTTTCCTATAAAAAATCGGGAGAGCATTATCGCCCTCCCAAAACTCCTCGTAAGTCATTCCGATGGATAAATAATAAGGAAAGCATTCCTCGAAGATTTCGCTGTAACTTTTTTGATCGTTCTGAGAAGCTGTTTTACTACCTAGAAATTTGCTCCCCAGGTTATCAGGTTTTTTGAGTCTTCCTCACTATTCTCTGTAAGCGTTTCTACCGTTTCCGTATACATTTCAAGGAGCTTGCTATACAGGTCCTCTTTATCTATCGCTTCATATATTCGATCGATAATCTCTGATTTTAGATGAAGATGATTTGCCCTGAATGCCCCTTTAAACAAAAGCGGTAGCATAACATTCGGCTTGTTTGATAACTCAGCTAAGCTGAATCCGTCATTCTCAAGCGCTCTTGCGCTTTTTCGTGTAAACTTTAAACAATAGTCCTTATCTTCAAATGTGAATGTCAATTCCTTACTCATTTATTTATCCTCCGTACTTAATTATTCGTCATCAACATCAAGCTTAACGGCTGTGTACCAGTCCGGCTCATTTGTCGGTGTGATATATCTTGTAGTCTCCAATACATTATTGACCTCAACCGCCGATACTCCCGGGGTAGACGGTTCTCCGGTAAAGAAGATCGCCTCGCTGATACCGGGCATATAGATCGTAAACCACATAGATTTACCTGATGCCTTTGCCGTTTCCCACGCCTGATAAATTTCCTTCCACTGAGTATGACCGGCTTCCGTGAGGTTTGCACCGAATGCCAGTGCTCCGCCCAGGTCTTTCAAACCGTTAATAGATGTTTTATACTCGGTAGCCGCAAGCGTTGTAGTATCAAGCGTTTCCGGCTGTGAATTGATCTCGGGTATTGACTTTATTCCCAAAATAGCCTTATACCCGGTCGTAGGTCGTGTGCCTGCCGTTGTTTCAACCGCATATCCCACAGTTACTCCTGCCGTTGACAAATCGATAATATTGTCTGCCATATCTTTTAACCTCCGTAAATATTTAATTTTTGTATATCATATACTGCTTATCAACTACCGCAGTATATCTTGCTTTGACGCGATAAATAGTTGTATCTGCATTTGGAACAGGCTCAAGAAAGCTTCGTAAAAATCCTATAGAAAGAAGAACTTTGTCTACCTCGTTTATTATTTCTTTTGCCTGTTCCTTTTTATCTGTTTCAAGATTTGAAAAGACATCTACTTCATACATAACCGAGCAATGATTTTCCGGGTTTTCGTCTTTTGTTCTGGAAAGCGTTGTATTACTAACTTCTCTGATACAGACAGTCGGAAATCTGGCGGGAACATTTATAATAGCTTCATCCGTTATATAAATTCCGCTTCCATACCTGTTTCTTAGTATATCTACAACTTTTTTGATAACAGAAGTTTCAATATCTATCATTCTTTAAATGCTCCCTTTGCAAGTGATAAAATCATATTGCTTATTTCGATTCCCGTCCGATACATAAAAGGCCTTGACGGCATACCTTCTGTAAACCGATAGTCTCCGTCATCAGTTGGATAATACCATCCTATTCTTCCATCAGCAGTAACTACATACGCACTTCCGCCACCGTAAGAATAACCCAACTCCGCCATTGCCTTTCCGATATAAGCGTTGTTCTTGCCTACAATGCCCGTGCCGAACTCAACAAAAATCGCATAGTCACAATCAACAACTATTATCCCGGTAAACCCGTTATTTTTGATTTCGGTACGTATACTGTTTATAAGCTTTCCGCTATCGTAAATATCAAGACTGAGAACATTCCTTATACAGGCGTTATATCCAAACTCTGTGAGACGCTTAACTAAATCCGTTGTCCTTTTTGGAAGACTATCCGCATATTCCTGTAATTTTAAAATCGCTTTATTTATGGAACTGCCAGAAAGCGGATCAATCTTTAGGTTCATTTACATTTACCCTCTTTATTGCAAACACCGTTTCATTTAATGTGACCGATTTTTTTATGACTTTATAGTCATAGCTGTCTTCCGGTTTATTATCGATCCACAAAACAGTGTTTTCGTCGATCTCACAGTCTGTGCGGCTTATTGACATCGTTCGGTCATAATCAAGTGACGTTCCAAAAAACTGATTTGTTGTGTCTCCTTTGTTTCCCGATACAGAAATATAAAGCTCTTTAAGTTCACTTTTTATAAACTTTTCATTGCCGAATTTATCTGTATCATTAGTCCGCACAAGTGTTTTATAATAGATTTTCTGTTGATTTCTCTTCAAGCTGCGCATTTATAAAACCCCACATCTCGGGGTAATTTCAGCAAGTAAATCGGAAGAAATATTTTCGGTACCATATGTTCTTGATATGCCGTTTTCGCTGTGCGAGGTTTCACCTTCAGCGCCCCTCTTGTTATATAAATCAACTGCTATTCTCACTTGCAAATCCAAATATCTCGGTTCAATGTCCTGAGGTAGTTTTTTTGAAAAGGGAAATCGTTTGTTGAGAATAATGCTTTTTGCTGTGAGAAGTAAATCCTCAAGTTCATTATCATCACAAGAGCAATCCTTAAGTTTTAATCTAAGTCTTTCAATCTGTTCCATATCAAACGCTCCCTTTTCATTTTTTACGCTGTCTTAATGCAGAATACAAAGTCCATACCTTCGTAAGAAGGCAAAACTATCTCTGAAACTACTGTCTGTGTTCTTACCGGGACCTTATTTTCGGTAATTACTGATACCGCAGTACCGGTTCCTACCACAGATACATCAGCCTTGCTTCCGCCCATAAGGTCAGTCTCCTCAGGTGTCGCGGTATAACAGGTATCCCCTACCTTCATGTTGGGAATAAGCGTTACCATATCATCAGGGAAATAGTTTTTAACCTCTCCCTTTTCATCTATAAACTTCTTGTCATAGACGGAAACAGTTATATTAAACTCAGACGAAATATAGTCGATGACCGCTTTCTTTGAAATTCTTGCCACAGTACCGTTTACGGTCGATACGATATATCCCTGTACCTTCTTGCATTTCATAATGTCATTAAGTGTCTTAGTGGTAAGTATAATCGCATTGATCACTGCGCCCGACACTGTGCTTGCCTGCGATATCATAGCTTCGATATCAGCGATAGGATCCGCGTTTTCATAGTCAGTCCAAACCGAAGTACCCGCAAGCTTTTTGAAATTCGTCTTTGACCATTCGCCCTTAGGGTCATAATTATATGAACGATCGACTCCGTTTGCATTTATGCTTATAATCGGCTTCCCTGTAACAGGCGCTAAAAGCTGCATCCTCATTCGTTCCGCAACTACATCCGCTCCCATAATAAGCTTTCTTGCGTCGTCATACAGCTCATTGAGCGTCGCTGTAAGATAAGGGCTGTCAATCGACTGAGCCTCGATGATCTTTCTTCTCTCCTTTTCGCTTATGATAAAGCTGTCTCTGAAGAGCGGCATTTCATCGTTAAGAATAGAAACTCCTATTCTGTCTCTTATAGTTACCTCCGAATCAAATGCCGTTGGCATCAAAACAACAGGAAGACCCGCTTTTCCCTTTATAAATTCTAGCTTAAGGCTATCCTGCTTTTTGTCTTCAAAAAACGCCTGTCCTAAAAATGGCTGAATGTTTGCTGTTTCAAGATACTTGTTGTAATTTGAAACAATAGCTTTACTGGTAAATACCTGATCAAGATTTGTAATAGGCATTTTGTCCTCTCCTTTCTTTAATCTACAAATGTTATCCTTGGAAACTTAGCCTTGACGTCTTCTGAGACCGTTACGCCCTTTTTAGTGAGCTTTGCGTTGTCAATGGTAGCCTGATAAACTACGGTAACAGCCTCGTCGCCATATGTAACATCCGCATCCTCAAGCAGAAGTCCTATCGGCGCTTCTGCACTCGGCAACGGCGTTCCTGCCGGTACGATTTTCTTTCCGTTTTCATCTGCCTCAATATCAGCAGATTTGATGGTATAAGGCATCCCTTTATAATCCTTGTACTTCAGGATGCCGATACCGCCGAATAATTCCTTTGCAATCATTACTTTTTACCTCCAAAATAAAATTCTCTTGATGACTGAGAAGCGCTTGCAGTTTCGGCAGACTTCTCGGCAATTTTTATCGCAACCTCTTCCGCTTTAGATGCCGGCTGTTGTGACGGATCTTGTCCGCCCGAGCTTTGAGGTTTGGGATCGTTTTTTAAAAGCTCTGTTTTGACCTTTTGGGTAACACTTTCCTCACGTTGCTTAAAAAACTCTGCAAGGCTGTTTGCGCTGTCGATCGTTTTCTGCTCATCCTCATCCAAAACATTAGCCACAAGCTTCTCTGCATCCTCGTTTGAAAATCCTGCCGCGATAAACACAGCTTTTGCTTTGATTTCGTTCAACGATCGTTGTGCTTTGCTTTTTAGTAATTGAGCTTCTTCAAGTGCTTGTTGAACTCTTTCTTGTTCCGAAAGCTGACTGTCCTCAAGCTCTTTAAGCTTTTTTGCCTTTTCCTTTAATTCCTCATAATCATCTGGAATTTTAGGCTTTGCCGCATTGTTTTTGACTTTTCCGATATCCTCAGAATGCTTATTTAAAATAGCATCGATCTGTTCTTTTGTGGCATCAGGAAAAGCCTTTAAGATGTCTTCTCTTGTCATTTTTACCTTCCTTTCAACTTCGCTTTTTCTCGTGGTCGCTCCACATGTTGATTGTTATTTATCGCATAACTGCAATTTATTTGAAAATCAAACACTTATTTTCTAGGCTTGATTTTTAAATAACACCTACAATTTATAATCTCTGAAAGACTTGCGCCTAAGCTGTCGTCCTGCGGGAACATCATTTTGCATCCACCTACTATAAACGGCTCGTCAAGCTTTCTTAACTGACCATCCGCAGCGATATGAGATCTTCTGGTTTTACTGTCTTTTACACTGCACCATTGTTTATACTCATAGCCAAGCTTCATAAGTGATTCAAATGTAGCCAAGCTGCAAACTGAAAGCATCTCGTTTCTTGATATTAAGACCTCTTTTTTATAAAGCTCAGATGCTATCAGCTGTGCCATTTCCTTAAACTGTTTGTGCTGTTGACTTGCTTCATTAAAGCTGTCCTTGTAAATATCACAGGTGCTGCTTATTATGCTCTCACTGATTTTCACACTATGGTCTGCTATCCATTTTGCAGAAAACTCACTGATGTTTGATTCGACTTCGCTGTCTGTAAGCTCTTCATTTACAAGTGTAACGAACTCATCAAAATATTTAGCCACAAATGATATGTATACTGCTCTGAATACCTCTCGGTAATGAATGCTCTTTTTTTCTAAAAATTCAAGCAGTTCTTTTTCGCTGAAAAACTCATTATTTGTTATTTCAGTCATTTGCCACTTAAAAAATTCATTTAAAGCCTGTTTAAGCTCGGTGATCATCTCAAGCCTTTTCTTATACTGTTTATCGGAAATATCCATAACGCTCAGCCAAACAGCATCTATTTCATCAAACACAGCAGTCTTCCCAGAGATTATCTGCCCGATGTTTCTTACTCTGTCGGTCATATTAGCTACTGCTCACTGCTTTGCCTTTGATTGATAGCTTCTAGTGCTTTTACGATTCCGTTATCCTCAGGCAGATACTTTTTTAAATATTCAATACTATCTGCCCACACCTGTTGAGGGTCTGAAAACAGCCCGCAAGTTGCTATTGCTGTCTTAGGATGTATTCCGGAATTAAGCATTGTAGAAAGCGCTTGAGTTTTAGTCAGAATATTATCTGTTCTGTTTCTTGTGAATTTCACCTCAACACAGGAAATCTCAAGCTCCTTAAGCTCTTTTGGAACAAATTGATTGTTTTTACATATTGACAAAACGTATCTTAAAAACTGCTTTTCAGGATCATTGAATTTAAGCTCAAATGCTTTTGCGTGACTTTCTGCCATCTGCCATCCTTGACCGATAATCAGCGCTTGTCCGGTATTTCCTCCGGCAGACGCCTGCCTGTCCGGTACACCGGCAATAATCAGCATTGTTTCATATATGTCGTCTTTGGTTATCTGTGTCTGAGACTGGTCAAGCTGTTCTGTAAGGATTTTTATGCTTGCCTGTTTTCCTGCTTCAGATGTAGTTTGAATCGCGCCTTGCTTTTTAAGCTGCTCATATTCCTCTTCGTTTATCTCACAGTTGTTAAACCAGATAAGAGACTGGATAAACTGTTCTATTCCGTCAATCCTGTTTGAAGTTATATTATTCAAAGCATCACATAAACCAATAACCACCTCAAATGAGCCCATTTTAGCAGAGTTGTTACAGTATTCAAATATCGGAACTCCTCTGTAAGCTCGATAAACACTTTCGAGTATTTTGTATTTCCCATTCTTTTCTTCAATAAACCAGTAATGGTCTTCAGAGTACACATCGATCTGTCTGTACTTTAAATGCTTATCTTCATCAAGATTATCAGAAAATGTCACACCCAAAATCGGCTTTTTCTTATAATCGTTACTTTTAACAACAAAAGTCGTTCGCGGGTCAAGTATGTATGTTTCAAAAACATCTCTATCATTCTCTGCCTGTAGGCACATTCTGTAGCCGACACCGCAGGTGAATATCCAGTCTCCGAGTTCAACATCCTTTGCGGGTTTATCGTCATTGAACATAAGCTGATTGAGATATACGATGCCCTTGTCCTCTTGCCTGTTATCAGCCATGTCAATATCCTCATCGCCCCGTGAAATATACTGAACAGGCTCACCAAACAAAAAGCCTATTTTAAAATTTTTTATCTCAAGAGCATGATTTTCTACTATTGTATTTTTTATTTCCGGCCGTATTGCTTTAAAACGGTTTAGTATAGGCTGTTTGCCTTTTGAATAGTTGTAAAGATAATCTATCTGTTTACGATTGTACTCATGTTGTGTCATCGCTTCCTTTACAGCGTCTAAAATGTTTTCATCGGTAAATTGTTTATGTGACACATAAATATCCCGTCTGCCAAACAGATTGTCTTTAGTTTCAATTAAACTTTGACTTTTCATAAAATCCACCTTAACAAAAAATGCCGACTCATCCTTAAGTACTCTTAGTACTTAAGGACAAATCGGCACTTGGCTCAAAGGCTCTGGGCTCTAACATTCTTATTTAATTTTCTTCAGTCACTTTTCTGTTATCGTAATCATTAAGATCTATCTTAACAGCCGCTTTGTGACACTTGCAATAAGGATAAATAATTCCTTTTGCAGTATCTTCGACCTCTAAAAGCTTCTTTTTTATATTAGCTTTTAAACATACAGGACATAGGATCTCTTTTTTCATATCAAAAATCGTTATCCTTTCTTTTATTATATAATATATCTATATATTTTTCAAGTCCTGAGAGTGTAGAAAAGCATGTACAAAATTCGGGCATTTATTCACAAATCTTACAAATTTAAAACGGTCTGTCCAGAATTGTGACTTTTGCCCCGACATTACTAATAAACTCAACAAGCTGCGCTAAACTATCCGGAGCGTCATCGTGTTCATTTTTTCCTGTTATCAAAAACATCCACAGCTCCTTTAACGCCTGTTTATATTCTTCGCTTATACCGTTGTCGTTTCTGAAATACATCTTTTTAATATCCGGCGCCATTTGTATAATTCGTGAAACCTTAGAAGTTTTCGTAGATGCCTTTTTACTTGACAAATTCACCTTTATGCCCTTGCTTTTAAGTTCTCTGTCAATGTCATCCTTATACATATCTCCGCCGTTATTCCCCTCGAAGCGTACCTGATGCGCTTTATGCTCGATAATTTTCTCACATACAAGGGGCTCTGTTATTTCCTTGTCGCCTTTGTTAAATATCCAATCGTGGATATAAATATCATTGCCGTAAATATATGCTATCGGCATACTAAGACTATCTCCGCCGCCAAACGCGACATCGCACACACCGATAATTCTATCAGGCGTATCTCCGGGTAAAACACCGTTGTAATAAAGCATTTCATCTTTTGGAAAGAGTACTCCTTCCCTTTCATACGGCTCGCCCAAATATTTAGCGCACCAGGTAGCATTATCAATACTTTCACGCATATCAAGATAATATTCGGTACTGAAGCCTAATCCGTAGGGATAATTAAAATTACTTTCACCGTTTTCGTTAAGAGCGGGAATTATTCTGAATCTGACTCTATCACTACCCTCATACTGCCTTTCAATGCGTCCGATCACATCGTTAACGCTCCAACGGGTACCGATGTGAAGCTCCTTGGCTCCGTCTTTTTTTCTGTCTTTAAGCTGATTCAAGTAAGCGTTGTATTTATTATCAAGTCTCTGAGGGTTTAACGCCTCTTCCAAGTCCTCAATTATATCGTCGACATACAAAAGCCATCCTACTTCAACAGCTCCCGTAAGTGTTCCGCTTATCGACCTGCAAGTGAGCGTAGGGAATCTTCGTTTCTTATTTATATCTATCGTTTCATTTTTCGCCGATGTATTCGCTATCTGACAGCCAATAAATACATCGTGCCACAAATATTCTTCATTTTGAATGATCCCGTATATCTCGTTATAAAATCCCTCTGTGAGCTTATCGCTGTGTCCTGACATAAGCGTTGCCAGATCAGGGTGTCTGCCCATTATCCAAGTTACAAAAAATATTCCTAAGGTGGATTTACCGACTCTTGGCGGGAGACTTACCGCAAGCAAGTCAAGCTTTCCGTCCTCCAGGTCCTGCAAATCATTTACCACGACACCAAGCACGCTTCGTCTAGGCACATAAAACTTTTTCTGCGGCTCTCTGTTCCATTCAACATACAGAAGATAATACTCAAAATTATCATATGCCAAAAACAGCGCTATCTTTTTTGCAAGCTCATAGTACTTTATCGCTTCAGACGTATCAGAAACAGCAAGCTTTTTTCGCATTTTATCAGCAATCCCATATGCGTTCTTTGCCTCATCATACGCAAGCCCTTTATTATCTTCGGATTCCTCTTTAAGTAATCTGCACAAATCAAAATAATCACTGAGATCCTGATACCGGCTTATTCCTTTGTTCTTTCTTTTTATGATAAGATCGTTTAAAGTCATAAAATTATGAGCCTCCTGCTGTCAAACAAGTAAAAGGCCCTCGACTAATAAATACTTATTCTTCGTTATAGGTGATTCCTTTTTCCTGCTTGTATCTCGCAACCGCTTTGTAGTACGTGTTCGGTTTTAAATTCAAAACTTTCATTGCATACTTATTTGTGCACTTCTTAATAAGTACATCGTTATATACCTCAGCAAACTTCTCCATATCGACTTCAATCGGTTTCCTGCCCTTGTATTTTCCCTGTGACTTGGCAATTTCAATACCCTCTCTCTGACGCTGGAGTATATTTTCTCTTTCCAATTCAGCAAGCGCAGCGAAAACAGTAAGCATGAATTTTCCTTGAGGAGTGCTTGTATCTATGTTTTCTTTTTGCGAAACAAACTCGACCTTTTTATTTTTTAACTCATCAACTATATTCAAGAGATCTACTACGCTTCTTGCCATTCGAGAAATCGACTCAACTACAACAGTATCACCCTCTCTGATATATTCCATGAGATTTTGAAGTTCCGGTCTGTTTCTGTCCTTACCGCTTTGCTTATCTATAAAAACCTTTTCAACACCCAAAGCGCTCATCAATGATTCTTGTCTTGCTGTATTTTGCTGTTCAGTCGAAACTCTCACGTACCCGATCTTCATAATATACCTCCGTACTATTTATTTGTTAATATAATATCATACATATAATTATTTGTCAATAGATATTTTCAAATATTTTCATACAAATATTATGGGCTTTTTATTTTTTTCGGTATTTAAGCTATTGAGATATACGGCCGGGTACATGTTTTTAAAAAGGGGCGGGGTGGGATAAATAGTTTATATAGGGTGTAATTCAGACAAATAAAATTTCAATGTGAAAAATAATTTGTTTGAAGTCTGTTTGCATTTCAAATAAATAGTTAAGTTTACTTATCACGACATATGCCTTAAATAAACACTATGTGTAGCTTTGTTTATTCTTAGCCCATATCTGCATCGATAACCTCAGTTCCCTCAAGCAAGCGGTTTTGTATCTCTTCTTGCGTAGCTTCCTCGCCCATCGGGTCTCGTGTTGTAAGGACAGTCTCGGTCTGATCCTTCATTCCGTAGTAGTTCTTTGACCTGAATATGTAAGCAACCGGGTTTAATTTGTTTTTTACTAGCAAATCAGCGTCAAAAGCTGCTAAAAATTCTTTAGCTTTTTTGATGATGCTTGCAGTGTCAGAGCTGAATCCCTTGCGGTATCCGCATTCTATATCAAATAAACCACTCCGAGTATAGCCAGTACACAACACCATTTTTTCGACTGTCGGTGTCTGATCCGTCTCAGCACAGATTAGAAAGAATTGAGAAAGCCTATCTTCAAGCTCCTCATCAGATTTAACTTTGGTTCTGCCCATTTCCCAGAACCTACGCACATTATTGTTTATCTCACGGTAGAGCTTCTTTTCTTCCGGTGTCTGAGGGTCAGGCTTAAGGTTAGGAAGATTAGGATTATTAATTTTACCTTTAGGCATTAAGATCGCCTCCTGTAAATTTATATTTATTATTAAGTTTCTCAGCGTATTTAGCAGATTTGAGAATTTGATTTAAAAATTTATGTGAGTCTCTAATGTTCATACTAGCTAGATTATTAGAAACTGTGGCTATATGTTTAAGCATGTCGCTATGGTTTTCAATAATCTTGTTAACAGCTAACATATGATAAGCGTGTATAAGGCCGCTAATTGACATAGTTAATGCCTCCTTGAAATAGTCTCTGAAATAATAATAACAGAGAGGGACATAAAAAGTAAAGGACAAACGGGACATAATAAAAAATACCTCTAATAATAAAATTATCAGAGGTAATCAAGATGATAATTTAATAATACAAAAAAGCGATGACACTTATGACACTTAAAATAGACTTTTTCTTTTACTTTATATACATTTTTATTTTTATATATTTAGACTTTTTTTAATTTTAAGTGTCATGTGTCATAAAAGTAAAGAAAAGTAAGGAATAGAAAGGGTTTGAAGGCATGACACTTTAGTAGAGTAAAGTGTCATCAAGTGTCATGGCTTGTAAAAAAATAGAAAGCTGAAAAGTGTAGTTTTTGTACATAATGCATAAATTATTGATTAAAACAAAAAACATAATATGAGAGAGTGTTAGTTTATACTGTCTGATGACACTTAAAATGACACTTCAGAAAATAAAGTGTCACCAAAATGGCGGTTAAAATTGTTATGTTAAAATGGTCTGGCACCTGTTTAACATAGAT
Source organism: uncultured Clostridia bacterium (assembly GCA_947628815.1). Lineage (GTDB taxonomy): Bacteria > Bacillota > Clostridia > TANB77 > CAG-508 > RGIG8482. The sequence continues at coordinate 12,103 of CANRBJ010000020.1, read as the reverse complement.
TTCAAACCATTTAGTTTTAAATTGATTCAAATGTTATTGTAGTAATCCAGATCATTCTTAAATTTTGTTATATTGCACAAAAAAAGACCGGTAATTTGTGCAAATATACAAATGCAGATTTTTTTAAAAAAAATTGAAAAAAGGGGTTGACATACCTGTACGAGTATGCTATAATGTAGATACAAAAAGGGAAAGAAACCCTAAAAAACTAGGAAGGAATTATAAAAATGAAATACGATGTTAAATTTAGCTGCGGACACACACACACAGTAGAAATTTTTGGATCTAGCAAAGACAGAGAAAGAAAAATTGAATGGTATGAAAACGAGGGCCTCTGCCCGGATTGCTACAAAACACAGCAGCAGGCAATTCGTCAGGCGGAAAAAGAAAAAGAAGAAGCCGAGCTGAAAGAAAATTTTTCAAGTTTGCCGGAAATCCAGGGCGTATCTGAAAAACAGATTGCATATGCAACAGACCTGAGACGGAAATTTTTAAATTCTGATGACGGTAAAACCTGTAGGAAAATGTATGCCCAGATTGGCAACGAATACAACGGCGAAAAAATAACGTTGGAGTGGATTGAAAACAAACTGAAAAATGACAAAAAAGATTATCTGTATCATATTAGGATATATCATAATCTGATTACAACGCTGACAAACGCACGGGAAATAATTGATGCCATTACTAAAAAATAAAAATTACAAAAACGGAGGATTTAAAAATGAACAAAAAAATTGAATTTGAATGGACAAAAAATTTTGATATCGGCGAAGAAAGATGCGGATTTGGCATGAACAGGACAACAGATGAAATTGTTACAGATGGGGTATACGGTTTTGACGATTATCTATCTGATAACGGTGTACAATTTGAAAACGAGGATGATTTATATTACGTAATTGATGATGACGGCAACAGAACGGGCGAAGCATTCAGAATCGTTAGTGAAACAGAAACTGACGAAGAAATCAGCGAATGGTAAACAGGGGGGTGAAAATAATATGGCTGATCAAAAAGAGTCTAAAAGAAAAACGAAAACGCAAACAAGCAGCGAGGTAAAGCAACGGTATAATAAAAAAACATATACCCGAATCGCGTTCGATCTGCGAAAAGAAAAGGCTGAAGCATATAAGACAAAGTGCAAAGAAAAAAATATATCGTATAGCGAACCACTACACCAAGCTGTTGATAAATTTTTAAACGACAAATAAAAAAACCAAAATTGGAGGATTTCAAATGGAAAAAACAAAATTCTATATAGAAATAGCAAGCGTAGATGAATCAGATTACTACGTTACAGAAACGCTGAAAGAGGCAGTTGACTATTGTAAAAAAATGAAATTAGCATATTACGAAGCAACAATTAAAGAAATGACAGACGAAGAAAGAGAATATGTGGAATCATATGGTCATGGGAACAGAATGAAAAACTACGACATTTATGGCGATGTGATAGACTATGATAACTGGAAAAAAGAACAAACAGTAAAATATAATGCTGCATATTATTATTTTTTCGATGAAATAAAAGAGAATCGTGATATGGCAACCAAACATTTTAAAATAGATGATGATGATTTTTGGGAGAAATGGGGTAAAGATGAAAAACAAACATAAATTACCGCTGCCCCTACCCCTTGCCGCCGTGAGAGAGTTTGCTATTTTGCATCCGGGCTGTTGGCAATATGTTGACATGTTTATTAAAGACAAGGGAAAGGGGCTGCCCGATTGGGATGATATGTGTTATTTGCCATTAGCGGCGTCACTGGCAATTTTGTCAAAATATAATGATGATAACGTAAATAATGCAGCGTTTGTATCTGCCCTAGCGGGTTGGCGAATGTATAAAGAAATATATAGTTTTGCACCGGAATTAAAACAAATGCTATACGATCAGGCGGACGAGGATATGGTTGTCCCGGTAGAAATTTTGTATAAATTACCATATAAAACAATTTTTATTGATACATCTGATGGCGATCGCGAAAAAGGGTTTTTCGTATTTTTCGAACACGATGTAAACAGTTTGCAGATTGAATTGCGGTGTGTCGGTATGGAACGGATAGACGGCAAAATAGAATATACTAATAATCTATGGTTGCATATAAAATCAGGATGGACGATTTCAGACGGCATTGATGCAGGAATGCACACGGTCAGAACCAAAAATACAAAAATGTCACAACATCAACTAGAATTGTTATCCGAATACTACAAACAAAAAATTAGCAGATATTTGCAGCTAATATTGTATATCTGTTCTGAAAATGCAGAAATTAGTGTGGATGAAAACCGACAACAACGCACACATCCCCTAACGACAATACCCAAAGATCATTATAGGGAAGTACGTCAATGGGATGTTGGTGTGAAAATTGCTAAAATGATTAAACATGCAAATAGTGCAACACCAGAATCATATACGCAACGCAATTTATCTGATGAACGAAATTCCCCACGCCCACATACCCGAAGGGGACATTGGCATCATTACTGGGTCGGTAGCTATAAAAATAATTCTAGGCAATTGATTCTAAAATGGATAGCGCCTATGTTTATTGGCGGCACCCAAGACGACATAATTGTAACAAAAAATATCGTTGAAAACAAAAAAACGTCAGTTCTATTGCAAGACAAGCCCAAGGGCAATGAGGAAAGGAGCTAACTCGTGTGAGGTAGCTCCGTATTTATGCACGATTCTTACATGATTAGAGTGTCGCGCCCCACGCGGGCGTGTGAGTTGAAATTAAGTCGTTCAAATTCTTGTGTAGGTTCACCGGGTCCATAAAATCTTATATGTCTGCTATTATTTTTTTCAAAATACCAATCAATTCCTGCTTTTGCAATTTCTAATGGAAGAGTCTTTTCTTCAATAGCATTACGTTCCATTGCATTGTAACAGTAACGACAGCACAAATTACATTTTGTCGTCAAAAAAAACGATAGCATTTTTTTGTTACAATGAGACATTTTTGATCTCCCTTTTGTTTTAATATAATATGTAAATAACAATATATACTATAATATTCAAAAAAAGATAAATGTAACAAACTGCCTTTAATTTGTCGAAAAATGACATATTCTGAATTGTAATATTTCTGTATAATTAATCTGTATAGCGATTAGGATGGCTATTAGACAAAAAAAGCTGCCTTTTAAAAGACAGCTTTAATTAACTCTTGCTTTTTATAGTTTAAGAGAAATTAGTCGAAATTAATCTCAAGAGCAACAATTTCATTTTTTATTAGGAACCATAATACGATTTATATTACTAATTTCGATCGGTGCTAAATTTCGATAATTCTGCAAAATTGAATTATATAAACTTCCTTCGTATTTTGGAGCATTTATACTTATAGCAACAAAATATTTTATCTTATTGTCATCAAAATCATTCCTACAAATTGCATGTAAAGTTAAAAACGGATTCAATAGCGAAGAACCACGCATACGAAGAGTTTTATTGATAACTGTATCCCATTTCAAATCTTTGTTTCTCAAATCGACCTCATCCCAATATAGTTTTGCAGGATGACTTACCGGCCCATCAGAACGCATATAGCCATCTTCGATTAATAGTCTTGCTTTCTCGCAATCTTCCGGCTTAGTAAGATTAAGATTCTTTGATTTATTGCCCTTTGAGAAATTAAATATCATATCATTCGGCACAAATGTGTCTTCTATACAATTACTTGTATAACCGTCCGGATCATTTGCGCATGGATCTACAATCGTTGTGATTGTCCATTGAATATCAACCATACCGGCGACTTTGTTAATTCGTGGCGAAAAAATCGGTAATTTTACAGTATGTGCTTTTAACAAGGTACCAGAATACAATATTGTGACCTTGTTATCAGTACAAGTCAGCATCTCTTCTACGCTATTGGAGCAAAAGCCAAAACCTTGATCATACAACGGAATAGATTCGTTATATTCTGCAGAATGGATTAATAAAGTTCTACCTAAATGAGGTGAGATATTTTGACTTCGTGCCATTAGTTTTCCAATCTTGTGAACTGCTAACGGTGAGGCAAAACTCGTACCTGCATCTCCTGCAATATATTTTGCATTATTAGCTGCTACAATAAAAGGATGTTCAGCAGTACCACCAAATTCAAGAATATCCGGTTTGATTTTTGCCCCTTCTCTGCCTTCACCTACGCAACTATAAAATGCTCTTTCTTTTGATCCATCATTTGTGTATGTGTACGCACCAACAGCCAATCCGTTCACCATATCTGATGGTGCTTGTATTCTGTTGTAAGGATAAGGCATATCGCCGTCATTTCCAACCGCAATGCTGAATAAAGGATTGATTTCATCATCTTGAACATCGTATGTTAATCGATCTAGCGCATATGTAAATCGACTAATAGAATCATCTAATATCGCACCAACAGGTCCTAATGACAAATTATATAACTTTATGTCGCGTTCTGCAGGCACAATATTTTCTATTGCATCGATTACTTCATATAATTCAATATCGTTTGAATCTAAAACTGGTAATACTCTATAACTGTTTATCGATACGCACGGTGTTGATAACACTTTGTTTGATTTTCCAGAAAGTCGTCCGTGTAAAATAATTCCACAAACAGCAGTTCCGTGATCTATAAACTCATCATTGGCATCAGCAGCCGAAACGTCTATATTTGAAACATAGTTAGCAAGAAGTGGATGAGATACGTTTGCACCCCCATCAAAAACTCCCACTTTAATTTTCGAGACTTTTCCTATATCTTTTACTAGTGGTAAATCAAAATTATTTATAGCTGTTCTAAACGGATTGACTTTTATTTTTCCGATAGGGTGAACCGTTCTAAGAACATTAAATCTTGCTAAACTTTCCAACTGAGTCCTGGTACACTTTGTGCTAATAAAAATTAATCCGTCTTCATAAACTTTAATTCTGGTAAGTTCTGGTGAGATGCCTATATTATTGTAAAATGATTTAATAGTAGAATCAATATCAATTTTTATTGGGTGTAACACAATCTCTATAGACCCTTCATTCCAATCGTCATCAAACCCTAAGATTTTCTCTTTAGGGTTTAAAAAATCAATTTTTCTTAACGAGCAAATTTGATTGCGCCATGTAGCAACATCGTCTTTTTTTCCGTATAATAAAGTATTGTATAAATCGGACAATCCAGGATTAGTTGTTTTCACAAAATAGAGTTTTGCAGAAGTATCTTCATCAATCTTGTATTTTCTTCCGCCCACCAAATCTAAATTATCAGAAATAGCTACAATCGATTGCGGAGCATATGATTTCGCTTCGAACTTTGGTTCCATTCGAAAACAAACTATTTTTTCCTCTGAAAATAGTTCTTGCATGTTAGTAGAATTATTAGATATTAAATCGTTTATCTGTTTCAAATCTGATAAAAGCATATTTTTAGCTTCTTCATATTCACGAGGATATTTTTTGTTCACAGGATGAAAACGTTTAGTTATTGGCTCAACATATAACTCACCATGTGCAATAATAGGATGCCGCTCTAACTCCATCATTCATTCTCCTTTCTTTGAGTCAAATACCTGGATACGCTAGATAACGGAATTTGTGTTATTTGGGATATATCACGTTGAGATAATTTGGGAAAATTTTTATGTAAGTTTTTACATATCGCAATTTTTGACTCTTTGCTTTTAGGTGGATTTAATGCAAATACCTCTTCTAATATTATTATATTTACATCGGAACTTTTATTTAATACAATTTGTCTTTTTATATGTTCACACAATTTGCAAACATCGGCTGCATTAACCACATTGGTATTTTTAATTAAATAGTCTAAAGTTTCAGGCATAAATAATTTGATGTATCCTTCTAAATGCCTTTTTATTAATGATTTTCTTTCGGATTCCGTAGGCATCTGAATTTCAATGGTTCTATCAAATCGTCTCCAAATAGCATTATCCAATAACTCAGGATGATTTGTTGCACCTATGATTATGCAAGAGTAAGAGCATTCCTCTAATTCTTTAAGAAGTACATTAACCAATCTTTTTAGTTCGCCTAAATCTCCAAGGTCGTCTCTTCTTTTTGCAATAGCATCTAATTCATCTAAGAATAGAATGGCATTTTGAGATTTAGCATATTCAAAAATACTGTGAATATTCTGCCCTGTTCTACCCAAGTAACTAGATATTGAGGAAGCAAGGTCTAATGTAATAAGAGGAAGCTTCAATTCTGAGGCTAACCAATTCGCTATATAAGTTTTTCCAACCCCAGGAAGTCCAAACAACAAAATACTATTTGGAGGAAGAATATCCTGTTCAAGTAGTTCATTTATGGAATTTCGTTCCAAAATAAAATCGTTTATTTTTTTTAATGTTTGTGCATTCAAAATTGGAGGCAGAATATCTATTGGCTCCTTTATATTTGCCAATTCATATCTGCTTTCATGATCAACTGGAACCTGAGAGTTCAAAGAGCGTGCAGTAAATGCTCTGTTCATAGATAAAGATTTGATAATGTTTTTTGAAACTTCTGGGTATTTGTTTCGTATTTTTTTTGAAATCATAATAGCTGTAGATTCCAACATTTTTCTATCGTTGTTAAGAGCAGCTTTAATTAATTCAGGCATTAATTCATAAACATTCATTCTCATTACCTCTTACATTTCATTTTTGGTACGCATTTATTTTAACTCATTATACGCTATATTTCATCAGTTGTCAATATATCGGTGTCCCATTATTTATTTATTTGTGTTTTTGGGACGTGTGAGAATCAGTTTGTATAAAGAAGCAACATACAAATGTAAGTGTTTTTCTCTTTATGCATTTGATAACGATGTGATTGCTTATGTTTCTTCGGAACATTATTAGGAGAATAAAGACTTACTGCCATTGGAATACCTAATTATTTAATTCACATTATATAAATTTTTTTAATATTATCATAAAACACAAATAAATCAATACTTTTGATAAAATTAGACATAATAACAACAAAAAAGACATTTTCTGTAATCAGAAATGTCTTTGTAAATTATACTATATATTTTTATTTCCTTTTGTTTTTCTCTTTAAAATACCTATAACACCTCTTCTTCACACTATCTTCTGTATTATGCCCGCCGATTATTCCGGCTATGCACGACCATGTAAGACCGTCTATAAATCTAAGCATAAATATCTGCCTCGTCTGACTGTCGGGAATATGTATTATATAATTCATCAGTTCATTATATTCAAGCACTGCCTTTTGATGTGCCTTTTTAAGCATATCATCGGGCATAGCTTGATTTTTTATTTTTTCATTTAAATACTCTACTTCTTTGTTTACACATAAATAATTATTTAATTTTTTCAGAGTCACTGCTATCTCCTTACTATATTTAGATCAGTTCACAGTCGTTTTCGTTGTCATTCTGGACTATATATCCTCTTGCGTGCATAGTTCTTTGCGGTATAAAACCTTCCGGATTTGATTGAGAAAAGGTCTTTAAAAAAGATGTCCTAGATCGTGATTTATGACCGCTTTCGTCACACCACTCCCGGTATAAATCATATAACTCATTGTTTGTAATAAAACCACTGGGGAAGTCTGTATCCTTAATAAACACATATATAGGATTTATTGTTTCTCTGAAATCGTTTAATAGCATTTGTTCATCATCTGTTTGTGTAAATGATTTGGTCTCAAGAAGTATTTTATAGCCGGTCAAGCACCAGTTGAAGATAGCGGGTAAATCTGAAAGCAGTTCATTTGTAAGATTTTTATTTGCTTTAAGTTCAAGCTGGTTATGAGGATCAGGATCATCGATAAATTTCATCGGGAATTTTATAAAACATATTCTACGTTCAAGACCAAATGTAATATCGCGAGCGGAAATAATTTCGTTTGTCGCGAAAAGAAATTTAGCCCGAGAGTTAAAAGAAATAAAATTTTTGTTTTTATAGCATCCGTTTATTCTGTCACCGACAACTACCTGTTTAAAAATAGATTCACAACCGTGAACATCAGATTTCGTTTCGGATGAAATATTTAAAATGCTGTTTAAAAGCTGTATTCGTTGAAACGGCTCTGTAAGAGATGACAGTTCTATGTTAGACGTTTGCTCTTCGCCGAAAATATGCGTTATTATATCTAAGTACACAGATTTACCGTTTGCACCGTCGCCGAGCAGGAAAAAGCATTTTTGAAGTTCACAGTTTGGAAAAAGAATATATCCGGCTATCTCCTGAAGCAGAGCGATCCGTTTTGAATCATATGCAGAAATCTCCTCGATGAAGTTTTCCCATTTTTCTGACCGTGCATCAGGATTATAGATATACGGCACCTGCATAGAACATAGGTCCGCAGGAGAATGTGGTCGAAATTCAAGTGTTTTAAGGTCAAGAGTCCCGTTTATAAAGTTAAACAGAGGTTTTTGATTGAAAAGCTCTGTTGTTATTGTATCTGCTTTTATCAGCGTTAAAATAGACCTGGCACGTGACCCTGTCCGATAATTGCCTAATTCATCACCAATGTATGAAAGTATCTCCGTATCGTTTTTTCTTTCCCAGAAATTCTTTTTTGTATATTCATAAAATCCGAGTTCTTCAATGTAGCGGAGCTTGTGTTTTTCTATTATCATATTTGCGATTTGATTTTCGCTCGGCGCAGAAAAACATTTTTTCCTTAATTCCTGAAACCATAATGGCGAGACTTCATCGGAAAGGTTTTCCCTTGCAATATGAAATAGTTCTGCGAGATCAGGTTTGTCTATAAATCTTGATGCGTTAAATGCAAATTTCTTAAACTCATCTTTATCTGTAATATGCTTACAGAGTGCAGAAATACCGTTTTGAGCGTTTTGTACGAGATAGTTTAAGTCTCCGCCTTTTTCATAGTATTCAGAAATATCCTTGTAGCTTGCCGGAATTTGAGCTGTGATAAACTGAATGTGATTTTGAAATAAAAATTCGGATAATGATTTTGTAAAAGAAATTCCCGCTGTATCGTTGTCAAAAGTAAGCATAATTTGTTTAAAGCTTTTGGCTATGGATTTTAGCTCTTGAATCTGCGGCTTCGAGAAAAACCCTCCCATAGTTGCAAGTACCGAAAAGCCCTCCTGCTCAAATGAAATTGCGTCAAAAGCCCCTTCGCAAATAACAAGAAGATCTTTATTGCGGTCGAGAGTATGAAGACCCCAGGGAACATTTTCGTTGTTACCATCTATTTTCGCTTTTTTGTATTTCGGTTTCTGATTTAATTCAGTAGCCCGAGCTATCGTATAACATATATATCCGTTTTTCCAATAAGGAATAACTATACGCTTTTCCTTCTCATCATATCCTATTTTAAGGCGAGATAATGTTTCATCAGTGATCCCACGGTTATGAAGATAATCTAAAATGGTAGTAGGTATGTTTTCATGGCATTTTTGAATTTTGTTGTTAAGATTCTGAGTATATTTAACCCAGTCTGTTGTAGGAGCTGATCTTAGTTCTACTCCTGTTAAATCCGCAAGTTCGTGAATGGCTTCTTTTTTGTCTCCACCATATTTTAGAATTGCACACAGATCAATAACATCTCCTCCGCGACTTAGTTTAAAGTCGTAGAACCAGTCATCATAAACAACTAAGGCGGTATCATTACTGCCACCACCTAACGATGTAGTTCTGTCACCAGATTTGCGTATATTAAGTCCATATCTCTGTGCGTATTCAACGCAGGATATTCGTTGTTTTATTGTTTGTAGCAATTTATCACATCCTTGCGGGTATAGTTTTGTTGGGAATTTACCATATCTTAAAATATCCCTGTTGTATGTACTGACCGCATAACGACGGCGCATTAAGGCAGTGGTCATCGCATTTATGCTTGTCCTCACAGTAATAGCAGCACTTATGGTAGTTGTGCTTGTCGCATTTAAAAATACGACATTCCTTTTCGCGTTCTGTTTTCATTTAATCTCCCTTCTCCTTTTCCTTGAGAACTTCTATGTATGCTTGGAACATACAGTTATCGCCTCCTCGCTTTTTGCAATAATCTTTGAAACCAAGTAATTTCAAATTTTACACAAGGACAACCTTTGTAGATTTTGCGAATAGAACCGTCTAATCTGCACCTAATATAATTTTCACCACGCGCAGATTTTTTCGCGTATTTACATTTCATTTGTCACTCCACCTCCAGCAATTCCAGGTTGTTGTCACTATAAAGCACCCACTTTCTTAAATACTTTCAAAATTTTCGGGAATTGAATAGCAATCCAATCCACAACTGTTTCTTCTTGACCAAATTCAGCGTGTTCCCAATTTGTAGACAAGCCAGATTCAAACATAAATGCGTGTATAATTTCGTGGCGTAGACACTGTTTCTGATGTGTTTCAAAATCTCCTAGATCAATATTCTTTTTGGTCACAACAATAGTCTTAGTCGACTTGTCACAGTAACCATCGCAGTCATTGAGAGATTCGTCTTGTTCGGGTGACCTGAAAAATATACGGTATTTTGTACTGAGTATTTTTACAGTCATTATTTTTTCCTCCATCCATAATCGAATCAAATAAAAATCCTATCGTGCCGCCAATAATGCCAAAACCTACTAGCCAACAAATTACTATTTTCATTTGTCACTCCACCTCCAACAGTTCCGGATTATCGTGTATGTTGCCGATGATTTCAGCTGTTGCACCTGTTATTTCAGTTTCGACCCACAACAAAATATCTGTATTCATACGCACCTGTTTTGTTATCGGTCGCAACTGCCAACCCCAACTATATGTAGCATTCGGATTTCCAAATTCAACAACTGCTAACCATTCATAATTTTGATTTTTGTCTACCAGTTTCAGTATATCTCCCTCAAAAATCTTCGTGCCGTTTTTGTCTGTTAATCCTGTGTACTCACCAACGGTATCGGTATAAACCACTCTTGTATCAATTGGTTCATATGTATAAATTATTGAAAAATCCCCGCCGTTGTTTTGCGATAACATTCTTCCGTATACCCATTCACTCGGCATAGGGTCACCTCGGAAGTTTTTTACCTTTTCGCCCTTTCTTCTTGTCTGACCTCTAAACAAAATTTCACTGCTAAACAAAATTTCACTGCTCATTCTTCGTTATCCTCCTCGTCTTCTTCCCAAACTATCGCATCTAGCCCGTTATCTGATAGTATCTGATTAACCTCGTCTTGTGAAAACAAGTCAGAGTAATAATAAGCCATTATCATTCCTGTAACAAAACCCTGATTAAACTCACAACCTTCTTGCCTCAAACATTCGATATGTTTTTCTATTTGGTATTTAGCCATTTCTTTATTCATTTATTTACATCTCCTCTAACGCATTTGATTTGCTGATTTGTTCAAATTTGATCACCCACACCCACGGATTAGCGTCCCAACCGTATTTGTCAATGTTTGATTTTTTAATGGTGCTGTTCCAAATTTTTATAAAATTCAACACGTGCATTACACCACTCATGTTCGAAATTGCAAAAACACCTTCTCTTTTTGCATCTTTATCTGTTATTTCCTGCAACCGTTCCACGCGCAGGTCCTTAACACGTAAAAATATCCGGGCCGCCTCTTTTGGCATATGTATTGATGGTCGCCAAAGTAGATTTTGTACCTTTGAGTCAGCACGATACCAAAAAATGTTTTTTGCCGTTTGACACCACGTTTCTCGCACATATAGAATGTCGCCGGGTAGGTAGGGCGGTTTAATTTCTGTTTCGCCATAACAATCATCATCAGGCGATATGTACCATTTTCCGAATTGATTTTTGTAAATAATATCGTCGTCAGATAACTGTGATTTGATAACTCTTCTTGTCATCGTCTTTCTGCCATCTAAAATAGCCCTTACCATTTCTGTGTTAAACAATATTGGTTTCATCTTTTACCTCAAATTCCTTCCTGTATTTTTTATGTTTTATCAGTCGATAAACAATAATCCGGATACGAATACCAATAAAAACCAAAGTAATAATACCTACTATGCTGGCTATAACCGCCGCAATAATTCCTAGTGTTGTTAAAAATGCGTTTAGCATCTATTTTGACCTCCTCTTATTTTTTCTACCAGTTTATTATTTCGTTAAGTTCTTTTTGCTGTTCTTCTGAAGTTAAGCGAGTATAAATTGCTG
>CANRBJ010000019.1 GCA_947628815.1 uncultured Clostridia bacterium | reverse complement strand
CACAGAAGTTAAGCTCTATTGTGCCGAAGATACTTGTGGGTTACCCTGCTGGAAAAATAGGTCATCGCCAGGTTTTTATATTCCTCTTTAGCTCAGTTGGTAGAGCGCTCGGCTGTTAACCGATAGGTCGTTGGTTCGAGTCCAACAAGAGGAGCCATAGACGATTTTTGTCGAACCACTTTGAAAGCCTTGATATAAAATGATTTCAAAATTTCGACAAAATCAAAAAGAGAAAGAAGATAGTTTGATTCAAATCAGATTATCTTCTTTTTTGATATCATACAATATGAATATTATGAAACAAAAGAAGATCTATTATTTTTATTAAATAATACACCTATTATCCCAGATTTTGGAAAGATTGAAGAAGATATTGAAAAATTCAATAAATATGTTGAAAATAATAAATCAGATAAAGGAATATTATTAAAGAGAAAATTATTTGAAATTAAAGCGATAAAATAAAAAATATAAAAGAAAAAATCAAGATGGAGATGAACAAAAAAGAACAATGGTTTTGTGAGTCATATCTAATGTTTTATGACTTGTATTAAAAAATTCTTAAATAAAAAGCATGCAAAAGGTGGCAACAAATTATTGATTATCTATAGAAAATATGATATATTTCTAGCAAAGGAGAAGTGAATTTATGCAAAGATTATTCGAAAAAAGATTGTTTAATTAGAAAGATTTAGGAATGAAGAAGCATTTCATAGCTGTTGGAGCAAAACAAATTGGAAAAACATATACAGTTGAAAAAATTATAAGTGATATCGAATTATACTTATGTAAATTTACCTCTTAATAAGATAAGAAAGGAAAAAATGTTAAATGAAGGTATTATTTATAAACCATTTTCCATTAACAGGTTCTGGAAGTGGTGTTTATACTGCTAATCTTGCAAAAGGATTAGTAAGGATGGGAAACGAAACTATGATTGTTTTTCCTGAAAATAGAGCAAAATATGAGCAATATGAAAAAATTAAATTGTATCCAGTATTTTTTAAAAATGAAGAAGTAATAGAAGGAGTTGAACAATTAGGCATGAATATTCCATGCTTTACAACTCATCCTAGAAGTACATTTAATTTTAGAGATATGAAAGAGGAGCAAAGAAAAGAATATGATGAAAGGTTTTTTAAAGTAATTAGCAAAGCGATAGCAGAATTTAAACCAGATGTAGTGCATGCACAACATATTTGGACACTTGCGGGAATTACAGCAAAATGTTGCAAGGAAAAAAATATACCTATGATTGTAACATGTCATGGAACTGATATAATGGGAATATTAGATGAAAGAAAAAGAGGAGATAATTGGGGAAATGATTGGGCGAGAGAAGCTGTAGAATATGCAAGCTCAATAGTAACAATTTCAAAGGATAGTAATGAATTACTTAAAAGTGTTCTGCCAGTTGCAAAGGAAAAAACTAAATGGATAAGAAATGGTGTTGATATGAGCGTATTTTCAAAAGATGATAACATAAAAAAAGCAAATGTGTTAGAATCTCTTGGAATTGATAAAGGTTATGATAAGGTGGTAAGTTTTGTAGGAAAATTAACTGATTTTAAAGGTGTAGATGTACTTATAAAGGCAGCTTCGATGTATGAAAAAGATAATAACAATGTTGTAACTATAATAGCAGGAGATGGTGAACTTAGAGAAAAATTAAAAGAACAAGCTAAAAAACTAGGATTAAAAAATATAAAATTTGTAGGAAATAAGCCTCAAGAAAAGCTAAAAGAAATATATAATATAGCTGATTGTTCCTGTGTACCTTCAAGAAGGGAACCATTTGGTCTAGTTGCTATTGAAGCAATGGCTTGTGGTGCTCCAGTTGTAGCTACAAATGAAGGAGGATTACCGGATTTTGTAACAGAAGATGTAGGAAGATTAGTAGATGTTGAGGATGCTAAAGGTTTAGCAGAGACAATAACCAAAATTTTAAAAGGGGAAATTACATTTAATAGAACAGCAATTTCAGAAAAAATGAGAAGATTATATTCTCAAGATGCCTTAATGGAAGAATTTATTAAATTATATAATCAAGCAATAAAACAACGAAAAATCTCATAAACCACCAGAAATAGGTCAAAATTTAGTAAAAAATATTGTTCATTTTTCATTTATATGATAATATATAAATCGTACTAAACATAGAATGTAGTACGATTTATTTTTGGATTTTAGGGAGTGTAAAGTGAGTAAAGTAAAAGTGAAGAAGGACGAAGAACTTAAAAATAACGACAGCGATGAGGTAGTTATAGAAGATGAAACAGAAGATAGAGTTTTAGAAAATACTGATGCTTTATTAGAGGATGTTGTTAAAGAAACAAATGAAGAAATAGTAAAGAATAAAAAAGATGGATTACATAAATACACAATTATCATTACAATTATATCCATAGTTCTATTTGTAGCACTTGCAGTTTTTTCAACTATTTTTGCTTTACTAAATATAAATAGCAACAAAATTGTTTCTGGTATTTCTATTCAAGGAATAGATGTATCAAATTTAACCTATGATGATGCAAAGCAAAAAGTTAGTGCATTATATGAAGATAAATTAAATAAGAATCTTATTTTACAACATAATGAACAACAAACAGAATTATCAGCAACACAAATTGAAGGAAAGTTCGATATTGATGCTACACTTAATATAGCATATGGTATTGGTAGAAGCGGAAAAGTATTAAAGGATAATTATACAATAATTAATACACATATTAATAAGCTAGATATTACACCATCTTTTATATATAATGAAAAAATATTAACTGATTTTATACAATCAACTTCAGATAATTTACAAGATAAAGTTAAGCAAAGCAGTTATTCAATAGATGGAACAAAGTTAAAAATATATAAAGGTGAAAAGGGATTTAGTATAAAAGTAGATGAATTAAAAAATGAAATTGTAGCAAATATGGCAGACTTAAATTCAAATGAAGACAAGATTGAAATGCCAGTAGAAGAAGTACAGCCCGATCCTATAGATTTGCAAAAGATTCATGATGAAATATATAAAGAAGCACAGGATGCATATTACATAAAAAATCCTTTTACTATTTATCCACATGTAAATGGAATAGATTTTGCAATTAGTATGGAAGAAGCGAATGCTCTTTTAAATAATGAGGGAACAGAAATAACAATTCCACTAAAAATAACTAAACCAAAAGTTACTACTAATCAAATAGGTACAGAAGCATTTCCAGATTTAATTGCAAGTTATTCAACTACATTTGCGACTTCAAATTCAAACCGTGCAAATAATATACGTGTTGCATCAAATAAAATAAATGGTGTTGTTTTATTGCCAGGTGAAGAATTTTCATATAATAAAGTAGTAGGAAAGAGGACTGTGCAAGCAGGGTTTAAAGAAGCAGGGGTATATATGAATGGAAAAGTAGAAACGGATATAGGAGGCGGAATTTGCCAAGTTTCTTCTACTTTGTATAACACAGCACTACGAGCGAATTTACAAATTGTAAAAAGATCAAATCATTATTTTGATACAGGATATGTACCTTTAAGTACAGATGCAACAGTTTCGTGGGGAGGACCAGAGTTTATTTTTAAGAATTCAAGAAAATACCCAGTAAAAATAGTATCGGTAGTAAATGGTGGAAAAATTACAATTAGTATTTATGGCTGTAAAGAAGAGGTTGAATATGAAGTAATTATTAAGTCTGAAACATTACAAAGAATTCCAATGAAAACGGAATATAGAATAAATACTTCACTTCCACAAGGAACACAAAAAGTAGTTCAAAAAGGTCATGGTGGCTATAAATCTAGAGCATATAGAATTTTAAAATTAAACGGTAAAGTAGTATCTACACAGCTACTTTCAACAGATACATATGCACAATTATCTACTATTATAGAGAAAAATTAGATTATTATATGAAGGGAATAAGTAATATGAAATGGAATGAAAAAACTGCGCAAAAAATAGAATGGAATGGCGAAATATCAAATTATGAAGAAAAATTAAGAATTGCTAAAAATATAGCAAAAAGAGTAAAAGATGGAGATGTAATAGGAGTAGGTTCTGGCTCTACATCTTTTGTAGCAACAAAAGAAATAGCAAAAAGAGTAAAGGAGGAGAATTTGCATATTACTGCAATTCCTACATCTTATGAAATTAATTTATTGTGTAATGAATTGGAAATACCAACTACTACATTAATAGATAAAAAACCAGATTGGAGTTATGATGGAGCAGATGAAGTAAATTCTAAAAATTGGTTAGTAAAAGGTAGAGGTGCTGCAATGTTTAGAGAAAAGCTAAACATTGCAAATTCAGAAGTTAGTTATATATTAGTGGATAGTTCTAAATTTGTACAAAATATTTGTGACAAATTTCCAATACCAGTAGAAGTAGTACCACAAGCAATGCATTGTGTACGAGAAGAATTATTTAAAATGGGAGCAGAGTCTGTTGTTTTGCGACTTGCAATTGGAAAGGATGGACCAGTTATTACTGAGTCTGGTAATGTTATTTTGGATACGGTTTTTAGAAATGTAGATGAAGACTTAGAGAAGAAATTAAAGGGCATTATCGGGGTATTTGAAACTGGATTATTCATTGGATATAATGTAGTAATAGAACAGTAATTTTTGCAAGCACTGAAAGGAGGAAATATGTTAGAAATATAATTCTAGCATATAAGAATTATGGATAATGAAAGTATTATTCGACCAGAAGTAGAAAGTGTTGAAGAAGAAAGGCTAGAAAATTCTTTAAGACCAAAAACTTTAAATGAATATATTGGTCAAGATAAAGTAAAAGAAAGTATGAAGATATACATAGAGGCTGCTAAAAAAAGAGGAGAGCCTCTTGACCATGTTCTATTATATGGTCCTCCTGGACTTGGAAAAACAACACTTTCAAATATTATCTCAAACGAAATGAATTCAAATATTAAAATTACATCTGGACCTGCAATTGAAAAACCAGGAGATTTAGCGGCACTTCTAACTAACCTTTCTGAATTTGATGTTCTTTTTATAGATGAAATTCATAGATTAAATAAAAGTGTAGAAGAAATTTTATATCCTGCTTTAGAGGATTATACATTAGATATTATTATTGGAAAAGGTCCAAGTGCTAGGTCAATTAGATTAGATCTTCCAAAATTTACTTTAATAGGAGCAACTACAAAAGCGGGTTCTTTAACTACACCATTAAGGGATAGATTTGGTATTGTATCTAGGCTTGAATTATACACGCCAGATCAATTAGAATTAATTGTGAAAAGGTCTGCAAGCATTTTAGGTGTTGATATTGAAGAAAAAGCAGCCAGTGAAATTGCAAGACGTTCAAGGGGAACACCAAGAATTGCAAATAGAATTTTAAAAAGAGTAAGAGATTATGCATCTGTTTTAGGAAATGGCGAAATTACTTTAGAAATTGCAAAAATTGCACTTAATAAATTAGAAATTGATGAATTAGGGCTAGACGAAATAGATAGAAAAATGTTAGAAACCATTATATTAAAATATAACGGAGGTCCAGTTGGTCTTGAAACACTAGCAGCAACTATTGGAGAAGAAGTAGAAACAATTGAAGATGTTTATGAGCCATACTTAATGCAAATTGGATTTTTAGCACGCACTCCAAGAGGAAGACTGGCAATGCTAGATGCATATACGCATTTAGGAATACAAAAGCAAGATTAGTAAAAAAATGCGGTTATAAAAAACGAAAATATTAGCAAAGGATGTATAGTATGGGAATTATTTATATTTTATCACTAATATTATTAGTAGTAAGTTTTATTTTAATTAAGAAAACTAAAAAAACGTTAAATATACTTTCATTTATTGCAATAACAATTGGTACAATGTTTTGTTATAATACTTTAGTATGTTATATTTTAACGTTCTTTATGATACCAGTAACGCTTTTAAATTTATCAATAATTAACATTGTATTTTCAGGAATATTTTTATTTTTTATAATTAAGAAAAAGGAAATTCAAAAGTTTGAAATAAATAAATTAGATGTACTTTACATTGCCCTATTAGGAATAGGAGTAATGTTTTTAGCATATTTAAATTTTGGTTTTCCGTTTAACATTAAATACGAAACAGGAGATCCATCTGTACATTATTTAACATCTACAATGTTCGCAGAAAATGATTCATTGTTAATTACGGATTACGATGAGGTATACGGTGGATTTGCAACAAGGAAAACAGTTTCATATGTAAATTCAGGTTTAATTATGAAATGCTTAGAAAATGTAATGGATTCATTTGATTACTATAAGGTATTTATAGTATTTGGAATTTTCGTTTTATTTATAACAGCATGGGCAATGTATACAACTATTTCGGCATTTTCAAAAGATAATAAAACAAGATTTTTAGCGTTTATTATAAGTTTTATATATACACTTGGGTATCCTTTAAATAGTTTTTTATTCGGATTTGAATATTTAAGTATGGGAATACTTTTAATTGAATTAGTATTTGATATGGTATTTTATTTTAAAGAGAAAGAACTAAAAACAATTTATACGATATTTATATTCTTATTACTAAATTTTGGTGTGTTTAGTGCATACTTTATGTTTGTACCATTTTTATACCCAAGCTTATGGATATGGTTTTGTATACAAAGTTACAATAAGGATAAGAGTATTTTTACAAAGAAAAATATTATCTTATTAACAACAACATTGCTGGTTCCATTTTTCTTAGGATTTATTTATCATATTGTACCAGAATTATATGCAATAATTATTAATAAATATATTGACCCAGAAACGATGTTTAAATATTCATCACATTTAGTAGGAAATGCTTTTTCAACATATGGATATATATATGTAAATCTATATTCAAATATGTTATTATTACTACCAATTCCAATATATCTAATTATAAAAAGGTGGAAAGAAAATCAGTTTTCAGCAATGAATATGATATTCTGTATTGCGTTTATAGAATTACTTCTTGTAGGATTTTTGTTTGGAAAAGTATCTATATACTATTTAAGCAAAAATTACTTTGCATTATGGTTTATATTATTTTATATGAATTACAAGGGATTAATGGAAATATATAAAAAATATCCAAAAGTAACTTTTGGATTTGTAGGATTTTATAGTTTACTAATAGTTTTAAACTTAGCATTCATACATACTCAGATGGAGAACAATGAATTAAACGAAAATGAAAGACCAACTGCTGTTGTAGAAATATTTGGTGCAAATAAAACGATATTAAAAGATAAAAAAACAGATTTTTATAAAGGGGAATTAGAAATTCTAAAATATTTTAAAGAAAATATTAACTATGAGAACAATGTAGAAATTATAGGAGATATGGAACAAGGGTATTGGGCATATACTCTTACAAGATATTCTAATATCCCAGAAAATACTAAAATAACAAGTGGTCAAGATAAATTAACTTTAAAAATGTTAAGAACTAAATATGATATATATGAGGCAGACTACATAATTTACTTTAATAGGACATCAAGATATCAAAAATATAAAGAAAAAATACATGAGCTAGGAGAAATCATATTTGAAAACGAATATGGTGGAATTGTAAAATGTACAAAATAAGAGATGATGAAAAAAGTAAATTATAAAGATAGGACGGGTTTAATAATATGAAAAATGAAAAAGAGAAATTTTTAGAAAAATGTTTACCTAAATATTTAGAAGAAGATTTAGAAAAATTAAAACAAGGAATTAAAAATAATGTTTCTTATATAGATTGTTTAATAAACGAATTGCAAGGTTCTATAAATAGTGCTTTTACAGATGGAGATATAACAGAAGAACAATGTGATTATTTATATAAAAAATATATTTGGATGGAGGAGTAAAATGGTTGATATTGATAACACACCATATATATCAAATATTAGAAAGCAATTTTATAAGAAGATATTAAAATTAAGATATGACGAAATTTTAAAAGTAAATTATAATAAATTAATTAAAAATACGGTATAAAATTCTTATACCGTATTCTTTTGTTTAATTAAAAATTATATCCATTCTCCAAATTTTTTAATATACAATTTCTTTACTATACTTGCGATAAAGCAGTATAAAATTGGAAATCCAATAATTACTAATAAATAATTCATACTAAATGGAACAAGGCCTAGCCATTTTCCAATAAAAGTAAAAGGAACAACTAGTGCTACAATGCTTAGTAAAATTGAAGTTGTATATACAGGTAAAGCAGCATTGCTTTCAATAAATGGTTTTCTTGCAGTTCGAATAATGTGTAGACCAATTAAATTTGATACAACTCCATATGAAAACCAAATAGTTTGAAATAGAGGTGCATCAACTGTTCTTAAGTTAAATCCAAACCATAATGAAGCAAATACCATTAAATCAAATACGGAGCTAGTTGGACCCATATATAGCATAAAGTGTAATAAACTCTTTAAATTCCAACTTCTTGGTTTATTCAAATACTCGCTATCTACATTATCAAAAGGAAGTGACATTTGGCCTAAATCATATAATAGACTTTGTACCAAAAGTTGAATAGGTGTTATTGGTAAAAAAGGTAGAAGAATACTTGCAATTAACACAGATAATACCTCTCCAAAATTAAAACTAACAGCCATTTTAATGTACTTTAATAAATTAGAGAATGTACGTCTTCCTTCAATAGCACCATCTAGTAAAACATTTAGATCCTTTTCAAGAAGTATAACATCCGATGTTTCTTTTGCTATATCAACTGCAGTATCAACTGAAATACCAACATCTGCATTAGTAAGAGAAGGGCTATCATTTATTCCATCACCCATATATCCAACAACATTTCCTGCTTCTTTTAATAAACGGACAATTCTTGCTTTCTGGATAGGAGAAAGCTTTGCAAATATATTTGTAGTTCGTAGTAAACGTAAAACGGCAGCATCAGAAAGTTTATCAATTTGGTTTCCTAAAACAATTCTAGAAGAATGTATATTAACCTTTTCACAAATACATTTTGTTACTTCTGCGTTATCACCTGTTAAAACGATAACACGAACACCTTTCTTGTTTAAATCTGATATAGCAACTTTAGCACTTTCTTTTGGTGGGTCTAAAAAACCAATAAAGCCCATTAATACCATTTTAGATTCATCAGATATACTAAAATTATTAACACCAGATACATCATTTTTTTGGCATACGGCAACAACGCGTAAACCAGATTTATTTAAGTCTTTAGCAATATTTCTTATATTTTCTTTTATTTTGTTTGTAATTTCATAAGTAGTGCCATGATCATTTACCATAGTGCAAATACTTAATATCTCTTCAACTGCTCCTTTAGTAATTAACTGTGTTTTTACTCCATCACTTACAACAACAGAAAGACGCCTTCTTGTAAAATCAAAAGGAATTTCATCTATTTTTTTATAATTTTTTATTATATCTTCCATATTATTTTCAGAAGCTCTTTTTATAATTGCCTCATCAATATTTCCTTTTAAACCAGTTTGAAAATATGCATTTAAGTAGGCGTGTTTTAGAACACCAAAATCTTCATTGCCATGAATATCTAAATACTTTTCTAATACTATTCTATCTTCTGTAAGAGTACCTGTTTTATCTGTACATAAAATATTCATAGCCCCAAAACTTTGAATAGCATCTAGTTTTTTAACAATAGTTTTCTTTTTAGACATTCTAATAGCACCTTTTGCAAGGGTAGAAGAAAGAATAACAGGAAGTAATAAAGGCGTAATACCAATAGCAATTGCAACAGCAAATGTAAATGCAGTTAATACATTATGCTTCCAAGCGTTTAGTATAAATACAAGAGGTATCATAATAAGCATAAAACGAACCAATAATTTACTAATACTTTCAATTCCTTTTTGGAAAGCAGTTTTAGGTTTTCCAGTTGTTATAACTTTTGCAACTTTACCAAAGTAAGTATCATTTGCAGTTTTTATAACTATACCTTTTGCACTACCACTAATTACATTAGTACCCATAAAACATATTGTATCTAAATCACTAATTGTTTCAATATCTTCAAGTTTTAATTCTGTATTAGTTAATTTCTTAACAGCATCAGATTCACCAGTAAGAGAGGATTGTCCAACATATAAATCTTTAGAATCAATAATACGTAAATCCGCAGGAATCATATCGCCAGCAGAAAGAACGCAAACATCTCCAACAACTACTTCTTTAATAGGAATTTTTATTTTTTTATTATCCCTTATAACAGTTGAAGTAGTTGCAACTAAATTTCTAAGTTTTGCAGCAGATTTATTTGAACGGTATTCTTGTGTAAACTCTAATAAAGTAGATGCTGAAACTAAAATTGCAATTACAATTATATTAGCATAACTAGGAGTTGCGCTTAACACAACATCTGTATAAAAAAGGACCAAAGTAATGCCTAGTAAAATAAGATTAAAAGGGCTAAACAAACTTCCAAAAAAATAGTGATACCATTTTTTTTCTTTTGCTTGTTTTAATTCATTAAACCCATCAGTATTTAAAATATTTAATGCTTCTTCAGAAGAAAGCCCCTCTTCTTTAAAATTAAAACCTTTAATAAAATCATCTTTATCTAAAGTTGCCTCTTTTCCATATTTTTTAACAATATCAATTTCTTCTTTTTTTACTTCCATTTTACCCCTCCATAAAAAAAATATATATAGATTATATCACTAAATTGAAAAAGTGATACAAAAAGATTAAAAAATATTGACAAATAAAAACAAATGTTTTAAAATAAAGACGGTGAAATTATGGAAAGACAAATATTGCATGTAGATGTAAATAATGCATTCTTATCTTGGACTGCCGTTGATAAATTAAATAGAGGGGAAGAAGTAGATATTAGAACTATACCTGCTATTATTGGTGGAGACGAAGCATCAAGACATGGTGTAGTGCTTGCAAAAAGTATGAGTGCAAAGCAGTTTGGAATTAAAACAGGTGAACCTATTTATCAAGCAAGAAAAAAGTGCCCACAAATTCAAGTTTTTCAAGGGAATTATGCTAGTTTCCAGAAGCACTCTAAAGATTTATATATGTTATTACAAGAATATACTGATAGAATAGAGCGTTTTTCAATTGATGAATGTTTTATGGATTTAACATTATTTTTAAGAAAAGATGAAAAATTAATAAATAAAGCATATGAAATACGAAAAAGAGTAAAAGAAGAGTTAGGATTTACAGTAAATATAGGGGTTGCCAATAATAAATTATTGGCCAAAATGGCATCAGATTTTGAAAAGCCAGATAAAGTTCATACTTTATATAAAGAAGAAATAGAAAGCAAAATGTGGAAGCTTCCTGCATCTGAATTATTTATGGTTGGAAGAAAAAGTATAGGAAAGTTGCAAAATTTAGGAATTAAAACTATAGGAGATATTGCAAAGTTTAATAAAGATCTTCTTATAAAAAAATTCGGTAAACATGGGAAAATTATGTGGGAATATGCAAATGGAATAGATAATTCAGAAGTAATTTATGAAGAGGAAACACCAAAATGTATTGGAAACTCTATTACACTTCCAGAAGATATTTACAACATTAGCAAATTAAACGAAATACTTTTAGCATTAACAGAGCAAGTAGCATTTAGATTAAGAAAACATGAATTAAGAGCAAGTGTTATTAATGTACAAATTAGAACAAAAGATTTTATAAACTATTCTCATCAGAAAAAACTAGATATGCCAACTAATATAACTAAAGAAATATACGAAGTTGCAAAAGAACTTTTGCAAGTGCTACATAAAGATAGAGCAGTTCGTTTAATTGGCATTAGAGCTGATAAACTAGTTTCTAAAGATGAAGTACAATTATCCTTATTTGGAGAAAAAGAAAACAAAAAGCAGGAAAAAATTGATAAAACAATAGATGAATTAAAGAAAAAATATGGATATGAAATTATTACAAGAGCGGGAGACATGAAAGTAAAAAATATGTTAAACATTAGAAAAGAAAAAGATGAATAATTAAATATATCACTTTTATGGATAAGCCCGAATACAATATAGTATAACACTTCTTTAGTGTAGTAAGGAGGTGGGAACTATGTTAGAAACAAAATATTGTGGAAGAAATAAATGTTGTGTTGATGTAGTTATATTTATATTATCAATTTTATTTGCATTTGTATTAGGAGTTATTATTGGTGCAGTTACTGGATTATTTGCAGCATTAGGATTAGGAGCATTTGTAGCAATTGCTGTATTACTTGCAATTTTAATTATTGTTAGAATTATTATGCTTGCATGTAGCAGAAAATGTTGCTAATATAAAGAACCTCTAGCCGTGATTTTGCACGGCAGTGAGGTATTACATAAAAAATCAAAAAAAAGATTGAAAAAAAAAATACTTTCATATAAAATATATAAAAATAAATATGAGGAGAACCAATATGGAAATAATAGATGGAAAAGCGCTTGCACAAAAGATAAGAAGTAATTTGAAAAATGAAGTAGATGAATTAAAGAAAAAAGGAATACAGCCAAGACTTGCAGTTATTATGGTTGGTGATGATAAAGCATCAAAGGTGTATGTAAAGAATAAATCAAAAGCATGTGAAGAAATTGGTATAGAATATAAAGAGTATTTATTAGAAGAAAATACAAATATGGATGAATTATTAAATTTAATTCATATTTTAAATGTAGATAAGAACATTCATGGTATCTTATTACAAAGTCCTTTACCAAAGCAACTAGATATAAATGAGGCTTTTAAAGAAATTGCTACTGAAAAAGATGTTGATGGGTTTAATCCAATTAATGTAGGAAAACTTAGTTTAAACCAAGATTGCTTTATATCTTGTACACCATTTGGAATTATAAAGATGTTAGAAGAGTACAATGTTCCACTAGAAGGGGCACATGCGGTTATTGTAGGAAGAAGTAATATTGTAGGAAAGCCACTTTTACAATGCTTATTAAATAAAAACGCAACAGTTACTATTTGCCATTCAAAAACAAAAAATCTTGAACAAACTACTAAAACAGCAGATATTCTAATAGCAGCAATTGGAAAACCAAATTTTATTAAAGCAAATATGGTAAGAGAAGGGGCAGTAGTAATAGATGTAGGAATTAATCGTAATGAAGAAGGAAAAATTGTGGGAGATGTTGATTTTGAAGATGTATCTAAAAAAGCATCGTTATTAACACCAGTACCAGGTGGAGTAGGTCCAATGACAATTGCTATGCTTATGTTTAATGTAGTAAAATCAGCCAAAACAAGAATAAAATAAATAAATGAATAGTGGGGGATTCATAAAAAAATCGAAAGGGAAGCGATATAATCGTTTTCCTTTTTGTGCGTAAAAGGAGAAAATATGAATAATGAAAAATATTGGATATGGCTATCTAGAATAGAAGGTTTAGGTTGCATTAGGAAAAAGAAATTACTAGATATGTTTAAAACACCAGAAGCAATTTGGAATTTAAAATTTGAAGATATTATGTCTATTAATGGATTTGGTGAAAAAATTGCAAACGAAATTTTAAAAAAAGAATATAAAGCTAATTTAAATAAATATTTAGACTATATGAAAAAATATAACATTCATATAATAAGTATATATGATAAAGAATACCCAAATAAATTAAGAAATATCTATGATGCACCTGTAACTTTATATGTAAAGGGAAATGTAAGTATTTTAAATGAAGCATCTATTGCAATAGTTGGATGTAGAGAATGTAGTAATTATGGAAAAGAAGTTGCAAGAAAAATATCGTATGATTTAGCAAGTTTTAACATAAATATTATAAGTGGTATGGCAAAAGGAATTGATAGTTATGCACATATTGGTTGTTTGGAGAAACAAGGAAAGACAATAGCTGTATTAGGAAGCGGATTAGATAGAATATATCCTAAAGAAAATGAAGCCTTATACAATAAAATTATTTCATTAGGAGGAGCAATTGTTTCAGAATATGTTATAGGGACAAAAATAGACAAAATAAACTTTCCAGCAAGAAATAGAATAATTAGTGGCTTAAGTGATGGTGTAGTTGTTGTAGAAGCTAAACAAAAAAGTGGTACATTAATAACAGTAGATTTTGCATTAGAACAAGGTAAAAATGTATTTGTTGTACCAGGAAATATTACAAGCAAAAATTCAGAAGGAACTAACGATTTAATTAAGCAAGGTGCAAAATGTATTACATCAGCACAAGATGTATTAGAAGAATATATTTAAAAATTTCTTAAAATACTTTAAATTTTTTCTTATTTGTAATATAATATGCCTATGTAATTTTACTATTACAAAGGAGGATTTTTATGAGTAGTAAAAAGACTAACGATACAGATAAAACAAAAAAGGTAAAAACAGTTAAAGAAAAATCGAATAATAAAAAGAAAAAACAAAAAGGAAAACATCCAAAATTAAAACTTGTAATTAAGATAATAGTAGCATTAATAATAATGGGAATTATTGTTGTTGCAGGTGTGGTTGGTGGAGTTGTTTTCGGCTTATTTGGAGAAGACTTAAAAATTACAGCAAAAGATTTAAGTATAGAAACAAGTAATTCAGTTTTAATAGATTTAAAAGGTAATGAAATTGCAACTTTAAATGGAGAAGAAAATAGGGAAGTTGTTCTATTATCTGAAATGGGAGAATATTTACCAAAGGCGTTTGTTGCAATCGAGGATAAAAGATTTTATGAACATAGTGGTGTAGATATTAAAAGAACATTTGGTGCAACAGTAAAATATGTTATAGGAGATAGCTCTTATGGAGGAAGTACAATTACACAACAATTAATAAAAAATACTACTGGGGATAAAGATAAAAACTGGACTCGTAAGGTAAAAGAAATAGTAAGAGCATATCAAATTGAAAGAGAAATGTCTAAACAACAAATATTAGAAGCATACTTAAATACAATTCCTCTTGGAGGAGGAGCAAAAAACGTTTATGGTGTAAAAATTGCATCAAATTACTATTTTAGTAAAGAACCAGCAGATTTAACAATAGCAGAATCAGCATATATTGCAGGAATTAACCATTCGCCAAATTTATATAATCCATTTAAAGAAACAACAAATGTAGAAAAAATAAAAACAAGAACAAAAACAGTTTTACATGAAATGAAAGATCAATCTATGATTAATGAAGAACAATATAATGAAGCACTTCAAAGTGTTGAGGCAGGATTAAACTTCAAAGAGGGTACAATAACAAATAATAACGCACTAACCCAAAATGAAGAATTAGCTGTAAAACAAGTTGTTAAAGACTATGCAGAACAAAAAGATTTATCTTTAGATATTGCAGAAATGAAAATAAAAGGCGGAGGTTATAAAATTTATATAACCGAAGATACTAATATTCAAAAAATATTAGATGATACATATACATCAAGTACAGATTGGATAAAAACTAAGCAAGTTACAAAAACTGATGAAAATGGAAATAAAACAAAAGTAACAGTTCAACTTCAATCTGCAATGGTAATACTGGACCATAAAACAGGATATGTTGTAGCGTCTCGAGGAGTACTTGGAGAAAAAACAGCATGGGGAACAAATAGGGTTGTAGCAACAGGTCATCAACCGGGGTCTTCTATAAAACCTTTAGCTGTAATTAGTCCATCATTACAAGAAGGGTTAATTACACCAGCTACAGTTGTAGATGATTCACCAGTTTCTTATGGAAGTTATTCGCCACATAATTCAAGTGGCGACTATAAAGGATTAATGAACATACGTTATATATTAAGAGTTTCGGAAAATATACCAGAAGTAAAAATGATAAGAAAATTAACTCCTGCAAAATCTATTGAATACTTAAAAAAATATGGAATTACATCACTAGATGAAAATAGAGATAATGGGTTGGCATTAGCTTTAGGAGGAGTTAGTAATGGAGTTAGTCCACTAGAAATGGCAGGTGGATATGCAACTATTGCAAATGGTGGAGAGTATATTGAACCAACTTTCTATATAAAAGTAGTAGATTCAGATGGAAATAGTATTTTAGAAAAGAAACAAGAAAAACATAGAGTAATTTCAGAACAAAATGCTTGGTTAATGCAATCATTATTAACAGAACCAACAGGTACAGGATTAACAGGTTCTGCTGGAGCAACAGGTGCTGCTGCAAATATAAAAGGACAACAAACTTGTGGAAAAACAGGTACAACAAATGACACAACTGCAACATGGTTTTGTGGATTTACGCCATATTATGCCGCTAGTATGTACTTTGCATATGATGAGCCGTCAGATGGAGTTAAATCTGTTCCAAGTAGTAGTGTGGTTGCAAAAAGATGGGGTGGAATTATGACTAAAGTTCACTCTGGCTTAAAATCAGCTAGCTTTGAAAAACCAAGTGGAATAGTAAATGCAGCGGTATGCAAAGATTCTGGAATGCTTGCAAACGAATACTGTAGTCAGGATCCTCGAGGTTCAAGAACATATTCAGAAATGTTTGTTAGTGGAACAGTTCCATCTAAAACGTGTAACGTCCATGTTAAATTAAAAATTTGTAAAGAAACAGGAAAAATTGCAAATGAATTTTGTACAGATGTAGAAGAAAAAGTGTTTATAACAAGACAAAATAGTGATACGGAAACTTCTTGGAAAAGTGCAGCAGATGCACAGTATATGGCGCCAACTGAAACTTGCGATAAACACCAAAAAACAGTAGATACCGTTAAACCAGTTATAACGCTAAATGGAGAGGAAAATATTAGTGTTAAATTAAAAGCGGAATATAAAGAGGCAGGGGCTACAGCAAAAGATGACATAGATGGAGATATAACAAGTAAAATTGTTGTACAAATTAAAAAAGATGGAAAAGTAGTAACAAAAGTGGATACTACGCAAGTAGGAATGTATATAGTAACATATACTGTTATAGACTCTGCAGGAAATACAGATACAAAAACAAGAACGGTAAAAGTTGTTGATGGAAACACAAATACAAATACGAACACAAATACAAATACAAATCAAAATAACAACACAAATACAAACACAAGTGGCAATTCAAATACTGGTAAGAATACAGTTAGTACTGATGATAAGCAGGTATCGAAGCCAAATTAAAAAAATAGAAAACTATAATGGGCGGAATTTCGTCCATTATAGTCCGTATATATTAAAAAGAGGTGAAGAATGTGGAATTAAGATTGTATAATACGCTTTCAAAAACAAAAGAGGTTTTTACACCATTAAAAGGAAACGAAGTACGAATGTATTCATGTGGTCCAACTGTATATAAAGATGCAACCATTGGAAATATGAGAACAAATATTTTTCAAGATATTTTAAGAAGGGTTCTAAAATATAATGGATATACATTAAAACATGCTATGAATATTACTGATGTAGGACATCTAGTTTCAGATGCAGATGAAGGCGAAGATAAAATGATAAAATCTGCAAAAGAAGAAGGAAAGACGCCTCTTGAAATTGCCGAATTTTATACAAATAGATTTATGCAAGATTTAAAAAACTTAAATATAGATATGCCAGAAATTATTTGTAAAGCAACAGACCATATAAATGATATGATATCTTTTGTACAAGGATTAGTGGAAAATGGATATGCATATGAAACTTCAACTGCTATTTATTTCGATGTTGCAAAATTAGATAAATATGGTATATTATCAGGTATAAATCTTGAAGATCAAAAAGCAGGAGCAAGAGTAGAACTAGATGAGGAAAAGAAAAATCCATATGATTTTGCATTATGGATAAAAGCACCAAAAAACCATCTTATGAAATGGGATAGCCCATGGGGGTTATGTTATCCGGGATGGCATATAGAATGTTCTGCAATGAGTAGAAAATATTTAGGAGATGAATTTGATATTCATACAGGAGGAATAGATTTAATTCCAACTCATCATGAAAATGAGATTGCACAAAGTAAAGGATTAACTGGAAAAAATCCTGCTAGATTTTGGATTCATAGTGAATATTTACTAATTGATGGTGGCAAAATGTCTAAAAGTTTGGGTAATACATATTTATTAAATGATATAATAGCTAAAGGATATTCACCTCTTGCATATAGAATATTTTGCTTTTCGGCAAGTTATAGAAATAAACTAAACTTTACATGGGATGGGCTTGAAGCTGCCAATAAATCCCTAATAAAATTAAAAGAAGCTTATCGTAATCATTTAGAAGGAACAGAGGATGTTTCTTGTGATATAATAGACGAATTTGAAGTAAAATTTCATGAAGCTATTAATGATGATTTAAATATGCCACTTGCTATGAGTGTGGTATGGGAGGTAGCAAAATATCCTAGTAAATCTAAAAAAATAGCAAATCTTTTATTAAAATTTGATACAATATTAGGAATAAAAATAAACGAAATAGAAGAAAATAATGAAGAGATTCCAGAAGAAATTATTAAACTAGTAGAAGAAAGAAAAAAAGCAAGAGAAGAAAAAAATTGGGAATTATCTGATACACTACGAGATGAAATAAGCAAGAAAGGCTACAAAGTAAAAGATTCAAAAACTGGAATGACAATTGAAAAAATATAACAAGAGATAATTTTTAAAGGAGAAATACGATGACTGATGAAAATACAAATAAGTTAAATTTTTTTAAACGTGTAGTAACTAGTATTAGAGATTTTGATAAATACCCAATTTTTGCAATTGAAAAAACAAGTACAGCAATTAAATATTTAAGTTTAATATTGCTTATATTTTCAATATTAATAGCATGTACATTTACATACCAGTTAAATACATTTTTAAGTAGAGTAGAAAATTTTTTTGATGAAAACATTGAAGATGTTCATTATGAAAATGGAGAATTAAGTGTTAATTCTGGTGAAGAAGTAACTTTTTTAACTGATTCAAAAGTATTACCGATTATTATAATTAATACTGGAGAGGCTAAAGAAGATGAAACAAAAAGCATTGATAAAATAGATGAATATGAAAGCGGAATTCTTATATTAAGAGATAAAATTATATATAGTAGTGAAATGTTAGGGCAAAAAGTAGAATATATGTATAAAGATATATTAAATGCATATGAAATTACAGAATTTAATACACAAGATGTAATTAATTTTGCTACAAATTTCAATAATATACGATTATATACAAGTTTTATATTCGTTACAGCAATTTATCTATTTATAATGTATTTTACTAGTACCTTAATGGATGCAATTCTACTTGCAATACTTGGATATGTTCTTGCAAGAATAATTAGAATAAAACTAAGATTTAAAGCTTGCTTCAATATGGGAATATATGCACTTACTCTACCAATTATATTGAATTTCATATATATAGTTGTAAATACATTTACAGGTTTTTATGTAAGATATTTTCAATGGATGTATACTACAATTTCATATATTTATATGTTAGTAGCAATCCTAATTATTAAATACGACTTTATAAACAGACAAATGGAACTAATGAAAATTGTAGAAGAACAAGAAAAAGTAAAAAGAGAATTAGAAGAACAAAAGAAAAATAAAGAAGAAGAAAAAGAGCCAAATGATACAAATAACCCAGATGAAAAGAAAAAAGAAAAAAAACCTAAAGAAAAAGGGGTAGATGATGGAGGCCTTGCGCCACAAGAATAAGGAATAAGAAAGGAAACAAAAATGGATAAGAAAAAAAACAACAAAAAAAGTAATCAAAAAAATACTTATTTAATAATTGGAATTAGTATAGTATGTATCATTTTTTTATTAGTACTTACATTATATCTTGTTAATAATAAAAATGAAAACGATGAAGATAATATGGCCTATACTGATTTAATAAGAGAAATTAATGAGCAAAACGTTGAAAAAATTGAAATGACAATGGGAAGTACAAACATAAAAGTAAAATTAAAGAATGAAGAAGAAGAAAAAAAGGCTATTGTACCAAATACACAAGCTTTTATTGAGTTTATTCAAGAACAAACAGACAAAGGAAACGAAGTAGAAGTACTTCCAAAAGAACAAAGTGTACTTTTACGTTTACCTGGGGCAATATTAAGTTTATTACCAACAATTATAATGGTAGCATTATTTGTTATTATTTTCAAAATGCAAGGTCTTGGTGATAAAGGCAAAATTTATGATGGAGAAGAAAATAAAAGTGATGTTAAATTTGATGATGTAGCAGGTCTAGAAGAAGAAAAAACGGAAATGGTAGAAATTGTAGACTTCTTAAAGGAACCAAAACGTTTTTACGATATGGGAGCAAAAATTCCAAAAGGAATTCTATTATATGGTAAACCAGGAACAGGAAAAACATTAATTGCAAAGGCGATAGCAGGAGAAGCGGGAGTTCCTTTCATTTCTATGAGTGGTTCAGAATTTATTGAAATGTTTGCAGGACTTGGCGCGTCGCGTGTTAGAAAGTTATTCGAAAAAGCAAGAAAACTTGCGCCATGTATAGTATTTATTGATGAAATTGACGCAATTGGTTCAAGAAGAACAAGTAATAGTGGAGCAGAATCTGAAAATAACCAAACATTAAATCAATTATTAGTAGAAATGGATGGATTTGAAAAAAATGAAACCATTATTGTACTTGCAGCAACCAATAGACCTGAAATGTTGGATAAAGCTTTACTTCGTCCTGGTAGATTTGACCGTCAAATTACCATTGCACCACCAGATATTCGTGGAAGAGAAGAAATTTTAAAAATCCATTCAAAAGAGAAAAAATTTGCAAGTGATGTAACTTTACAAAGTATTGCAGAAGACACAGCAGGATTTACCGGAGCAGAACTTGCAAACATACTAAATGAAGCAGCAATCATAGCAACTGTAAATAAACATAATGCAATAGATCAAAATGATATTGAAGAAGCAATAAAAAAGGTAACAGTAGGAATACAAAAAAAGGCAAGAGTAATATCTGAAAAAGAGAAAAACTTAACAGCATTTCACGAAGCAGGACATGCTATTGTTGGAAGATTTTTAGAAACAGGGGATCCACTAAAAGAAATATCTATTATACCAAGAGGTGTAGCAGGTGGATATACAATGTATAAATCTAATGAAGATAAATTCTATAAATCTAAAACAGAATTAGAAGAACGTTTAGTTGGCTTACTTGGCGGCAGGGCTGCCGAAAAATTAGCATTAAACGATATTTCAACAGGAGCAAGAAATGATATACAAGTAGCAACTGAAATTGCAAAAGATATGGTTACAGTATATGGAATGAGTGATAGATTAGGTCCAATATCTCTTGAAGAAAAAGAAAATTTAGCAGCATTTGGTTCTGATATTGAAGATGTAATTGGAATAGAAGTGAAAACATTAATAGATACAGCATATAAAACGGCAATTGAAATTTTGTCGAAAAATATGGATAAACTACAAATTCTTGCACAATTATTATTAGAAAAAGAAACAGTAACAGCAGAAGAATTTGAAAAAATATTCGAATAAAAATAGGAGAAATATATGAAAAAACCAGAATTACTAGCCCCAGCAGGGTCATTTGCAAAAGCAAAAATTGCATTTTTATATGGTGCTGATGCAGTATATGCAGGAACATCATCACTTTCACTTAGAACTCGTGCAGAAATGGGGGATGATGATTTAGTAAAAACCATACAATATGCTCACGAAATTGGAAAAAAAGTTTATACTGCAATTAATATATATGCTTGGGATAATATGTATGATGAAATTCGTAAGCAAGCTCGTATTTTAAATGAATTAAAAGTAGACGGAATTATTGTTGCAGATGGTGGAGTTGTTGAGATTATTAAAGAAGAGGCACCAGATGTTGATATTCACATTAGTACGCAAGCCAATATTGTAAGTTATCATAGTGCAAACTTTTGGCATAAAAATGGAGCAAAGCGTGTTATTTTAGCACGAGAATTGAATAAAGAACAAATTAAAGATATTATAAATAATACGCCAATGCGTTTAGAAACTGAAATATTTATTCATGGTGCTATTTGTTTTGGATATTCGGGAAGATGTTTTTTAAGTGATTTTCTTGCTTGTAGAAGTGCTAACTTGGGAGATTGTGCGCAAAGTTGTAGATGGGCATATAATTTATATGCTGAAGAGGTTAATAATCCGGGAAATCTTATGCCTGTGGAATATGATGAAAAAGGTACATATATTTTTTCATCAAAGGATTTATGTTTAATTAATGAAATTCCTGAAATTATAGAGATGGGTGTAGATAGTTTAAAAATTGAAGGAAGGTTGAAAACAGAATATTATTTAGCAACAGTTGTAAATGCTTATAGAAATGCAATTGATGATTATATGCAAGCGCCAGAAAAATATGATGCTTTAAAATATTTAAAAGAACTTGAAAAAATAAAAACTAGAGGTTTAACTGTTTTTTATTTTAATGATAGAAATAATAAAGATTTTCAAGAATATGAAGGAAAACAATATAATCCAAATTATGAATTTGGCGGAAAAGTTGTAGAATATAACGAAGAAAAATCCATTATTGAAATTAAGAACAGATTACAAGTAGGGGATGCATTAGAAATTATAATTCCAGGTCAAATTGATACATACCAATTTGTTATAGATAAATTATGGAATAGCGAAACAAATGAAGAGATTCCTCAAGTTAGCCCTGGAAAAGCAGGTCAAACTGTAAAAATGAAACTACCTATTAAAGTAGAAAAAGATTGGATAATAAGAAGA
Source organism: uncultured Clostridia bacterium (assembly GCA_947628815.1). Classification (GTDB taxonomy): domain Bacteria; phylum Bacillota; class Clostridia; order TANB77; family CAG-508; genus RGIG8482. The sequence goes on along the minus strand of CANRBJ010000019.1, from coordinate 5,770 downwards.
AAAAAGTAGAAGAAAATGAGCTACTAGAGTTAACTACATAGTAGCTCATTCTTTTTTTTCTAAATTTTTACCAATCAAAAAACAAATTATAAATATTAAAATTGATATTATTCCTTTGTAATCTAAAGTAAAGCCTGGATATAAAATTAATAAAGAACCTAAAACAAAGCCTATTATAGTATAGTAAGTTTGGGAAAAATAGTTGGATAGTAGAAATCCGAGTTAATTTTAAAAATATAAATCCTCCGAATATTAGGCCAATTCCCATAGGAAAAAGAACAACTAAATTCATATTTGCAACTGCATCTAAATATGTTTCATAAGTTCCTAAAAACATTAATAAAACTGTACTACTAACTCCGGGAATAACTACACCAGCTGACATAACAAAACCACTTAAAACTAAATACAATATGTTTGAAGTTTTATAACTTACTTCTCCGTGAAAAATTTTCTAATAATAGTAAAATAAAAGTTAATAAAAAAGAAATAACTGTATAAATCAAATAATGTAATCTAAAACCTTTTTTAGAATTTGCTATATTAAATAAGCTTGGAACACAGCCTAAAATTAACCCAAGAAAAGCAAATTTTGTTTGAGTAGGGTATAGGGCAAATAATGTTTTTAGCAAATTACCAAAAAGTATAACTCCAATTATTCCTCCTAGAATTAATGGGAGTAAAAACTTAAAATATTTTTTTGGTGATTTAAAGAAATTTAGAACACTATCAATCAATGTTTCATATATACCAAAAATAACACAAAGAACACCACTACTAATTCCGGGTAGAATAGCACCAGCGCCAATAAAAAATCCCTTTATACAATCAAGAATAAAATTCATTATAAACCTCCATATTAAATATATGTTTATACTTATTAAAAGAGAAGTTTTGCATTAAAGTTTTTACAATATATTTTCTTTATGATAAAATATGTTATAAGTAAATAAAAAGGAGCAATTTATGAAATATGGAAATAAGTAAAATACCAGAGTTTTTAAATGAATTATTAAAAAAACAATATTCTAAGGAAAGTGTGGAGAAAATAAAAAAAGGTTATGCAGTTAAAAGAAGTGTAACTCTTAGAGTTAATACATTAAAAACAACTGTAGAATGCGTAAAAAGTAAATTAATGAATGAAAATATAGAATATGAAGAAGTAGCTTGGAGCAAAGAGGCACTTATTATAAAAGGCGATAAAAAGAGTGAGATTGAAAATTTAGATATTTATAAAAATGGAGAAATATATTTGCAAAGTTTATCTTCAATGTTACCACCTATTATATTAGCACCAAAAAAGGATATGGACATATTAGATATGTGTGCAGCACCACGGCGGAAAAACTACGCAAATAGCAGCATTATCCGAAAATGCAGCTAATATTACAGCGTGTGAAATGAATGTAATTAGAATGGAACGTTTAAAATATAATATAGAAAAGCAAGGTGCAAAATATGTATATGTTATGCAAAAAGATGCAAGAAGAATCGATGATTTCTTTAGTTTTGATTCGATTTTATTAGATGCACCTTGCAGTGGAAGTGGTACATTATCTATATATTCTCAAAACCTTGAAAAGAATTTTACTATGAAATTAATTAATAAATCTGTTACTTCACAAACAGAATTATTAGAAAAAGCACTGAAAATTTTAAAACCTGGTAAAGAAATGGTGTATTCAACTTGTTCTATATTAAAAAATGAAAATGAAGATGTTTTGAACAATATATTAAAAAAACAAAAAGCAGAAATTGTACCAATCAATTTCGATGGAATTGAAACTTTACCGCTTTTAGAAACAAGCATTCCTGGAACAATATGTGTCTGCCCAGATGAAATGTATGAGGGATTTTTTGTAGCAAAAATCAAAAAGAATTAAAAGATTATGAGTATATTTTTCAAGACATATAATACAATCTTAACAAGGAGGTTTAATATGTCAAACTTAAAAATATATTTAAAAGCAATATTAATTCCGCTTATTGTAGGTGGAGTTGTAGGGTTAATTATTTCTGGTTTTATGGACTATAATACATTACAAAAACCATTTTTATCGCCCCCAAGTATTATATTTCCAATTGTCTGGACAATTCTTTATACCTTAATGGGAATATCGTATGGAATATTAGAAACAAGAGGCTTAGTAGATTCAAAAATAAACTATATCTACTATCTACAACTAATTGTAAATGCTTTATGGCCAATTGCATTTTTTGTGTTAAAATGGAGATTATTTGCATTTTTCTGGATAATTTTATTAGATATATTAATTATAAAAATGATAATGCAGTTCTATTCTAAAGATAAATTAGCAGGTTTACTTCAAATACCATATTTAATATGGACATTATTTGCTTCATATTTAAATTTATTTGTTTACTTATTAAATAGATAAAATTAAACCCTGAAATTTATTGTATACCAAATTTCAGGGTTATTTTTATTCTTGAAATTCCTTACTCAATTTATTAATAGCTTTTGTTTCAATTCGAGAAACATACGAACGAGATATTCCCATCATTTCTGCAATTTCATTTTGAGTTTGAGGCTTTCTTCCACCTAAACCAAAACGAAGCTCAAGTATAGTTTTTTCTCTATCTTTTAAAGCAATTTTCATCTTTTCATAAAGTTTTTTAACCTTCATTTTTAAATCAATTTCATCTTCAATAGATTTATCTTCAGTTTCTAAAACTTCTAGTAAAGTAACTTCATTATCATCCTTATCTTTTCCGATTGGTTCATTCAAATAAACTTCAGATTTTGTTTTTTTAGTAGAACGAAGAAACATTAAAATTTCATTTTCAATACATCTTGCTACATATGTTGCAAGACGAATATTTTTAGATGAATCGAAGCTATTAATTCCTTTAATTAAACCAATTGTTCCAATGGAAATTAAATCGTCTTGTTCAATATTGGTACTAGCATATTTTTTACTTACATGTGCAACTAATCTTAGGTTTCTTTCAATTAATATGTTACGAGCTTCTTCATCACCATTTTTTAATCTTTCTAAACAATTTTTTTCCTCTTCTTGTGATAAAGGTTCTGGAAAAAGATTGCTACTTTGTATGTAACCAACCACAAAAATTGCAGATTTAAGAAATGCTAAAAATCCAGATATAGAAAGGGCAAACATAGACTACCTCCATTTTTCACTATATAAAAAGTATATGAAGTAAAAAATGTAAATGTGCCTGACCGAATTAAAATAGCTAGGGGTAACCCTAGCTATTTTATGAAAATAAATTTTAAAATTAAGTAGTATTAACGGTTTTTAGCTTTTAAGTTAATTGCAATTTGTTTATTAGCATCTTTTTTTGCTAATTCCTGGCGTTTATCATATAATTTTTTTCCTTTACCAATGCCAAGTTCTAATTTAACGAAACTACCTTTAAAGTATAAAGATATAGGAATTAAGGAATAGCCTTTTTGTTTAGTTAATCCAATTAATCTATTAATTTCACGTTTTTTTAAAAGAAGTTTTCTATCACGCAATGGATCTTTATTAAAAATATTACCATGTTCATAAGGGCTAATATGCATACCTAAAACATATGCTTCACCATTTTTAATAATAGCATAACTATCCTTTAAATTTACTTTTCCAGCACGAATTGACTTTATTTCTGTACCACTTAAAACAAGTCCTGCTTCTATAGTGTTTTCAATTATATAATTATGTTTTGCGGTTGGATTTTTTGAAACTATACTAGACATAAAATAAACTCCTTTATATTTATAGATGTATTATAGCATAAAAAAGCACAAAAAAATATATAAAGAATAAATTTTGTAAAAAATATGTAAAACCCCTAGTCGTTTAATCGACAAAGGGGAATAGATTAATGATTATTATCACTATATTCATTACTATTTTGCATTGCATAGTACCATACTAAACCTACAATCGCAATAGTAAGAATTGCGATAATAAACCAAGTCCATGTATTAGCAGACATTCCAAATACTCTTGCATTATTTGTAGTATCTGTTGCTGTTCTTGTAGCTGTATATCCATCATTTCCCATATTGGCATTATCATTTGTAACACGAGCAGCACCATCTGTAAATGTATTTCCTAAATCTCTAACACCTGTACCAATCATACTAGCACCGTCTTCAACAACATTTTCAGCACCACCAACAGCATTTCTAACAGAATTTACAGCACCGTTCATTGCATCGCCAGCGCCATTTTCAGTTGCAAAAACAAAAGAAGTACATAGCATTAAAATAATAGCAATTAAAACTCCGAAAATTTTCTTTGTCATAATTTTACCTCCTATAAAATTTGATTTTTAAATCACTAATAGTATACATTTTTTCAAAGAAAACATACATAAAAAAATAGACTATAATACTAAAAAATAGAATTATAGTCATATTTTAAAAAATTTTTAAAATTAATTTTTTAAACGTATAATAATAGCAATAGCAAGTAAAATTAATAAAACACCTATTACGATTAATATAATACTCAAAATATTTGTAAGACCAAGTTCTGCTTCTGGTAATGAATTTAAAGTGCTAACAGTACTACCAGTAGAAATGTAGCTAGGAGTAGAAGCACTAGTTCCAACATTGTTATTATTAGAATTTGAATTAACCAAAGAAGTATCTATTGAAATATTATTTGTTAAATTCATATTAACATTAGTTGCTTGTACAAAATTTGGTAATAAACCAAAAACAAAAATTGCAAAAATAGTTAAAATATTCCTTAATTTTGTAAACATTTTTTACCTCCATAAATTATTATTTATATTTTGTATTTTTACAATATAATCATACACAAAATATAAATAAATGTCTAGTGATATTAAAAAATAAATTTACTAAATTATATGGTAATTGCATAAACTATTACAATTTTGTAATAGTTTATGCAATGCCTCTGATAAATAGGAAGAAAATGGCAAAATAATGCAAAAGATTACAGATTATGTAAAAAAACGATACGCATAAGCAAGTAAAATCATTGAATAAAGAAAAATGGAACTATAAAATAGGAACATAAAAAAATAATAAAGGGAGGAACGAAAGAAAATGAAAGAAAACAAAGAAAGGAAAAACGAAGGTATAACGTTAATAGCGCTAGTAATAACAATAATAGTGCTATTAATACTAGCCCGGAGTAACAATTAATTTAACAATAGGAGAAAGGGGAATATTTACAACAGCACAAATAGCAGCAAAAAATTATACCAATGCGCAAAATAGGGAATTAGCAGAATTGGATGAATTTAATTATGATTTAGAGTATATAGCAACAGGGTCAAGCGAGAAAGAATGGAATGAAGAGAAGCAGGTAAATGAGCCACAAATAAAAGGAACAAATTTAAAACCAATAACAATAGCAGATGGAACAGGAACTATAACAAAAGTAGGAGAAAATGCAGATAATTGGTATAGCTATAAAACGAAAAAGGAAAGTGTTTTATCAACATGGGCAAATGCAGTATCAGAAGGTAGTTCAAAGGAATATGATAGTTATTGGGTATGGATACCAAGATTTGCGTATAAATTAACAAAAACCACCGAGGCACCAGCAGGAGGAGAAATAGAAATAGTATTTTTAAAGGGAACAACAGATAATCCAGCGAGCAAGACATCTAAAGGGGAAGATACTAAAGATATAAAAATAAAGAGAGCAAGTGAAGTATCAACAGAAGAAGATGATAGTGACGAAAATGTATATATAGTACATCCAGCATTCACAAATGAAAGTGGAAATGGATATGCGAATGGAGGATGGGATAGAGA
>CANRBJ010000018.1 GCA_947628815.1 uncultured Clostridia bacterium | reverse complement strand
TCCATAGTATGATTGCCCCGCTTGTCTTGCAGCTTCTTGTGCTTGTTTTGCATTTGCTTGCGCTTGTAAAGACTGAGATACTTGCTTATTAGCTTCAGCTCTTGGGTTGCTTCTTGTTCCATAGTATGATTGCCCCGCTTGTCTTGCAGCTTCTTGCCCTTTTCTTGCATTTGCTTGTGCTTGTGCTAGTACAGACTGAGTTGACTTTTTACTAGACTTACTTTTTGAATTACTTGCCATAGTACATTACTCCTTTCTAATATGATCTACCGCCGACGGTATTTTTGGATTCAGCTACTTCTACTTGTGCAGAAGCCTCTCCTATATAATCATTTAATCTTTGTTTTACTTCCTCAAAAGAATTTGTAAGAGAACTTTTTATTGTGCCAATTTTAGAATAAAAAGTTTTTGCAGCTTTACCCTCCCAAACAACATTGTAACACGCCTGTTCAATATTAGAGGCATGAGTGATGCAATCCGCAAAAGCGTTTGAAATTATTTGCTGTTGTTGAGTAACCTCAGCTGTTTTAAAACGAAATACTTTACCTTTAGCAGATAAAACATTAATTGTACATGAATTATTTCCACCTTTTGCAGATTGAAATGTTTCCTCATCTGCTATTGCATAGTTACTACCAATTTGAACCAGTGCACTAGGAAGTGAATCACATACTATTTTCAAAATTTTATTTAGTTTTGCAATCATAGTATTAAATTCTTTTACCAATAAATTATATCTCTCACCTGTCCAACAATTTCCCATATTTTGTAAAGCATTACGAGCTTTTTCAATATCTTTATACATTGCCAATCCGCTTGTTTGTACTTTAGAAGCTACATTTCTTGCAATATCTTCATAATCAACTTGTATTACAGCCATAGCAAATCTCCTTTTCTATTTTCATATGTATATATTTATTTTTTAGTATTTTTCAATAAATACTTTCCTTGATAACTGTATATCACAGTTACCAAAGAAAATATTTATATGATACTTTTTATTGTACAGTATTTGCATTTTCTGTATTTTGTATATCCTCTTTTGTTTGATTCATTAATCTTGTAAATTGTGTTTCGATATCATCAAAAGCTGTTACTATTTCACTTTTTAATTTTGTGAATTTTGCTTTAAATGCATCTGCTGCTTCACTTTGCCATTTTACAGTTCCATATACAATCTCTATTTCATTCATTTTTTGTTTTGCTTCTGTGAAGTTCTTTGATACATTTTGTTGTACAGTAGTAACGTCACTTGTTATGAATTTCATTCCAATATCATTAGATATATTTATATTAGTAATTTTTTTAGGATTTTCAATGTGTGCGTTTGTTACATTTACTCCTTGGTCTGCTTGTGAATAGTTGTTTGCAACTGTTTCTAATGAAAATGGTATTTCACCAACAACTAAATCTAATAATTCATTTAATTGAGGTACCATGTTATTAAATTGCGTAACTAATTCATTATATCTTTTTCCATACCATGAATTGTGCATATTAGTCATACTTTCATATGCTGACGAAATTTCTACATTAAGAGCTTGACCTTTTAATCTCATTTCACGAGCTTTATTTGGAATATCTTCATAATCCACTTCATTTATTTTTGCCATAATTTTCACCTCCTTTTTAACTTTACAGTTAATGTATCATTACATTACATAAAAGTCAACAACTTTTTTAAAATTACCGCAACTAAACTTGGTTATCTCACTTGTGTTTTATATTGTTATATAAAATGTAAACTTGTGATATAACTTGCTTAATTTTAATTAATTTATTAAATATAGATAAAATCTTGTAAAATAAGTCAAAATATAGTATTATATATAAGGAGAAATTTGAAAAGGAGATGCCTTTATGGAAAAAAGTTTTAGCGAAAGTTATAAAGATGCGGGAGTAGATGTTACAGCAGGCTACAAATCAGTTGAATTAATGAAAAAATATGTACAAAGTACATACATTCCAGGAGTAGAATCAGACCTAGGAGGGTTTGGAGGACTTTTTGCGCCTGATGTAAAAGATATGAAACATCCAATTTTAGTTTCTGGAACAGACGGAGTAGGAACAAAACTAAAATTGGCTTTTTTAATGAATAAGCACGATACTATAGGCCAAGATTGTGTAGCAATGTGCGTAAATGACATTATTTGTTGTGGAGCAAGACCATTATTTTTCTTAGATTATATGTCACTTTGGAAAAACATACCAGAGATGGTAGCAACTATAGTAAAAGGAGTAACAGATGGTTGTAAAATGGCAGGATGTGCACTTGTAGGTGGGGAAACAGCAGAAATGCCTGGGCTATATGCAGATAATGAATATGATCTTGCAGGATTTAGTGTTGGAATAGTGGATAAAGAAAAAATGATTAATTCGGATAATATAGAAATAGGAGATGTAGTTATTGGACTTGCATCTTCAGGAGTTCATTCTAATGGATTTTCATTAGTAAGAAAAATATTCAATGTAAATGAAGAAAATCTAAAAGAATACAAAGAAGAATTAGGTATGACTCTCGGAGAAGCATTGCTTACACCAACTAAAATCTATGTAAAGCCAGTGCTAAAACTATTAGAGAAAGTACACGTTAAGGGAATATCTCATATAACAGGTGGAGGCTTTTATGAAAATATGCCAAGAATGTTAAATGAAAAAGTAGCACTAAACATTGATAAAGATTCATATGAAGTACCAGCAATATTTAAACTAATACAAAAACAAGGAAATATTCCACAAAGGGATATGTATAACACATTCAATATGGGAATTGGAATGGCAATTATTGTTCCAAAAAAAGAACAAGAAAGAGCATTACAAATTTTAGAAGAAGCGGGAGAAACAGCTTACATAATAGGAGAAGTTATAGAGGGAAATAAAGAAATTAATATAAATTTATAAATTTGGAGGAAAGTTTATGGTAAGAAGAATATATGTACAAAAAAGAGAAGGCTTTGATGTTGAAGCAAAAGGAATTCTACAAGACTTACAAGAAAATTTACAAATAACAGAGTTAAAAGATGTTATTGTTTTAAATAGATATGATGTATCTGGAATTGATGAAGAAACATATAACCAGGCCAAAAATACTGTATTTTCAGAACCTCAAGTAGATATTTGCTTTGATGAAGAATACCCATTTGAAAAACAAGATAATGTGTTTGGTGTTGAATTTTTACCAGGACAATTTGATCAAAGAGCGAGTTCACTAGCTGAATGCTTGCAAATCATTAGTGGAAAAGAAAGACCAATTGCAAAATCAGCAAAAATATATATTCTAAAAGGGAATTTAAAAGAAAAAACAATAGAAAAAATAAAAAATTATTTAATAAACTCAGTAGATTCTAGGGAAGCAAGTCTAGAAAAAGTAGAAACATTAGAAGACCAAATGGAAGAACCAAACGATGTAGCAGTTATAGAAGGATTCATAAATATGACAGATGAAGATGCAAAAGAATTTTACGAAAAATATGGTTTTGCAATGGATTTACAAGATTTAAAATTCTGCCAAAAATATTTTAGAGATACAGAAAAAAGAAATCCTACTATGACAGAAATGAAAATGATTGATACATATTGGTCAGACCACTGTAGACATACAACATTCTTTACCAAACTAGAAGTTATAGATATAAAATGGGACCTATTAAAAGAAGTATATGAAAAATATATGGCATCTAGAAAATTCGTATATGAAGATAGGAAAAAAGATATATGTCTAATGGATGTTGCAACAATTGCTGCAAAAGAATTAAAGAAAAGAGGAATTTTAAAAGACTTAGATGAATCAGAAGAAATTAATGCTTGTAGTATAAAAGCAAATATCCTAGTTGATGGAAAACCAGAAGAATATTTGATAATGTTCAAAAACGAAACTCATAACCATCCAACTGAAATTGAACCATTTGGAGGAGCAGCAACCTGTCTTGGAGGAGCAATACGCGACCCATTATCTGGACGTGTATATGTTTATCAAGCAATGCGTGTAACAGGATGTGGCGATCCAAGACAAGCAATAGAAGAAACATTACCAAACAAATTACCACAAAGAAAATTAACAAATGAAGCAGCTCGCGGATATAGTTCATATGGAAACCAAATAGGACTTGCAACAGGACAAGTTGCAGAAATTTATCATCAAGGATATGTTGCAAAAAGACTAGAAATTGGAGCATTAGTAGGAGCAGCGCCTGCAAAAAATGTTGTAAGAGTAAGACCTATGCCAGGAGATAAAGTAATTCTACTTGGTGGAAAAACAGGAAGAGATGGATGTGGTGGAGCAACAGGTTCTTCAAAAGCACATACTAGTAAATCATTAACAACATGTGGAGCAGAAGTTCAAAAAGGAAATGCACCAGAAGAAAGAAAAATTCAAAGATTATTCAGAAATGAAGAGGTTACAAAACTAATCAAAAGATGTAATGACTTTGGAGCAGGAGGAGTTTCAGTAGCAGTTGGAGAACTTGCAGATGGACTTGTTATTAATCTTGATAAAGTACCTAAAAAATATGAAGGGCTAGATGGAACAGAACTTGCAATATCAGAATCGCAAGAAAGAATGGCAGTAGTTGTAGCAAAAGAAAATGTTGAAAAATTTGAAAAACTAGCAAACTTAGAAAATATTGAAACAAGTGTTGTAGCAGATGTAGTAGAAGAACCAAGAGTAAAAATGTATTGGAGAGGGAAACTAATTGTAGATATTAGTCGTGAATTTCTAGATACTAATGGAGATGTAAAAGAAGCAAGTGTTGAAATAGAAGAACCAAAAAAAGAAGAAAACTTCTTTGAAAGAAAAAGTATACCAAATAAACTTGAAGCATGGAAAGAAAATATATCATCATTAAATTGTTGTTCACAAAAAGGATTAGTAGAAAGATTTGATTCAACCATTGGTGCAGGAACAGTTACAATGCCATTTGGTGGAAAATATCAATTAACACCAGCAGAAGGAATGGCATCAAGAATACCAACATTAAATGGATATACAAATACAGGAACAATTATGACATATGGATATAACCCATATCTTTCAACATGGAGTCCATTTCATGGAGCAGTATATGCAGTAGTAGAATCAGTAAGTAAATATGTAGCAATGGGTGGAGATTATAAAAAAGCATGGTTAACCTTCCAAGAATACTTTGAAAGACTAAGAAATGAACCAACTAGATGGGGAAAGCCACTTAGTGCATTACTTGGAGCATATTTAGTACAAGAAAAGTTATCTATTGCAGCAATTGGAGGAAAGGATAGTATGTCTGGTTCTTATAATGAATTAGATGTACCACCAACACTTACATCATTCTGTATAGGAACAGTTAATGTAGAAAAAGTCATATCAAATGAATTTAAAAATACAAATTCAAAAGTAATGCTATTAAAAACCAAAATAGATGAGAACAATTTACCAGATTTTGAAGATTTAAAAGAAAATTATGAAATTATACATACATTAATAGAACAAGGAAAAGTATTATCTGTAAGTACAATTAAACATGGCGGAATATCAGATTGCATAACAAAAAGTGCAATGGGAAATAAAATCGGATTTAAATTTACCGAAGAAGAAGATTTATTTAAGGCTATGTATGGAAGTTTCATTGTAGAACTAAAAGAAGATGTGCAAAATGAAAAATTAAAAGAATTAGGACACACTATACAAGAAAAAGAAATTATACTTAACCAAAACGAAAAACTAGATTTAGAAGAATTAATAAAATTATGGGAAGAACCACTTGAAAAAGTATTCCCAACAAAAGCAAAAAAAGTAGTAGAAAAAGTAGAAAATATACAAAGTAGTGTAAGTTGTAAAATAAGTGCAAAAGTAAATATTGCAAAACCTCGTGTATTTATACCAGTATTTCCAGGAACAAACTGTGAATATGATTTAACCAAAGCTTTTGAAGATGCTGGAGCAATTGTAAACACAAGTGTATTTAGAAATTTAAAACCAGAATACATAGAAGAATCAATAAACGAATTTGAAAAACAAATAAACAATGCACAGATAATTATGGTACCAGGAGGATTTAGTGCAGGAGACGAACCAGATGGATCTGGAAAATTCATTGCATCAGTATTTAGAAGTCCACGTTTGCAAGATGCAATTCATAAACACTTAAATGAACAAGATGGATTAATATTAGGAATATGTAATGGATTTCAAGCATTAATAAAACTAGGATTATTACCATATGGAAAAATTATGAATATGACGGATAAAATGCCAACATTAACATTTAACGATATAGGAAGACATCAATCTAAACTTGTAAATACAAAAGTAGTATCTAAATTATCTCCATGGTTTAGCAAAGTAGATTTAGGAGACGAATTTATAATTCCAATCTCACACGGAGAAGGAAAATTTGTAGCAACCAAAGAAGTTATGGAAGAATTAATAAAAAATGGACAAATAGCAACACAATATGTAGATTTAAATGGAAATGCAAGTATGGATATAGCATATAATCCAAATGGTTCAGTATATGCTGTAGAAGGAATAACAAGTCCAGATGGAAGAATATTAGGAAAAATGGGACATTCTGAGAGAAGTTATAAAACAGATATATTAAAAAATGTACCAGGAAACAAAGACCAAAAACTATTTGAATCCGGTGTCAAATATTATAAATAATATTTGACAAATTGTAATATGTATGATACAATTGGATTATAATAAAAGAGCAAAGGGGTTTAACCCTTTTGCTCGTGGTTGTTGGTGGAAGTTTCTTTTGAGGAAGGGGAAACTTCCAATTTTTCCTTCGCAATATGTATATGGTAATTTGTAATACTGGCAAAGCCAACTATTAGCGCAATACCAATACAAATGCAAAGGATTAGAAATCCCAAACCAATATAGTTAACATCCATTTAATCACCTCCTCAAGAAGCATTATACTAGCAGTTATAAACTAGATAACTGCTAGTTCATACTACTAAGATGAATGGTGATTCCAACAACAAAAACATAATAGCACAACTTTTACAAAAAGTCAAACATAAAAAGGAGAAAATTATGGAAAAAAATATATATGTAACTCCGTTATCTGGGAGATATGCAAGTGAAGAAATGAACAAAATATGGTCAAGTGACACAAAGTATAGCACTTGGAGAAAATTATGGATAGCACTTGCTGAAACTGAAAAAGAGTTAGGAATAAATATTACAGATGAACAAATAAATGAAATGAAACAAAATGTAGAAAATATAGATTATGATATTGTAGCTAAAAGAGAAGCGGAATGTAGACATGATGTTATGTCACATGTATATGAATTTGGAATAAAATGTCCAAACGCAAAACCAATTATTCACTTGGGGGCGACATCTTGCTATGTAACAGATAACACAGATGTTATACTAATGCGTGAAGCTCTAAAACTAATTAGAAAAAAATTAATTTTAGTAATTAGCAATCTAAAAGAATTTGCACTAAAAAATAAAAATGTTACATGCTTAGGATATACACATTTCCAACCAGCCCAATTAACAACAGTTGGAAAAAGAGCAACACTATGGTTACAAGATTTATTAGAAGATTTAGAAGAACTTAATTTTGTAATTGACCATATGAAATTATTAGGCTGCAAAGGAACAACTGGTACACAAGAAAGTTTTATGAAATTATTTAAAGATGAAGAAAAAGTAAACCAAATTGATGGTAAAATTGCAGAAAAAATGGGATTTGATAAAGTATATAATGTATCTGGACAAACATATACAAGAAAACTAGATTCAAGAGTTTTAAATGTATTATCAGAAATAGCACAAAGTGCATCAAAATTTGCAAATGATATGAGATTACTACAACACGAAAAAGAACTAGAAGAACCATTTGAAAAATCACAAATCGGTTCATCTGCGATGGCATACAAGAGAAATCCAATGAGAAGTGAAAGAATAAATTCACTTTCAAGACATGTTATAGTTCTTGCAAATGATCCAAGTATAACGGCTGCAACACAATGGTTAGAAAGAACGTTAGATGATTCTGCAAATAAAAGAATATGTGTACCAGAAAGCTTTTTAGCAGTTGATGCAATATTAATTCTATATGCAAATATTACTAAAAATATTGTAGTATATGAAAATGTTATAAAAACTAATATGATGCAAGAGTTACCATTTATGGGAACAGAAGAAATAATTATGAATGCAGTACTAAAAGGTGGAGATAGACAAGAGTTACATGAAAAAATAAGAGTATACTCTATGGAAGCAGGACGAGAGGTAAAAGAATTTGGAAAACCAAATGATTTAGTAGAAAGAATTGCAAATGATCCGTCATTTGGTTTAACAAAAGAAGAAATAATGCAAGCACTAAACCCAGACAACCTATGCGGAAGAGCACCAAAACAAGTAGAAGACTTTATACAAACAGCAGTAAATCCAATTTTAGAAGAATATGGAGATTTAATAAAAGATATAAAAGTAGAAGTAAATGTATAAAATAACCCCAGTCATTAAAGAGACTGGGGTGTTTTTTAAAATTTCTTACCAGTAATTCTTTCATAAGCCTCAATATATTTATCTCTTGTTGTATTAATAACATCATCTGGAATAGGAGTAGGATTTTGGGCATCCCAAGAAGTAGCCTTTAACCAATCCCTCATATATTGTTTATCAAAACTCTTTTGAGAACGACCAACTTGGTAATCACAGGCTTGCCAAAATCTACTAGAATCTGGAGTTAAAACTTCATCTCCTAATACCAAATTTCCATCTTCATCTAAACCAAATTCGAACTTAGTATCTGCAATAATAATACCTTTAGATAAAGCATATTCAGCACATTTTGAATAAATTTCAATAGCTGTATCTCTTACTTTAGTTGCAAGTTCTTCACCAATAAGTTCTACAGTTTGTTCAAAACTAATATTTTCATCATGTCCTTCAGTGGCTTTAGTAGAAGGAGTAAAAATTGGACTAGCAAGTTTTTCAGATTCTTGCAAACCTTCTTGCAAACGAATACCACATACTGTACCATTTTCTTTATAACTCTTCCATCCAGAACCAGTAATATAACCTCTTACAATACATTCAATAGGAAGCATTTTTAATTTCTTAACAAGCATGCTTCTATCTTCAAATTCTGGTTTTTGAAATTCTTTAGGAAATTCAGAAATTTTAGTTGAAATCACATGATTTTTAACAAAACTTTTTGTATAATCAAACCAAAACTCAGAAATTCTGTTTAAAACTTTACCTTTATCAAGTACAAGTCTTGGTAGAATAACATCAAAAGCAGAAATTCTATCAGAAACTACAAGCATTAGATTGTCTTCATCTAACTCATAAATTTCACGAACTTTACCACTACTAATTTTTTTCATAAAAAAACCTCTTTTCTGCCCTATACAGGCTAATCTTACATTTGCTCTAAATAAGCACTATAACCTAAATTTTGTAACTTTTCATCCTTTTTTGTTACATCATTTTTTAGTGAATCTTTATATTCAGCAAGTTTATTCTTAATATCTTCATTTCCAACAGCAAGAATAGAGCTTGCTAAAATTGCAGCATTTTTTGCACCGTTAATAGCAACAGTTGCAACAGGAATACCAGAAGGCATTTGTACTATTGAATATAAAGAATCTACACCGCTCAAAGTTTTAGTATGAATAGGAATACCAATAACAGGAACAGTTGGAACCATTGCTGCAAATACACCAGGTAAATGAGCTGCACCACCGGCCCCTGCAATAATAACTTTTACTCCATTTTCCTTTAAACATTCAGCATAAGCAAATGCTTTTTCTGGTGTTCTATGAACTGATAATATTTTCATTTCATAAGAAATCCCCATATCCTCTAAAAATTTAGCTGCATCCTTCATAATGCTTAAATCTGAATCACTACCCATAATAATAGCAACGTCAAAATTTTTCATTTCTAATCCTCCTAAAATAAAACTTTGAAACTATTATACCATTTATATCGAAAAATGTCAGTAAATTTTACTAAATTCTTCTACTTCCAACTTGAGAAATAACTTCTCTTGAAGCAGTATTTGCAATAGAAAATGTATTATCAATAAAATTAGAATTTATTACTTTTGCATAAGCATATTCCTTCACCACTGTTGCAAAAAAAGCATCTCCTGCACCAGATGAGTCAACAACACTTGCAACTATTTCTGGACTTTTATTAATTGTAACAAATTCATTATTTTCTTTAAAAATAAAGCAAGCACCATTTTTACCCTTTGTAATTATCAATAAATCAATATCTAACAAATCAAATAATTCATATTCATTTCTTATTTGCAATCTTTCAAATAAAAGAGATGCCACATTATTATTTAATTGAACTAAATTTGCATTTTTAAAAAAAGTTGTTAAATATTGTTTTGAAAAATGTTCAATAAAGCGTATATGACCAATATCAAGGCAAACTTTTTTATTAGGAATGTTATTAATGAATTCTAAATTCACAACTTCAAATTTATCTAATAAAACGTAAATTTCTTTATTTTCAATTTCTTTTGGAATATCAGTTGGTAAATTTTCTTGAAAAAACAAAGTACGTTTATTAGTTATAGGAGAATACCAACTGTGAATAATGGTATCATCTTCAAGACCGTTCTTTTTAGGAATAATAATATTCATAACACTTGTATTAATATCATCTTTTCTAATGAAATTTGTATTAACACCATAATTTTCTAAAGAACTAATTGCAATTTCTCCTTCGTGATCTTTACCACAACTTCCAATAGCATAACAATTTTCACCCATATAAGATAAATTATATAAACTATTCCAATTACTTCCTCCGCCATCTTCTTTTATTAAATTCAAATCTCCATCGTAAATTTTATCTAAAATAATATCTCCATGTGATACAAAAACTTTATTAGACATAAGATCCTCCTATATGCATTTTTGTTAATTATATTACAAAAAAACAATATATACAATCAATTTTTACAACATATTTACAAAATTACATAAAAATGTTATAATGTAAAGGTATTATGTGAAAAAGGAGAGCATATGATGAAATCAATAAAAGGATATGTAAAAGGAATAAAACAAAAGATAAAAGATGAACAAGGTTATTTAAAAAAAGCGATACAACTAAAACGTCTTGAAAAATACGCCAATGAAATTGATATGGTACTAACTAAATATAATAAAAAGAGTTGCGATGAAACAATGATGGTTAAAGGACTAAGAAAATCTAATGCAGAAACTACAAACCGTAAAATTCATCAAGAAGATTTAGAAAAAATCGTAGCGCAAATAGCAAAAGGATTAGGCTTAAATGAAAAAATGGTAAAAATTATGGGAAAACATCATGATATAGGGCACACATTCTTAGGTCATAGTGGAGAATGGTGGATATCAAATATATTAGATGACTATGGAATAGGCTGCTATTGCCATAACACATTAGGTGCAAGAGATCTTGTTTTTACCAAAGAAGTATATAAGGAAATCATTAATACAATAAAAACGTATAATCCTAATGTAAGTGCTAAAGAAGTAGAAAAAATAAAAAAATCTTTATGGCTTATAATGGATGGAATAAATGCACATAATGGAGAAAAGCCAGAAAAAGAATATGTTCCAGATATAAAAAAAGAGGAACAAAATTTTATAGAAGAAATAAAGTTATGCTATACTAAAAAAGGGTACGATAGAAAAATTACGCCTGCTACACCGGAGGCAAGTTTAATGAGACTTGCAGATCAAATATCATACATTCCACTTGATATGATAGATGGTTTAAGAGAAGGAATGATAAGAGATAAAGAAGGAAATATTGTAGATATATTAGATGATGATTATAAAGAAATATTAGTAAAATTAGGAGTTCAAGAAGAGTTAATTAACGAATGTAATAGAAACAAAACATTTTTAAAAATTGCAGATAGGTTAAAAGAAATATTTGTACAAGATGTTATAAAGAATAGTACAAAGAAAAGAATAATTATGTCAAAAGAAAACATGACACTTATGAATCAACTTAGAAATTTAAACAATGAAAAAATTATTGATAATGTTGTATTAAAAGAAGACCAAGAAACATATCCTACCGCTATAAGAACTTTAATGGAAAGATATAAAGATATAATTTTAGAAAAAGGGTTACTTACAAAATTAAGAAGAGGAAATATAAATTTAGATGAATATGCAAATTATCAAGGAACTGTAGATGAAGAATTTATAAAATTCATTTGCAACATAAATGAAAATGATTTTGACCTTACTACGCAAATTGCAAGAAGCGCAACAAAAGAATCTATTAAAGAAGAATTAACTATTGCAAGAAATTGTGTATTAGAAAGAAAAAAATACGAAGATGAAGAAGAATGTGGATTGAAATATGATTTAAAAAATGCTAGAATAAGAGGATATATAAAATATTATGATAATGCATTACAAGAAGGAAAATTAATAAATTATTCTCCAAAAGATAGTGCAAGTGAAGAAAAAAAAGTGTTTATAAATATTGTTACTAAAAGAACAAATGAAAATTATATAAATATTAATGAACGAATTGCATTATTATTATCTGCACAATATATTTCAAATTTAAGTGACCATGAATTTATCCAATTATTACAAGAAACAGAAATGATAACTGAAGAACAATATAAAAGTTTAACTAGAAAATATAAAGATATAAAAAATTTACATGAAGAAAAATATTCTTCAAAAATGTGGAAAAAAATTAGTAAAGAGCAAAAAGATGCGGGAAAAGAAATTGAAGAACAAAAGTAATAAATATCACCTCTTTTATTTATAGAGAATATAAATAAAAGAGGTGAAAAAAATGAATTATAAATATTATACATCTAACAATAATGGGCAAGATGATTATGGATTAAAATACATAGATGAACAAGGATATGGACTAATATGTAAAGATTATAAACTAGAATTCCCACCACAACATCAAGATACACAACCAGGAATGGAATACTTAATGAAGCCAAGACCTATATTTAATAACCCATATTATAGGGCATCTGGCAAATTAATGAATAAAGTAGCAATTATAACAGGAGGGGATTCAGGAATTGGAAGAGCAGTTGCAGTAGGTTTTGTAAAAGAAGGAGCATGTGTCGTTATTGCTTACTATAACGAAGAAAAAGATGCAAATGAAACAAAAGAATTTATAGAAAGACTAGGTGGAACATGCATACTTCTTGCAGGAGATATAAAAGATACTAAGTTTTGCGATAAAATAGTAAATGAAACAATGAAAAAATTTGGAAGAATTGATATTCTAGTTAACAATGCAGGAGTTCAATATCAACAAAAAAGCTTACTAGATATTACAGATGAACAATTTGATTTAACGATGAAAACTAACATTTATTCTATGTTCTATTTAACAAAAAGAGCACTAAAACATATGTTACCAGGATCAAGTATCATAAATGTAACATCAATAACAACATTCAAAGGAGAGCCAGAATTAATAGATTATGTAACAAGTAAAGGTGCAATTGTAGGTTTTACAAGATCACTTGCAACAAATTTAGCTTTAAAAAATATAAGAGTAAACGCTGTTTCACCAGGTGTATTTTGGACACCACTACAACCTGCTTGTTGGGAAGCAGAGAAAATACCAACATTAGGTTCAGATGCACCAATGGGAAGAGCAGGTCATCCTTATGAAATAGCGCCATTATTCATTTATCTTGCAAGTGATGACTCTTCATATGTAACAGGTCAAGTTATGCATATAAATGGAGGAGAGTATAAAGGATAAATAATAAAAACCACTTATGGAAATATGCCAAAAGTGGTTTTTACTTTTTAATAAGTATGATAAAATACAAAAAAGAAAGGTTGGTACAAATGTCAAAAAATAAGAAAAATAAAGTGAAAAAACAAATACAAAAAATAATATTTACAATCATAACTATTATAATATTAGTTGGAGTAGATTATATTAGCAGAAATATTCAAAGTGCTAGTATAAAAAATTATAGTAATTTAGTAGAGGTTGCAGAATATACAGACGAAATTTATGTAGAAATAAATAATAACATACCATATTTTAGTGAAGAAGATTATACAACAGAGGTTTTTGAAAAATATAGTGATTTAGATGAAGAAGGAAGATGTGGAGTAGCCTATGCCAATATTTGTAAAGAAATTATGCCACAAGAACAAGATGAAAGGGGAGATATTAGTTCAGTAAAACCAACAGGCTGGAAACAAAAGAAATATAATAATGAATATTTATATAATAGATGTCATTTAATAGGATATCAATTATCGAATGAAGATGCAAATGAGCGTAACTTAATTACAGGAACACGATATTTTAATGTTGAAGGAATGTTACCATTTGAAAATAAAGTTGCAAACTACATAAAAGAAAATAAGCAAGATGTACATGTATTATATAGAGTAACACCAGTTTTTAAAGATGATAATCTACTTGCAAGTGGAGTAGAAATAGAAGCATATTCAGTAGAAGACAATGGAAAAGGAATTTGTTTTAATGTATACATTTATAATATACAACCTAATGTAACAATAGATTATAAAACGGGAGAAAGTTGGAATAGTAAATAAAATATAGAAAAATATTGAAAATCAAATAAAACCAGTATATAATAAATTAAGTTTAATCGTTTACTATTTTTCTATAGTAAAAATTCCCCAATAAGTGGACAAGCAAATAGGAGAGTGATATTTATTGAACTTAGATTTATTAAATAACATATTAGATCGTGTAAAGGAAAATAAAGTAGTCAAAAATTTTGTAAAGGAATTATCAAATTACTTAGAAAAAACAAATAATGAACTATCAAATGAAGAAAACATTAAAAATAATGGATTAAAACAAGAAGATTGTTTATATCAAGTAGCAGAAATGACAGTAGATGGTGCGTATTTGCAAAACACAAATAATAATCAAATTTATGAAGAAAAAGATATTCCCCAAAATATCTTAGACAAAATTGGAAATGACACAATTTTGCGATATAAAAATGGAGAATATATTATAGAAGAAGAAATGACAGAAAAATTTTTTAATAATTTAGTTGATATAAAAGAATATAAAGAGATACAGAATAAATTTATAGAAGAAAGTCATATAGATAAAATGGATGAAAATACGAGATATATAGTTAAAGAACATGGAGAAGATTATTGTGTTTTATCATATGAAGATAACGAAATAAAAGTACCAAATGTATTAATTCCATTTTTTGCGAGTGAAGATACCATTTTGTATTATAAAGATGGAAAATTTAACAGAGATTTATAGAATTAACTTTTTGATGAAAATTTGTGATAATGTATTTAAATTAAAAACTAAAAATTGTGCTAGAAAATGCGCGTTAATTTTATTTGCACGCATTTTCATCGTTATAATTAATAAAATTAAATTAAAGTAGCACCAAGCACTAAAATACCAATATTATCTTTAAAAATTTTTTCAAATTGAGATAAAGGAAGCGGATTTTCACCAAGACCTACCTCAATTGTATATCCTGGCAAATTATAGTTTTGAATAAACCAATCCTTATATCCTGCCCAAGCAGACTCAGCAGGAGTAATATCTAGCAAATATCCACTAGCTTTTGAAAATTGTCTACCTATGTATTCAGAATGAGCAGGTAAGTAATTTTGAAATTTCCAATAAATCACTTCACCTTGACTATGATAAGCCAAAATTAAGCTAAAATTATGTGCTAAAGTAAAATTATAAATAGCCTTTGCCTCAGGAGTAGATAGAGGAAAATGACCAACAAAATCACGAGGAGCAGGAGTTGTATATCCTTGTGAATACTTTATTTTCTTTGCATTTTCCCATCCGTGCTGGAAATTGTAAATTTAAATCAACACCTTCAATATTTGCCTTCCATCCATCAGGAAAAGCTACATTAGGATAACGGCTTGCAATATTTTTTGTATAAGCATAAGCATTACTATTAATTGGCAAATTTCCAGTAACCAAATTAACTCCGGTTACCTTAAATTTCATAGGACTAATAAATATTAGCAATTATCTGCTAAAAGCAAACAAAACGGCAAATGAAATTTAGGAGGAAGAGTAATGAAACAAGAAAATTTAAAATTTGAATTACCAACAATAGAAGAATTATTTACACCTAGTTGCACAACTGAAACTGTAAGAAAGATTTCAATTGATAAAATATCAGAATTTAAAAATCATCCTTTTAAAGTAAAAGATGATGATGAAATGAAAAAGATGGTGGAAAGTGTAAAGAAATATGGAATACTAAATCCTATATTAGTAAGAACTAAAGGAAATGGTGAATTTGAAATGATATCTGGGCACAGAAGAAAAAGAGCGTCAGAAATAGCAAGAATAACAGAAATTCCAGCAATAGTAAGAGAATTAACAGATGATGAAGCAACAATAATTATGGTGGATTCTAATTTGCAAAGAGAAGAAATATTACCAAGTGAAAAAGCATTTGCATATAAAATGAAGTTAGAAGCAATGAAACATCAAGGAAAAAAAGAAAATACAACTTCTGCACCAATGGAGCATAAGTTAGAAAATGGACAAACTTCTCGAGATATAATTGCAGAAGAACAAAATGAAAGTAGAGAGCAAATAAGAAGATATATACGATTAACAGAACTTGTGCCAGAAATCTTAAAAATGGTAGATGAAAAGAAAATTGCATTTAGACCAGCAGTAGAAATTTCATATTTAACGCAAAATCAACAAAAAGATTTATACGATTTTGTTAATGAAAAATGAATTAAAAAATTATTTATCTGATGTAGAAAAAAATGCAAAAGAAAGAGAAGAAAATTTAATAAATTCGATGGCAGAAAAAGAAAAAATTGATGAAAATTTAAAAGCAAAAAATCAAATGGAATGGGTTCGGAATGATGAATAATTTTAAAAATTTAGCAGAAGAAATTATTTTAAAAGAGATAATTTATAAGTAAAATATTAAAAAATATACACCCATATAGACTCTAACAAGCATTGAATTTTTCCTCCCTAGTCGAAAAATTCGTATTATGTAGCAAGCCCCAATCCCAAAAAAAAATTATCACAAAATATAAAATCATATTCTATCTTTTAATAAAGTTTTTAAATAAAATAATACACATATTAATTGCATTTATGTTATAATAATTACAAATTGATATATAAAAATTCCAAAGAAAAGACGGAGGTATATATGGGTGAAAAAGTTATAGATGATATTATACAAATGGCAGAGCGACAAGAAACAAATGCACACGGAAGTAATAAACAATGTTTTTTGATTGATGATTATGCATTATTAAGACAGAAATTCATGACAGAAGAAATAGATAAAACAATGCAAATATGTGAGCAACTTGAGAGCAAAGGAGTTAAAGTAGCTAGGACATTGGACTATAAAATACTTTCACAAAATGTTCAAGGATGGAATGCAGATAAAAATGTACTTGTTTCAGAAGGTTATGTATTACAACAAAGAGCAATAGGCAAACCATTATTAGATAGAACAAACTGGGATGAAGAGGGGAAAAAATATCAATTAGATTATTTAAGACAAATTGATTCAATATCTCAAGAAGGACAAGAATTTTTTAGTAATTTTGTAAGAGGATGGATAGAAATTCAAAAAGCTGGTATAAGAATAGACCCATCTAAAACAGGTAATTTTATTTATGAACAAGGTAAAAATATAACTTTTATAGATTTAGGATTATCAAGTGAAAAAACAGACATTCCAACAACTATTTATGAGCAACTTGCTGTCATCCTTAATCTAAATGCATATAATAAATGCTATCCAGAAATACAACAAGCAGTTGATAAAAGATTAAGTGTTATTATAGACAAATATAGAAATGCAATTATAGAACAAGGTATAGATATGGATGTTTTAGATCAAGTGCTAGAAGCAAAATCTATTCCACAAAGAATACCAGAAGAAAGTGAATCAGAAAAAGAAACCCCAGAAGATGAAATAGTAAGATTAGAAAATACTATAGCTGAACACGTTAAGTCTGAAGAAATAGCAAGAGAAGAAGCAAGAAAGTTACAGGCAGAGAGAGCAGAAAAAGCAAGGATTGAAAGAGAAATAAAAGAAGCAGAAGAAAAGCGTTTAGAGGAGGCAGAAGAAAGGCAAAACGGAGGGAAACGTAATGATTCAAAAATGTATGCAATTTTATATGGATTATTAAAAAAAGGAATAATTCCAGAAAATCAAGCAAATGTATTAAGGCAAGTTTTTCAAACAAAACGAAATATATATGCCGATTTAAATCCACAATTATTTAGGAAACAAGGCACAACAGTAGAATTAAATAGTGCTATACCTAACATAGAAAATAGCAATATAACAGTTGATATGAGAAGTATGGAATTAAAAGACGATGATAATATACCAAATCAAACTTATGAACAGATTAAAATGGCAGTTGATGATTATTTTAAACAATATTTTGTAGGGATTTCACAAGATGCAGAAACAAAAATGTTAGAGTATTCTAAAATGAAAGAAATGCATAAAAATGGACAACTTACTGAAGAACAGTATGCAGATTTTAGGCTATTAGAAGCAGAATTAAATGAGTTTTCAAATGCTAAACAATTATTTTCAATTTTAGGAATAGATGAGCAGGTAATGGAAAGTTCAGATAAAGTTTCAAGTTTTTTGGAAGGAATAAATAGAACAACAGATGAAGAAAAAAAAGAAATTGAAAGTAAAAGAATAGAAAGCGATAGGGATTATTTAGAAGCAGTCTTTGAAGATACAGGTATAACGGACCCAAATGAATTAAGAAGATTATATTACGGACAAAATGAAATAAGAGTAGCAGAAGAAGATTTAGAAGCAGTTTTAGCAAGTTTTTCTGACAATATGAGTCCTACACAGATAGGAAAAGCTACAGCAAGAAAAGGAACAGGAATTACTGAAATTAACCAAACAACACAAGAAATTAGAGAGTCATTTGAGCCAGATAAAAATATAGATAATGAATTGAGTGATTAATAATGACTTAATATTTAAAGGAAAAATTGGAGGATATTATGGAAAATGAACTATTAAAAGCATATGCCGAAGTAGATGTTATATTATCATATATGAAGAATACTTATGTTGAAAAAATCCCTTTAAAGATAAGAGAATTATTTAAAAATGAGAGATTACAAGGATATGAACCTAATATAAATACCCAAATACCATTAGACGAGCAGAATTTACAGAGAAAAACTTATTCAATTTTAGCAATGTTAAATCTTAACTATTGGTGTAAAGATGAAAATGAAAAAAAGAATTGATAGCAATATATGCTGAAAATGATAAAAAAAGGGAGGCAGAATTAAGAGAGAAATATAATCCAGATAACCTATTTAAGAAGAAAAAACTACAAGAAGAAAATGTATCACAAGAAAATGTAGCAGAAAATACATCACTTATTGAGTATAAAGAAGACAATTTATTTAAGAAAATAATACATAAGATAATGAGTTTTTTTAAGATTAAGTAAAAAATTAGCATGCAAAATTTGAAAACAAAATTTAAAGATTTATATAAGAAACAATTAATAAAATAATCAATATTATAAAATATCGATAAAACTTGAGAAAAAATCTCAAAAATTATTGATATTTTTTTGATTTTGGCATATAATAATAATATAGGAGATGAAAAAAATGTTAATAAAATTTAGTTTTAAAAATTTTAAATCATTTAAAAATGAGAATTGTTTAGATATGGAAGCAACATCATTAAAAGAACATGAATATAACATTTTAGAAATAGAAGGTAATAAATATTTGAGAGTATCTGCAATTTATGGTGCAAATGCAAGTGGAAAAACAAATGTATTAGAAGCATTTGATTATATGAAGAGAAGACTAATGGTAACAGATGATACTAAAAATATGTTAGAGGCAAAAGAAAATTATTTTAGTTTTATGATAAATGAAGAACCAATAGCTTTAGAAGTAGAATGTCTTGCAAAAAATAATAAAATATATAAATATGGGTTTGAGGCAAAGAAAAATGAAATTGTTTCAGAATGGTTATATTATAAAAAAATAAATAAATTCTATACTATTTTTGAAAGATCTGGTAAAACAGTAGAATTTGATAGAGGATATGATAAGAAAAAAGGAAAATTTGAAATAGATTCTAATTCATTATTTTTAAGTTTAATAACAAAACTAGAAAATAATAATGAGGATTTCAAAAGTGTATATAATTGGTTTCTAAATGCAAACTATTTAGATTTAGGTAATCCAAAATTTGAAAACAAGATAAATACGAAAATATCTACTAGATTATTAGAAGATAATAACTATAAAAATGAGCTAGTTAAATTTTTAAAAACTTTCGATTTTGGAATTGATGATATAGAAATTACACCAAACAAATTAAAAGATATTAGTAATAATAATGGAATAGTAGAAGTTAAATTTGTGCATAAAAATGAAAAAGGAGAAAAAAGATTACTACCATTTACATTAGAATCAAAAGGAACATTAAAAATGTTTTACTTATTCAACTTTATTATGATGGCTTTAAAAGATGGAATGGTATTATTTATAGATGAATTAGATGCAAAATTACATCCTTTACTTACTAGATATTTAATAAATTTATTCCATGATAATACCAAAAACACCGGAAATGGTCAGTTAATATATTCAACACATGATACAGTAAATTTAAATAAAGATACATTTAGAAGAGATGAAATATGGTTTACAGAGAAAGATAAAGATGGAGTATCAGAGTTATTTTCACTATCAGACTATAAAATAGGAAATAGTAAAATAAGAAATGATGCAACATATAATAAAGATTATTTAACTGGAAGATATGGTGCTATTCCAGTATTTGAAGAATTTAAGGTGGAATTTAGCGATGAGAAAAGAAACTAAATCACGAAATAAAATTGATAGTAAGAAATTAGCACCACCAAACTATCTAATTATATGTGAGGGAAAACAGACAGAACCAAATTACTTTGAGGGATTAAAAAGAAGGTTAAACCAAAGATATGAAGATAGAATAAATATTGTACCATATATAAAAGTAAAGGGTACAGGAATGAATACAGAAAGTTTAGTAAAATATGCACAGAAAATTGTTAATCAATCTTATAAAATGTATGGACAAGTATGGGTAGTATTTGATAAAGACGAATATAGTGATGAACAATTTAATAATGCAATAAAGCTTAATGAATATAATTCGGCTTGGTCAAATCCTAATTTTGAAGTATGGATATTATCTCACTTTAAAAAGTTAAATAAAAGTATGACAAAAGATGAAACACTAAAACAGGTTACAAAAGAATTTTCAAAAGTAGGACTAGGAGAATATAAGAAAAATGATAAAGAATTATTCACAAAGATTAGTGGGGAAGGAAAAATGGAAAGAGCAATAAAAAATTGCGAAGAAGTTTACGAATTGATGAAAGACCAAACACCAGCGAGTAGTAATCCTACAACTACAGTATTTATGCTAGTAAATGATTTGAAAGAGTATATGAAGTAAAATAGGAGGAATAAAAATGTTTAATACAATATTGTATATAGATGAAGAAAAATTAAGAGAATATGACAGTATACTAAAAAATAAACCAAATACAAAAGTAAATGCTAGAACAATAGAAAGAAAAGCCAGAATAGGAAATGGATTTATAGGTGGAGAAGGAAAGATTGTTGATGAAGCTAATATTGAAACTAATGTAAATTATGAATATTTTAGATTTGAAACAAAAGCTAAAGAATTAGTTAGTGAAGAATATTTCTTTGATTTTACTGAGAATGATTATGATATATCAACAGTACCATCAAATTCTCTGATTAAAATCAGAGCAAATGCTTATGTACCAGAAGAATTTGATACTAGCAAAATGTTGGATGAATATGCAAATTTAATATTTCAATCTATGAGTGGACAGCCAAATATTGAGATATTTAAGGAAATGGTAGAAAGAAGACAGGTAAAAATCCCTATAATAGCACAATACGAAAATAATAATTTCTTTATGAAGATTGATATGAATAAAATAAAAGTAGAATATGAAGAATTTGAGAATTTAGAAGATGATGAAATTACAATAGTAGGTAAGAAAGTAAGAAGAAAAAGTGGAGATGTAGAAATTTATAATCCATATAAAGATTTTTTAAAGATACCTAGAGCCATAAGAAGAACTATGCCTAAAAACCAACAAAATGAAGGATTTGAATTTAACCCAATAATAAGAGAAGAAGAATTTTATGAAATAGAGGTACTAGCTATTTATAGATAATAAAAAATATACAGATAATATAGAATAAAGCATATAAAACTATTAACTTTTTGGTTAAATTAATTTTATATGTTTTATTTTTATAGAAAAAAATAAATTTTTTAAAAAATTTTTCAAAATAGACTTAACGATTTGCCATTTTCTGTACTAGTAAATAGGGGGAATATTATTTTGTAATTTAAACCTCGAATTTATCATAGTATTAAATAGTATAGTCGAAAGGAATGGCAAAGGAAAATGAATAATAAAAAACAAGAAATAAAATTATATTTCACATTTAAAGAAAATGGGATAAGTTTTCAAGATCTGTTAGAAAAAATATTTATAGAGTACCTCCAAGAGAAAATAAATGTGTAAATTTGCACATTTGTATTTGCTCAAGAAAAATACTATAACTCTCTTTAGCAGATAATTGCTAGAGATGGAAAGGAGGTAAAAAGTGATCTTTAGCAATATAAACAATAACCATTTTAAAGTAGCTGTATATATAAGATTATCTCGTGAAGATGGAGATAAACAAGAAAGTGAGAGTATTGGAAATCAAAGGGACATTATAATGAGGTACATAAAAGAAAATGATTTACGATTTATAGATGAGTATGTAGATGATGGAGTATCTGGAACTACATTTGAAAGAAGCGGATTTCAAAGAATGATTGCAGATATAGAGCAAGAAAGAATAAACATGGTAATAACTAAAGACTTATCAAGATTAGGTAGAGAATATATACAAACAGGTTATTACTTAGAGAATTACTTTCCAGAGCATATGGTAAGATATGTAGCAATAAATGATGGAGTAGATACTTTCGTAAATAGTACATGCAATGATATAACACCTTTTAAATCAATAATGAATGATATGTACGCAAAAGATATTTCAAAAAAAGTAAGAAGTGTAATAAAAGAAAAACAACAAAAAGGTGAATATATGTGCACAGTTGCTCCATTTGGATATAAGAAAGATAACAACAAAAAAAATCATTTAATAATTGATGAAGAAACTTGTTACATTGTAAAAGATATTTATAATATGTATCTTAATGGAAATAGTGTTTATAAAATAAGAGACTATTTAAATAATAAAAAAATTCAATCTCCAAGTGGATATGCTAAAAGGCAAATAGAAATAAAGAAATGGAATAGTGTTACAATTTTAAATATACTAAGTAATAAAGCTTATATTGGAACAACAGTCTCTAATAAAAGAACAAATATCTCATATAAATCTAAAAAAAGAATAAAAGTGCCAGAACAAGAATATGTGGTAACAGAAAAGACACATGAGCCAATAATTTCAAAAGAAGATTTTGAAAAAGTACAATTTTTACTAGATAAAAAAAGTATCAATAAAAAGAATAAACATGAGTACTTATTTAGGGGCTTAATTAAATGTAAAACTTGTGGAAGTAATTTGGAAGTAGGTGCTAAGCTTTCAAAAAACGGAAAAATGATAAAAAATCCAATTCCATATATAACTTGTAGAAATTCTAAAAAAGGGAAATGTCCATCTCAACATTTAAACTATGATAGATTTGAAAATGAAGTATTACAATATTTAAAGGAATTTTTATTGCTATATACAGACAAAAAGAGTTTAGAAAAAATATATAAAAATTATAAAAACAGTAAAAATAATGATATTTCTAAATATCAAAAAGAGTTAAAAATAATTGATAATAGAATAAATACTATTTCAAATCAAATAGACAGTATATATTTTGATAAACTAAATCATGTAATATCTGAAAATGACTATTTTAGATATACAAATAAAATAATAGGCGAAAGGAACTCATTAGAAAACCAGAAAAAAGAAATCAGTAAATTAATAACAACTACAAAAGAAAAACAAGATAAGTTTTCACAAGAAGAAATGGAAAATACAATAAATGAATTTTTAACCAATTCATCCAAGAAAGCAATATACAAGCTAATTGATAAAATTGAAATTGACGAAAATAAAAATGTTTATATCCATTTTGCTTTTAATAAGCTAAACGAAACTTGTAAATATATAAATGAAAAAGTAAATGTAAAGGAGTTACTACAAAAGTGCCAATGAAAATTAAGGTTATGCCATCAGGATTTACCATTGGAACAATATAAATAGAAGTCGTATTGAACAACTCTCTTGCAGAATATCCATAAATTTTAGAATCATTTTTATAAGCAACACAAAATTCCTCAATAAACTTCATAAGCAACATAGAAGTAATCCACTCATTTGCATGGAAGGAACCATTATAAAAAACTTCCCTTTTGCCAGTACCAATTCTAATATAAACAAGAGCATTCCCAAGAACACTATTTCCAATACTATCAACATACAAAAAAGGATACGTTGATTTTAGAGAATTAAGATTTTCCATTAAAATATCATAACTATACTTTACGTTAGTAGAAACAATACCCATATAATCACCTAATAGTAATATATGACAAATACCCAAAAGGGTGAATTAGCAACATACAAACAAAAAATGCATGTATACCTAGTTAAAAAATGCATAATATATTACTATAATTTTACTATGAGTAAAATAAGGAGAAGAATATGGGAGTATTTGATAGATTTTGGAAAAGAGAAGCCTTACTAAAGAAAACAATCGAAATAGATAATTCGCTATATGAAAAATTAAATGAATTATCAAAAAATGTATATCAAACATCTACAAACCAGTTAATTAACGCAAGCATAGAAGAATTACTTCGTAGCAAAGACATAAAAATATATGAAAAAGAAAAAGGAGAATTATCTATACAACATTCATTATTAATTCGCGAGTCATTATTTGATGGATTAGAAGAAATGAGAGAAAAATATAACTTATCCATTTATAAATTAGTTAATATCGCAATAAAAAATGCAATTGATGAACTAAAATAAAATGTCGAAATTGGATTTGAAATGTCGAAAAAAGTAGGATATTATTTTGGTATGAATAGAGAAATGTTGTATTATCAAATATTAAATATAGGAATAAAACGAAAGAAAATTACAAATATCGATGAAAAACTAGACAAAATTATAGAAAAATACTATAATAGAGATGTATATTTCAATCCATACCTAAATTCTAAAAATCATTTAATACGAATGATTATAGAAGACGAATTTCCGACAGTAGAAAAATGGAATCAAATAGCAGAACAAGAAGGATATCTTTCACACATATCGCTAGAATATATAGCAGAATGTAATTGGAAACAATTGAAAATAAAGCTATTAAAAGAAATAAAGCAAATTTTATTAGAATAAAAATAAAGGGGAGAAAGATATGAAAGATTTTTTGAAAAAAACAGGCTGGACAGACATAGTAGTATCTGTTATATTTGCAATTATTGGTATATTTATGATAATAAAAACAGATATTGCAACTAAGGTAATAGCATATGTGCTAGGTGGAATATTTATTTTCATAGGAATAATAAAAATTTTAAACTATTTTATATCAAAAGGAAAATACGATTTATATAATTACGATATGCTTTATGGAATAATTGCAATTATTATAGGCGTAGTTACCATATTCTATAGCGATTTAATAGAATCTATGTTGAGGCTTATAATAGGAATATGGATAATATATAGCGGGCTTATAAGATTATCATTATCACTAAAATTACATAGAGCACAAATAAATATATGGGGAGTATCACTAGCATTATCACTTATAATGATAATTGGAGGATTATATATGTTACTTAATAGTGGAGCAATAGTTCTAACAATAGGAATTATAATGCTAATGTATTCAATAAGTGACCTAATAGAAAGTATAATCTTTGTAAAATATGTAGATAAAGTATTAGAATAGTTACAAAAAAACAAGCAAAAGTATTCAAAACTGCTTGTTTTTTTGTATTATATAAACACTTATTGCAAAAACTAAGTATATAAAAATACATAAAAATCAATTGAAAAACGATAATTTTTATGCTATAATTTCAAGTATTATAAGGAGGTTAATCTATGGAAAATATACATGAACATAAAAAGAGAAACATATTAATTGGAGGAGCATGGCCATATGCAAACAATTCATTGCACATAGGGCACATTGCAGGTTTAATTTCAGGAGACGTTATTGCAAGATATTACAGGCAAATAGGAGATAATGTCTTATATGTATCAGGTACAGATTGTCATGGAACCCCAATAACACAAAGAGCAAAAAAAGAAAATAAAACTCCTAAAGAAATAGCAGAATCATATCATAATGAATTCAAAAAATGTTTTGAAGATATGCAATTTTCATATGATTTATATACAAAAACAGAAGACGAATACCATAAAGAAAAAGTACAAGAACTATTCAAAAAAATGTATGATAACGGATATATCTATGAAAAAAAAGATTTACAACCATATTGTGAAAAGTGTTCAAAATTTGTTGCAGATAGAGAGCTAATACTAAAATGTCCTTCTTGTGGTAATGAAACAAAAGGAGATATGTGTGATTGTGGATATGAGCCAAAAGAAGAAGATTTATTACATGCAAAATGTATTGAATGTGGAAATATAGTAATTCCAAAAGAAAATATGAACTTATACCTATCATTAGGAAAATTACAAAAAGAAATTGAAAAATATGTTGAAAACACAAAAGGAAATTGGAGAATCAGCTCACAAAACGAAACAGAAAAATACCTAAAACAAGGACTTCCAGAAAAAGCAGTAACAAGAAATCTTGAATGGGGAGTAGATATACCAATAGACCAATTTGAAGATAAAAAAATGTATGTATGGATTGAAGCGGTACTTGGATATGTAACAGCATGTCAAAAAATATGTATGGAAAAAAACTTAGATTGGACAGATTTTTGGAAAAAGCATGAAAATAACTTAATATACATGGCACACGGAAAAGACAATATAACATTTCATACAATAATACTACCAGCCTTACTATTAGCATTAGACGACAATTACAGACTACCAGACTACATGATTGCAACACAATACTTAAACATAAACTCAGAAAAAATTTCAAAATCAAAAGGAAATGGAATTACAATACAAGAAATGTTAGACCAATACGACTCAGACATGATAAGATATTACCTAATTGGAAATGGTCCAGAAAAAAAAGATAGCAACTTTTCAATAGAAGAATTCATAGCAACATGTAATGCAGAAATAGTAAACAAATATGGAAACCTAATAAATAGAACACTAAAATACAAAGGACTTGAAGAAATACCAAATGGCGAAATGAACCCAGAAATGAAGAAAAAAATTGAAAACACATACACACAAGTAAGTCAAGCAATAGAAAGCCTTGAATTTAGAAAAGCAATAGAAATAATCAGAAACCTAGTTGAAGACGGAAACAAATTCTATGAAGAACAACAACCATGGAAACAACAAAAAGAAAACATAACTAGCTTTAACAATACAATATATACATGCAGCAATCTAGTAGCAAATCTATCTAATCTATACGAACCAATTATGCCAACATCATCAAAAAAAGTAAGAGAGTTATTACACATTAAAAATGCTTCATGGGAATATATTGAAGTAGAAAAAAATAAAAAAATAAATGGAATTGAGCCGTTATTTGAAAGAATAAAATAAAAAAGCGGAATTTATTCCGCTTTTTTATTTGACAAACGAATCTGTTAACACATCAACAATTTGTTCAAAAGAAATAGGACCTTCTCTTAAAACTTTAATAGGTTCACAAACACAATCAACAATAGTACTACTCTCACCAAAAGATACATTACCTTCTAACATTCCATCTATAGTAGGACATTCTTTTTCTATTTCATCTAAACTAGTGCAAACAGTTTTACCACTCTTATTAGCACTTGTCATAAAAACAGGACATCCAGTCTTTAAAATTAAATCCCTAATAACCTTAGAAGGTGCCATTCTCACTGCAATTGTTGCTCCACCATTATTAATATAATAAGGCAGTTCCGGATTTTTTAATAAAATTAATGTAATAGGACCAGGCATAAACTTGCTAATCAATTTTTCCACTTTTTCATCAACAATAGCAATACTTTTAATCTGTTCCAAATTTGCACACATAACCGGAAATAATTTATTAGTAGGGCGATTTTTAGCAACCATTAGATTATGATGTGCCTTTATTGAATTTATGCGTGCACATATACCATATACTGTATCAGTAGGAACACTAATTACACCATCATTTTTTAATATATCTGCTAGTTCATTTATTTCATTTTGTGTATATCTTTTCATCTTATTATTCCCTTTCTTCTAAGCATTTTAGCATATTTTATGAAATAATTCAACTATAATTTATGCTATTAGCTTTTTTATACATAGTTGACTTTTTATGTTAATGAGAGTATAATATATGTTAGGTACGGTTAGTACTTAGGATTCTAATATATTTAATAGAGTCCGCAAAATTGGTGTACCTTGAAAAAAAAATAAATAAATTAGGAGGACAAAATTATGACAAAACGGAGAACATTAAGGAAAGCAATGGCAGCGATTTTGGTAGCGATGATCGCAACGGTATCAGGAGTTTCAGGCGCAGGTATAGGCGTAACTGAAGTGAAGGCAGCCACATATACCAATGACAATCAGTCATTGAGTATAACGAATGGCATGGCTGTTTTAACGGTGAATGGTACGGAAACGTACCAACTAACAAAAGCATTGGTAGTTAAGGACGGTGGTTTTGACCAAGTAGGTACAGTGTATCTATTATGGTTAAGCGGGACATTGTTCGGCTATAACTATCAACTTCAGGGCAGTAACACCACCTTATTTATGGTGGATTCAAGTGTCATTTCATTGACAATTGAAAACGGATATGTTACTGGATATGAAACAGCAGGCGGCCATAAGGCAACCTTAACTTTAGAACAGGTTAAGGAGAAATTAAACCCAAGTGGCGGAAGTGACCAGGGTAGTGGAAGCAACCCAAGTGGCGGAAGTGACCAGGGTAGTGGAAGCAATCCAAGTGGCGGAAGTGACCAGGGTAGTGGAAGTAACCCAAGTGGCGGAAGTGACCAGGGTAGTGGAAGCAACCCAAGTGGCGGAAGTGACCAGGGTAGTGGAAGCAACCCAAGTGGCGGAAGTGACCAGGGTAGTGGAAGCAATCCAAG